>NZ_JBIWLU010000012.1:54325-359149 GCF_044766365.1 Streptomyces sp. NPDC102279 | reverse complement strand
TTCGTGATCGTCTCGATCGTCGTGAACGTCTTCGACGCGATCACGAACAGCGTCTCCGCCGGATCCAGACCCTGCAACGCCTCGTGCAGATCCGCACCGTCCACGTTCGACACGAACCGCACCGTCAACCCGCGGTCGGTGAACGGACGCAACACCTCGTACGCCATCGCCGGACCCAGGTCCGAACCACCGATACCGATGTTCACCACGTTACGGATCGGCCGACCGGTGTGACCGGTCCACTCACCCGAACGCACCCGCCCCGCGAACTCGGCCATCTTGTCCAGAACCGCGTGCACACCCGGGACGACATCCTGCCCGTCGACCTCCACCACCGCGTCCGCCGGCGCCCGCAACGCGGTGTGCAGCACCGCCCGGCCCTCCGTCGTGTTGATCTTCTCGCCACGGAACATCGCGTCCCGCAGACCGAACACACCCGTCGCGGAGGCCAGCTCGCGCAGCAGGTCCAGCGTCCGGTCGTCGACCAGGTGCTTTGAGTAGTCGATGTGCAGGTCGCCGACCCGGAGCGTGTAGCCGGAGCCGCGCCCGGGGTCGGCGGCGAACAGGTCCCGCAGGTGGGTGCCCGCGAGATCCTCGCGGTGCTTGGCGAGAGCGGTCCACTCGGGTGTCTGGTTGAGCCGGGTACGGCTGTCTGCGTTCATCTGGGACTTCCGCCTTCTTTCCTGCGTGTGCGCTTGCCTGCCTTGCCCCGCTGCCGGTTCCAACCTAATTGATCAGGACTGGACGTGAGCTGTCGTCACGCCGTCCTCCGGCTCAACAACAGATACGTCCCGCTGGACCGCGGGTATCAGCGAGACGACGGCCAGAGCGAAGAGAGCTGCCGCGAACAGCGCCGGTCCGTTCAGTCCGCAGACCGTCGCGGCGGCGCCGCCGAGCAGCGCACCGAGCGGAGCGCCCGAGGTCGAGGCGGTGCGGAACGCCGAGCTGACGCGCCCCACCATCTCGGCGGGGCTGCGCTGCTGCATCAGCGTGACCTGGTTGACGTTCCACACCATGTTCATCAGGCCGAGCAGCAGCATGGCCGCGACGAGGGCACCCAGCTGGCGGACCGTGCCCATGACCACGAGCGAGGCCGTCTGCACGGTTCCGCCCAGCAGCAGGGCGCGGGCCCGCCCGAACCGGCGGGCGAGACGCTGGGCGGCGAAACCGCCGCAGAGACTGCCCGCCGAGTACGCCGTCATCGCCGCCGCGTAGCCCGCGTTCCCCGCGTGCAGCCAGCGCGTCACGTGCAGGACCATGGTGCCGATGAGCGCGCCCATGCCGATGTTGCACAGCAGGGTGGCCGTGCAGGTCGCCCGGAGGACGCGGTCGCCCCAAAGCGTGCGCAGTCCCTCGCCCACCTCCTTGCGCAACGTGCTGCCGCCCGGCCGTGGCGGCCGCCCGGGCCCCTGGACGCGCAGGGAGGCGACCAGTGCCGCCGCGAGCAGATAGGAGGCGGCGTCGGCCGCGAACGGCAGGGCGGCTCCGACGGTCAGCAGCAGCGGCACCAGGGGGCCGGCGAGCAGGCCGCCGGCGAGCTGCTGCCCGGTCATCAGCCGGGCGTTGGCACTGCCGAGCGCCGCGCGGTCCACGAGGGACGGCAGCAGAGCGGTGGACGCGTTGTCGAAGAGGGTCTGGAGGGTCGTCAGGGTGAAGGCGAGGGCGATGAGCAGCCCGATCGACGCGTGCCCGAATCCGACGGCCAGGGCGAAAGCGGCGACCAGCGCTGCGCGCACGGTGTCCACGGCCCACATGGCGCGCCGCTGGTCCACCCGGTCGGCGAGCGCCCCACCGAGCAGCCCGAACAGCAGCCACGGAAGATAGCCGCAGGCCGTGACGGAGGCGATGACGAACGGATCGTCACTGAGCCCGACCGCGATCAGCGGCAGCGCGGCCGTGCGCAGGGCGTCCCCGAAGCGCGACACCACGGCCGCGCTCCACAGCCGCCCGAAACCCCCGCGCCACGCGGGTGCCCCCGCCGCCGTCCAGTCCGTCGCCGTCACAACGCCCCCTTGGGTCCGGCCACTTCACGAACCGTAGAGGGCGGCACTGACAACCGGCTCCCACCAGGGGATTCGGGCATGCCGAGAGCCGGCGACGGGGTGGAGCCCCGGCCGGCGGGCCGTCGAAAACGGCTCCGGCCAGGCACCTGGGTGCCCGGCCGGTTCTCAACTCCTAGATCTCGCCCCGCAGTTTGGCGAGCGCCTCGGCGAGGATCGCCTCGCCGTCCGCGTCGCTGCGCCGCTCCCGTACGTACGCGAGGTGCGTCTTGTACGGCTCGGTGCGCGGCGGGTCCGGCGGGTTGTCCCGGTCCTGTCCTGCGGGGAAGCCGCAGCGCGGACAGTCCCAGGTGTCGGGGACCTGCGCGTCGCTGGCGAAGCTGGGCTGCGTCTCGTGCCCGTTGGAGCACCAGAAGGAGATGCGCAGCCGTGGCGCGGACTCGCCGCGCTCGGCCTCGCCCATCGGCCCCGCCCCGACCCGGCTTCCTCGGATCGCGTTACCACTTGCCACGGTCGTAACTCCCTGCGTGATGGTGCCGCGAAGCGAGTCGGCGTGACGCTTCGCTGCGAGCGCCTCAGTCTACGTAAGGCCCAACGCGCGTCCAGTGATTGGCGTTACATCCCCACCCCTAGACGCAAGCCCCATGATAGGCGGCGCTTGGGGGCGCGTACCGGACATGGGGCCTTACGTGCGGAATGTGCTTGCGTTATGTGCAGTTGTGCTGCGTACCGATGCCGGCGGGCGATCAGTTGTTGATCTTCATAAGGACGCCGAGCACGATGATGCACGCGAACCAGAGCACGCCGAGCATCACGGTGATGCGGTCGAGGTTGCGCTCGGCGACCGAGGAACCACCGACGGACGACTGCATGCCGCCACCGAACATGTCGGAGAGGCCGCCACCCTTTCCCTTGTGCATCAGCACGAGCAGCATCAGCAGCAGGCTGAAGACGATCAGGGCGATCGAGAACCCCAAAACCACGGCTGGACCAACTTCCTCGGAACTGGATGGACGACGGGGGCCCGGTGCCAGGGCACCAGACCCCCGCAAGGGTACGACGAATCGCCGCTACCGCATACTTACTGGTCGCGGAACCGGACGATCTTGACGAACTCGTCGGCGTCGAGCGACGCGCCACCGACCAGAGCGCCGTCGATGTCGGGCTTCGCCATGATCTCGGCGACGTTCCCGGACTTCACCGAGCCGCCGTACTGGATGCGGACCTTGTCGGCCAGCTCCTGGGAGTACAGCTCGGCCAGCTTGGCGCGGATCGCGGCGCAGACCTCCTGGGCGTCGTCGGCGCCGCAGACCTTGCCGGTGCCGATGGCCCAGACGGGCTCGTACGCGATCACGACGGACTCGGCCTGCTCGGCCGGGAGGTCCTTGAGACCACCCTCGACCTGCGACAGCGTGTGGGCGACGTGGTTGCCCGCCTCGCGGACGTCCAGCTCCTCGCCGACGCACAGGATCGGGGTCAGACCGTGCTTGTACGCGGCCTTGACCTTGGCGTTCACGATCTCGTCGGTCTCGGCGTGGTACTGGCGGCGCTCGGAGTGGCCGATGGCCACGTACGTGCACTTCAGCTTGGCCAGCATCGAGCCGGAGATCTCGCCGGTGTAGGCACCGGAGTCGTGCGCCGAGATGTCCTGGGCGCCGTACTTGATCTTGAGCTTGTCGCCGTCGACCAGGGTCTGCACGGAGCGCAGGTCGGTGAAGGGCGGCAGGACGGCGACCTCGCAGGCCTCGTAGTCCTTGTCCGCCAGGGCGAAGGCGAGCTTCTGGACGTGCGCGATGGCCTCGAGGTGGTTGAGGTTCATCTTCCAGTTGCCCGCCATCAGCGGCGTGCGCGTGCTCATGTAGGTCAGTCCTCCAGTGCGGCGAGGCCGGGGAGCGTCTTGCCCTCGAGGTATTCGAGGGAGGCGCCGCCACCGGTCGAGATGTGGCCGAATGCGTTTTCGTCGAAGCCCAGGATGCGGACGGCCGCGGCGGAGTCGCCACCGCCGACGACCGTGAAGGCCGGGGAGTCGAGCAGGGCCTGAGCGACCGCCCTGGTGCCCTCGGCGTAGTCGGGGTGCTCGAAGACGCCCATCGGGCCGTTCCAGAAGATGGTGGCGGCGTCGGCGAGCTTCGAGGCGTAGAGCTTGCGGGACTCGGGCCCGATGTCGAGACCGAGCTTGCCGGCCGGGATGGCGTCCGCGGCGACCGTGCTGGGGCTGGAGGGGGCCTTCGTCTTCAGGTCCGGGAACTCCGGGGCCACCAGGACGTCGACGGGGAGAACCAGCTCGACACCGTTCTTCTCGGCGCGCTCGATGTACTCCTGGACGACCGGGATCTGGTCCTCCTGGAGCAGCGAGGTGCCGACCTCGTAGCCCTTGGCCTTGAGGAAGGTGAAGACCATGCCGCCACCGACGAGGAGCTTGTCGGCCTTGCCGAGCAGCTGGTCGATGACAGCCAGCTTGTCGGAGACCTTGGAGCCGCCGAGCACGACCACGTAGGGACGCCGGACGTCCTCGGTGAGCTTCTTCAGGACGCCGACCTCGGTGGCGATGAGGTAGCCGGCGTAGTGCGGCAGGCGGGCCGGGAGGTCGTACACGGAGGCGTGCTTGCGGTGCACGGCGCCGAAGCCGTCACCCACGTAGACATCGGCCAGGGCCGCGAGCCGGTCGGCGAACTCGCCGCGCTCGGTGTCGTCCTTGGACGTCTCGCCGGCGTTGAAGCGGAGGTTCTCGATGACCGCGACCTGACCGGGCTCCAGGCCGTTCACGGCGTCGTGGGCGGCGGGGCCGACCGTGTCCTGCGCGAACGCCACGGGCGCGCCCAGCAGTTCACCGAGGCGCTCGGCGGGCTGCAGCAGGGAGAACGCCGGGTCCGGGGCGCCCTTGGGGCGGCCCAGGTGCGAGGCCACGATCACCTTGGCGCCCGCGTCGGCGAGCGCCTTGACGGTGGGAAGGACCGCGCGGATGCGGCCGTCGTCGGTGATGAGTCCGTCGGCCAGCGGCACGTTGAGGTCGGCGCGGACGAAGACCCGCTTTCCGTCCACGCCCTCGGCGAGAAGTTCGTCGATCGTCTTCATGAAAGGTCTCCTAGGAAGGCTCTTCGAATCCGGGAGGGCGGATCGATCAGTACGTGGCACAGGGCCCGGGCAGCGCGGCTCTGCGCTGCCCGGGCCCTGTCTCACATCGAGATGCCTGCTCCGGGACTTAGAGCTGGCCGCCGACGAAGACCGTGAGGTCGACGAGGCGGTTGGAGTAGCCCCACTCGTTGTCGTACCAGCCGAGGATCTTCACCGAGTTGCCCTCCTGGACCATGGTCAGGGAGGAGTCGAAGGTGCAGGAGGCCGGGTCGCCGACGATGTCCGAGGAGACGATCGGGTCCTCGGTGTACGCCAGGTAGCCCTTGAGGTCGCCGTCCTCGGAGGCCTTCTTGAACGCGGCGTTGACCTCGTCCTTGGTGACCTCGCGCTGGAGGGTCACGACGAGGTCGGTGGCCGAGCCGGTCGGGACCGGGACGCGCATGGCGATGCCGTCCAGCTTGCCCTTGAGCTGCGGGAGGACCAGAGCGGTGGCCTTCGCGGCACCGGTCGTGGTCGGGATGATGTTCTCGGCGGCGGCGCGGGCGCGGCGCAGGTCCGAGTGCGGGAAGTCCAGGATGCGCTGGTCGTTCGTGTACGCGTGGACCGTCGTCATCAGGCCCTTGACGATGCCGAAGTTCTCGTCGAGAACCTTGGCCATCGGCGCCACACAGTTGGTGGTGCAGGACGCGTTGGAGATGATGTTGTGCTTCGACGCGTCGTACTTGTCCTGGTTGACGCCCATCACGATGGTGATGTCCTCGTCCTTGGCCGGAGCCGAGATGAGGACCTTCTTGGCGCCGCCGGCGATGTGCTTCTCGGCGTCGGCCTTCTTCGTGAAGATGCCCGTCGACTCGATGACGATGTCGACACCGAGGTCGCCCCACGGGATGTCCGAGGGGTTGCGCTCGGACAGGACCTTGATGGTGTGACCGTCGACGGTGATCGTGTCGGCGGTGTGCGACACCTCGGCCTTGAGGCGGCCCAGGATGGTGTCGTACTTGAGCAGGTGAGCGGTGGTCGCGGTGTCACCCAGGTCGTTGACAGCCACGATCTCGATGTCAGCACCCTGCTCCAGCAGCGCGCGGAAGTAGTTACGACCGATGCGGCCAAAGCCGTTGATGCCTACGCGGATCGTCACGAACCGATCTCCTCGTTAGGTACGCGCCGACGCGGACGTCGGCGAGTTGTATGGGATGTCCCCGACCGCCTACGACCCTACCTCCCTGACGCCCACGGAGTGACATCGAGTAGGGCCATAGACGGCAGGGCGGTCCGTACCCGCCAGTAGGGGTACGGACCACCCGCGCTGTTCACGTGTTTGTCACGCAGAGTCAGCGCCGCAGTGCGGAGAGGGCCTTTCCGATCAGGGCGGCACGGTCGGCCGCCGCGGCGACGTGTTCCAGGCCGAAGCCGAGGAGCACGGTGTCGCGGGTGGTGACCGCCCCGTACGTCTTGAAGAGTTCTCCGGTGCGCGTCCAGTCCCGCAGGACGGCCGGGCTGCCCGGGGGCGGTCCGGCGACGGCCCAGGGGCCGAAGGAGGACTCGAAGCCCTCCGTCGCGGTGGCGGTGCCTCCGACGACGAGGGACGCGTCGTCCACGAGGAGGCCGTGGCCGCCCGCGCTCGGGTCACTGATGTAGCTGAACGACACCTCGATCGACCGGCCCGCGTACGCGCTCAGGTCGAAGGAGACCTGCTGCCAGCCGCTGGAGGCGCCGGTGAGGCTGTTCCAGGCGCCGCTGGTGCCGGTGGCGGTGCAGCCGGACGCGTCCACGGTGAGGTAGTGCCGGATCCACGGGTGTTCCCGTGCGAGGAAGCCGGCCTCGCACTCGGTGGGGACGGTGGCCGAGGTGGCGCCGCCCGCCTCGGGGAGCGTGGTCCAGTCGTCGGCGCCGGTCGTGTGGACCTCGACGATCGCGTGGTCGTAGCCGGGCTCGGTGTCCCACAGGAGCTGGGAGCGCAGCGTCGGCCGGTCGGTGGCGGACACACCGGTGAGGTCGACGGTGCGGGTGAGGCGCTTGTAGGCGTCGTCGGTGTGGACGGCGGCGGCCATGAACGAGCCCGCGTAGGGCCCGTACGGGTTGACGGTCCCGGCGAACTGGCCCGCTCCCGCGCTGGAGGCGAACTGCGGGTACTGCGTGGCGGACAGCGAGTCCGAGGTGACGCCGTAGGTGCCCGCCGCGTTCAGCGGGTTGCCGGGCGCGTCGCCGAGTGCTCCGGTGGCGCCGGCGAGCCGGCCCGAGCCGGTGAAGCCGTTGGCGCCGGGGGTGGACGTGCGGGAGTAGGCGCCCAGGTAGTACTGGCTGAAGTCGTTCGAGAGGGTGCCGCCGCCGAGGTCGACGCTGCCGCCTGCCTGCTCGCCCGCCTCGACCAGCTTGCCGCCCTCGTTGAGGAAGGCGCGCAGCTGGAGCTGGGTGGCGTTGCCGGGGCGCGGGGCGCCGGTGTAGTGGACGACGGTGTCGAAGTGGCCGAGGACGCCGAGCGCGTCGGGCGCGCCCTGGGTGGCGACGTCCCAGACGAGCGCCTTCCTGCCGCCGGCCTTCAGCGCGTCGACGTAGGTCTGGGCCTGGGTGGCGGTGGCGCCCTCCTCGGCGACGACGAGGACGTCGGCGCGGGGCCGGTCGGCGACGGTGTAGGTGAAGTGCGGGCCGGCGGTGGGCTTCCCGCTCCGGGTCTCGCCGGTGAACCAGACCTCGACCTTGTCGCCCCGGTCGCCGTCCTTGACCTTGGCCCGGTACTCGTCGAAGTAGAGGTTGTCGGCGCCGCCGTACGTCTCGCCGCCCTTCCAGGGCTTGAGCGCCATGTCCTGGGTGCGGCCGCCGTTGACGCGGTACTTCAGCTCCTTGTCGCGCACCGACCTGCGGACGACGACGGAGACCTCCTGGTCGGCGCCGCGGGAGTACGAGGTGGAGAAGGCGGCGGGGGTGAAGTCGGGGGCGTCGAGGCCGACCGAGGAGGACGGCCGGTCGGGGTGGGCCGCGGTCTCGGCCACGGAGAGCGCGAACGGGACGTTCTTCTCGAACTCCTGCCGGATCAGTTTCTCGTCGTCCGGGAAGGTGAAGACGGAGGCACAGTCGGCCGCGTTCCAGGCGTCGTCAGGGTCGAGGTCCGACGCGGTCTGGCAGGTCGACATCTCGGGGGTGAACATCGCCGTGCCGTTGACGTTGCCGGCGTGCCCGTCCGCCTCGCCGTTGGTGGTGTACAGCTCGGAGGAGACCTGCGGGTGGTAGCCGGGGATCGCCGAGTTCTCGGGGGTTCCGGCGAGCGCCTTGTAGAGCACGTCGTCCGGGGTCGGCGTCGCCACCTGCCAGCCGACTCCGTAGAGGAGCAGTTCGGCGGCGGAGTGGTAGTTGATGCCGTACGAGAAGCCCACGCGCTTCTCGAAGGCGTCGAGGGCCTTGGTCTCGGGCTCGGAACCGGGGCTCGCGCCGCGGTAGGTCTCGCTGGTGGGGTTCGGGGACGACCCCTCGTCGTCGTAGCCCCACTTGTAGGCGAAGTTGCGGTTGAGGTCGACGCCGTCACCGGTGGCGATGACGCCGTCGCCGTTGACGTCCCGCAGGTTCTTGCGCCACTGGCGGGTGTCGTCGTCCTGGAAGGTGTAGTCGTAGCCGTCGGGGTTGGCGGACAGCACGAACCACAGTTCGGTCGAGTCGACGATCTTCCTGACGCGCCGGTCGGTCGCGTAGTTGTCGAGGTAGTAGTGCATCAGCCGCCGGGTCATCTCGGGGGTGATCCACTCGCGCGCGTGCTGGTTGGACATGTACAGCACCGACGGCTTGGCGCCGTCCTTGGTCTTCTTCGCGCCCTTGCTCAGTTTGAGCGCGAGGATGTCCTGGCCGCCGAGGGTCTTTCCGATGGAGACGACCTTGGTGAGACCGGGATTGGCTTCACCCGTCCTGATGATCTCCTCCTGGAGGTTGCCCTTCCCGCTGTACGGGCGGAACACCCCCTGCGCGGCGTCGGCGACGCGGTTCTCGGCCTTGGCGGAGAGCGTGTGTTCGGTGAGGTCGACGCCCTGCTTCTCCAGCTTCCTTGCCTGCTGGTCGGTGACGTAGACCTCGACCGTGCTCTTCCCGTTCTTCCAGGTGGCGTCGCCGAGTTCGTGTCCGTCCTGACCGGCCGCGAGCAGCAGGGGTACCTGCTGCTTCGTGACCTCCGCCCGGAACACCTTGACGGCGTTCGTGTCGGGCCCGGGCGAACTGCCGTTCTGCGCCTGGGCGATCGGCGCCACGGCCGCTCCGCCCAGCAGGAGCGCGCCGGTAGCGAGGATCGCGCTCGCTCTTCGTCTCATGAGCCCCCCTTGCACTGGTCCGCCACAGCAGCGAACAGATGCCAGGCTCATGACAGTTCATGGTCAAGTCAAGAGCGCATCAAAAGTGGCCAAACGCCGGCGCCGACGTCCCAAGTGGGCGTCGGCACCGGCGTGTTGAGCTTCCGTCAGGTCATACCGCGAGATTGTCGGCCATCTCGTCGGAGAGGTTCGACTCGGTTCCGGGGATGCCGAGGTCCTGCGCCCGCTTGTCGGCCATGGCCAGCAGCCGGCGGATCCGGCCCGCGACGGCGTCCTTGGTCAGCGGCGGGTCGGCGAGAGCGCCCAGCTCCTCCAGGGAGGCCTGCTTGTGCTCCATGCGCAGCCGTCCGGCGGCGGCGAGGTGCTCCGGCACCTCGTCGGCGAGGATCTCCAGGGCGCGCTGCACGCGGGCCCCGGCGGCGACGGCGGCACGGGCCGAGCGGCGCAGGTTGGCGTCGTCGAAGTTGGCCAGCCGGTTCGCCGTGGCGCGCACCTCGCGGCGCATCCGGCGCTCCTCCCAGGCCAGCACCGACTCGTGCGCGCCGAGGCGGGTCAGCAGGGCGCCGATCGCGTCACCGTCACGGACGACGACGCGGTCGACACCGCGCACCTCACGGGCCTTCGCCGCGATGGACAGCCGCCGGGCGGCGCCGACCAGCGCGAGCGCGGCCTCCGGGCCCGGGCAGGTCACCTCCAGGGAGGAGGAGCGGCCGGGCTCCGTGAGGGAGCCGTGCGCCAGGAACGCCCCGCGCCAGGCCGCCTCGGCGTCGCAGGTGGCCCCCGAGACCACCTGCGGCGGCAGGCCGCGGATGGGACGGCCGCGGCCGTCCACGAGTCCGGTCTGGCGGGCCAGCTGGTCGCCGCCCGCGACGACGCGCACGACGTAGCGCGAGCCGCGGCGCAGCCCGCCGGGAGCCATCACGATCAGTTCGGAGCTGTGGCCGAAGATCTCGAGAATGTCCCGCTTCAGGCGGCGCGCCGCCATGGCGGTGTCCAGCTCCGCCTCGATCACGATCCGGCCGCTCACCAGGTGAAGGCCGCCGGCGAACCGCAGAATGGCGGAGACCTCCGCCTTTCTGCAGCAGGTCCGGGTGACGGGAAGCCGGGAAATCTCATCCTTCACCGCTGCCGTCATCGCCATGGGCCGATCCTTCCATGCATCCGAAAAATACGGTCGTACGCGGCGGCCAACAGCTCCGGGTCGTGCCGCGGAGATCCGTCGGTCCGGGCCACCGGCGCCAGCTCGACCGCGGCGCCGAGCCGCTTGGCGGCGTCGACGAGAGAGTCGCGGTCGGGCACGGCGGCCTCGTCGGCCAGCACCACGTCCAGGGCGAGTTTAGGGGCGTGTCGTCCCAAAACCTCCAAATGACGCTGCGGGGAGAAGCCTTCGGTTTCTCCGGGCTGCGGAGCGAGGTTCAGGGAGAGTACCCGGCGCGCCTTCGTCTGGATGAGGGCGTCGAGCAGCTCGGGCACCAGCAGGTGCGGGATCACCGAGGAGAACCAGGAGCCCGGGCCGAGCACCACCCAGTCGGCGTCGAGGACGGCGGCGACGGCCTCGGGCACGGCCGGCGGGTCGTGCGGCACGACCTGCACGGACTGGACCTCACCCGGGGTGAGCGCCACGGTCGCCTGGCCCCGGACGGTGTCGACGTCCTCGGGCCGGTCCGGGTCGTGCCCCCTGACCAGGGCCTGGAGCTCCAGGGGCACGGCGGACATGGGCAGCACCCGGCCGTGCGCGCCCAGCAGCCTGCCGACCAGGTCGAGGGCCTGGACATGGTCGCCGAGCTGCTCCCACAGGGCCACGATCAGCAGGTTGCCGACCGCGTGTTCGTGCAGGTCGCCCTTGGACTGGAAGCGGTGCTGGATGACGCGGGCCCAGGTCTGGCCCCAGTCGTCGTCGCCGCACAGGGCCGCCAGCGCCTTGCGGAGGTCGCCGGGGGGCAGGACGCCCAGCTCGTCGCGCAGGCGCCCGCTGGAGCCGCCGTCGTCGGCCACGGTGACGACGGCGGTGAGGTCGCCGGTGATCCTGCGCAGAGCGGCGAGCGAGGCGGACAGGCCCATGCCGCCGCCGAGGGCGACGACCTTGGGCTGGGCGCCACGGCGGCGCGGCTTGGCGCCGCGCGCCACGACCGGCCGCCCGGCGCGTTCACCGGGGGTCTCCCGGCGCAGCCGGTACAGCCGGGAGACAGCACGTTCGGTCACTCGCGCCCCATGTCCCGATGCACGATCACGGTCTCCACGCCCTGCGAGGCGAGCCGGGCCGCGAGCTTCTCCGAGGTCGCCACGGAGCGGTGCTTGCCGCCGGTGCAGCCGACGGCGATGGTCACGTAGCGCTTGCCCTCGCGCCGGTATCCGGCGGCGATGAGCTGGAGCAGCTCGGTGTACCGGTCGAGGAACTCCTTGGCGCCGGGCTGGTTGAAGACGTACGCCGAGACCTCTTCGTTCAGGCCGGTGAAGGGGCGCAGCTCCGGGACCCAGTGCGGATTGGGCAGGAAGCGCATGTCCACCACCAGGTCGGCGTCGACCGGCAGGCCGTACTTGAAGCCGAAGGACATGACGGTGGCCCGCAGCTCGGGCTCCTCGTCGCCCGCGAACTGGGCGTCCATCTTGGCGCGCAGCTCGTGCACGTTCAGGCTGGAGGTGTCGATGACCAGGTCGGCGTCGCCGCGCAGCTCGCGCAGCAGTTCCCGTTCGGCGGCGATGCCGTCCACGATGCGGCCGTCGCCCTGGAGGGGGTGCGGCCGTCGCACGGACTCGAAGCGGCGCACCAGGGCCTCGTCGGAGGACTCCAGGAAGACGATGCGCCGGGTGACGTGCTTCGACTCCAGGTCGGCGAGGGATTCGCGCAGGTTGTCGAAGAAGCGGCGGCCGCGTACGTCGACGACGACGGCGATCCGCGCGACGTTGCCCTGGGAGCGGGCGCCGAGCTCCACCATGGTGGGGATCAGCGCGGGCGGCAGGTTGTCGACGACGAACCAGCCGAGGTCCTCCAGACATTTGGCGGCGGTGGACCGGCCGGCGCCGGACATCCCGGAGATGATCACCAGCTCGGGGATGACCGCGTCCGGGACCGCGGTCGCGGCCGTCTCGCTGCCCGTATCCACGTGTGCTCCGACTTCCTGTGGTGCTTCGTGCTCTGTTCCGTCCTCGGCCGGCGCGCCGTGGTCCTCCTGGGTCTGCGCCGGGCGTTCCTCTTCGCGCGCGTCGTTCTCGGTCATGTCTCCTGCCCCCGTCGTTCGTCCGAGGCGCCCGCGGTCACGGGCTCCTCCACGGGGCCCGCCGTCGTCGCGGGCGCCGCGTCTTCGTCGTCTTCCATGATCTCTCCGGTCGCCGTGTTCACGGCGGGTGCGGCGGGAGCCGCCTGGGCGAGGGCCACGGCGATGGTCTCCGCCGTCTTTCGACCTATGCCGGGAACCTCGCAGATCTGGTCGATCGTCGCGGAACGCAGCTTCTTCACCGAGCCGAAGTGTTTGATCAGTGCCTGTTTGCGCGACTCGCCGAGGCCGGGCACGTCGTCCAGGGGGCTGGACCTGAAGCGCTTGGCCCGCTTGGCGCGCTGGTAGGTGATCGCGAAGCGGTGGGCCTCGTCCCGGATGCGCTGGAGGAGGTACAGGCCCTCGCTGCTGCGCGGCAGGACCACCGGGTCGTCGTCGTCCGGCAGCCACACCTCCTCCAGGCGCTTGGCGAGTCCGCAGACGGCGATGTCGTCGATGCCGAGTTCGTCGAGGGCCCGCTTGGCGGCGGCGACCTGGGGCCTGCCGCCGTCCACGACGACGAGCTGCGGCGGGTAGGCGAAGCGCTTGGGGCGGCCGTCGTCCTCGGTGAAGGTGATCTCGGGGACCTCGCCCGCGAGCGTCCCTGCGTCGCCGCTACCCGGCTCGGAGCCGGCGGCGACGGAGGACGGGGTCTCGGCGGAGCTGTCCTGGCCGTCCGTCCACTCCCCCGTCTTCTCCTTCTCGACGAGGTAGCGCCGGAAGCGCCGGGTGATCACCTCGTGCATCGACCGGACGTCGTCCTGACCGGCGAAGCCCTTGATCTGGAAGCGCCGGTACTCGCTCTTGCGCTGGAGGCCGTCCTCGAAGACGACCATGGACGCCACCACGTCGTCGCCCTGGAGGTGCGAGATGTCGTAGCACTCGATCCGCAGGGGGGCGCTGTCCAGGTCGAGCGCCTCGGCGATCTCCTCCAGGGCCCGCGAGCGGGTGGTGAGGTCGGAGGCGCGCTTGGTCTTGTGCAGGGCGAGGGCCTGGAGGGCGTTGCGCTGCACGGTCTCCATGAGGGCCTTCTTGTCGCCGCGCTGCGGGATGCGGAGCGACACGTTCGACCCGCGGCGCTCGGTGAGCCACTCCTGGACGGGTTCCACCGGATCGGGCAGGGCCGGGACGAGCACCTCCTTGGGGACGGAGTCGCCGGTCTCCTCGCCGTAGAGCTGCTGGGTCGCGTGTTCGACGAGGTCACCGGTGGTGACCGCCTCGACCTTGTCCGTGACCCAGCCGCGCTGGCCGCGCACGCGTCCGCCGCGTACGTGGAAGATTTGCACGGCGGCTTCCAGCTCGTCCTCGGCGACGGCGATGAGGTCCGCGTCGGTCGCGTCGGCGAGGACCACCGCGCTCTTCTCCATGGCCTTCTTCAGGGCCTCGATGTCGTCGCGCAGCCGGGCCGCGCGCTCGTACTCCATCTCCTCGGCGGCTTCCGCCATCTGCTGTTCCTGCCGGCGGATGTACGCCCCGGTGCGGCCCGCCATGAAGTCGCAGAACTCCTCGGCCAGCCCGCGGTGTTCCTCGGGCGAGACCCGTCCGACGCAGGGGGCGGAGCACTTGCCGATGTAGCCGAGGAGGCAGGGGCGGCCGGTGCGGGCGGCGTTCTTGAAGACGCCGGCGGAGCAGGTGCGGACCGGGAAGACGCGCAGCAGCAGGTCCACGGTGTCGCGGATGGCCCACGCGTGCCCGTAGGGGCCGAAGTAGCGCACGCCCTTCTTCTTGTGGCCGCGCATCACCTGCACGCGCGGGAACTCCTCGTTCATCGTCACCGCGAGGTAGGGATAGCTCTTGTCGTCGCGGTACTTGACGTTGAACCGGGGGTCGTACTCCTTGATCCAGGAGTACTCCAGCTGGAGGGCCTCGACCTCCGTGGACACGACCGTCCACTCCACGGACGCCGCGGTGGTGACCATGGTGCGGGTGCGCGGGTGCAGGTTCGCCAGGTCCTGGAAGTAGCTCGCGAGGCGCTGGCGCAGGCTTTTCGCCTTTCCGACGTAGATCACCCGGCGGTGCTCGTCGCGGAATTTGTACACCCCGGGAGTGTCCGGGATCTGTCCCGGCTTGGGGCGGTAGCTGGAGGGGTCGGCCATGTCACACACCCTACTGGCGTGCGCCGACAGCGCGGCGGGCTCCCGTCCGACGGCACCCTGCGGTGGGTGCGGTTCCCGGGCGCCGCCGGCCCTCCCGGGGCGGCCGGGGGCCCGTCAGCCGCGACGGCGGCGCAGGGCCCGCGAGACGCTCAGGAAGATCGCGACGAGTGCTCCCGCTCCGGCCGCCGCCGACGCCACCACGACGAAGGGATCGGTCCGCTCGGTCCGCCCGCTTCTGCCCCCGCGCGGGCTCTCGCCCCCGGTCCTTCCGTCCCGCTCCGGTCCGTCACCCGCCACGTGCCGTCCGTGGCCGGTCCCGTCGGCGGTGCCCCCGGCCGACCCGTCCGGGCCCGAGTGACCGTACGCACGTCCCGCGTACGCCGGCGCGTCGTGACGGCCGTCCGCGCGCCCCTCCGCGTGGGCCACCGGGGCGGCGCCGACGGCGGCCAGCATCGCGGCGAGAACGGCCAGTCGTCGTACGGAGCGCATCGCGTTGCTCCCGCTGGGGTCGAGGGGGAAGGAGCGCCTACGGGGGCCGAGGTCAGCCATGTTGAGCATCAGGTGTTGTCGGGACTTGGTCAACACGCTTCAATGCGGGGGAACTTGGGGCGTGAACGGCACAACCCACGTGTGAACGGTCCCCGCGCGCCCGCCAGGCGGCCCGACCGTCGCACGAACGGCCTGGTCAGCCGTAGTGAACATTCACAGAAAGGCCCCTGCATGCGGCACGGCACACAGCACGCGGACATCGGCACGGCGGAACTGGACACGGCCCTGCGCGGCGGCCCGTTCCATGTCGCGCTGCGTGCCGCGATCGCCGCCCGCGGACTGCCGCTGCAACGCGTCCAGCACCATCTGTCGCGCTACGGGGTCAAGGTCGGGGTGACGAGCCTGAGTTACTGGCAGCAGGGCGCCCGGCGCCCGCAGCGCCCCGAGTCGCTGCGTGCCGTCCGCGCCCTGGAGGAGATACTCCAGTTGCCCGACGAGTCCCTGATACGCCTGCTCGCCAAGGCCGAGGAGCGCGCCGACCCCGAGCGTCCCGCCGGCCGCTCCTACCGCTCCCTGGTGGAGGCGTCCGGCGTCCTGGAGCGGCTGCTCGCCGAGCTGGAGTCGCCTCTCGACGGCGGTCTGCACACCATCGGCCATCACGAACGGGTCCGCATAGGCGCCCGCCGTGAACTGCTCGGCCGTGAGTCGCAGCACATCGTGCGCGCCCACAGGGACGGCGTCGACCGTTATGTGGCCGTCCACCACGGCGACCCGGGATGCGCCCCGGAGAGCACGGCGGTCCGCGCCCTGGAGAACTGCCGCACGGGCCGGGTGCGCTGGCACCACGACACGGGGATCCTCGTCGCCGAACTCCTCTTCGACATGCGGCTACGAGCAGGCGATACGTTTCTCTTCCGCTATGGCTTCGAGGACGGCACAGCAGGGGCGTCCAGCGAGTACGTCCGCGGGTTCGGCTTCGCCGGCGGCCAGTACGCGCTCCAGGTGCACTTCGCCGAGGACGCGCTTCCCGTGCGCTGCCATCGCTTCACCCAGCACTCCGCGGCCGCGCCGCGCAGCGGCCGCCAGGAGCTGACGCTGAGCGGCCGCCACCACTCGGTGCACCTGGTCGAACCGCGCGTACGGTCGGGGATCGTGGGGATCGGGTGGGACTGGGAGTGAGCGTTCGCCCGCTCACGTCTGATCCCGCTCGGATCTGACCCCGCTCGGATCTGATCCCGCCCGGGCCTGATCCCGCCCGGCTCTGACCCTGCTCGGGGCGTGGCCCGCTCGGACGGACCCTGGACGGCGGCGCGCGGCCCCCGTCCACTGCGCAGACCTCGGGACCGCGCTCAGGCCTCCGGACCGGCGCTCAAGCCTCCGGACCGGCGACGATCTTGCCGTTCCTCGCCTCGACGGTCAGCTCGTCGAGCGGCTCGGTGGCCGGCGCCCGCAGCACCTTGCCCGTCCGCGCGTCGAACTCGCTTCCGTGGCACGGACACACGAGAGTCGTGCCGTCCAGCTTGTCGATGGCGCACCCGGCGTGCGTGCAGATCGAGCTGAACGCCTTGAGCGAACCGTCCTCGGCACGGCTGACCACGACGTTCTGGTCCTGGTACAGCTCGGCACCGCCCTTGGCGACCTCGCTCTCCGCGCCCAGCACGACCGGGGCGGTCGGTGTCGCGGGCGCTCCCCCGCCGCCGCCCCCGGAGCACGCGGCGAGGCCGAGCCCGGCGACCGGGGTGAGCGCCGCTCCCCTCAGGACGGTGCGACGGCTCGCGGACGGGCGGCCCGGCATGGCATCTCCACTGGTCTAGGTGGTTTCTTCGGTGACTGCGCGGCTGATCCGCCCGGTAGGACACGGGTGGCCGCAGGGCGACGATACCGGCACAGATCGTTCCGCCGGACGTCGGGTGATCCCGGTACGGCCGGCCCCGCGCAAGGGCTCACACCCGGGCCGAGGCGTGCACGCGGACCCTTCGCGTAAGCGTTTACGTGTGCCGCCGGATGGGGTACCTTCGCGGGCGGACGGCAGGCTCCGTGCACCCCGGCACCACCGGGTCGCGGGCGGAACGGCGCCCCGTCGGCACGGGGACGACGACGTCCCCGGCGCGATCCACCACGGTCCCGGGGAGGGAGCGCCATGGCGACGATGGTCGACGTGGCCCGGCGTGCGGGCGTGTCCATCGCGACGGTGTCGCACGTCCTGAACGACACCCGCCCGGTGCTGCCGCAGACGCGCCGGGCCGTTCTCGACGCGATCGACGAACTGGGCTACACACCGAACAGCCTGGCCCGTTCGCTCGTCACCTCGCGCACCCGTTCCCTCGGGCTCGCCGTCTCGGCGATCAGCAACCCGTACTTCACGGAGATCCTGCAGGGCGTGGAGGCCCGCGCCCTGGAGGACGGCTACAGCCTGCTCATCGCCGATCCGCACGACGACCCGGAGCACGAGCGGAAGATCGTCCAGCTGCTGCACGAGCGGCGCGTGGACGGCATGATCATCGCTCCCTCGGCGACCCCGGACGCGTTGCTCGGCTATCTCGGGCAGCACGCCGTCCCCACCGTGTTCCTGGACCGGCTGGTGCGCTCCCCCGCCGGGAGCGGCTTCCGCCACGACCAGGTGGGCACCGAGAACACCGCGCCCATGACGACCCTCGTCACCCATCTCGCGGGCCGGGGTCACCGGCACATCGGGCTCGTCGCCGGCCTGCCGGGCCTGAGCACCACGGCCGAGCGGATCGTGGGGTACCGGCACGGCCTCGCCCACGCCGGACTCCCCTACGACGAACGGCTCGTCGTCCACGGCGCGTCCCAGGCTGACACGGCCGAGCGAGCCACCCACCGGCTGCTGTGCCTCGCGGCGCGGCCGACCGCCCTCGTCACCGCCAACAACGCGATGACCATCGGCGCGCTGCGGGCGCTGCGCGAACGGGGCGTGTCCGTGCCGAAGGACCTGGCCCTCTGCTGTTTCGACGACTTCTCCTGGGCGGATCTGTTCACGCCGCGGCTCACCGCGATCGCCCAGCCCGGCAAGGAGATCGGCGCCCGCGCCGTCCAGTTGCTGCTGGAGCGGCTGGCGGAGCCGGGCCGTGAGAGCCGCACCGTGCGCCTGCCCGCCGCCTTCGTCCACCGCACCTCGTGCGGCTGTCCCGACAGCTCCACGCTCCCCGAAGGCCATGAGGCCCCCAGGAAAGGAACCGAGTCGTGATCGTCGTCGCCGGTGAGGCCCTGATCGATCTGGTCCCGCAGGGCGCGGGCGCCCTGGCGGGCCTGCTGCCGCGTCTCGGCGGCGGCCCGTACAACACGGCCGTGGCGCTCGGCCGCCTCGGCTCCCCCACCGCCTTCTGCTCCCGCGTCTCGCGCGACGCCTTCGGCGAGGCGCTCCTGGACGGGCTGACCGGAGCGGGCATCGACGTGTCGTGCGTGCAGCGCGGCGCCGAACCGACGACGCTGGCCGCCGCCACGATCGGCCCGGACGGCTCGGCCGCCTACTCCTTCTACGTCGAGGGCACGGCCGACCGACTCTTCTCCGCCCCCGCCGCACTCCCCGACGCCACCCGGGCCGTATCCTTCGGCACCTGTTCCCTCGTGCTGGAACCGGGCGCGAGCGCCTACGAGGAGCTGATGCGCAAGGCCGCCGCGCAGGGCGTGTTCACCGCACTCGACCCGAACATCCGCGCCGGTCTGATCCCGGATCCGGACGCCTACCGTGCCCGGTTCCTGAGCTGGCTGCCGTCGGTGTCCCTGCTGAAGCTGTCCGAGGAGGACGCGGCGTGGCTCGGCGGCACGCCCCAGGAGTGGCTGGCCGCGGGGCCGACGGCCGTGGTCGTCACCCGGGGCGGCGACGGTCTCACCGCCTTCACCCGGGACGGCTCGGTGCACTCCGTGTCCGGCGAGGCGGTGGACGTCGTGGACACCATCGGCGCCGGTGACACCGTGAACGCGGCGCTGCTGCACGGCCTGGCCAGTCGGGACGCCCTGTCCCCGGGGGCGCCGGCCGAGCTGGGCGCGCAGGGCTGGACCGACCTCCTGCGCTTCGCGGCCCGCGCCGCGGCGATCACCTGCTCGCGGGCCGGGGCGGAACCGCCGTACGCCTCGGAACTCGGCGGTCCGTGACACCGGGCGGCAGCTGTCCGTCCGGTCCGCGGCCCGGCACGACACGGCGGGGGGGCGGGCGCGGGGGGGGGGGGGGCGGCCCCCCGGGGGGGGGGGGGGGGGGGCGCGGGGGGGGCGGGCGGGGAGGGTGGGGCGGGCGCCGGGCCCACCGGCGCGCCCCCCCGGCTTTTAATGGGGGGGGCCCCCGCCGTCGGTGAGTCGTCGTCCGCCCGGCCGGGCGTCCGCTCAGGCCTTGCGTGCCCGCGTGGTCTTCTTCGCGGGTGCCGCCTTCTCGGCCGCCGTCGACTTCGCGGCGGCCTTCTTGACGGCGGCCTTGGTGGCCGTGCCGGTGACGGTCTTCGTGGCCGTCTTCTTGGCGGGCGCCTTGGCCGCGACCGCCCTCTTGGCGGCCGCCTTGCGCGGCGCCTTCACCGGGGCGGCGTCGCTGATCCGGTCGGCGCCGAGGACCTCGCGCAGGAACTTGCCGGTGTGGCTGGCCGGGACGCTCGCGACCTCCTCGGGTGTGCCCTCGGCGATCACGAGACCACCGCCGTTGCCCCCCTCGGGGCCCATGTCGACGACCCAGTCCGCGGTCTTGATGACATCGAGGTTGTGCTCGATGACGATGACCGTGTTGCCCTTGTCGACGAGGCCGGACAGCACCGTGATGAGCTTGCTGATGTCCTCGAAGTGCAGGCCGGTGGTCGGCTCGTCGAGCACGTACACGGTGCGGCCGGTGGAGCGCTTCTGGAGCTCGCTGGCGAGCTTGACGCGCTGTGCCTCACCGCCGGACAGGGTCGGCGCGGACTGGCCGAGCCTGACGTACCCGAGGCCGACGTCGTTCAGCGTCCTCAGGTGGCGGGCGATCGCCGGGACCGCCTCGAAGAAGTCGAGCGCCTCCTCGATCGGCATGTCCAGCACCTCGGCGATGGACTTGCCCTTGTAGTGGACGTCCAGCGTCTCCCGGTTGTAGCGCGCCCCGTGGCAGACCTCGCAGGGGACGTACACGTCCGGCAGGAAGTTCATCTCGATCTTGATGGTGCCGTCGCCGGAGCAGTTCTCGCAGCGGCCGCCCTTGACGTTGAAGGAGAAGCGGCCGGGCAGATAGCCCCGCACCTTCGCCTCGGTCGTCTCGGCGAACAGCCTGCGGACGTGGTCGAAGACTCCGGTGTACGTCGCCGGGTTCGAGCGCGGGGTGCGGCCGATCGGCGACTGGTCGACGTGCACGACCTTGTCGACGAGGTCGTCGCCCGCCACGCGCGTGTGGCGGCCCGGCACGTTCCTCGCGCCGTTCAGCTCGCGGGCCAGGTGCGTGTACAGGATGTCGTTGACCAGGGTCGACTTGCCGGAGCCCGACACACCGGTGACGGCCGTGAGGACGCCCAGCGGGAACGACACGTCGATGTCGCGGAGGTTGTTCTCCCGGGCGCCGTGCACCGTGAGCCTGCGGCTCGGGTCGGTGGGGCGGCGCACGTCCGGGGTCGGGATCTCCCGCTTCCGCGACAGGTACTGCCCGGTCACCGACTCGGTGTTGGCGAGCAGTTCCTTCAAGGGACCGCTGTGCACGACCTTGCCGCCGTGCTCACCCGCGCCGGGGCCGATGTCGACGATCCAGTCGGCGACCTTGATGGTGTCCTCGTCGTGCTCGACGACGATGAGGGTGTTGCCCATGTCGCGGAGGCGGACGAGGGTCTCGATCAGCCGGTGGTTGTCCCGCTGGTGCAGACCGATGGACGGCTCGTCGAGGACGTAGAGGACGCCGACGAGTCCGGAGCCGATCTGGGTGGCCAGCCGGATGCGCTGGGCCTCGCCGCCGGAGAGGGTGCCCGCCGCGCGGTTCAGCGACAGGTAGTCGAGGCCGACGTCGACCAGGAAGCGCAGTCTTTCGTTGACCTCCTTCAGGACGCGCTCGGCGATCTTCTTGTCGCGGGCGTTGAGCTTCATCCGGCCCAGGAAGTCCGCGCAGTCGCTGATCGACATGGCGGCGACCTCGGCGATCGACTTCTCCATGACGGTCACCGCGAGGACGAGCGGCTTCAGGCGCGTGCCCTGGCAGGTGGGGCAGGGCACCTCGCGCATGTAGCCCTCGAAGCGCTCGCGGCTGGCGTCGCTCTCGGACTCGCTGTGGCGCCGCTTGACGAAGGGGACGGCCCCTTCGAAGGGCGTGGTGTACACACGCTCGCGGCCGTACCGGTTGCGGTAGCGGACCTCGATCTGCGTCTTGTGACCGTAGAGCAGGGCCTTCCTGGCGCGCTGCGGCAGGCCCGCGAAGGGGATGTCGGTGCGGAATCCCAGCGCGTCCGCGAGGGCGCCGATCAGCCGGCCGAAGTAGTCCTTGGTGTGCCCGTGCGACCAGGCGTGGATGGCGCCCTCGTCGAGGGACTTCTCCTCGTCCGGGACGATCAGCTCGGGGTCGACCTCCATGCGCGTGCCGATGCCGGTGCAGTCCGGGCAGGCGCCGAAGGGCGAGTTGAAGGAGAAGGAGCGGGGCTCGAGCTCCTCGAAGGACAGGTCGTCGTACGGGCAGTACAGGTGCTCCGAGTACATGCGCTCGCGCTCGGGGTCGTCCTCGGGGAGGTCGACGAAGTCGAGCACGACCATGCCGCCGGACAGGCCGAGCGCGGTCTCCACGGAGTCGGTGAGCCGGCGCTTGGCGGAGTCCTTCACCGTGAGGCGGTCGATGACCACCTCGATGGTGTGCTTCTCCTGCTTCTTCAGCGTGGGCGGCTCGGTCAGCTGGATGGTCTCGCCGTCGACCCGGGCACGGCTGTACCCCTTGGTCTGGAGATCGGCGAAGAGGTCGACGAACTCGCCCTTGCGCTCGCGGACCAGCGGCGACAGCACCTGGAACCGGCTGCCCTCGGGCAGCTCCAGCACCTTGTCGACGATGGCCTGCGGGGACTGCCGGGAGATGGGGCGGCCGCACTCGGGACAGTGCGGCTTGCCGATGCGGGCGAAGAGCAGCCGCAGGTAGTCGTAGACCTCGGTGATGGTGCCGACCGTCGAGCGCGGGTTGCGCGAGGTCGACTTCTGGTCGATGGAGACCGCCGGGGAGAGGCCTTCGATGAAGTCCACGTCCGGCTTGTCCATCTGGCCGAGGAACTGCCGTGCGTACGAGGAGAGGGACTCCACGTAACGCCGCTGGCCCTCGGCGAAGATCGTGTCGAAGGCTAGGGAGGACTTGCCCGACCCCGACAGGCCCGTGAAGACGATGAGCGAGTCGCGCGGGAGGTCGAGCGAGACATTCTTCAGGTTGTGCTCGCGCGCTCCACGGACGATGAGACGGTCGGCCACGCCGGTCCGCACCTTTCTAGAGAGTGGTGACAGGGGCCGCAGGCCCCCGTCTTCCTCAGACTAGGGCGAGCCACTGACAGCGCCGGTTGCTTTCCTTGGTTCACAACAATCCCGGACCGTCCAGCATGCCCGACGCCGCCCACGAGCGTATAGCACGTGCATTCGATTTACGGGGGCGACCGACCACCTTCACCCGAACGTGTGGCGGGGCTAGGGTCGGCCGCATGATGGATCATGTGCGCGACCTGGCATCTGTACGTGCCGCGACGGATCGGCTGCTCACCGCAGCCGCCGGACTGGACAACGCAGCTGTGACGGAACCGTCACGGCTTCCCGGCTGGAGTCGTGGGCACGTGCTCGCCCACGTCGCCCGCAACGCGGACGCCCTCGTGAACGTCCTGGAGGGCCGCCCCATGTACGCCTCCGCGACCGCGCGGGACGCCGACATCGAGCGGGACGCTCCGCGGCCCCTCGCCGCACAGCTCGCCGACGTCCGCGAGAGCGCGGCCCGTTTCCAGGACACGGGGGCCGCGCCCGCCGACTGGTCGCGCACGGTCGAGCTGCGCAACGGCGTCACCGACGCCGCGGCCCGGGTGCCGTTCCGGCGGTGGGCCGAGGCCGAGCTGCACCACGTGGACCTCGGGACCGGGTACGAGCTCGAGGACCTGCCGGAGGAGTTCACGGTCCGGGAGATCGACTTCCTCACGGAACGGTTCGCCGGCCACCCGGACGTGCCCTCGGCGGAGCTGGCCTCCGACGCCGGCCGCACCTGGACCACCGGCGGAGGCGCCGCGGGCGGGCCCGTCGCGGTCCGGGGCACGGCGGCCGACCTGCTCGGCTGGCTCTGCGGGCGCCGCGACGGCTCGGCACTGACCGTCGACGGCGGGCCCCTGCCGGCCCTGCCCCCGCTATAGGCTGCCGCCATGACGTACAGCGGAGCGGTGAAGGTCGGCGGCCCTGCCGACGTGCACGAGCTGCAGAACCTGATGATCTCCAAGGTCGCGGTCGGCCCGATGAACAACAACGCCTACCTGCTGCGCTGCCGGGCCACCGACGAACAGCTCCTGATCGACGCGGCGAGCGACGCCTCGACCCTGCTCACCCTGATCGGCGACGACGGCATCTCCTCCGTCGTGACCACCCATCAGCACGGCGACCACTGGCAGGCGCTCGCGGACGTCGTGGCGGCCACCGGCGCGCGCACCTACGCGGGCCGGGAGGACGCCGACGGCATCCCCGTCCCGACCGACGTCCTCCTGGAGGACGGCGACACCGTCCTCGTGGGGAACGTGCGCCTCACCGCGCGCCACCTGGTCGGCCACACGCCGGGCTCGGTCGCCCTCGTCTACGACGACCCGCACGGTCACCCCCACGTCTTCACGGGCGACTGCCTCTTCCCCGGCGGGGTGGGCAACACCCACAAGGACCCGGAGGCGTTCGCGAGCCTCCTGCACGACGTCGAGACGAGGATCTTCGACGTCCTGCCGGACGAGACGTGGGTCTACCCGGGCCACGGCAACGACACCACGCTGGGCACCGAGCGCCCCCACCTGCCGGAGTGGCGCGCGCGGGGGTGGTGAACCCGGGCGAGCGCCCCCGCCCCCGCCGCGGTGCGGGGGCGGCCACGCCCGCACTGTTCACGCGATGGCAACACCCGTTCCCACCATGCGGACATTTACCGCCGTGACCTCGACAGACGGCACGGTTCGCTGTCACTCTCCCGCCATGCATCTCGCTCAACGCGCCCTGACCCGCGCCGCGTCCGCCGGCACCGTCGTCCTGCTCGCCCTCGCCGTGGGCTGCGCCCCGCAGCCGGAGGAGAAGGCGTCGGGCAAGGCCTCCGGCAGCGGCGCCGAAGCCTGCGCCAAGGGCTCGTTGGGCACGCGGACGGCCGGCAAGCTCACCATCGCGACCGACGAGCCCGCGTACGAACCGTGGTTCAAGGACGACAAGCCCCCGAACGGCAAGGGCTTCGAGTCGGCCGTGGCGTACGCGGTGGCCGAGCAGCTCGGCTACGCGGACGGCGACGTCGTCTGGCAGAGCGTGCCCTTCAACAAGGCGTTCGCGCCCGGCCGGAAGAGCTTCGACCTCGACATCAACCAGGTGTCGATCAGCGACGAGCGCAAGAAGGCCGTGGACTTCTCGTCCGGCTACTACGACGTACGGCAGGCCGTCATCGCGCTGAAGGGCTCCAAGGCGGCGAAGGCGACCGGGCTCGCGGACCTCAAGGGCCTCAAGCTCGGCGCGCAGGTGGGCACCACGAGCCTCGACTACATCGACGACGTGGTGAAGCCCACCACGTCTCCCGCGGCGTACGCGAAGAACGACCAGGCCAAGTCCGCGCTGAAGAACGGCCAGGTCGACGCCATCGTCACCGACCTGCCGACCGCGTTCTACATCACGGCCGCCGAGGTGACCGACGCGAGGATCGTCGGCCAGTTCGAGAACCAGGGCGGGACGCCCGAGCAGTTCGGGCTCGTCCTCGACAAGGGCAGCGCGCTGACCTCCTGCGTGACGAAGGCCGTGGACGCCCTGCGCGCGGACGGCACCCTCGCGAAGATCGAGAAGCAGTGGCTGTCCGAGGCCGTCGACGCCCCGGTGCTCAAGTGACGGCAGTGAAGGAGGAGTCGGGAGGGGACGCCGCCGAGGGGGACATGCCCGGCGGCGCCGGCCCGTACGTCCCGTCGCCGCGACGGATCGAGCGCGAGCGGCACCGGCGTGCCCGGGCCCGCCGTTCGGCCGCCGTCGCCGCGCTGTCCACCCTGGTCGTCGCCGTGGTGCTGTACTTCGTCGTCGTCGGCGCGCCGGGCTGGCCGCGCACCAAGGAGACGTTCTTCGACGCGTCCTTCGCGCGGGAGGCCCTCCCGAAGGTTCTCGAAGGCCTGTGGCTGAACCTCCGGCTGTTCGTCGTGTGCGGTGCCCTGGTGCTGGTGCTGGGCACCCTCATAGCCGTGGCGCGCACCCTGCGGGGCCCGATGTACTGGCCGCTGCGCGCCCTCGCCACGGCCTACACCGACTTCTTCCGCGGCCTGCCGCTGATCATCTGCCTGTCGATCGTCGTGTTCGGTGTCCCCGCCCTCCAGTTGCAGGGGGTCACCGACGACCCGGTCCTGCTCGGCGGCGCGGGCCTGGTGCTGACGTACGCGGCGTACGTCGCCGAGGTCGTCCGCGCCGGCATCGAGTCCGTGCACCCCTCGCAACGGGCCGCGGCACGCTCCCTGGGTCTGACGAACCGGCAGACGTTGCGCCATGTGGTGCTGCCGCAAGCCGTACGGCGTCAGGTCCCGCCGCTCCTCAACGACATGGTGTCCCTGCAGAAGGACACCAGCCTCGTCTCCATCGGCGGCGCGGTCGAGGCGATGCGCTCGGCGGACATCATCGTGGGCCGGAGCCTCAACTACACGGCGTACATCGTGGCCGCGCTCCTCTTCGTGGCCCTGACCATCCCCATGACGCGCTTCACCGACTGGGTCACCGCCCGTATGGACCGGCGCCGGAGCCAGGGAGGCATCGTATGAGCACGGCACCCGGCCCCGGCGGTCCGATGCTGCGGATGGAGTCCGTCCGCAAGACGTTCGGCGACGCGGTCGTCCTGCGGGACGTCGACCTGGAGGTCGCCCCGCACACCGTGACCGCGCTCATCGGCGGCTCCGGCTCCGGCAAGTCCACGCTGCTGCGCTGCGCCAACCTCCTGGAGGAGGTCGACGACGGGGCGATCTGGCTGGACGGCGAGGAGATCACCGACCCGCGCGCCGACCAGGACGCGGTGCGCCGGCGGATCGGCGTGGTCTTCCAGGCGTACAACCTCTTTCCGCACATGACCGTCCTGGAGAACATCACGCTCGCCCCGCGCCGGGTGCACGGGACGGGGCGGGCGGCGGCGGAGGCACACGCGCGTGAACTGCTCGAACGGCTCGGGCTCGGCGCCAAGGCGGGCGAGTACCCGGACCGGCTGAGCGGCGGCCAGCAGCAACGGGCGGCGATCGTCCGCGCGTTGGCCGTACGCCCCAAGCTGCTGCTCCTCGACGAGATCACCGCCGCGCTCGACCCCGAACTCGTCGGCGAGGTCCTGGGCGTCGTCCGGGACGTCAAGGAGGACGGCATGACCATGGTCCTCGCCACGCACGAGATGGGCTTCGCCCGTGAGGTCGCGGACCAGGTGTGCTTCCTGGACGGCGGGGTGATCCTGGAACGCGGCACGCCCGAGGAGGTCTTCGGCGACCCCCGTGAGGAGCGCACCCGGCGCTTCCTCAAGCGGATCGTGGACGCCGGGCGGCTGTGAGGCTCAGGTGGCGGCCAGCCCGGCACCGGCCAGTGCCGCCACCCGCTCCACGGCGAACGCGTACCCCTGCACGCCGCAGCCCGCGATGACCCCGTCGGCCCGCAGCGAGACGTACGAGTGGTGCCGGAACTCCTCGCGCTGGTGGATGTTGGAGATGTGGACCTCGACCACGGGCAGCCCGTCGCAGGTGTTGAGCGCGTCCAGGATGGCGACGGAAGTGTGCGAGTAGGCGGCCGGGTTGATGACGATCCCCGCGTGGTTCAGGCGGGCCTCGTGGATCCAGTCCACCAGTTCGCCCTCGTGGTTGGACTGCCGGAAGTCCACCGTGCCTCCGTGCGCCGACGCCGCCTTGGCGCACAGCGCCTCCACGTCCGCGAGCGTGTCACGGCCGTAGATCTCCGGCTGGCGCTGCCCGAGGAGGTTCAGGTTGGGCCCGTTGAGAATCATGATCGGGGCGTTGGCGAGGGTGCGGGGCACGGTTCCTCCGGTCCTTCGGGTCGGCCGGCCCGTCGAGGACCGCTGCTCGCACCCGGTTTATCACGGTGCCCCGGACGGGTGACCGCTCGTATCCTCTCGCCATGATCCCGCCCGTGTACCCGCCCAAGCCCGTGCCCGGCGACCGGATCGCCGTGCTCTCGCCGTCCAGCGGCCTGCCGGGGCTGCTCCCCCTGCCGTACGAACTGGGCCTGGAGCGGCTGCGCGGGACGTTCGGACTGGAACCGGTCGAGTACCCGACGACCCGGACGATGGGCTCCTCGGCGCGGGAACGGGCCGACGACCTCCACGCGGCGTTCGCCGATCCGACGGTCAGGGCGGTCGTGGCGTCCATCGGGGGCGACGACCAGATCACCGTGCTGCCGCTGCTGGACCGGGAGTTGATCCGCGCGAACCCGAAGCCGTTCTTCGGCTACAGCGACAACACCAACGTCCTCGCCTTCCTATGGAACACGGGAATCGTCGGCTACCACGGCGCCACGGTGATGTGCGAGTTCGGCCGACCCGGCGCCATGGACCCGCTGACGGCCGAGTCCGTGCGGGCCGCCCTGTTCGCGTCCGGGCCCTACGAGCTGCGGCCCGCCGACCGGTTCCGCGAGGTCGACCTGCCCTGGGACGATCCGGAGAGCTTCGCCCGCGAGCCGCAGACGCGGCCGGGGGCGGGCTGGACGTGGGTCCGCCCGGACCGGGTGGTCGAGGGCCGCTCCTGGGGCGGCAACCTGGAGATCCTGTCCTGGCTGCTCATGGCCGACCGCGAGATCCCCCGCGACCTCTCCGTGTACGACGGTCAGGTGCTGTTCCTGGAGACCTCGGAGGACATGCCCGGCGCCGACGACGTGTACCGGATCCTGCGCGGCATGGGCGAGCGAGGCCTGCTGGGACGCTTCCCGGCCCTGCTCATGGGCCGCCCGAAGGCCTGGTCGTTCGATCGACCGCTCGCCCCCGCGGACCGGGCCCGCTACGTACGCGACCAGCGGGAAGCGGTTCGCCGCGCGGTCGACCGCTACGCCCCGGACATGATGGTCGTGTTCGACGTGGACCTCGGACACACCGACCCGCAGGTCGTCATCCCGTACGGCGGAACGGTCCGCGTCGACGGTCCGGCCCGGCGCATCACCGTCACCTACTGACCCGCGCCGCACTCCCGCACGCCCCCGTAACCCGCCGTCACTGTGGGTAGTTGACGCGGCATGCGCGACGTACGCTCCGTAAGGGCCCCCTCCATGCTGCGACTCGCGGCCGCCTCCCTCGCCGGGACGGCCATCGAGTTCTACGACTTCTTCGTCTACGGGACCGCCGCGGCCCTGGTGCTCGGGCCCCTCTTCTTCCCGACCTTCTCGCCGCTGGCGGGGACGCTGGCGGCCTTCGGGACGTTCGCCGTCGGGTTCGTCGCCCGGCCGCTGGGCTCGATGCTCTTCGGGCACATCGGAGACCGGCGCGGGCGACGGCCGGTGCTGGTCGCCTCGCTGCTGCTGACGGGTGCCGCGACCGTCGCGGTCGGCTGTGTCCCGGCGTACGACCGGATCGGCGTGGCGGCCCCGGTTCTGCTGCTCGTGCTGCGGTTCCTCCAGGGACTCGGGCTCGGCGGCGAGTGGGGCGGGGCCGTGCTGCTGACGGCCGAGCACGCACCGGCCGAGCGGCGTGGACTGTGGTCGAGCTTCCCGCAGATCGGTCCGTCGGTCGGGTTCCTGCTCGCCAACGGCGTGATGCTGCTGCTGTCCGCGACGCTGTCCGACGCGCAGTTCGCGGCCTGGGGCTGGCGGGTGCCGTTCTGGGCCGCCGGGGTCCTCGCCCTGGCCGGACTGTGGCTGCGCTCCTCACTCACGGAGAGCCCGCGGTTCCTGGAGGTGGGGGACCACGCGCGCGTGCCGCTCGTCGAGGTGGCGCGCGACCACTGGCGGCTCGTCCTGCTGACGGCCGGCGGTCTCGCCGTCGGGTACGCCGTGTTCTACACGGTGACGACCTGGGCGCTCGCTTACGGCGTCGACCGCCTCGGGGTGAGCCGGACGGTCATGCTGACCTGCGTCATGGCCGCCGTGGTGGTGCAGGGGTCCCTGACACCGCTGGTGGCCCTGCTGGGCGACCGCTACGGGCGACGGCCGCTGTGCCTGGCGGGCTGCGCGGGTGCCGCACTGTGGATGTTCCCGATGATCGGACTGCTGTCGACCGGCGAGCCCCTGCTGATGTTCATCGGATTCCTGGTGGCGCTCATGGCGTTCGTCGCGGTGTTCGCGGTGATCGCCGCGTACCTGCCGGAACTGTACGAGCCCCGGGTGCGGTGCACGGGCGCGGCGGTCGGCTACAACCTGGGCGGCGTCCTCGGAGGCGCGCTCACCCCGGTCGTGGCGACGGCGGTGGCGAGCGGAGAGCGCGTGCCGTGGGGGGTGGCCGGCTATCTGACGGCGGTCGCGCTGCTGAGCCTCGGCTGTTTCGCCCTGCTGCCGGAGACCCGGCCGGTGCCACGCCTGAGGGTCGTGCGCGCCGCCGAGTGAGAACCGTCAGGGGTTGACGGCGAGTTCCAGATAGGCGGCGAAGATCACCAGATGGACCCCTCCCTGGAGGGGGGTGGCCCGCCCGGGGACGACGGTCAGCGAACTGACCACCACGGTCAGCGTCAGCAGCACCATCTCGGTGGGGCCGAGGCCGAGGACGAGCGGCCCCGAGAGCCAGACCGACGCGAGGGCGACGGCCGGGATGGTGAGGCCGATGCTGGCCATGGCCGAGCCGAGGGCGAGGTTCAGGCTGGTCTGCACCCGGTCGCGGCGGGCGGCCCGCAGGGCGGCGATCGTCTCGGGGAGCAGCACGAGCAACGCGATGATCACACCGACCACGGAGTGCGGCATGCCGGCCGCCTCGACCCCGGACTCGATGGTGGGCGACACGCCCTTGGCGAGACCGACCACGCCGACGAGGGCCAGGCCGAGCAGCCCCAGGCTGATCCGGGTCATACGGGCGGACGGGACGTCGGCGTGGTCGTCCGCGTCGATGACCTGCCCCTGCCGGGTGATCGGCAGGAAGTAGTCGCGGTGCCGGACGGTCTGGGTCGCCACGAAGAGGCCGTACAGGACCAGGGAGGCGACCGCGGCGAAGGTGAGTTGGGCGGTGGAGAACTCGGGCCCGTGCTTGCTGGTGGTGAAGGTCGGGAAGACCAGGCTGAGCGTGGCCAGTGTGGCGACGGTCGCGAGGGCGGCTCCGGTGCCCTCCGCGTTGAACACGGCCAGTCCGTGGCGGAGTGAGGCGACGAGCAGGCACACGCCGACGATGCCGTTGCACGTGATCATCACGGCGGCGAAGACGGTGTCGCGGGCCAGCGTCGAGCTCTTGTCGCCGCCGTCCGCCATCAGGGTCACGATGAGGGCGACTTCGATGATCGTGACCGCGACGGCGAGGACCAGCGATCCAAAGGGTTCACCCACCCGGTGCGCGACCACCTCGGCGTGATGCACCGCGGCGAGCACGGCACCGGCGAGGACCAACGTCACCAGTGCCACGACCGCGGCGGGCAGGTCGCGCCCCCAGGTGAGGGCCAGCAGGATCACCGCGACGACGGGCACCACGGCGGTCCACTGCGCGAGAAGTGACCGGAGCCGAACGATCATGCCGTGATCGTCCCAGTCGGGAGCGTGCCCCGCACTCCGGCGGCGTGCCGCTCCGGCCCGGGCCGGCGGGCCCCACCGCCCGGGCCGGGAACCTCCGGCAAGGAGGGGCTCGGTATCCGGGCGATGGACGCCGGGGACGGTGGACGGCAGTTCACGGTGTACCGCTCCCGATCTGGTGGTTCCTGCGGTCGGTCGGCGAGGTCAGACGTCGATGCTGTCCTTCTCCGCCGGCTCGGCCTCGGCGCGCGCCTGCTTCTTCGTGGCGATCAGGCTGGTGATCGTGGTGACCACGAGGACCACGCAGATCACGCCGAGCGAGACCGGGATGGAGATCTCGGGGACATGGACGCCGGACTCGTGCAGCGCGTGCAGGACCAGCTTGATCCCGATGAATCCGAGGATGACCGACAGGCCGTAGCTCAGGTGAACCAGCTTCTTGAGCAGGCCGCCGATGAGGAAGTACAGCTGCCGAAGACCCATCAGCGCGAACGCGTTGGCCGTGAAGACGATGTACGGGTCCTGGGTCAGGCCGAAGATCGCGGGGATCGAGTCGAGCGCGAAGAGGACGTCGGTGGTGCCGATCGCCAGCATGACGACCAGCATCGGCGTCATGACGCGCTTGCCGTTCTCCCGGATCCACAGCTTGGTGCCGTGGTAGCGGTCGGCGACGCCGAAGCGGCGCTCGGCCGCCCTGAGCAGCTTGTTCTCCTCGAACTCGTCGTCCTCCTCGTCCGCCCGCGCCTCCTGGATCAGCTTCCAGGCGGTGTAGATGAGGAAGGCGCCGAAGATGTAGAAGACCCACGCGAAGTTGGCGATGATCGCGGCGCCCGCGGCGATGAAGACCGCGCGCAGGACCAGGGCTATGAGGACGCCGACCAGGAGCACGCGCTGCTGGTACTTCGAGGGCACGGCGAACTTGGCCATGATCAGGACGAAGACGAAGAGGTTGTCGACGCTCAGCGACTTCTCGGTGATGAAGCCGGCGAAGAACTCACCGGCCGGCTGACCGCCGGAGAAGAGAAGCAGGCCGAGCCCGAACAGCCCGGCGAGGGCGATCCAGACGACCGTCCAGATTCCGGCTTCCTTGATCGATACGTCGTGCGGCTTTCGACCGATGAAGAAGTCGACCGCGATGAGTGCGGCAAGCCCCAGGATGGTCAGGGCCCACAGGGTCAGGGAAACATTCACTGCGCCTCCGGCAGTACGTAACGGCAGATTTCAGCGTCGTCGCCACCGGAGGTCTCTTCCACCCGAGGCCGCCGGGACGCTGGGTGCGCCCGGAGCCTGCGGGCCGACGTCCCGGGATCTGGCCTGATCCGTATTGACGGGTACGCCGCAGCAGGTAGGGAGTACTCCCCTCCGTATGGAAAGACAGTACCCGAATCACCAAGGAAAGGTAAAGGGCTAAGTAAAAGAAAAGCCAAGTGCGCAGGTCATGGCGCTTTACTGATGCTTGGTAAAGCACCTTGACGCGTGGGGCGGGGTCAGCGGTCCCAGGGGCGGCGGGCCGCCGCCACCTGCGCGAGGACGCGCTCGAGCACCTGGCTGCCGGCGGGGATCAGTGACGGCTCGAAGGTCCACGCGTGCCCGACCCAGGGGTCGGCGAGATGGTCGTCGGGCACCGGGGTGATCCGCAGCAGCGACCGCCACAGCGGGTCGAGCAGTGGCCCGTAGGCGGCCGCGTCCTCCCGGTCGGCGACCATCATCAGGTGGACGCCGACGGCCGGGCCCTCGTCCGCCAGGTAGCGGAGCTGGGTCACGGCGCGATCGTCGAAGCCGTGCGGGAAGTCGTTGACGATCAGCAGTTGCTCGGCGGTGTCGAGGCCGGGCGGCAGTGCGTCGGCCGCTCCTCCGCGCAACGCCATCTGCACCAGGTCGACGCGCTGGGTCAGCCGTGCCAGCACGTCCGTGACACCCGCGGCACCGACCGCCGGTGGACCCGCGAGTGCCCCGGACCGAACGAGCGGGGCGAGCGAGGGGGCTCCGGCGCCGGCCGCGTCGATGACATGGACGGTGAACTCGCCCGTCGGATAGACCGCGAGCAGCCGGGCGGCATGCGCCACGGCCGTGTCCATGGCGAGGCGGCGCAACTGGTCGGAGTCGGCGAGTGTGCCGTCGAGCGCGGCGCGACCGCTGTCGATCCACAGGCCGCGCTCCAGCGGCAGCCGCATCAGCATCGGAATGCTCAGCGTGCCGCTCTCGGGGAGGGAGAGGTCACCGATGCGGACCGCCATCGGGATCTCCATGGGCGGCCGGTAGCCGTGCCAGACCGGGTTGTCCCAGCTCGCGTAGGCGGTGGGCAGCGCGGGCTCCACGACCTCCGCCTCCGCGGTCAGCTGGGCGAGGTCGCGGTCCAGGGCCGCGCGGGCCTGGTCGACGAGATCCGCGTGCTTGGCACGGGCGGCGTCGCGGGCGGCGTCGCCCTGGCCGCCGATCCGGTTGCGCGGGTCGGACAGGGCGTGGTCGAGCTCCTTCTCCATGCGCGAGTCGGCGAAGTCGACGGCACTGCGGTACGCGGCGACGGTCCGGGCGAGGTCCTCGAACATGCCCCACACCTGGTTGTACAGGCGCTCGTCCATAGACCAGCCGGTCGCGTCCCCCGCGACGGGCCGGGCGGGCCGGCCCGGCTCGGCCGGCGGCGCGGTCGGCGGGGGCGATGGCGGAGCGGAGGTCTGGCGGCCGGGGTGGCTGTAGTCGACCGGGCCTCCCGCCGCTGAGGACGGCTGGGCGACGGCGGAGGGGTCGGGCTGAACCGAGCCGCCCGGCCGGCCGGCCGGAGCCGGGGTGACGCTCCCCGGTCCGGGCAGGTCGTACGGGGACTGGGGCGATGTCGTGCCGCCTGGGGCGCCCTGCGGTCCGGGCCCCGTGCGGGACTGGTCGGGGCCGGGCGCGGAGGTGGCCGCCTGCCGGGAGCGGTCGCCGTCCGGTGTGCGCGGCGGGGGTGCCGCCACCGAACGGGCGAGGCCTTGGGCCACGGCTTCGTTGATGGTCCCGGCGAGTTGTCGGGCCTCGGAAAGGCCCTGGTCGCCGAGGAGCTCGGCGAGGCCGCCCGCGTAGCCCTGGCCGATCGCCCGGACCTTCCAGGCGTCCTGCCTGCGATAGAGCTCCAGGGCCACGACGGCGGATTCGGCGTCGAGGCCCGTGAGGGTGTAGCTGGCGATCTCGGCACCGTCGAGCCCGGTGACCGCGACGAAGGGGGCGGCGACGGCCCCGAACCGGACGGGACCGCCGGTCCCGGTGGGCAGTGCGAGCAGCACGCTCACCCGGTGCACGGCCGGCGGCAGGGCGTCCAGGTCGAAGGCGAGACGGTGGTCGGCCGCCGCCTGCTGGGAGACCTCGAGCCCGGGCAGCGTGGGCGCGCCCGGGTGGGCCACCCACTCGACACCGCGGACCCTGCCCTGCTCGTCGCTGAGCGTGGCCCCCGCCACGACCGGTTTCCCGGCCGAGACCCGGACCTCGAGTCGGACCTGGGAGAGCGGATGGTTCTGCCCCCGGACCAGCTCGGCCGTCATCGCCTGTCCCCCTATGTCGCTTCGTGCGTGGCGCGCCGGCCGGTCTACAGGTGCGGCAGTATCGCGGGCATCAGGTCCTGGAACGTGCGGCCGTTGGCCGGCGTGCCGAGGGCCGTCATCTGCCAGCCGGTGCCCGCGCGGTGCACCTTCGCCATGATCTGCGCCGTGTACTGGCCGCCGCCCGCGAGGGTGTAGCGGGCGAGCTCCTGGCCGTTGGTCTCGTCGACGAGACGGCAGAACGCGTTCTGCACTTCCTGGAAGGTCTGGCCCGTGAAGGAGTTCACGGTGAAGATGATCTGGTCGATGTGGACCGGGATGCGCTGCAGGTCGACGAGGATGGCCTCGTCGTCGCCGCCCTGGCCGACGCCGCCGACCAGGTTGTCACCGGTGTGCCGCACCGAGCCGTCGTCGCTGACGAGGTGTCGGAAGAACACCACGTCGACGGGCTGCTTGTCCGCGAACAGCACGGCGGAGGCGTCCAGGTCGATCTCCCGGGTGCGCGTGCCGAACAGGCCGCGCCGGGGAGCCGCCTGCCAGCCGAGACCCATACGGACCGCGGTCAGCGTGCCCCCGTCGTTCTTCTGCAGACTGATGGCCTGACCCTTGGTCATGTTGACCGTCACGCGCTGTTCCCCTCTCGAACTGTCCCCTGTTGCCGCGGACTCCGCGGATGAGCAGAACCCTACGCAGCGGCGGTGACGGCGCCGAAGCCCGGGACGTACTTTGTGTCGGTCTTGCAACACAGAGCGCATCCGCCGAGGTCCGGCGCCGTCCGCGTGGCCGTCAGGCCATGCCCGCTTCCCTCATCTGCCGCAGTTCCTTCTTCATCTCGGAGACCTCGTCGCGCAGGCGGGCGGCGATCTCGAAGTGCAGGTCGGCGGCGGCCGCGCGCATGCGCTCCGTCAGCTCCTCGATCTGCCCGGCCAGTTCGGCCGCCGGGCGGTCGGTCGGCACGGCGTCCGCGTTCTTTCCGGACCTGGCCGCCTTGCCGGACTTCGCGGCCTTGCCGCCGAGCGCGGGCACGGGGGTCTTGGCGCCCTTGCCGTCCTTCGACTTGCGGTATCCGGAGCCGAGGAGCTGCTCGGTGTCGACGTCCTCGCGGGCGATCTGCGCCACGATGTCGTTGATCTTCTTGCGGAGGGGCTGCGGGTCGATGCCCCTCTCCTTGTTGTACGCGATCTGCTTCTCCCGGCGCCGGTTGGTCTCGTCGATGGCCTTCGCCATCGCCGGGGTGATCCTGTCCGCGTACATGTGGACCTGACCGGAGACGTTGCGCGCCGCGCGGCCGATGGTCTGGATCAGGGAGGTGCCGGAGCGCAGGAATCCCTCCTTGTCCGCGTCGAGGATCGCCACCAGGGAGACCTCGGGAAGGTCGAGGCCCTCACGCAGGAGGTTGATGCCGACCAGGACGTCGAACTCGCCCGCGCGCAGCTCCCGCAGCAGTTCGACGCGGCGCAGTGTGTCGACGTCGCTGTGCAGATAGCGGACCTGGATGCCCAGCTCCAGGAAGTAGTCGGTGAGGTCCTCTGCCATCTTCTTGGTGAGCGTGGTGACCAGGACGCGCTCGTCCTTCTCGGTGCGCTTGCGGATCTCGTGCACCAGGTCGTCGATCTGGCCTTCGGTGGACTTCACGACGACCTCGGGGTCGATGAGTCCGGTGGGGCGGATGATCTGCTCGACATGGCCGTCCGAACGGGACAGCTCGTACTGTCCGGGGGTCGCCGAGAGGTAGACGGTCTGGCCGATGCGCTTCTGGAACTCCTCCCACTTCAGCGGGCGGTTGTCCAGCGCGGAGGGCAGCCGGAAGCCGTGGTCGACGAGGGTGCGCTTCCGGGAGGCGTCCCCCTCGTACATCGCGCCGATCTGCGGGACGGTGACGTGCGACTCGTCGATGACGAGCAGGAAGTCGTCCGGGAAGTAGTCGATGAGGGTGTTCGGCGGGGAGCCGGGCTCGCGGCCGTCGAAGTGCATCGAGTAGTTCTCCACGCCGGAGCAGGAGCCGATCTGGCGGAGCATCTCGATGTCGTACGTCGTCCGCATGCGCAGCCGCTGGGCCTCCAGGAGCTTGCCCTGCTTGTCCAGCTCGGCGAGGCGCCCCTCCAGTTCCTTCTCGATGTCGTTCACCGCGCGCTCCATGCGCTCGGGACCGGCCACGTAGTGCGAGGCGGGGAAGACGTAGACCTGCTCGTCGTCGCTGATGACCTCGCCGGTGAGCGGGTGGAGCGTGGAGAGCGCCTCGATCTCGTCGCCGAACATCTCGATGCGGACTGCGAGCTCTTCGTAGACGGGGAAGATCTCGATCGTGTCGCCGCGGACGCGGAAGGTGCCGCGGGCGAACGCCACGTCGTTGCGCGTGTACTGGATGTCGACGAAACGGCGCAGCAGGTCGTCGCGGTCGATCTCGTCGCCCACCTTGAGGTTGACCATGCGGTCCACGTACTCCTGCGGCGTGCCGAGGCCGTAGATGCAGGAGACCGAGGCGACCACGATGACGTCGCGGCGGGTCAGCAGCGAGTTGGTCGCGGAGTGGCGCAGCCGCTCCACCTCCTCGTTGATCGAGGAGTCCTTCTCGATGTAGGTGTCCGACTGCGGGACGTAGGCCTCGGGCTGGTAGTAGTCGTAGTACGAGACGAAGTACTCGACGGCGTTGTTCGGCAGCAGCTCGCGGAACTCGTTGGCCAGCTGGGCGGCCAGGGTTTTGTTCGGGGCCATGACGAGCGTGGGGCGCTGGAGCTTCTCGATCATCCACGCGGTGGTGGCGGACTTTCCGGTACCGGTCGCGCCCAGGAGCACGACATCCTTTTCACCTGCGCGGATGCGCTTTTCCAGGTCGGCGATGGCCGTGGGCTGGTCACCGCCGGGCTGGAAGGAGCTGACGACCTCGAAGGGCGCCACCGAACGTTCGATCTTGGATACGGGCCGCATGGAATCCACCGTACGACCCCGCACTGACAACCGGGCCTGATCAGCGGCTCTGCGGTGCTCCGGAGCGGCGTCCGCGGTCCGGTCCGGAGCGGACGGCGGTACGGCGGGCGGGGCGCGCGGTGACCGGATGGGCCGGGATGCCGGGCCGTCGGCTCTCCGCGGGACTCCAATCGGCCCTGCCCATGACCATGAGCGGGTCGAACAGGACGACGACGCCGGCCAGGCAGAGGAAGGCCAGGGGGCCGATCATCATGGGCGCGAGCAGGGAGGCCGCCGAGTCCCCGGCCGGGCTGGCGCCGGCCGAGCCGTGCAGATGGACGCTGAGGGCGGCCATTCCCATGTAGTGCATCCCGCTGACGGCGAGCCCCATGACGAGACTCGCCCCCACGCTCCAGAGGAATCCCCTCACCTGCCCGGCCGCCCAGAGAGCCGCGGTGGCGGCCACCACGGCGATGACGACCGAGGCGGACACGGTGAGGGTGTTGTATTCGAGGTTCCCGTTGAGCCGCATCCCGGCCATGCCCAGGTAGTGCATGGAGGCGACGCCGAGACCGGTGATGGTCCCTCCGGTGAAGAGGGCCGTCCCGGTGGCGCCCTGGTGGCCGACGATGAAGATCCCGATGCCGACCATCACGATCGCGACGCCCAGGCTCGCGAACGTCGTCGGCCGGTCGTAGTGGACGGGGGTCTCGTCGACCGTGAACCCCATCATCGCGATGAAGTGCATCGTCCATATGCCCGATGCGATCGCGACCGAGCCGAGCGCGAGCCAGCCGGCCCGCCACGGACCGGCGACGAGTATCGACCGCGTGGTGCAGCGGAGCCCCAGCGCCCCGCCCAAACAGGCCATGAAGTACGCCACCAGCGGTGTGACGAGTCCGTAACTGAAGCCGTCGACCGTGCCCTGCATGCGCGGCTGCCCTTCCGCTGTCGCTCCGTGAACGCTCCGAAATGCCCCATCCTCGGGACCGCGGGAGCGGACCGGGCTGAGGCAGAGAGTATGACCCCCACCGGAATGGTCGAACGATTTTCCGGCAAAGAAACACGACCTCCCCCCACCTGTGCGGCGCAAGTGAGCGGACTTGGGCAACTCCATTCAATTCACGGCCATCTCGCTAACCGCATTCATTGACTCTCTGCTGTCACTCTGTTGCTGTCCGTTATCTCTCGACACAAGGAGTACGCATGCTTGCGCGCGTTGCCGCCGCCACGACCGCCGCGCTTCTTGGGGGAGCCGTTTTGATACTGCCCAGCCCGCACGCCAAGGCCGGCGACCGGACCACGGCCCCGCTGGTCGTCGCCCACCGCGGTGCCTCCGCCTACGCGCCCGAGAACACCCTGGCCGCCATCGACCACGCGGCCGAGCTGGGATTCGGCTGGGTCGAGAACGACGTCCAGCGCACGAAGGACGGGCAACTGGTCGTCCTGCACGACGACTCGCTGGCACGCACGACCGATGTGGAGGAGGTCTACCCCGACCGCGGCCCCTGGAAGGTCAGGGACTTCACCGCGGAGGAGATCGCCCGCCTGGACGCCGGTAGCTGGTTCGGCGCCCGGTACGCGGGCGTGCGGGTGCCGACGCTGAAGGAGTACATGGAGCGTGTCGGGCACAACCACCAGAAGCTCGTGCTGGAGATCAAGAACCCCGAGCTGTATCCGGGCATCGAGCGGCAGACCCTCAAACTCCTGAGCAACGAGGGCTGGCTCGACCCGGTCCATCTGAGGGACCGGCTGATCGTGCAGAGCTTCAGCGCCGACAGCGTACGCATCGTGCACGACCTGCGGCCGGGCATCACGACGGCGCTCCTGGGCACGCCGGCCGTCGCGCAACTGCCCCGGTACGCCCGGTTCGCCGACCAGATCAACCCGGATCACACCTCCATCTCGGCCGACTACGTGTCCGCGGTCCACGCGCTGCACGGGCCGCACGGGCGGATGAAGGTGTTCGCCTGGACCGTGGACGACCCGGCCGCCGCACGCCGCGTGGCGGGCTTCGGAGTGGACGGCGTCATCACGAACGTGCCCGACGTGGTCAGCAGGACCCTGGACGTACCGCGCCGGACGCGCGGTCAGGGCTGATCCGGACGACGGACGTCAAGGCACAACGCCCGTGGCGTGGACCGGTGCCTCCGGCCACGCCACGGGCGTTGTCAGTGGCGGGCCGTACCGTGGAGCGCATGAACAGCCATGGGCCCGACGGGCAGCAGGTCGTGTGGGCGGTCGTCGGCACGGACATCGGTCCGCTGCTCCTCGCGGCGACCCGCGACGGCCTGGTGAACGTCGTCTTCCACGCCTCGGACGCGGTGCGTGACAAGGCGCTCGACCGGCTCGCGTCCCGTCTGGGCAGCACGCCCGTCGAGGCACCGGACTCCCCGCTGCTCACCGAGGCGATACGCCAGGTCGGGGCGTACTTCGCGGGAGCACGCCGCGACTTCGACCTGCCGCTCGACTGGTCGCTGATCTCCGGGTTCAACCGCCAGGTGCTGCGTGAGCTGAACTCGGGTGTTCCGTTCGGCTCCGTCGTGGGCTACGGCGACCTGGCCGGCCGGGTCGGCCAGCCGGGCGCGGCGCAGGCCGTCGGGGTGGCGATGGGCTCGAATCCGCTGCCGGTCGTGGTGCCCTGTCACCGGGTCGTCGAGCGCGACGGCGGGATCGGCGGGTTCGGGGGCGGCCTGGAGACCAAGCGGAAGCTGCTGGCGCTGGAAGGCGTCCTGCCCGAGCCGCTGTTCTGAGGTCACCGTCACCGCAGCGGGCGCGAGGGCATGTGCCGCACCCGCGGTCCCACCCCCGCGAGCGGGCCCGCCACTCCCGGTCCAGCGGTCCTCAGAGGCTGATGTGGTACGCCTTGCGGAGCGTCTCGTGGACGGTCCACGTCGTGCGGTCGCCCTCGCGCAGGACGGCCGCGTCGCCGGGTCCCACCTCGATGACGTCACCGCCCTCGACCTCGATGGTGGCGCGCCCGCTGACGACGACGAAGAGCTCGTTGGCCTCGGTGTCGGTCACCACTCCGGGCGTGATCTGCCAGATGCCGCGCAGCTGCTTGCCGTCGGCGGACTCCCACAGCACCTTGCCCGTCACGGCGGGGTCGCCGGAGACGATCTGGGCCGGGTCCAGCGGCTCGATCTCGAGTTCGGCGTCGGGAATGTGTACGGCGAAGGACGGGGTGGCCTGGGAGTTCGTGGTCATGAGCGCACACCCTAAGGGCACACCCGGCCGCCGGAGAGAGGCGGGTCTCCCCGCCGGGAGGAAGAGGGTCTCCCTCCTCGCGGGGATGGTCGCGCCGCCGTTCGAGAAAGTCCCGACGCGGAGGGTGGCCGGGAGGCCCGGCCGGTAGCAGACTCCGCCCTGCGCACAGCCGCTGGCGTCCGACGTCACGGAGCCGAAGGGACGGCGAACAGGCATGAGCGGAAGCGGAAACAGGGCAGTCGCGTATCTCAAGCCGGGTGCGGTCGAGGTCAGGACCATCGACCATCCGACGCTTGAACTGCAGGACGGGCCGGGGGTGGCTGCCGACAACGTCGGCCGCATGTGCCGGCATGGAGTCGTTCTCAAGGTGCTCGCCAGCAACATCTGCGGCAGTGACCAGCACATGGTGCGGGGCCGCACGACCGCGCCGGAAGGGCTGGTCCTCGGACACGAGATCACCGGAGAGGTAGTGGAACGCGGCCCGGACGTCGAGTTCATCGAGGTCGGGGACATCGTCTCGGTGCCGTTCAACATCGCCTGCGGGCGATGTCGCAACTGCAAGGAGCGCAACACCGGCATCTGTCTGAACGTCAACCCGGCGCGGCCGGGGGCGGCCTATGGCTATGTCGACATGGGCGGCTGGGTCGGCGGCCAGGCCGAGTACGCCATGATCCCGTACGCGGACTTCAACCTGCTGAAGTTCCCCGATCGCGACCAGGCGCGCGAGAAGCTCCTGGACCTGACGATGCTGTCGGACATCTTCCCGACCGGATTCCACGGTGCGGTCACCGCGGGCGCCGGAGTGGGCTCGACGGTGTACGTCGCCGGCGCGGGTCCGGTGGGACTGGCCGCGGCGGCGTCGGCGCAGCTGCTGGGCGCCGCGGTCGTCATCGTCGGGGACCTCAACGCCGAACGCCTCGCCCAGGCGCGGAGCTTCGGCTGCGAGACGGTCGACGTCTCGCAGGGCGGCGTGGAGGACCAGATCGCACAGATCCTGGGTGAACCCGAGGTCGACGCGGCGGTCGACGCGGTGGGCTTCGAGGCCCGAGGTCACGGCAGGGACGCCGAGGAGGCGCCCGCGACCGTCCTCAACTCGCTGATGGGTGTCACGCGCGCGGGCGGGGCCCTGGGCATTCCGGGCCTCTATGTGACGGACGACCCGGGAGGGATCGACCAGGACGCGCGGACCGGGACGCTGAAGGTGCGCCTCGGCCTGGGCTGGGCCAAGAGCCACCGGTTCACCACGGGTCAGTGCCCGGTGATGCGGTACCACCGGGGGTTGATGAAGGCGATCCTGCACGAGCGCGTGCACATCGCCAAGGCGGTCAACGCGACCGTGATCAGCCTGGACGACGCACCGCGCGGCTACGCCGAGTTCGACCAGGGCGCCAGTCGCAAGTACGTCATCGATCCCCATGGGGCACTTGCGGGCGTACGGCCCGTCTGACCTCGTCAGGGGGAAGGGGTGCTCCCACCCGCGGGAGCACCCCTTCCCCGTGCCCTGCTCCCGTCGGCGGTGCCAGTACTACCCGCTTTCGGCGCCCCCGGGTGTCGTAGGCCGCGGGTCCTGGTGGTTTGGGAGGACGCGTGGCCCGCCAGAGATCCAGGGACGGGGAACCTCGACCGACAGGAGACAGACGCGTGATCGTGGTGTCCGAAGAGGTACGGGAGGCGCTCGACGCGCGCCGGCCGGTGGTGGCCCTGGAGTCGACGATCATCGCGCACGGGCTCCCCCGTCCGCGCAATCTGCAGGTCGCCCTCGAACTGGAGGAGGTCGTCCGCGAGGAGGGCGCCGTACCCGCGACGATCGCCGTGCTCGACGGCCGGCCTCACGTCGGCCTGGACAAGGAGCAGGTGGAGCGGGTCGCGAACGAGGACGGCATCCGCAAGCTGGGCCACCGTGACCTGCCGCTCGCGGTGGCCTCGGGGGCGAGCGGGGCGACGACGGTGTCCGCGACGGCCCTGCTCGCGGCGCGCGCCGGGGTACGGGTGTTCGCGACGGGAGGGCTCGGCGGCGTGCACCGTGAATGGACGGTGACCCAGGACGAGTCCGCCGATCTGGGGCTGCTGGCGCGCACCCGGATCACGGTGGTGTGCGCGGGCGTCAAGTCGATCCTGGACGTGCCGGCGACGCTGCAACGGCTGGAGACGCTGGGAGTGGCGGTGGCCGGGTACGGCACGGACCGCTTCCCCGGCTTCTACCTGTCCGACTCCGGGCACCCCGTCGAGTGGACGCTGGAGTCCCCCGAGCAGGTGGCCGAGGTGATGCGCGCCCAGGACGCGTTGGACTCCCCCGAGTCGTCGCTGATCGTGGCGAACCCCGTTCCACGGGAGGAGCAGCTCGATCCGTCCCTGCACGCGCGCGTGCTCGCCGACGCGTTGCAGGCGTGCGAGGCGGAGGGGATCAGTGGGCAGGCGGTGACGCCGTTCCTCCTCGGCTATCTGGTCCGGCACACCGACGGCGCTTCGCTCAGCGCCAATCTGGCGGCGGTACGGGGCAACGTTCGCCTCGCGGGACGGATCGCGGCGGCCTGGGCGAGCGCGTGAACGGAGCGGGCCGGGACGCCCCGGAACGCGCTCCGGCCGGCGTGGAGAACGCGGACCCCGGCGAGGGTTCGCGTCCCGCTCGCGGCGCCCTGCTCGTCGTCGGGGACGTGGTCACGGATGTCGTAGCGCGGCATCGGGGACCGCTCGCGTCCGGCACGGACACGGCCGCCGCCATCCGCACCGTGCCGGGCGGCGCGGGCGCCAACGTCGCGTGCTGGGCCGCGTTCGAGGGCTGTGCCGACGTACGGCTGCTCGGCCGGGTCGGTGCCGACGCGGCGGAGTGGCACGAGCGTGAACTGCTGGCGAGCGGCGTGCGGCCGTTCCTGGTCACCGATCCGGAGGTGCCGACCGGGACGGTCATCTGTCTGGTGGACTCCGGGGCGTCGGCGGAGCGTACGTTCCTCACGGACAGCGGGGCGTCGCTGAGGCTCGCGCCGGAGGACTGGTCGCCGGGACTGCTCGACGGGGTCCGGCGGCTGCACCTGTCGGGGTATCTGTTCTTCTCCGAACCGTGCAGGGCGCTGGTTGCGGTGGTGCTGGAGTCGGCTCGCGCGAGTGGCGTGCCGGTGAGCGTCGACCCCGCGTCGGCCGGTTTCCTGACCGCGTTGGGTGTGGACCGCTTCCTGGAACTGTCCGCGGGGGTGGATGTGCTGCTGCCCAGCCGGGACGAGGCCTGTCTGCTGACGGGGCTGCCCGATCCGGCGGACGCGGCGGCGAAGTTGAGCCGTCAGTTCCCTCTGGTCGTCGTCAAGCAGGGCGGTGCGGGCGCCCTGGTGGCCCGGTCCGGGACCGTCCGGGCCCACGTACCGGCCCGGTCGGCGACGCCCCGGGACACGACGGGCGCAGGTGACGCCTTCACCGGCGCGTTCCTCGCCGCGCTGCTCATGGGAACCGCGCCGGAGGTCGCCGCGGTCGCGGGGTGCGCGGCGGGAGCGAAGGCGGTGGAGCGGGTCGGAGGGAGGCCACCGGCGGACTGTTGACGGCGGGCGGCCGGCGCGTCGGGCGGCGACACGGCCCCACCCATCGCCTCCCCGCCGGGACGGATCAGCACGGCTGTGGCTGCCCGGCGCCGTCGGCCGTTCAGCTCTTGCGCCCCCAGGCCGAGATCATCGGTGCCGTCGCCAGGTCCATGGAGCCGGCGGCGACGTTCGCCAGGTGCTGGTCGATCTCCTCCTGGGTCGCGAGGCCCGCCGTGACGAGCTGGTCGCGGATCTGACGGACCGTCGCCGCTTCCAGGACGGTGCAGGCGGGAGAGGTGACGGGGAAGTACGCGTCGGCCTCCACGCCGCGCAGCCCCGCCTCACGGAGCAGGCGCGGGAGCTTGCGGCCGTAGGCGAGGTCGGCTCCGCGGTCGGAGAGCAGCTTGCGGAAGCCCTGGCGCAGCCGGTTCGCGAGCTGCTGCTCGGGGCCGCACTCGTCGGGACAGAGGAGGGGCTGGAGTGCCGGGTCGGCGTCCTCGACCAGGAGCCGGCCACCCGGCCGCAGAGCCTTGATCATCGACCGCAACGCCCGCTCCCGGTCCGGCACATGGACCAGGACGAGCCGGGCGTGCACGAGGTCGAAACCCTCGCCGGGCGGCTCCTCGGTGCCTACGTCGTGCACACGGACCTGAACCGGGGGGCGGGCCGCCGAGGCCGCCCACGAGGTGTCGATGTCGGTCGCGACGACCTTGCCGGTGGGGCCGACCTTCTTGGCGAGCCAGGACACCACGGACGTGCCGCCCGCCCCGACCTCCCAGCAGCGCCAGCCGGATCCGATGCCGAAGCGTTCCATGTGCCGGAACGTCGTGGGGTCGAAGAGGGTGGCGAAGGCCTGGAAGCGCTGTCCCGCCTCGTCCTGCCGGTTGTCGAGGAGATACCCGTCGGTTCGCGTCATGGCGAGATCATCCCAGTTGACCGGCTTGTCGGGCCGCCCATCCCGCCGGGCGCAGGGGTCGGCCACCCCGCACGGCGGAACGGAATCCTCCATTCCCCCAGGCTTTTCCGGTGTCGGTGCAGGACTGGCAGACTGGCTCGCCAGGCGCAGATCGCGGCCCGAGGAGATCCACGAGGAGATCCCATGTCCATGGCAGGGAATTTGCGGAAGGTGACGGCGCTGGGTGCCGTCGACGGCCTCCGCAAGGTGGCGCGGCTGACGCGGCGGCGACCCCGTGTCGACCTCAGTCACCACGCCCGGTCGCCGCTGGGCTCCGCGGTGGTGAACTGCGTGGCCTATCAGGGAGGCACCCGGGTCCCGGAGGGACGGGACCTGGTCGACACCGTGGAGCGGATCCGCAAGCAGGACGAGGGGTTCGTCTGGCTCGGGCTGCACGAGCCGACGGAGCAGGAGTTCGCAGGCATCGCCGAGCTCTTCGACCTGCACCCGCTGGCCGTCGAGGACGTGGTGGAGGCCCATCAGCGTCCGAAGCTGGAGCGGTACGGCGACACGCTGTTCGCCGTGTTCAAGACCGTCTGCTACGTGGAACACACGGAGCTGACGGCGACCAGTGAGGTGGTGGACACCGGCGAGATCATGGTGTTCGTCGGGCCGGACTTCGTCATCACCGTGCGCCACGGACGGCACGGCTCGCTGGGCCCGCTGCGGGAGGAGCTGGAGTCGGACCCGGCGCAGTTGTCGAAGGGGCCGGCCGCCGTCCTGCACGCGATCGCGGACCATGTCGTCGACGACTACGTGAGCGTCACGGACTCGGTCCAGGCGGACATCGACCAGGTCGAGGCCGACGTGTTCGCCGAGGACGGCGCCCGCGCGGACGCGGGCCGTATCTACCAGCTCAAGCGTGAACTCCTCGAACTGAAGCGGGCTGCGGTGCCGCTCGCCCGCCCGGTCCAGGAGCTGGCGACCCGGCCGATCCGCGTTGTCGACCCGGAGATACAGGCGTACTTCCGGGACGTCTCGGACCATCTGCTGCGGGCCACCGAACAGATAGCCGCCTTCGACGAACTGCTCAACTCGATCCTGCAGGCGCATCTGGCGCAGGTGACGGTCGCGCAGAACGAGGACATGCGGAAGATCACGGCGTGGGCTGCGGTCATCGCCGTGCCGACGATGGTCTGCGGGGTGTACGGCATGAACTTCGACAACATGCCCGAGCTGCACTGGAGGTTCGGCTACCCCATCGTCATCGGCGTCATATCCGTCGCCTGTCTCGTCCTCTACCGGGGGTTCCGGCGCAACGGCTGGCTCTGACACACCTCTCGCCCGGCACGGCCGGCCGGACGAGAGTGCGCGCCGCGGAGGGCGGATGTGCGGGAGGAGCGGCTCAGCCCGTCATGCTCCTCGCGTAGACGCTCTCCACCCAGGCGGCCAGCTGTTCGTCGCTGAGATGCTGGGCGAGGTCGGCCTCGCTGATCATGCCCACGAGCCGCTTGTTCTCGATCACGGGAAGCCGCCGGATCTGATTGCCCTTCATCTCCGTGAGCACTTCACCGACGTCGGCGTCGGACTCGATCCAGCGAGGTGTGCCGTGGGCCATGTCGCCCGCGGTGATCCGAGCGGGATCGTGGCCCATGGCCACGCAGCCGACGACGATGTCGCGGTCCGTGAGGATGCCGCAGAGGCGGTCGTTCTCGTCGCTGATGGGCAGCGCGCCCACATTCAGCTCGCGCATGAGCTGGGCGGCGCGGTCCAGGGTCTCGTGAGCGGGGATCCACTGGGCACCACGGTGCATGATGTCTCCGGCGGTGGTCATGGAGTACCTCCCGGTGCCGGACGGCCGGCGCGGCGCCGAACACACCGCTAGTCCCGGCGCCCTATATTCTCGCCGCGCTTCAGGGGCTACGCACCTGGAGGTCGGTATGCCTCGGGTGGGCGAGCCGCGGGATCGGTGCGGTGCGGTGGCTCCGCCGAGCGGGCAGGGGCGGTGCTCGGGTCAGCCGTTCCACGCCGGGTGGCGGGGGTCGTCGGCACGCACGAGGACGTCGGCCGTGCCGGCCGGATCCACGTCGTCCTCGTACCGGGCGAAGGCGGGCAGGGTCCAGTGTTCCGCCTCGGGGGTACGGCGGCGGAGGGCGCCCGGGGAGAGGAGCACGTGCACGCCGAGGTCGAACGGGAACCAGTGGCGCAGGAGGAGGGGGCCGTGCAGCAACAGGATTCCACCGGGCGGGAGTTGGACGTACGCGCTGCGGGTCGCGCGGTCGGTGACAGGGTCCCAGAGGTCGGGCAGGACCCGGCCGTCGCCGCCGGTTTCGAGGGGGCCGAAGACCTCGCGCCACAGGGCGCCGGTGTCGAACCAGCCGTCGTAGTAGACGTCGACGTCCTGGTGCCCGTACTCGAACCGGAGCGAGCCGGGCCGCAGGAAGCCCTCCGTGCCGACGACGAGAGACGGGCGACCGCGCACGCGCAGCGCCTCGGAGACGCGTTGGGCGAGGTCGCCGGGGACGGCGGCCGGGGCTCCGTCGAACGCGACGCGGGGCCAGGGACCGCCGTCGGCCGGCTTCAGGTCGAGCAGCCGGTCGGCGAGGAGGTCGCCGAGCCGTTCCCAGGTGATCGCTTCGAGTCGCACAGGCCCATGATGCATCGGCCACCGGGGAGGGCGGGGTGGAAGAAGCTTCCAGGGGCCGCCCCGTGGACGGCGGCACGGTGCGGGGAAGGAATCACGCATGGCACGGTTCGCCGCTCCCCCGCACCGGATCAGCGGTGCGCTTCTCGTCGTCCAGCCGCTCGGGAAGCGGCACTGTGACGAGTGCCGGAGGGGCCCGCTCGCCCTGCTGGTCCTTGAGGAGGGCGAGCCGCGCTGTCTGGACTGCGCGGATCTCGGTCACCTCGTGTTCCTGGCGCGGGGCGACACGGCGCTGACCCGCAGATCGCGGGAGGGCAGCGGTCTGTGTGCCGTGGTGGTGCGGTTCAGCCGGCGGCGCGGCCGGTACGAACGGCAGGGTCTGCTGGTCGAGGAGGCCGCGCTCGTCCGGGCCGAGGAGCGGTGTCTGGCGGACGCCGAGGCGCGCCGGCGTCGCCGGGTCCGGGACGCGCGGCGCCGGGAGGCGGAGGACGTGCGGTTCACCGACGCGTTCGCACGGGAGATAGGCAGGTTGTTCCCGTGCTGTCCCGCCGACCGGGCGTACGCGATCGCCGCGCACGCCTCGGTGCGCGGCAGTGGGCGGGTCGGGCGCAGCTCGGCGGGCCGTGCGCTGTCCGAGGCGGCGGTGACCGCGGCGGTCCGGGCGTCCGTCCGGCACACGGAGACCGCTTACGACGAGTTGTTGATGAACGGGGTGCCGCGGTACCAGGCGCGCCGCCGGATCGCGTCCGCGGTGGACGCGCGGCTCCGGGAGTGGTGCGCCGAGAGGCCCGAGGGGGTGTGAGGGGTGGCGGAGGAAAGGGCTCGAACGGTGTCACCGAGGGCGCGCGGCGGAGGTTCTGGAGGCTCGCGCATGGGTGCGCGGCACTCGGCCATGGTCGCGGTCGTCGGGGCGGATTTCACTTGTGGTGTCGGCTCACGCTGTGCAGGATCACTGGCTCGACCTCGGCCGTCCCTGCGGCTGCTCGACGGCAGCGCGGGCCGTGCAGGACCTGCGGCACGCGTCGACGCGCGCATGGCGGTGTCGAGGGTGGCACGGGTGCCGGGTGCCGGGTGACGGGGAATCGACGGGTGACGGGGAGTGGACATGATCGACGGACCGTATTTCGTGCTGACGCTGCTGGGTGTGCTCGGCTGCGGACTCGTAGCGGGGGTGTTCTGCGGGTTCTCCACGTTCGTGATGCGGGCACTCGCCCAGCTGCCCCCGGCGCAGGGTGTCGCCGCGATGAAAGCGATCAACGTCGCGGCGGTGCGGCCGCCGTTCATGCTCGTGTTCGTCGGGTCGGCGGTGCTGTGCGCGGTGCTCGCCGTGGTGACGTTCGTGGTGTGGCCCGGCGAGGCGACGGTGGAGTTGCTGCTCGGCAGCGCGCTGTTCCTGTTCGGCTCGTTCGGGGTGACGATCGCGGCGAACGTCCCGCGCAACGAAGCGCTGATGAAGCTGGACCCCGGGACGCCCGAGGCGACAGCGCTGTGGCCCACGTATGTGCGCGAGTGGACGATGTGGAACCACGTGCGCACGATCGCCTCGGCAGCCGCGGCGGTGTCCTACGCTCTCGCCCTCACCTGAACCGGCCCGTCGCCGTCCCCATCGCCGCCGTGCCCGGGTGAGGCGGCGAGGTGTGCGGAGGAGACGTACCGTGGGACGGAGGAGTGCCGCCCGGTTCCGTGGTCGATGACGCCCCGCGGTCGTGCGGTCCCGTACCGGTCCGCGTACGTGAGGGAGACGGCCATGGCCGATCCCAAGGGGTTCATGACGACACCGCGCGAGGAGTACCCGCGCCGGCCCGTCGAAGAGCGTGTGCGGGACTGGAACGAGGTGTACGTCCCCGGGGCCCTGCTGCCGATCGTCAGCCGGCAGGCCGACCGGTGCATGGACTGCGGCGTCCCCTTCTGCCACGACGCGTGCCCGCTGGGCAATCTGATCCCCGAGTGGAACGACCTGGTCTCCCGTGACGACTGGCGGGCGGCGAGCGACCGTCTGCACGCCACGAACAACTTCCCCGAGTTCACCGGGCGGTTGTGCCCCGCGCCGTGCGAGGCGGGCTGTGTCCTGGCGATCAACCAGCCGGCGGTGACCATCAAGAACGTCGAGGTCGCCATCGCCGACCGCGCCTGGGAGGACGGGCTCACGCCGCCGCGGCCGCCGGACCGGCTCTCGGGCCGGACCGTGGCGATCGTCGGTTCGGGGCCCACCGGTCTCGCCGCGGCGCAGCAGCTGACGCGGGCCGGACACACCGTCGCCGTCTACGAGCGCTCGGACCGGATCGGCGGCCTGCTGCGGTACGGGATCCCCGCGTTCAAGATGGAGAAGCGGCAGCTGAACCGGAGGCTGGCCCAGATGCGGGCGGAGGGGACCAAGTTCCGTACGTCGACGGTCATCGGCACCGATCTCGGGGCGCGGGATCTCAAGTCCCGCTACGACGCGGTGATTCTCGCGACGGGTGCCACCGCCTGGCGTGATCTGGACGTGCCGGGGCGGGAGTTGTCCGGTATCCACCAGGCGATGGAGTACCTGCCGCTGGCCGACCGGGTGTGCGAGGGGGATCTGGAGGTCTCCCCGCTGTCGGCGGCGGGCCGGCACGTGGTGATCGTGGGAGGCGGCGACACCGGCGCGGACTGTCTGGGGACGGCGGTGCGCGAGGGTGCCGCGTCGGTCACGCAGCTCGACATCTACGCGCAGCCGGAGGCCGCACGCGACGAGGGCGTCGAGCCGTGGCCGACGTATCCGAAGATCTACCGGCTCTCCGGCGCGCACGAGGAGGCCGGCGCGCTGGGGACGGCGCCCGCCGCGCACGCGGACGCGCGGCTCTTCGCCGCGTCCACGCTCCGCTTCACCGGGGACGAGCACGGCCGCGTGCGGTCGCTGCACCTCGTCGAGGTCGACGCGCGGCGCCGACCGGTCCCCGGTTCCGACCGGAAGCTGCCCGCCGACCTCGTGCTGCTCGCGCTCGGCTTCTCCGGACCCGACCGGCACGACGGCCTGATCGACCAGCTGGGCCTGGCACTTGAGCCGCGCGGCACGATCGCGCGGGCCCCCGACTTCGCCACGAACGTCCCCGGCGTGTACGCCGCCGGTGACGCGGCACGCGGCCAGTCGCTCGTCGTGTGGGCGATCGCCGAGGGCAGGGCGGTCGCCGCGGCCGTGGACCGTGCGCTCAGCGGGTCGGACCGCCTGCGCCTGCCGGCCCCGATCGGCCCGTACGACCGCCCGATGACCGCCTGAGGGGCAGACGCCGGGCCGTGTTCCACGGCCACGGCCGTCACCACGACCACGCCGCGCCTCAGCGGCGTTCGTCGGTTCCGGCCACCTTGGCCGTCGACAGGGCGACCCGGTTCCAGGTGTTGATCGTGAGGATCAGGGCGAGGACATGGCCCAGTTCGGCGTCGTCGAAGTGGGCGGCGGCCTCGGCGTAGACGTCGTCGGGCACGCCCGCGTCGGCGACACGCGTCACCGCCTCCGTCAGGGCGAGCGCGGCCTGCTCCTTCGGCGTGAAGAAGTGACGGGCCTCGCGCCACACCGCGACCATGTGCAGCCGGTCCTCGCTCTCCCCGGCCTTGCGGGCGTCGTTGGTGTGCATGTGGAGGCAGTAGGCGCAGTGGTTGAGGTGTGAGGCACGGATCTGGATCAGTTCGACGAGCGCCGGGTCGAGCCCTTCCCGGGCCGCCGCGTCGAAGCCGATGAGCGCGCGGAAGACCTTGGGGGCGGCCTTCGCGAAGTCGATCCGCCCGGTCCCGGCCGCGCCGGTGGTCCCCGTGGTGGTCGTGTCGGTCGTCGCGGCGGTGTTCGTGTTCGTCGTCATGACCATGAATCTACGTGGCCGAAAGACCGGCGGTATGGTGCATTTCCATGACGGATTCATGGGTCAATTCCGCGGAGCGGATCGGCGCGGACCTGCACCTTGAGCTGCCGGGGCCGGGCGGGCGCAGGGCCGCGCTGACCCGTGCGCTGCGCGAGGCCGTACGCAGTGGGCGGCTCGCGCCGGACACCCGGCTGCCGCCTTACCGCTCGCTCGCCGCGGACCTCGGGGTCGCGCGCAACACGGTCGCCGACGCGTACGCCGAACTCGTCGCCGAGGGCTGGCTGACCGCCCGGCAGGGCTCGGGCACCCGGGTCGCCGCCGGGGTCACTCCCCCGCCCGGCAGGCGGCGCCGGGACGCTGCCGCGCCCGTACCGGAGAAGGCGGCGTCCCGTGCGCGGGGCGCCCGGCACGACCTGCGGCAGGGCACGCCGGACGCGTCGTCGTTCCCGCGTGCCGGCTGGCTGGCGTCCTACCGCCGGGCTCTGCAGCAGGCACCCAACGAGGCCTTCGGTCCCGGCGATCCGGCCGGACGCGTCGAGCTGCGGGAGGCGCTCGCCGAGTACCTGGCACGCGCGCGCGGGGTGCGCGCGGAGCCCGGACGGATCGTGATCTGCTCGGGGTTCGCGCACGCCCTGCGGCTACTCTTCCCACGGGTATTGCGGGGCCCGCTGGCCGTCGAGTCGTACGGGCTCGGCTTCCACCGTGAGCTGCTGGCCGGTGCCTCCGTGCGGACCCTGCCGCTGCCGCTGGACGAGGACGGCGCCCATGTCGGCGCGTTGGGGCGGGAGCGAGCCGTGCTGCTCACGCCCGCGCACCAGTTCCCGACGGGCGGACCGCTGCACGCCGAGCGGCGCGCGGCGGTGATCGACTGGGCCCGCGCGCGGGACGGGGTGATCCTGGAGGACGACTACGACGGGGAGTTCCGCTACGACCGGCGGCCGGTGGGCGCGTTGCAGGGACTGGACCCGGAGCGGGTCGTGCACATCGGCTCGGTCAGCAAGAGCCTGTCACCGGCGCTGCGGCTCGGCTGGATGGTCCTGCCGGAGCGGTACGTGGACGCCGTTCTGGACGTCAAGGGGGAACGGGAGGCGTGGGCGGGCGTGTTGGAGCAGCTGGCCCTGGCCGAATTCATCGACTCGGGTTCCTACGACCGGCATGTGCGGCGGATGCGGCAGCGGTACCGGGGGCGACGCGACCGGCTCGTCACCGCGCTCGCCGAGCGGGCTCCGCACGTCGAGGTCACGGGGATCGCGGCGGGACTGCACGCGGTACTGCGGCTGCCTCCGGGAACGGAGGGGCGGGCGGTGGAGGCGGCGGCCCGGCGGGGAGTCGCGCTCGACGGGCTCGCCGTCTTCCGGCACCCGGAGGCGGTGATGTCCGCGCCGGACGGGCTGGTGGTCGGGTACGCGACACCCTCGGAACACGTGTACGGGGCGGCGCTGGAGGCTCTGTGCGGGGCGCTACCACCGGGGTGAGCGCGCCCACGCAGGGGGCGGGCGCGCAACTCCTGCTGCTGCTCGGTGCGTTCGTCGCGGCCTGTCCAGGGGCCCGCGTCCCGGTGACGGATCATGTCGGCATCACATTAAGGAAGTCCGGGGAAAAGGGAACTCAAGTGGTTCAGGAGAGGAGGAAGTCCGCCTCTCCCGCCTTCGCGCCCTGGATGAACGCCGTCATCTCACCCGGCGTGTAGATGAGGGCGGGACCGTCCGGGTCCGCCGACTGGCGCACGGCGATCCGGCCGTCGGCGAGCTTCATCGCCTCCAGGCAGTTCCCGCCGTTGCCGCCGCTCCACGGCTTGTGCCAGCCCTCGCTGCCCAGTTCACGGGCGGGCATTCCGTTGTAGATGCGCAACTGGCCTGTCCGCGTGTGCATGCGTTCCGGCTTGATGCGTTCCATTCACAGCTCCTTGCGGAGATCCCGGAGGATCTCCTTCGTGCGATGTGCCGTGGCGGCCTGCGCCGCCATGCGGTCCATGACCTCCAGGTGGGTCGCCACCTCGGAACGCGCGTCCAGGTAGACGGCGCCGGTCAGGTACTCGCTGTAGACCATGTCCGGGAGTTCCGGCATGGCGAACCGGAACAGCACGAACGGCCCGTACGTGCCGGGATGCGGGCCGTTGGAGAACGGCATCACCTGCAACGTCACGTTGGGCAGCTCCGTGACCTCCAGCAGCCTGCCGATCTGCGCGCGCATGACCTCGGGGCCGCCGATGGCGCGGCGCAGGGCCGTCTCGTCCATCACGGCCCAGATCCGGGGCGCGTCCTCCCGCGTGAGGAGGTCCTGGCGCTGCATGCGCAGGGCCACATGGCGCTCGATGTCCTCGGGACGGGTCTGCCCGATGGCACCCGCCTTCATGACGCCGCGGGCGTAGTCCTCGGTCTGCATCAGGCCCGGCACGAAGTGGGGTTCGTAGGAGCGCAGAAGGGCCGCCGCACCCTCCAGGCTGACGTGCATGGAGAACCAGTCCGGCAGGATGTCGTGGAACCGCTGCCACCAGCCGGGTTTGTTGGCGTCCTCCGCCAGTTGGACGAAGGCCTCCGCCTCCTCGTCGCTGACGCCGTACGACTTCAGCAGCAGTTGGAGGTACGGAATTTTGAGGGAGACCTCCGCCATCTCCATCCGGCGGACCGTGGCCGGGGCGACACGCAGGATGCGTGCGGCCTCCTCACGCTTGAGACCCGCGCGTTCCCGCAGGTCCAGCAGTCGCCGGCCGAGGACGACCTGGCCGACCGTCGGCGCGGACCGCGGTTCGCTCACGTCCACCTCCACTGAATCCGGACAGCCCGGGCGGCGCCGTTCGGGTTCTTCCTCGTCTTCCTCGACGATCCCAACTGGCGCCGCTCGGGATGCTGTTGCGAGCAGTGTGCCACGCGCCTCCACGGCGTCATACAGCACTCTGCATTTTTCAGAGTGACACTTGCCAAGTGTTCACGGCGGGGCGATAGTGGCAAGCGTGATTCCGTCCGCGCCGTTAGGAACAGACACCGCCGAAGACCGGTTCGGTCTCCGTGCCGCCCGAGGGCATCGCCCCGGCGCGGCCACCGAACGGCGGTTCCGCTTCGAGCTGGCCGCACACCCCGGCTCCGTGGCCCAGGCGAGACGCTTGACCCGGTCGCGCCTGTCCGGCTGGTCGGTGTGCGAGGACACCTGCGACACGGCGGCCCTCGTGGTCTCCGAGCTGGTCACCAACGCGATCGTGCACGCCGCCGGGCAGCGCGTCGTGTGCGAACTGCACGACGCCGACGACCTGGTGCGCATAGCCGTGTGTGACGAGGGATGTGCGCCGGGTGAACCGCGCCCCTCGCCGGAACGGCCGGACGAGGAGCACGGGAGGGGATTGCTTCTCGTCGCGGCAGTGTCCAGGGCCTGGGGGGCCCAGGACACCGGGCCCGGCCTGCTGGTGTGGGCGGAGCTCGCGCGCTCGGCAGGCCGGGCCCACTCAATCGCCGACGGCGATGTGGAGGCGGTGCCGGAACCCGCTGACCACGTCAGCCTGGACGACCTGGACCGGCTCGAAGCCGCTTTCGAGGCCGGCTCCACACCGGCAGCACCGCCGGCCGGGCCCCGCACCACGCGGCGGGACGGCACAGGACCGGACCACGCGTTCGCGGACCACGCCCGCCCGGAGGACGGCCCGCCCGAGGCGGACACCCGCCCGCGGGCCGATCTGGGCTGGAGCGCGAAGAAGCCGCCGAACGACGGTCGGGGGACCGGAGCGGAGGGGGCGGAGGGGTCCTGGAGGACAGGAACCGTGGGGGTTCCCCGGGACCCCTCCGCCCACAGCCGGAACCAGGATCGGGATCGGGATCGGGATCGGGATCGGAGGAGTCTGTGAGGCGTACGTCGACGGCGGGACTCGCGGCGCGGGCCATGAGCCTGGACACGCTGGTCCGGATGAAGCGCGGGCAACGCGCGCCCGACCCGTCGAGACGTCTCCCCGTCCCCGAGGGCATGACGGTGCCGCTGGGCTGTGACGCGGTGTCGGTGCCCGCTCGCCTCGGGCCACTGCTGCTGCCGCGACTGCCCCGCGTGGGCTGCGTCTACGCGGACCCGGCGCACTGGTGGTGGATCGTTCCTTCCGACTCCGACGTCGCCCTGGAATGGCCCGCGCCCGCCCACTACGCCACGGGGGCCGTCGTGCCGGACGCTCCACAGATTCCCGGGCTCATCCACAAACCGGATGGAACGCTTCCGTACACACCGCCGATCCCCCTGTATCTCGCCGTGTGCCGGGTGACGGGGACGACACCCGTCTGGTCGCGTCCGATCAGCGCCTGAGCCGCGTCGGAAGGCCGCTCGGTCACGCCGCCCGCCTGACGGTCCCCCTCCGCACGGGGGGAGCGCGGGTACCGCCCGCCGGCCTCACGGGTGCGCCCGGAGTGCGCCCATCGCCGCCGATCGCCACCGGCCGCGCGGATGGAGCGTCGCGTTCCCGGGGAAGGGTCCGTGCGGGCCGGCCCGGAGGGGCCGTGCCCGCAGCCCCCGGGGAGGCCACTCGTGGAGAATCCCGCACCCCAGCGCAGCACACGGAGGAAGAGGTCACCGCGCAAACGTAAGCGTGGTGACGAGGGACCTCCGTCGTCGGACTCCGAGCGCCTGCTGTTCGGCGGACCGCTCCGCTACGACATGGGCTGGTCCCAACACGCGGACGCCTTCCTGGAGTTGAACCTCCGCGCGATGGTGGCGCGGCTGCCGTCGCTGCTCACGTCCAGTTTCCGCCTCGCCTGGACGGCGGATCCGCGCGCGGCCCGGGTCGTGGTGACGGCCGAGGTGGCACGGGGCGGAACCCAGGCCGTCGGCCTGCTCGCCGTCAACAGCGTGCTGGGGCGGCTGATGGCGAGCGGCCCGGTCGACGACCGGCTGCGGGGAGCACTCCCGGCGCTGATCACGATGGCGGCCGTGATGCTGGTGGGCACGCTGCTGCGGGCGGCCTCGACGTACGCCACCGGCCGCCTGGAGCCGAAGGTCGAGCGGGTGGCGACCGAGCTGTACCTGGAGCGGGCGGCGGCGGTCGAGCTGTCGGCGATCGAGGACGACGCCTTCCACAAACTGCTGGACACCGCGCAGTACGGCGCCCAGTCCGCCCGCCGCATGATCAGCGTCGCCACCCGAGTGGTCAACGCGCTGATCTCGCTGTGCGCGGCGGCCGGTGTCCTCACCGTGCTGCACCCCGCCCTGCTGCCGCTTCTCGTGACGATGACGCTGCCGAGCGCCTGGAGCGCGCTGACCATCGCCCGCCGCCGCTACGAGTCGTTCCACACGTGGGTGCAGCACGCCCGCGCCGGACATCTGATCGGCAACCTGCTGACGGAGCCCGCGGCGGCTCCGGAGATCCGGGTGCACGACGTCGGGCCGTTCCTGCTGCGGCACTTCCACGAGATGTCGGAGACGGCGGAGGCCGAACAGGCGCGGCTCGCCCGGCTCTCCGCCCGCACGGGGCTGATCGCGGCCGCCTGGACCGGGCTCGCCACGGTGGGGACGTACGCCACGCTCGGCGGTCTGCTGCTCGCCGGGGCGATGGCGCTCTCCGTCGCCGGTACGGCCGTGATCGCGATCCGCACGGGCTCGGCCAGCCTCGACACACTCGTCCTGGAGATCAACTCCCTGCACGAGGAGGCCCTGTTCGTGGGCGATCTGCACCGGCTGTACGTCGAGGCGGCGGAGCGTGCCATCCCCACGGGCGGCGATCCGCTGCCCGACGATCCGAGCGAGGTCCGCTTCGAGAACGTCACCTTCAGCTATCCCGGCGAGTCGAGCCGGCCGGCCCTCGCGGACGTCACGCTGAGTCTGCCGCTCGGCAGGATCGTGGCCCTCGTCGGGGAGAACGGCTCGGGGAAGACGACCCTGGTGAAGCTGCTCGCCGGGCTCTACAAGCCGGACGGCGGCCGGATCCTGTGGGACGGTGTCGACGCGGCGACGGCGGACCGGCGGCAACTCGCCGGCCGTATCGCGATGGTGGCGCAGGACTTCAAGCGGTGGCCGTTCACGGCCCGCGTCAACGTGGCGGTGGGACGTACGTCCGCTCCCCTGACGGAGGAGCGGCTCGCGTCGTCGGTGGCGGAGGCCGGCGCCGAGGACGTGGTCGCGGACCTGCCCCGCGGCCTGGACACCCTGCTGGCCCGCGGCTTCAGCGGCGGGCACGAGCTGTCGGGCGGGCAGTGGCAGCGGCTCGGCATCGCCCGGGCCGCGTACCGGCGCGGCCGCATCCTGATCGTGGACGAACCGACGGCGGCGCTCGACGCCCGCGCCGAGCTGGAGGTCTTCGAGAAGATCAGGGCCCTGGCGGGGACGGGACAGACGGTCGTTCTCATCACTCACCGGCTGGCGTCCGTACGCCATGCCGATCTCGTGCACGTCCTGGACCAGGGCCGGCTCGTGGAGTCCGGGACCCCGGACGAGCTGCTGGCCACGGGCGGGGTCTACGCGGAGCTGTACGCGCTGCAGGCCGACCAGTTCACGGTGAAGCTGCCCGCCCCCAAGGGCGGCTGAACGGCACGGTCCCGGCCTCTCCGGCGCGCGTTCCCCGCCCCGCTCGCGTCACTCACGTCGTTCCGCCTCATTCGCCCAGGTCGCTCCCGCCCACGACGACGAGAAACGTGTCGGAGGTGAGGTCCATGACGACCTCGACGGTCTGGCCCTCCTTGCGGCGCGCCTGCGCGAACTCCTCCGCGGGCCACGATCCGCGCGGTCCGCCGGCCGGAAAGCGCTCCAGCACCATTCGCCCGTTCACCCTGTACCTCCATGTCGCGCTGCTCTTCAAGAGTTAAACGCCTGCCAGGGGGTGAACGACTCGGGAAGTGACAGTACTGAGACGAAGCCGACACCGGGTCACAGAGCCCGATGTGGCGCGCAACACACCACCGAAAGGGAGAAAATCGCAGGTCAGTAGGGCGGAGCAGTCTCGTCCGCGAGGCGGGGCGACGGCTTCAGTCGTCGTACTCGTCGTGGTACCGGATGCGTTCACTCCCTGCGGGCGCCCCCAGTGCGGACGCACGCCCCCGGGGCTCCTCCCACTCCTCCTGTCGCCCCAGCGCGGTGAGGTCGAGGAGAGAGGTCGTGGAGCCGAGCCCGTCGAGGCCGCGCTCGTACGTGGAGTACGTGTGGAAGACGCGGTCCCGGTCCCGCAGGAAGCAGCTCACACCCGGCCGCTCGAAGGGCTCGTCGCCGCCGGACGAGACCTGGAAGTCGTGGTTGAAGTCGCTGTCGTACGACGAGTACCACGGCACCGTCCAGCCCATCCGGGCCTTGAACGGCAGGATCTTCGTGTACGGCGTCCGGGACACGACGGCGAACTCGGTGCCGCGGGCCCGCAGATGGGCGAGGTGTCCGATCTGGTCGAGGAATCCCGAGCAGCTGCGGCAGCCGGCGTCCCAGTCGGGGGCGAACATGAAGTGCTGGACGACGAGTTGGTCCCGCCCGCGGAACAGGTCGAGCAGGGTCGCCTTGCCGTCGCCGCTCTCGAAGACGTACTCCTTGTCGATCTCGACCATCGGCAGGCCGCGCCGCGCCGCGTTGAGATCGTCCCGGGCGCGTGTGGCCGCCTTCTCCCTGACCAGCAGTTCCTCGCGTGCGGCGCGCCACTCCTCGCGCGAGACGATCTCCGGAAGCGTCATGTGCCCCTCCAACGAAACGGTGCCTGCTCTCTGCTGACCGGCGGGAGGAGCGGAACTCATCGGCGTTCCGGGGATTTCTTTTTTCGCGGTTCCGAGCGGCCGTCGTCCGCGGCGGTCAGCGTCCGGTGGTCACCGCGGCCGGCCGTGCGGGGGCCGGTCGCAGGCCCACGCGTTCGCGGTGCTCGGCCAGTTCGCCGAGGAGCTGGGTGACGCGCTCGGTGTGGTGGGGGGCGAGCCGGCCGGCGTCGTCGAGCTGCACGGCGCACGCGGTGGCGGTGTCGACCAGGCGTTCCAGGGTGACGGCGACGTCGTCCGTGCCCGCGGAGTGCCGTGCCAGGGCGGGGAGTTCGGCGGCGGCCAGTTCGATGGCTGCCCGGGCCTCGGCCAGGGCGCGATAGGCCTCCCGGCGCAGCACCCACCGGCCGGTGCGGTCGTCGGCCGTTCCGTCGTCGAGGACGTGGGCGAGGTAGTCGTCGGCTGCCTGGGTGGCCCGGGTGAGCCGCGCCCGTACGGTGCCGCCGCGCTGCCCGAGTGTCGGCAGGTGCCCGACGACCAGCACGATCGCACAGGCCAGCAGTGTCTCGCCGAGGCGGTTCCAGGAGGCCTGCGGTTCCCCGCCGACCATCACGAGGGCGAGGACCAGGACGGTGACGACGGCGGTCTGGGCGGCGAAGTGCCGGGTGGCGACGGGGATGAGGGCGCCGCTGAGTGCGACGAGGGCGACGAGCCCTTCCGGCCGGGGCAGCACGACCGCGAGGCCGGCGAACGCGACCGCGCCGAGCACGGTGCCCGCCGCCCGGCACAGCACGCGGGAGGCGAGCGGTCCGAGGTCCGGCTTGACGAGGAAGACGGCGGTCGCGGGGAGCCAGTACCAGTGCGGGTGGTTGCCGTACCAGCGGGCGTGGTGCAGTGCCTGGGCGACGGCGACGGCGGTCCCGAAGCTGAGGGCGACGCGGATCCCGTACTCGCGTCCGCCGGAGCCGAGGGCGGTGCGCAGGTGTGAGACGGCGGTGCGCCGCCGGGCGTGCAGGGCGTCCCCGGAGCCCCGGTCGAAGGTGTCGGCGGCGTGCAGCAGAGCGTCGTGGAGGGCGCGCAGCGCGGGGGCGACGGAGGTGTCGTGCTGCGGGCGGGTGCGGCTGCCGGGGACGGCGGGTGCGGGCAGCGGCCCGGTGGGCGCGCCGGTGCGGACGGCGTGGGCGAGCCGACGGGGTCCTTCCGCGGCCCGTCCGGGCAGGGGTTCGCCCGCCCAGGCGAGGGCGGTGGCGGCTTCGGCCAGGGGCAGCGCGGCGGCGTACTGCGCGTGCAGCCGCCGTTCGGCGGCGGAGCTCGCGTACCGCCGCAGCCGGGGTCCGGTGAGGGCGTCCTGGGCCTGGTCGAGAGCGGCGGTGAGCGCCACGCGGGCCCGGGGCGCGTCCGGTCCCCCGGCGGCGAGCAGCAGCCGGGCGACGGCGTCGTACACCCCCGCGACGGCGTGCCGCTCGCCGTCGAAGCGGTAGTCGCCCGCGCTCACGGCGGCCGCCGGCAGGGCGAGACGCAGGCCGAGGAGCCAGGCCGCGCCGCCGAGGAAGAGGAGCGCGCGCTGCCATCCCGGTTCGGGCAGCGGCATGCCGGCGCCGATGGCCGAGGCGACGAGCAGCTGGGTCCCGGCACCGGAGGCGACGGGACCGATCGCGCTGACGGCGCCGGCGAGCAGCCCGAGCGCGGTGAGGACGAGGGTGAGGGTGACGGCGCCGGTGTGCTGTCCGGTGTACGAGCCGACGAGCAGCCCGGCGGCTCCGGCGAGGGCGGGCACGCCGAGCCGTTCGACGGCGACGCGCCGGCTGCCCGGCCGGTCGTTGATCCCGGCGAACATGGCGCCGAGCGCGGCGACGACTCCGAGGGAGGTACGCCCGCTCAGGACGGCCGCGAGCAACAGCGGCCCGGCGGCGAGCGCACCGCGCACGACCGCGTTCCAGGGCACGGGTCCGCGCTGTGCGCGCAGGGCGTGGGCGAGCCAGGGCGGTACGGCGACGCGGGTGAGGCGCACGGGGCTCCTGTCGGACGAGGCGGGTGCCTTCGGGCGACGTCGGCCGGGCTGGTGTGCTCCCTACGGTACTGCGCGTTGCCGGTGGAACGTGATCGCGTAAGTGTCCACGGTGTGACAGTTCGCAGGAGAGCCGGATTCTTCGTGATCGCGATCGGCATGGCCGCGGCCGGTGCGGGGCCGTGGGCCCGGGCCGGCGGAGGGCTGCCCGCACAGTCGCCCCGAGGGATGCCCGTCTCCTCGAACCATGGGAAGCGGAGAGGAGGAGCGGGTCCGAGGGCGTAGCCGGCCCCCGGACCCTGGAAGTGCCGCCATGTCGCACACCGGCACGCTTGAGGACCCAGGTCAGTCGTTATGTCGCCGCGTCCTGCCTTTGGACCACCACGCATCGAGCTGCGCGGGCTGGACTTGAACCAGCATTTCGACGTCTGGGGCCTGGGCCCGGTCGATCCGGCGATCGGCGGCGAATGCTGAGTCTGGAGCAAGAGTCTGAGATTGATCACGGTCTGCCTCTGCCGGGTTGGGCTACCGCGGCTCGTGGGCACTCCGTGGAGTGCCGCTGGTGCCGCGGGGAGGACTCGAACCTCCACTGGAACCGTGCATTCACGACAAGCTTCAGGTTCAGCTTGCGCTCCTCGCGCACCCCGGCCGTGATGCCTTGGCCGGGGAGTTTCAGAGGCTACTCCTGTGCGAACAGGTAGCCGAACACCGCGTCTCCCACCCGCTGGTCGACGACGTCCTCGCCGTTGGCCTCCTCGCGGGCGAACTTGACGGCCTGCTGCAACTTCTCGACGCGGTCGAGGAGTTGGTTCACGCGGCGGGCGGGCAGGGCGCCGGAGAACTTGACGGTCGTCCAGTAGCCGACGGGGATGTCCTCGTAGTACACCTCGACCTGGGCCGGGTGCTTCTCGGTGGCCTCGGCCTTGACGTGGTTGCGGGGGACCTTCTTCGTGCGCAGGGTCCGTACCGGCTCGGTCTTCCAGGCGTCGGTGGACGGGTCCCGCACCCAGGACTCGGAGGCGTCGAGGACGGGCAGCTTGCGCACGAACGTGTTGAGGTCGGTGAGCTGCTTCTCCAGGAAGAGCAGGTACGACACCGGTACGCCGGGGACGAGCACGCGTCCGTCGACCTTCACGTCCGCCCGCGCGGCGCAGTTGGCCCAGTCCTTGGTGGCGGTCACGTCGAACAGCCGGGTCAGGGTCGCCGCGGTGTCCCGCAGTACGTCCTCGGCCTGCACCTGCACCCGGGTGGACTCGGGCGGGAGCTGCTCGCCCTCCTCGTCCTTCGGCTGGTAGGTCCGCGAGATGCCGGCGAGCAGCGCCGGCTTCTGGAGCCCGTGATGAGCAGCCGTCAGGTCCTGGTGGGACTTGGACTTGATGCCCTTCTCGACTGCGATGATCTGATTGAGTTTCGCCACGTCGGTGACCGTAGCAGCGCCAACAGGGCTTGTTCGAGGCATTATTCGTACGGCGGGTGCGGCGCGGCCTGTTCGACGGCGGCGAACAGCCTCTCCGCGGCGGCGAGGGTGGCGGCGAGCGCCTCGGGGTCCCGGCCCGCGCGCTCGGCCAGGTCGTCGACGCCTCTGAGCCCGGCCCGTTCCAGCAGCCGCTTCTCGTTCGTCACCCACTCGCCGCGCGCCGCGAGCACCCCGTGGCCGGTCTGCGCGGCGGCCGTCGCCAGGGCGCCCGAGGTCTCCGTGACGCGGCCGGCGGGGGCGTGGTTGGCCAGCGCGTAGGAGAGATTGGCGCGCGCACTGCCGAACCAGCGTGCCGAGGCGCGCGCGCGGAGTTCGGGCGGGTAGCCGTGCGGGCGCGGGATGTCGTCACCGCGCAGGACACGGTTGACGGCGAGTTCGGCGACGATCAGGTACGTGGGGATGCCCGCGAGGTGGAAGAGGAGCGGCTCGATCTCGAACAGGCCCGCCTCCGCCTTCGCCAACTCGCGCTCCACGACGTCGAGATCGCGGTAGTGGACGTCGATCCGGCGTCCGCCGACGGTCAGCCAGGCGCCGCCGTTGAACACCCCGCCGCCCCAGCCGCCGATCTCGGAGACCTCCCCCGGCCAGCCCACGGCCCTGAGATCCTCGGGGTCGAACGCGCCCCGGTAGTAGACCGCCAGGTCCCAGTCGCTGTCCGGCCGATGCGTGCCCTGCGCACGCGACCCCCCGAGCGCGACGGACCGCACGCCCGGCAGAGCGAGGAGGCGGTCGGCCACCCGGTCGAGGAACGCGTCGTCATCCGTATCCGACCGAAGCGGACTCCCGTTCTCGGTGTGCATGGCATCGAGGATGCGCACGGACGGCCTCGGCGTCGAGTGGATTTCCCCGGGAAACCGGCTGCGGGATCCCCGGTCCGCGGCGCATCATCGGCGGGTTGCCCCCGCCGGTCCCGCGTCCGTGCGTCGCCCTCATCTCCCCGAAACCGGAGCTCCCATGATCCAGCGTGTCACCGTGCCCACCCTCTTCGCGCCGCCCGTCTACGCGCACGCCTCCGTCGTCGAGGCCGGGACTCGGCTGGCCTTCCTCGCCGGGTCCGTGCCGCTGGACGTCGACGGGAAGCTGGTCGGGCCGGGCGATGCCGTGCGGCAAGCCGTGCAGGTGCTGGCCAACCTCGACGAGCAACTGCGCGCCGTCGGGAGCGACATGGCGCATGTCGTGTCGACGGACGTCTACGTCGTCAGCGGCGAGCCGGCGGTGCTGTCCGCCGTCTGGGAGGTCGTCCGGGAATCGGGGCTCAGTGTCGGCCCGCACTCCTCGACCCTGCTGGGCGTCGCCTGCCTCGGGTACGCCGGACAGCTGGTGGAGATCACGGCGACCGCGGTCGTACCGGACACCCTGTAGCGCCTTCAGCCACGCGCGTTCGCGGCCAGTTCCAGCGCGTGGGACGGCCACCACCGGCCCGCGGCGGGGCCGCCCCGGCAGGTGCCGTCGGACTCGCCCGGCCGTTTGATCCACCGGTAGGCGTCGATCAGCGGGTCTCCGGTGCGCCGGGTCGGTGGCCGGCCGAGGGCACGGCCCGGCGGGTTGCACCAGAGGTCCGTGCTGGGGCCGAGGTAGGGGCCGTTGCCGTTGCGGCTGGTGTCGATGACGCGGTGCGTGCCGCCGAGCAGGCCCGACAGGCGTTTCCGTACGTCGAAGTGGACGTGTCCTGATGGAAGTTGGAGACGTTCAGGGCGATGCCGTCCGCGCGCGCCACCCCCGAGGACCGCAGCGGGCCGACGAGTTCGACGGGGTCCGGGATCCAGCCGGGGTTGCCCGCGTCGAGGTAGACGTGGGTGCCGGGCTGCCGTCCGAGCCGGTCGACGGCGTACGCCGGCAGCGTACCGCTCCGCCGGGTCGACCCGAGCGCGGCCGGCCACGGTGTGGGGCACCGCGTCCGGTGCGACGACGACGTACGCGCCCCGGTCGCCGAGACCCGCCGCGAACGCGTCGATCCAGGACCGGTAGGCCGCCGCGCTCGGCGCTCCCCCGGCGGAGTGGGCGCCGCAGTCGCGGTGCGGGATGTAGTAGGCGACGAGGACGGCGGTGCGCTTCTGCCGCGCGGCGGCCGTCGTGCGGTCGCGGACGTCCGCCGCGGGGTCCGGGCCGGTGAGCCATTGCGCCTGGGGGCGGGCGGCGATGCGGTCCATCAGGAGGGCGTCGGCCGTGAGCCCGGCGGCGCGCCATTCGGCCGCCTGCCGTGCGGCGGGCGAACCGGGTTCCACGAAGAAGGGCTCTTCGGCGGCACCGCGCCGGCCGTCGGGGCCCGCCGCGTCGTGGCCGGTGACGGCGCCGGTGGCGCACGCCGCGCCGGTGGCGCAGATCCCCGCCGGCGCGGCGGCGGGGATCTGCGCTCTCCTCAGCGGCACGAGCGGCTCCGTTCCCTGTGCCGGCCGGTGTCGGCCACCGGCCCGGCCGTCGGACCGTCCGGCCCTCCGGGGAGTCTGGGGCCCGGCAGGGGCGGCCGACGGTCAGGCATCGCCCGGGTCGCCGCGGGATCACCCCGTCGGAGGGGGGTGTCCGGCCGCCGGACGGCCCCAGGTGCGGAGCTTGGGAAGCGGTCGCGCGTAGCCGCCCGCCCGGCTCGTGGTCAGCCCCAGGGACACCAGCGACTCGGCGAGCTTGACCGCCGCGGCGACGCCGTCGACCACGGGGATCCCGAGCTTCTCGCCGACCGCCTGTTGCAGACCGGTCATCCCGGCGCAGCCGAGGACGAGGACTTCGGCGCCGGCCTCCAGGGCCCGTTCCGCCGCGGCCACGAACGCGTCCTGGGTGCGCCGGGTGTCGCCCAGGTCGAGGACGCCGAGGCCGGTGCCGACGACGGCGGCGCAGTTCTGGGCGACTCCGGCTGTGTGCAGGCTGTCCTCGATCTGGCCGCGGGAGCGTTCGAGGGTGGTGACGACGCCGTAGCGGCGGCCGAGGAGACAGGCGAGGTGTGCCGCGGCCTCCGTGATGTCCACGACCGGGACGTCGAGGAGTTCCCGTGCGCCCTCGCGGCCGTGCTCTCCGAAACCGGCCAGCACGACGGCGTCGTACGGGCCCTCGTAGGTGCGCAGGGTGTCGAGGACGGCCGCCGCGGAGAGGTAGCTGTCGAGCCAGCCCTCCGCGGACTCGGGCCCCCAGCCGGGGGTGAGGCCGAGCACGGTGGTGCCCGGGCCTGCGGCGGCCCGGGCACCTCGTACGATCTCCTCGGTCATCTCCTGCGTCGTGTTGCAGTTGGTGACGACGATCCGCACGCTCAGCCCTCCACGGGAAAGGTGTCGGAGGCGGGAGCCGGTTCGGTGGCGGCCCGCTCGGAGCGGCACAGCAGCGCGTACAGTCCGGCCGCCATCGCCGTGCCGATGAACCAGGAGTACGGGGCCACGTCGCTGAAGTCCTTCACCAGGGCGAGGACCGCGGCGACCGCCGCGGAGGGCAGGAACGCCCACAGCGCCTTGGGGTTGACGCCCCGGCGGTAGTAGTAGCGGGAGCCCGGCCGGGCATCGAAGAGTTGCTCCAGGTCGACGTGGCCGCGCTTGACCCAGTAGTAGTCGAGCATGATCACGCCGAACAGCGGTCCCAGGAAGGCGCCGAGGCCGCCGAGGAAGTAGTTGACGACGGTGGGGTTGGAGAAGAGGTTCCAGGGGGTCACGACCAGTGCGGCGACGGTGCTGATCATGCCGCCGACCTTGAACGTGATCTTCTGCGGCCAGACGTTGGCGAGGTCGTACGCCGGGGAGACGAAGTTGGCGACGATGTTGACGCCCATGGTGGCGATGGCGAAGGTCAGGGCGCCGAGGACGAGGACCCAGGTGTTGCCGACCTTGGCGACGAGGAGCGCCGGGTCGGTGATGGCCTCGCCGAACGCCTCGATGGAGCCGGCCGTGACGATGACGGACACGATCACGAAGGCCGTGGAGTTGATGGGCAGGCCCCAGAAGTTGCCGCGCCGCACGGTCTTGTAGCTGGGCGCGAAGCGCGAGAAGTCGCAGAAGTTGAGCATCAGCGTGCCGTAGGTGGCGAGGATCAGCCCCACCGCGCCGAACCACTGCCGCCACTGTTCGCCGACCGGCACGGGATGCGGGGTCGCGGTGAGGGAGATGCTCCAGCCGGCCTTCGCCAGGACCCAGATCGCGAGCGCGATCATCACGAGCCAGATCGCCGGTCCGCAGAAGTCCTGGAACTTGCGGACCGACTCCATGCCCTGACTGATGATCAGCGCCTGGACCAGCCAGAGGGAGACGAAGGACGTCCAGCCGAGGGCGTCCAGGCCGAGGAAGGAGTGGTGGGTCCAGGACTCCAGACCGGGCCAGGCCGCGAGCAGCATGACGTTGACGGCGACGGACGCCAGGTAGGTCTGGATGCCGTACCACATGATGGCGATGACGGCCCGGATCAGCGCGGGGATGTTGGCGCCCCAGACGCCGAAGCTGATGCGGCTGACGACCGGGAAGGGGACCCCGGTGCGCTGTCCGACGCGGCCCATCAGGTTCATCCCGGCGTAGATGATCACGAAGCCGACGAGCAGGGAGGTGAAGATCTGCCAGACGTTCATGCCGAGGACCAACAGGCCTGCGGCGAACGTGTAGTTGCCGAGGTTGTGGACGTCGGACATCCACATGGCGAAGAGGTCGAAGACCTTCCAGTTCCGCTTCTCGGCGGGTGCGAGGTCTTCGTTGGTGAGCCGGGGGTCGGGGACGAACGCTGGTGCGCCGGTGGCTTCGGCACGATCGGCGAGGGACACGGGGCCTCCATGGACGAGGGGACGGAGGGTGGCTGTGCGTGTGCGGGCATCCGAGTGAGGCGCGTTTGGTATACCAAACTGCCGCCATGGTCCCGCCGTCAACCGTTCCGACCGATGTCCTCGCGGTTACGGCTCCGTAAAACACCCCCGGCGTCGGCGAAGATGGGCCCATGACGAAGATCGACCCCCTGGGCGCGGGCCCGGACCGCTCCGGCGGGGCGCCCGGGCGCCCCGGCGCGGAGCGGGTGCCCGCGGGCGGGGAGCGGGAGCCGCTCGGAGCCGTGCGCGAGCGGGTCCTGGCCACCCTGCGGCAGGAGATCATCGCCGGACGGCTGCGCCCCGGCGACCGGCTGGTCGAGCGCGAGCTGGCCGAGCGGTTCGGGGTCTCCCGGGTCCCGGTCCGCGAGGCGATCCGCGCCCTGGTCGCCGAGGGCTTCGTCCTCTTCGAGACCCCGCGCCGTACCGTCGTGCGCCGACTCACCCCGACGGACGTCGCCGAACTCTTCGAACTGCGCGAGGCGTTGGAGGTCTACGCGGCCGGACTCGCGGCGTCGCGGGCCACCCCGGAGGCGCTGGCCGGACTCGCCGCCCTGCTCGACCGCGCGGCCGTCGCGACCCAGGCCGACGACGCGGAGGCCATCACCGACATCAACACCGCGTTCCACGACCGGATTCTCGCGATGACCGGCAACAGCCTGCTGATCTCCGTCATGGAACCGGTGGACGGCCGGCTCCGCTGGCTCACCCGGCAGAACGAGGAGTGGCCCCAACTCCTCACCGAACACCGCGAGCTGTACGAGGCCGTGGCGTCCGGCGACCCGGAGCGGGCCCGCGCCCAGGCCCTCACCCACGTCCAGGCCAACTACCGCTCGACGGTGCGCCATCTGTTCGGCGAGACCTGACGCGCTTGCGCACCGAGGCCTGCGGCACCGCCTTCAAGGTCGCGGCCGGTGCACCGGGCAGTCACGGCGCGGGTCCGGCGGAGGCGGACGGCCCTGCACGAGGTGGGCGCGCAGCGCCTCCAGGTCGCCGATCACGTGGGCCGTCGTGTTGACGCCCATGTCGGTCGCGGGGTCGCTCGCGTGCGGGGTGGAGCGGCCGCTGCCGCGCTGGTCCAGCAGAACGACGCGGTACTTCGCCGGGTCGCACCAGCGCCGGAAGGAGGGGGTGCATCCCGACCCCGGGCCGCCGTGCAGCATGAGGGCGGGCTTGCCGTCGGGGTTGCCGCAGGCCTCCCAGTAGACGCGGTTGCCGTCCCCGACATCGAGCATGCCGTGGTCGTGCGGTTCGGTCTCCGGATACAGGGCCATCGCGCGAGGCTAACCCCGGTCCGGCCGGGTCGGCAGCCCGGCGGTGCGGGCCGCCGTGCGGAGGACCTCGCGGAGCATCGCGGGAGTGAGCCGTCCGGTGAAGGTGTTCCGCTGGCTCACGTGGAAGCACCCGAAGAGTTCGAGGGGGCCGGCGCCGTCCGGGTCCCGCGGCCGGTCCAGCGTCACGTGTGCCCCATGGCCGAACACCGGCCGGGGACGGGGGACTTCCCACCCGGACGCGGCGAAGGCGGGCAGCGCCGCCTGCCAGCCGAAGGCGCCGAGGACGACCACGGCCCGCAGCGTGGGCCGCATCAGCGCCAGCTCCTGGACGAGCCAGGGGCGGCAGGTGTCGCGCTCCTCGGGCGTCGGCTTGTTGGCGGGCGGCGCGCAGCGCACGGGTGAGGTGATGCGGACGCCGTACAGCTCCAGGCCGTCGTCCGCACGGACGGCGGTGGCCTGCGAGGCCAGGCCGATGTCGTGCAGTGCCGCGTAGAGCACGTCGCCCGACCGGTCCCCCGTGAACATCCGGCCGGTGCGGTTACCGCCGTGCGCCGCGGGTGCGAGTCCGATGACGAGGAGGGAGGCGTCGGCCGGTCCGAAGCCGGGCACCGGGCGCCCCCAGTACGTCTCGTCGGCGAAGGCGGCCCGCTTGGTCGCGGCCACCTCCTCGCGCCAGGCGACGAGCCGCGGACAGGCACGGCAGCCGGCGATCCGCGCGTCCAGCCGCTCCAGCCCGTCCGGCGCTCCCGGCCCCTCCGGTCCTCCGGGCGGCTTGCGCCGCCCCGGACCGGTCGGCCGGGCCTCACCACCGCCGCCACCGGCGCCGTCACCGCCGTTGCCGGGATCTCCGATCACCATGCCACCACCGTACGGCCGTGACGCGTCCCGCCCTGCTCCTCGGCACCTAGCTCATCGCCGCTCCGGCGGCGAGGAAGCCGCAGATCAGCAGGAAGAGGATGGCGAGGAGGGGCCAGACGAAGCGGAGGTACTTGTCGTAGCCGACCTTGGCGAGGGCGACGCCGCCGATGGTGACGGCGGTGGTGGGGACCCAGAGGTTCATCCAGCCGCTGGCGGACTGCCAGGCGGTGACGACGACCGCGCGGGAGACGCCCGCGAAGTCGGCGAGCGGCGCGAGGATCGGCATCGCGAGGGTCGCGTGGCCCGAGGTCGAGGGGATGAGGAAGGCGAGCGGCAGGTTCACGACGAAGACGATGATCGCGAACAGGCTGGAGGAGGTGCCCTGCACGATGCCCTCGATGGAGTGCAGCACCGTGTCCGTGATCTTCGAGTTGTTCATGATCACGGTGACCCCGCGGGCCAGCACGATCACCAGCGCGGGCGAGATGAAGTCCGCGGCGCCCTGGATGATCGTCGCGCTCAGCTTCTGCTCGCCCATCCGGGCCACCACTCCGACCAGCACCGCCGCGCACAGGAACAGCGCGGCCAGCTCGGGGAAGGACCAGCCGAGCTCGAATCCGTAGGGCCGCGCGTCCGCCTTGCCGGTGAGCGCGCTGGACCACGGGACGACCGAGAAGATCATGAAGGCGAAGACCAGGACGGTGGTGGCGAGCACCGCCTTGTGCAGCCCGGTCAGTTCGGGCACCACACCCGCCGCGTCCCGCGCGTGCTCGCGGTCCCCCGGCAGGAAACCGGTGATCGACCGCTCCGGCCGCTTCTGCACCCGCCGCGCGTACCGGATCACGTACGCGACGGTGACCGCCGTCAGTACGACCCACATCACGAAACGGAGCACGATGCCGTCGCCGAGCGAGATGTCGGCGGCGGACGAGGCGACGCCCGTCGCGAAGGGGTTCACCGTCGAGCACAGCACACCGATGCCGGCGCCGAGGATGATCGTGCCGACCGCCACCATCCGGTCGTAGCCGAGCGCCAGCATCAACGGCACGATCAGGCCGTAGAACCCGAGGGTCTCCTCGGCGAATCCCTCGACCGTGCCGAGCACCGAGAACACCACCATGATGCCCGCGATGAGCAACGCCCCCCGTGCCCGCAGCCGGTGGGCGAGCAGACCGATGCCCCGGTCGAGCGCGCCGGTCGCGAACACCACGGTGATGAACGCTCCGATGGCGAGCACGAACAGGAACACGCCCGCGCTGCCGTACAGTTCACCGGCGAAGTCGGGCCCGACCTGGGCCGTCTTCTCGTCCAGGATGCCGTAGAGGCCGTTGACGGGTGACAGGAACAGGTCGTTGAGGCGGTCGACGAAGCTCTCGCCGGAGTCGACGCGGTGGTAGGTGCCCTGGATCGGCCTGCCCTCGGGCGTGCGGTCGTACTGCCCGGCGGGGATCAGGAACGCCAGCGCCCACACGGCGATCGTGACGATCGCGAGGACGGTCAGCGCGCTCGGGAAAGTGAACTTGCGTTTGTGCGGCGGCTCTTCGGTGTCCGACGGCTTGGTCTCTGTGGGTGTGCTCATCGCGCGGCGGCCTCCCCTGAGGCGGCGGTGGCGGTGGGGCCGTCCGTGGCCGAGCGGAGGGCACCGGCGGTCATGAGGCGGCTCCCGGCCGGAAACCGGCCGCGTACTCCCGTACGAACGCGCACATCGCGACCACCGTGTTGCGCAACTCCGAGAAGAGGACGCGTTCGTTGGGGGCGTGCAGGTTGCACATGCTGTCCTGGGCGCCGAACAGCAGCACCTCGGCGTCGGGAGCGGCCCGCGCGAGCCCGTTGACCAGCGGGATGGACCCGCCGGTCGCCACGTACGACGCGTCCTCGCCCCAGGCCTCGCGCAGCGCGGTGAGCGCCGCCCGGTAGGCGGGACCGCCGGTCGACGCCTCGTAGCCCGGCCCGGTGTCGCCCGGCGTGACGGTGAGGGGGACGCCGAACGGCCGCAGCGCCCGCAGATGGTCGACCAGCAGCCCCCGTGCCTCCTTCGCGTCCTGGCGCGGGTGGAAGCGGAGGTTGAGCTTGGCGCGGGCGTACGGCACGACCGCCGACGCCGCGTGTTCGACGCTCGGCGCGTCCAGGCCGATCACCGTGATCGCGGGACCGCTCCACAGCCGCTCCCCGAGGCTCCCGCTGCCGATCAGTGGCACACCGTCGCGCACCCCGGCGAGATCCCGGAACTCGTCCTCGGTGTACGTCGTCCCGCTCCACTCCTCGCGCCGCAGCCCCGCCACGGCCACGTCGCCGTGCACGTCGTGCAGTGTGGACAGCGCGTTCAGCAGCACGAGCAGGGCGTCCGGTGCAGCTCCCCCGAACTCCCCGCTGTGCCGGGGCTCCTGGAGGGTGCGCACCTCGACGACCACCTCGGACGCACCACGCAGACCGGTGGTGAGCGTGGGGGTGCCAGGGCGGAGATTGCCCAGGTCGGCGATGACCATCGCGTCGCACGCGAACCGTTCGGGGTCGCTCGGCGGATAGTCGTCGAAGGGGCTGCCGTACTCCTCCTGACCCTCGAAGACGATCTTCACTCCGACCGGTGGCCGCCCCTCGTAGGCGCGCAGCATGCCCAGGTGCGCGATCACGTTGGACTTGTCGTCGGCGATGCCGCGCGCCCGCAGGCCGCCCTCGACGGGGGTCGGCTCGAAGGGCGAGGACAACCACAGCTTCTCGTCGCCCGGCGGCTGCACGTCGTAGTGCGAGTAGAGGAGGATCGTCGGCGCGTCCGGGCTCGGCGGCGGGATCTCCCCGAAGATCACGGGGGCCGTGTCGGGCAGGTCGATCCGCTCGACGCGCTCCACCCCGACGTCGTGCAGCATCCCCACGAGGAGGTCGTGGGCCTCCTGCACCGGCTCGGCGGGGAATCCGGGGAAGACGACGGAGGGGATGGCCGCGAGCCGTTCCAGATCGGCGCGGAGACCGCCCATCAACGCGTCGACCTTCGCTGCTGTCTCCACCGCGGTCCCCTCTGTCGTTCTCCGGACGGCCTCACCCGCCAGCCTCGGCGCACTCCGGGGCGGCCGCATCCGGGGTGGTCCGTGCGACGGAAAAGCCGTGCGGGGTCCCGGACGACGGGCGTTAGAGTCGAGACATGGCTTCTCAGGACGCGTACGGGGAGATGGACGGCGCGGCCACCACGCGAACAGGACGTGGGGCCGCCGCCGGCTCGGGTGCGGGCGGCAGCGGGGGACGCGGCACCGGTGACCGCTCCGCGCGCGGCGCACACGGCGGTGGCCCGGGCGACGTCGACGGCGGTGGCGACGCACGGAGTACGGGCGGCCGGGCCGCTCGCGGCGCGGGCACGGCCGGTGCGACGCCAGCGGGCGAGGCGGCCGGGCGCCCCACGGACGACGACGGACGTGACGGGGGCACCGCCCCGGCGGATGCCGACGCCGGTTCCCCGGCCGATTCCGCTGCCGCCGCGAAAGCCGCCGCCGTGATCGCCGCCGCAGGTGCCGGTCCCGCCGCGGGCCAGAGCGTGCGGCTCGACGTCTGGATCTGGTCCGTCCGTCTCGTCAAGACGCGCTCGGTGGCCGCCACCGCCTGCCGCGGCGGGCATGTGCGGGTCAATGGTGAACGAGTCAAACCCGCGTACGGCGTGCGCGTCGGCGACGAGGTCCGGCTGCGCCACGACGGCCGTGAGCGGGTCGTCGTCGTGAAGCGTCTGATCCGCAAGCGGGTCGGACCGCCCGTCGCCGTCGAGTGCTTCGTCGACAACAGCCCGCCGCCCCCGCCCCGCGAGGCCGTGGCCCCGGCCGGCATCAGGGACCGGGGAGCGGGCCGCCCGACCAAGCGGGACCGCCGCGACATGGAACGCCTGCGCGGCATGGAGGCCGGCTCGTCCGGCCCCGTCAAGTCCGCCGGCCCCGCCGCGGGAACTGCGCGAGCGGGTGGCCCCACGAGTTCCGCGGAACCGTCCCGCCGCTCCCCCGGCCGCCGCTCCTCCGGCTCGTAGGACCGGCGCCCGGCAGCCTCGTTCGGGCAGCCGACTGCGGCTGTGCGGCTCGGGCAGCTCCGGCGGCCTGGCTCGGGCACGTCCGCAACTCCGGCGGGGCAGCTCGGGGAAGGCGACTCGGGCGAGGCGGCTCGGGTGAGACGACTCCGGTGAGGCGGCTCCAGTGACGACTCCGGAGAGGCGGCTCGGGTGAAGCGAATCCAGTGACGACTCCGGTGAAGCGACTCGGGCGAGGCGACTCCGCTGAGGCGGCTCGAGCGAGGCCACTCCGGTCAGGCGACTCCGGTGAGGCGGCTCGGGCCGATGATCGGAGCTGCCGGTCCGCTCCCCCGTCGACACGCGTCGTCGGCCTGCTCGGAACCCGCCGCGGTCAGCGCTCCCACCATGGCGGGCCGCCGATCGCCGCTCGCTTCCCGCCTGCCCCTGCCACCGCCGCCACCAGCACCGCACGCCGACGAGGGCTCCCCCGCTCAAGGGGAGCCCTCCGTCCGCGGACCGTCGTCACGCGCGCTGTCCCACCCGTCGTCGGACCAGGTGGAGCAGTTCGGTCGTGTGTCCGCGGCGGGCCCAGGCGATCAGGGCGAGCGGCAGCATCAGGATGAGCGGGGTCGCCGGGTACGGGCCGTGGATGACGACGTTGACGATGAAGGCGCCGGCCATCAGCGCCATCAGGGCCACCGCCGCCACCGAGTCGAGAAGCGGGATCATCAGGGCGATGCCACCGGCGAGTTCGAGCGCCCCGATGATGTACATCCCCGTGTGGCCCCAGCCGAGCTTGTCGAACGACTCGACCGCCGAGGGATGGGCGATCAGCTTGGGCACGGCGCTGGCGATCGCGAAGAAGAGACCGAGCACGACCTGCAGTGCGGTCAGGGCGATCCGGGCACGACGGGAACGCGTGCTGGCGGCGGCCGGGGCGGAGGTGGCGGTGGCGGTGGCGGTGGGGAGGGTGGTCTCGGACACGGTGGTCTCCTGTGAGGAAGCGGTGGTTGCTGCTTTCGAGGAGATAGACCGTGGGGATACCGGGAACTCATCGGTGCGGAGCGGGGATCTGTTTCCGGCCCCACCACAGGCCCTGGACCCCCGCGTCACCGCACCCCCGGCTCACTCCTTCAGCCCGCTCCCCCTTCCACCGCTCTCCCCTTTTCTTCCACGCCTCTCACGGTTCCGCCGCTCTCTCCCTCTTCCACGCCTCTCACCTTTCCGCCGCTCCCAGCCGCCTCATCCCTTCACGGCCCGCACCCACATCCCGTCGTCCGTCAGGTACCGGTCCACTCTCAGGCCGGCCTCGCCCAGCGCCTCCTCGAACGCGGCCCGGGTCAACGGTCGGGAGAGGAAGGTCTGGGTCCAGGTGGCGTCCGGGAACGTGTACTCCGCGCGCACCGAGTTCACCCCGTCACCGACCGGGTCGGCGGACAGGATGCGGGCGACGAAGCCGGCCGGATCGATGCGCTCGCGGGGGACGTCGCTGTGCCAGTCCAGGCCCTCGCGCTGGACCAACACGCAGCCGCCGTCGGTGACATGACGGGCGCAGGTGTCCAGCAGGGCCCGCCGTACCCGGACGTCCCCGGCATGGACGAGGAACGACGCCAGCATCACCACGTCGAACGTCTCGCCGAGGTCGAGGTCCTCGATGGCGCTGCGCACCGTGCGCGCGCCGCGGACGTGCTCCAGCATCTCGGCGGACTCGTCCACCGCCGTGACCGCGAACCCGAGGTCCAGCAGCGGGTGGGTCATCCGCCCGACGCCACAGCCCAGTTCGAGGATGCGCGCGGCCGGCGGCACCGCGGCGGTGATGATGTCCGGCTCGCTTCCGACGGGCAGCCGGGCGTAGAGCTCGACCGCGCAGCCGTCCGGAGTGATGGCCCCGGGTCCCGTGCCCTCGTATCCCTGACGCTTCTCGATCCTCATGTCCGTCCAACGGACGGCATGCGCACGGCCGTTCCCCTCCCCTGTCACTCGTTCGGGTCACTCTCGTTGCCCACGAGGAGGAGCCCTCGGGCGGGCACAGGGGGCTTGCGCGGAGCTGACGCGGGTTCCTTACGCAGGCCGCGCGGGTGTCCCACGGAGGGGAACGTGTGCCCTACAGCGCGAACCAGCCGCTTCCTCCGTACCAGTGGCCGCCGGCGCGCAGGTGGTCGCCCACCGCGCGCTCGACGCTGCTGCGTCGCGGCAGCCCGTCGACCGGCAGATCCGGGTCGCCGAAGACGAACCCGACCGGCACCCCGTCGTCCGGGCCGGTCTCCTCGGACTCGACGGCGAAGCGGTCCTGGAACCGGATGATGTTGGAGTCGGCCGCCAGGTACCGCTTGAGCTGCGGGTCGAGCAGCCAGGAGTGGCAGTAGGCGATGTCGTGGCGTTCGTCGGGGTAGTGGCGGGCGAAGAACGCGCGGGCCAGGGTGAGCGAGCGGTCGCAGGCGGCCGGGGAGAGCGGGCCCCGGAAGTCGGTGATGTGCAGGCTGAGACAGGGGTCGCCGGGTCCCGCGCCGAGGCCCGCCGCGGCGACGGCACGGCCGGTGCGCTGTCCCAGCACCGCCCGCTGGAACTGGAGGCGGCCCAGCTGGAACAGCTCGCCGTGGAAGTGCAGGGCTATCCACCAGGGGAAGAGCAGTCCGGGGCCGCCCGGGCGCCGGTGGTGCACCGAGACGTGCCGCCCCAGGTCGGCGAGGGTGCGCCGGGACACGTCCTCCGGGATGCCGCGTTCCCGATGGTGGGAGCGGACGTACGGGAGGGCGGCGACGAAGACGAAAAGGGGGAAGCAGCGGCCGAGGGCCCCGGTCGACGCGGGGAGAACCGGCGGCTCCCAAGCCGTGCCGACCTCCCCCATGTCGCGGACGAAGCGGGTGACGCACCGCGCGAGGAGCGTCACGGCCTCGGGATCGGCGGCCAACTGGCCGCGCAGGGACACGAGTTCGTTGATGTGCTCGTGCGGCACGGACAGGTCGAGCAGGACGTCGGGCAGCTCGTCCGCGTCCGGGATCCGCACCGCCTCCCGGGGCGGGCCGTCGCGCTCCAGGTCCTTCAGCCACTCGGCCAGCCTCGCGTCCGCCCGCAGCTCCTTCAGCAGCACTGTCGCCTCCCCCGGCGGCCGCCCTCGGGGCCGCTCTCCTTTGGTGAACGTGCACCACGAAGAGTACGTTTCCCCATAGGAACGGTGATCCTGATGCGTACGGGCAGTGAACCGGTGACAGCGCGCAGTGCTCTGCGGCTGCGGTTCTGGCTGAGCGCGTGGGGGCTGATCTGGGCCGTCGCCGGGACCGTGGCCTTCGTGCTGGCGGGACGGCCGGGCTGGGCGGCGGCCTGCGCGGTGCTGTGGCTGCTCGTCACCGTGGACATGGCGATGATCGTCCGGCACATCCGGCAGGGGCCGCACTACCAGCCGGGCCGTGACGTCCCGCCGTACGAACCGGTCGACGAGCGGCCGGCTCCCCGTCCGCCCCGCCCTCCGCGTCCGCCGACGCAGCACCCCTCGAAGCCGTCGCACCCCTGAGGCGAATCCCTCAGCGCCCCGAGGCCGGACGGACGGGGCGGCGAGGAGTGCCGGGAGGCGTCCTAGGAGTCGAACCGCGCCGCTTCCAGGTACTGCGGCTTCGGGTCGAGTGCGGCCGCCAGTCTGAAGTGGCGCTTCGCCTGCTCGGGGCGTCGCTGGCGCTCGTAGGTCCGGGCGAGCGCGAAGTGCGCGAACGCGTTGTCCGGTTCACGCTCCAGGACGATCGTGAACTCCAGCTCCGCGGGGCGCAGTTGTGCGGCGGCGAAGAAGGCACGCGCGCGCAGCAGCCGGGCCGCCGTGTTCTCGGGGTGCGCGGCGATGACAGGGTCGAGGAGCTTCACCGCGCCCTGCGGGTCCCGCGCGCCGAGCAACTGCTCCGCGGCACGGAAGTCGATGACATGCGTCTCCGGAGTACGTCCGGTCGGTCCGCTGGTCTCGGGCACGGCAGAGTCCTTCCCTCGCTGCAACCGTTCAACGCCCCTCGCGCGGGATGCTATTCCTGGGGCTGCCGGGCCCTGGGCGCGAGATCGCCCCACACGTCCGCCACGCGGCGCTCCAGATCCGCGAGCGGTACGTCGTTGTCGATGACGATGTCCGCGACGGCCAGTCTCTCTTCGCGCGGGGCCTGCGCGGCCATGCGGGCGCGGGCGTCCTCCTCGGTCATACCGCGCAGACGGACGAGGCGGTCGAGCTGGGTCTCGGGGCGGGCGTCCACGACGATCACCAGGTCATACAGCGGGGCGAGGCCGTTCTCGGCGAGCAGGGGCACGTCGTGCACGACGACGGCGTCCGTCGGGGCGGCGTCCTCAAGAGCGCGCGAGCGGGTGCCGACGAGGGGATGCACGATCGCGTTCAGTGTGGCGAGCTTCTCGGGGTCGGCGAAGACGATCGAGCCGAGCCGCGGCCGGTCCAGTGTGCCGTCGGCCGTGAGCACGTCCTTGCCGAAGGCGTCGACGACCGCCGTCAGCCCGGGAGTTCCGGGTTCGACGACCTCGCGTGCGATGCGGTCCGCGTCGATCAGTACCGCCCCGTGCTCGACGAGGAGCCGGGACACTTCGCTCTTGCCGGCGCCGATACCGCCGGTCAGGCCCACCTTCAGCATGTCTGGCAGCTTAGGGCCTGGCACCGACGGGGCATCGGCCCGGGACGCCCGCGCTCCCCGGATCCGGGCTCGGGCGGCCGGGCGGCCGGGCGGCCGGGCGGCGATGTCAGGAGTCGCCCTCGCGCTCCGCCAGGAAACGCTCGAACTCCAGACCGATCTCGTCCGCCGAGGGGATGTCCACCGGTTCCGCGAGCATGTTCCCGCGGCTCTCGGCGCCCGCCGAGGCGTCGTACTGGTGCTCAAGGCCCTGGACTAGCGCGACGAGTTCCTCGTCGCCCTCCTGGATCTGCCGGTCGATCTCGGTCTGGGTGCGGTGCGCCTCGGTCCGCAGGGCGTGCGCGATGCCGGGAAGCACCAGGCCGGTCGCGCCCGTGATGGACTCCAGCACGGTCAGCGCCGCGTCGGGGTACGGCGAGCGCGCGATGTAGTGGGGCACGTGCGCGGCGACACCGAGCACGTCGTGTCCGGCCTCCATGAGGCGGTACTCGACGAGGGACTCGGCGCTTCCGGGGACCTGCGCCTCGTCGAAGGGGCTGCGGTGGCCGGGCACCAGGTCGGTGCGGTTGCCGTGCGGGGTGAGGCCGACCGGGCGGGTGTGCGGGACCCCCATCGGGATGCCGTGGAAGTTCACCGAGAGGCGGACGCCGAGGCGCTCCACGATCTGCTGGACGGCGGCGGCGAAGCGCTCCCACTCGACGTCCGGCTCGGGGCCGGAGAGCAGCAGGAAGGGGGCGCCGGTGGCGTCCTGGACGAGGCGGACGTCGAGCGTCGGCTCCTCGTACTCCGTCCAGCGGTCGCGCTTGAACGTCAGCAGCGGGCGGCGGGCCCGGTAGTCCACGAGCCGGTCGTGGTCGAAGCGGGCCACGACCTGGTGGGGCAGCGAGTCGAGGGCTCGGTCGACGATCTGGTCGCCCGTCTCACCCGCGTCGATGTATCCGTCGAAGTGGTAGAGCATGACAAGACCGGCCGACTCCTGGGCGAGTGCCATGTCGACCACGGCCAGCCCCTTCGGCTCCCATGCGTACAAACCCTGCGGATCAAGCACTGTGACCGCTCCTCCTCGTGTTCGTACTGCACAACATGGTGCGGAGCACGGACATTCCCGTTCCGCGCTCCGCACCGCCGTCCCGTCGCGTTCTCCCGTCCGCCACGAACGGCCGGGGTCCCGCGGTGACGGGAACCGCCACGAGCACAGCACACGCGTGTTACGAGGACGGCACGCGCGCGTGGAGCGTTACGACGACAGCACGCGCGCGTGGAGCGCGCTGACGGCGTTGCGGGCGGAGGTGAAGGCGCCGTGCTGCCAGGCGTCGGTGTAGCTGAGCCAGTCCCCGGCGAAGTAGACGCGTCCGGTGGGCCGGTTCAGGGACGTGTAGCGCGGGTCGTCGGGTCCGCCGGGGGTGTCGTGCCAGGCGGCTTCGAGGTGCGGTGTCTGGCGCCAGTGGTGGGAGAAGGACGAGTCGAGTTCGGTGCGGTACTTCTCGCCGTAGATCTTGACGCCCGCGGCCACCGCGCGCTTCTCGCGGTCCTTGGGACCGAGCTTGGCGTACGAGTCGGCGTCGGAGCCGTAGTTGTAGTAGCCGATCATGACGCCGCGCCGGCCGTTGAAGCCGTAGGAGGGGTGCCAGATGTGGGTGACGTCCTGGTCGGTCTCGGTGATGCCGCCGTAGATGCGGTGGTCGAGCTCCCACCAGCGTGAGCGGTATTCGAGGCCGATCTTGCCCGCGGACTGCGGGGTGATCGCCTCCAGGGCGCTCTGGACGCCGGAGCCGAGGTTGTGCGGGACCTTGGCGAGGATGTTGGGCGGCAGGGCGCCGACGCAGAAGTCGGCGTCGACGGACTTCGTGCGGCCGCCCTGGGTGTACGTGACGGTGACACCGTGGCCCTTGTCGGTGATCCGGGTGACCGCGGCTCCGGTGCGGACGCGGTGGGCTCCGACGGCACGGGTGAGGGCCTTCGGTATCTGGTCCATGCCGCCGACCGGCTGGAACATCAGCATGGCCTGGTCGAATTCGAACTCGAAGGAGAAGTAGCGGCCGACGCCGCTGGCGAAGACCTCGGAGGCGGCGGGGACGTCGCCGAGGAGGACGCCCGGGGTTCCGGCGGCTGCGGGGACGGTGGTGTAGCCCCGGCGCGGCCCGCCCTCGTAGGCGAGCTTGTCGCCGAGTTCGCCGAAGTCCTTGAGGAACTCGACGAGTCGGTCCTGGTCGGTGGCGGTCAGTTCCTTGTCGAGGGCGCCCTTGTCGGTCGCCTTGGCGAGCAGTTCGGAGACGTAGCCGTACACGTCGGCCTTCGCGGTGCGGTGGCGCACCGGCTTGGTCATGCCGGACGACTCGTTGTACATGTACGCGTCCGCGTTCGTGTTCGTGAACACCTCGACGGGGACGCCGAGTTCGCGGCAGTAGTCGAGGGTGACCATCCACTGCGGGATGCGGGCCGGTCCGGCGTTCATGTACTGGCCGTCGCTGAAGCGTGCCGTCTGGGTGTTGCCGTAGAGGTCGGTGGTCGTGTCCCCGCCGCGCACGGTGAAGTTGCGGCCGCCGGTGCGGTCCCTGGCCTCCAGGACCGTACAGTCGTAGCCCGCCTTGCCGAGCTCGTAGGCGGAGGCGAGCCCGGCGATGCCGCCGCCTACGATCACGACCTTTGCGGCGCCTCTCCCGGTGAGCGTGAAATCGCCCGACTTCGGTGCCCGGTAGGGCTGTTCACGCTGGGCGGCCTGCGCGGTGGGCGCGAGGCCGAGGGCTCCCATGGTGGCGAACATCGCGCCGGCACCGCCGGTCAGGCCGACGGTGCGCAAGAACGCGCGCCGGCTCGACGCACTCGATCGCTCCTGTGCTGCCATGTCTTCGGCTCCCCTCTCGATCTTGGATGACCCGGGGATCCTGGCAACGGCCGGTTACAGCCCTGCAGTTACTCGTGTATCCGCCACGTTTCCCTCCCCGCACACCGGCCCGGTACGGACCTTGACGCGGAACCGGGGCACCCTTACGTTCAGATGGGCGCCCAAAGTTCACGTACAAGAACTGTCTTCTTGCGAACCGACGGGAAGGTCACCCCCACATGCGTATCCGACGCACGCTTCTCCTCCCCCTGCTCGGCGCGGCACTGACCACCGGCGGGATGCCGGCGTCCGCCCTCACCGCGAGCGCGGCCCAGACCATCGAGGTCACCACTGCCGCCCAGCTGAAGTCGGCACTCGCCTCGGCCGCTCCCGGCGACACCATCCACCTCGCGGACGGCACGTACACCGGCAACTTCAAGACGACGACGGTCGCGAGCCCCGGCTCCCGCATCACCCTCACCGGCTCCGCGAAGGCCGTCCTCACGGCGGGCGGCGGCTACGGGCTGCACCTCAACGGCGCCTCGTACTGGACGGTCCGGGGCATCACCGTCACCGGCGGCCAGAAGGGCATCATGATCGACTCGGCGAAGGGCGTCGTCGTCGACACGGTCACCGTCCACGGGCTCGACATGGAGGGCGTCCACTTCCGCAACTCCAGCACGGACGGCGCGATCAGGAACTCGAAGATCTACGACACCGGCAACGACGGCCGCGGCATGGGCGAGGGCGTCTACGTCGGCACGGCCGGCGGGACTTCGGACAAGAGCGACCGCGTCGAGATCAGCGGCAACACGATCGGCCCGGACGTGGGCGGCGAGAACGTCGACATCAAGGAGGGCACGACGGGTGCCCGCATCACCGGCAACACCTTCGACGGCAGCGGACTGACCGGCGCCAACTACGACGACTCCTGGGTCGACGTGAAGGGCAACGACGTCCTCGTGGAGAACAACAAGGGGACCGCCACCACGAACGACGGCTACGAGACCCACACGCAGCAGTCCGGCTGGGGCTGCGGCACGGTGTTCCGCGGCAACACCTCGGACCTGCGGGGTGCCACGGGCGACAAGCAGCTCGCGGTGAACGTCACGAACTACAGCACCTCGTGCAGGACCACCGTCTACGCGTCGAACACGGTGACGGGCGGCAAGGGGCTCACCGACATCACGGTGACGCCCTGACCCCTGCCGGAGAACAGGACCCCCATGGAAGTGGGCCCGCACCGAATCGGTGCGGGCCCACTTCTTTCAGCTACTGCCTAGCGGGGAGCCTTTCAGCTCTGGCCGCCGGCGAGCTTCTCACGCAGAGCCGCCAGGGCCTCGTCCGACGCCAGGGCGCCGGAGTTGTCGTCCGACTCCGAGGAGTACGAACCGCCGCCGCCACCGCCACCGGACGCGGCCGGAGCCGCGGTGGAGGTGCTGGCACCCTCGGCCTCGGCCTGAGCGTCCGCCTCGCGGGACTTGATGACCTGAGCCTGGTGCTGCTCGAAGCGCTGCTGCGCCTCGGCGTACTGGGTCTCCCACACCTCACGCTGGGACTCGAAGCCCTCGAGCCAGTCGTTGGTCTCCGGGTCGAAGCCCTCGGGGTAGATGTAGTTGCCCTGGTCGTCGTACGACGCGGCCATGCCGTACAGAGTCGGGTCGAAGTCGACCGACGCCGGGTCGGCACCGAAGGCCTCGTTGGCCTGCTTCAGCGAGAGGCTGATGCGGCGGCGCTCGAGGTCGATGTCGATGACCTTGACGAAGATCTCGTCGTTGACCTGGACGACCTGCTCCGGGATCTCCACGTGGCGCTCGGCCAGCTCGGAGATGTGGACCAGACCCTCGATGCCCTCGTCCACGCGGACGAACGCACCGAACGGGACGAGCTTCGTGACCTTACCCGGGACGACCTGACCGATCTGGTGCGTCCGGGCGAACTGCTGCCACGGGTCTTCCTGCGTCGCCTTGAGCGACAGGGAGACGCGCTCGCGGTCCATGTCGACGTCGAGGACCTCGACGGTGACTTCCTGGCCGACCTCGACAACCTCGGAGGGGTGGTCGATGTGCTTCCAGGAGAGCTCGGAGACGTGCACCAGACCGTCGACGCCACCCAGGTCCACGAAGGCACCGAAGTTGACGATCGAGGAGACGACGCCGGAGCGGACCTGACCCTTCTGCAGGGTCGTGAGGAACGTCTGGCGAACCTCGGACTGGGTCTGCTCCAGCCAGGCACGGCGGGACAGGACCACGTTGTTGCGGTTCTTGTCCAGCTCGATGATCTTGGCCTCGAGCTCCTTGCCCACGTAGGGCTGGAGGTCGCGGACACGGCGCATCTCGACGAGGGAGGCCGGCAGGAAGCCACGGAGGCCGATGTCAAGGATGAGTCCACCCTTGACGACCTCGATGACGGTGCCGGTGACGATGCCGTCCTCTTCCTTGATCTTCTCGATGGTGCCCCAGGCGCGCTCGTACTGGGCACGCTTCTTCGAGAGGATCAGGCGGCCTTCCTTGTCCTCCTTCTGGAGAACAAGGGCTTCGATCTCGTCGCCGACCTTGACGACCTCGTTGGGGTCGACGTCGTGCTTGATCGAGAGCTCGCGGCTCGGGATGACACCTTCGGTCTTGTAACCGATGTCGAGCAGGACCTCGTCCCGGTCGACCTTCACGATTACGCCGTCGACGATGTCGCCGTCGTTGAAATACTTGATCGTCTCGTCGATCGCGGCGAGGAAAGCTTCCTCGTTGCCGATGTCGTTGACCGCTACCTGCGGCGTGGTAGAGGTGGTCTCGGTGCTGCTCGTCATGTGGGAAAGGGCTCCGGTACGGACAGTGAGTCGAAGGACTGCTCACGCCGGGAGCCCGTTTCGCCCTGTAGAAGCCGGACAGCCAAAGAAACGCCGAACCGGAAAACACCCGGTGGCGCCTCGAGAACCGAGGGGACATACATACAGATGCGAGCGTTACCTGCTACGTCTGAGGAGCGCAGGCCCGCAGCGCAACTTGTAGCATACGGGGGCAGCCGGGCAGGGTCAATGCGCGAAGGCGCACACCCGGGGCGGATCGCCGCAATCCCGGCACAAGACCTGTCTCACGAGGCCACGCGGGCAGCCGAACACCTCTGCCGTGACACGCCCGAGACGGGTTGGACGGAAGAGTACGACGAGGGAGCCGATCATCCAAGAGCCCGAACCGTTCGAACCGGAAGCCACCCGACGCGCCGCCGATCTCACCGAGAGTTCGCGGGCGAACCGGGGCTGGTGGGACCGGAACGCGGACGAGTACCAGACCGAACACGGCACGTTCCTCGGTGACGACCGGTTCGTGTGGAGCCCCGAGGGTCTCGACGAGGTGGAGGCCGAGCTGCTCGGCCCGCCGGAGGATCTCAAGGACAAGGACATCCTGGAGATCGGCGCCGGCGCGGCGCAGTGCTCCCGCTGGCTGGCCGGGCAGGGCGCGCGCCCGGTCGCCCTGGACCTCTCCCACCGCCAGCTCCAGCACGCGCTGCGGATCGGCGGAGGAGTGCCGCTGGTGCAGGCGGACGCCTCCGCGCTGCCCTTCGCGGACGCCTCCTTCGACCTCGCGTGCTCGGCCTACGGAGCGCTGCCGTTCATCGCCGACCAGGTGCTGGTGCTGCGCGAGGTGCGCAGGGTGCTGCGCCCGGGCGGCCGTTTCGTCTTCTCCGTCACCCACCCGATCCGCTGGGCGTTCCCCGACGAGCCCGGCCCCGAGGGTCTGTCGGTGTCCGCGTCCTACTTCGACCGCACCCCCTATGTGGAGCAGGACGACGAGGGCCGAGCGGTCTACGTCGAGCACCACAGGACGGTCGGCGACCGGGTGCGGGACGTGGTGGCCGGCGGTTTCCGTCTGGTCGACCTCGTCGAGCCGCAGTGGCCCGCCTGGAACACCCAGGAATGGGGCGGCTGGTCCCCGCTGCGCGGCAACCTGATCCCGGGCACGGCGATCTTCGTGTGCGAACGGGACTGAGCCGGGCGGGACGAGGAGCACGGGCCGGGACAGAGGCGACAAAGGAGAGAACGGGCACGCGTGTGGGTGCACACGCGTGCCCGCGCGCGTGGGCAACGGGTTTGACGCGCGTACGAGACTGGTGGCGTGATCCGTTACGACGCCCTGGACGTGCTGCCCGTACGCGGTGCCCTGCCCGGTCTCGACGACGCCCTGGAGGGGCACGGCGGGGCGGTGCTGGTGGCGCCGCCCGGCACGGGCAAGACGACGCTGGTGCCGCTGGCCCTGGCCGGGCTGCTGGACGACGGGCGCCCGCCGCGCCGGGTGGTGGTGGCGGAGCCGCGGCGGATCGCGGCCCGGGCGGCGGCGCGACGGATGGCGTGGCTGCTGGGCGAGCAGGTCGGTGAGAGCGTCGGTTTCACCGTGCGCGGGGAGCGGGTCGTCGGGCGGCGCGCGCGCGTGGAGGTCGTCACGACGGGTGTCCTGCTCCAGCGGCTGCAACGGGACCAGGAACTGTCGGGCGTCGATGTCGTCGTGCTCGACGAGTGCCACGAGCGGCATCTGGACGCCGACACGGTGGCCGCGTTCCTCCTCGACGTGCGGGCCGCGCTCCGGCCCGAGCTGCGGCTGGTCGCCGCGTCCGCGACGACGGACGCGGGAGGCTGGGCCCGGCTGCTCGGGGACGCCCCGGTCGTCGAGGCGGAGGGTGTCTCCTATCCGGTCGAGGTGGTGTGGGCCCCGCCCGCGCGTCCGGTCCGGCCGCCACACGGGATGCGGGTGGACCCGGCGCTCCTGACACACGTGGCGTCGACGGTGCGGCGGGCGCTGGCCGAACGCACCGGTGACGTCCTGTGCTTCCTTCCCGGCGTCGGGGAGATCGCGCGGGTCGCCGGACAACTGGGCGGCCTCGGTGACGTCGACGTCCTGCAGGTCCACGGCCGGGCGCCGGCCGCCGTACAGGACGCGGTGCTCACGGCGGCCGAGCGACGCCGGGTGGTCCTCGCGACGTCGGTGGCCGAGTCGTCGCTGACGGTTCCCGGGGTGCGCGTGGTGGTGGATTCGGGGCTGGCCCGGGAGCCGCGGGTGGATCACGCGCGCGGGCTGAGCGCGCTGGCGACCGTACGGGCCTCGCAGGCGGCCGGACGGCAGCGGGCGGGACGGGCCGGGCGGGAGGCGCCGGGCGCGGTGTACCGGTGCTGGGCGGAGGCGGAGGACGGCAGGCTGGCGCGTTTCCCCGCGCCGGAGATCAAGGTGGCCGATCTGACGGCGTTCGCGCTCCAGGCGGCCTGCTGGGGTGATCCGGAGGCGACGGGGCTGGCCCTGCTGGATCCGCCGCCGGGCGGGGCGATGGCGGCGGCCCGGTCCGTGCTGTCGGCCGTGGGTGCGGTCGACGTCTCGGGGCGCGCCACCGAGCGCGGTGTCCGCATGTCCCGGCTGGGCCTGCATCCCCGGCTCGCCCGGGCGCTGCTGGACGCGGCACCTGAGGTGGGCGCGGCGCGGGCCGCCGACGTGGTCGCGCTGCTCAGCGAGGAGCCGCCGCGCGAGTACGGCGACGACCTGGCCGCGGCCTGGCGCACGGCCCGGCGCGGCGGTGACGCCTACGCGTCCCGCTGGCGCACCGAGTCCCGCCGGCTGCGTTCGGCCGCGACGGAGGCGGCTTCCGCGGCGGGCCGCGGGCCGTCGTCCTCCGGCACGCCCTCGCGGAAGGGAGCGGAGCGGGGCGACGGGGAGCGGCGCGACGGTTCGGGAGACGGCACGCCCGGGGACGACCGGGTGGTCGGGCTCGTCGCGGCGCTGGCGTTCCCCGAGCGCCTCGCGCGCGTGCAGGGGGCCTCGCATCTCATGGTCAGCGGCACCCGCGCGGACGTCGGGGAGGGTTCCTCGCTGCGCGGTGCTCCCTGGCTGGCGGTGGCCGTCGCCGACCGTCCCGTCGGGAGCGGGCACGCACGCGTGCGGCTCGCCGCCGTCACCGACGAGGGCACGGCGCGGCGGGCCGCCGCCGGACTGCACTCCGAGGGCGACGAGGTCCACTGGGCGCAGGGTGATGTCGTCGCGCGGCGGGTGGAGCGGCTGGGCGCGGTGGAACTGGCGGTGCGACCGCTGCGCAACGCCGGCTCCGGGCTCGTACGGGAGGCGTTGCTGGAAGGGTTGCGGGAGGAGGGGTTCGGTCTGCTGCGGTGGTCGGGGGACGCCGAAGTGCTGCGGCAGCGGCTGGCGTTCGTGCACCGGCGGCTCGGCGCCCCGTGGCCGGACGTCTCCGACGAGGCGCTCCACGCGCGCGCGGAGGAGTGGCTGGAGCCGGAGCTGAGCCGGGCCCGGCGGCGGGCGGACCTGGCGCGGATCGACGCCGGGCAGGCGCTGAACCGGCTGCTGCCGTGGTCCACGGGAGAGGCGGCCCGGCTCGACGAGCTCGCGCCCGAGCGGATCGGGGTGCCGAGCGGTTCACGGATCCGCGTCGACTACGGCGATCCCGAACAGCCGGTGCTCGCCGTGAAGTTGCAGGAGATGTTCGGGCTGCAGGCGTCGCCCGCCGTCGCCGGTGTTCCCGTGCTGGTGCACCTGCTCTCCCCCGCCGGCCGGCCCGCCGCCGTGACAGCGGACCTGGCCTCCTTCTGGAAGGACGGCTACAAGGGCGTACGGGCGGAGTTGCGGGGGCGGTATCCCAAGCATCCGTGGCCCGAGGACCCGGCGACCGCGGAGCCGACGCGGTACACGAACGCCCGGCTCAGGCGCTGACGGGTTCGGGGTCGGCCGCCGGGGCCCGCGCGGCGTCTCCGGGCCTGCGTCCGCGGGCCTCCAGGTAGAGGGACAGCGCCAGCAGGGCGACGCCGAGGACGAGGAATCCCCAGGGGAGGTACGAGGTCAGCAGCAGGATGAGGGTGCGGTTGGACTTGACGAGGTCGACGGTGTGCTCGATGTAGTCCTCGCGCATCTTCACGTGGCCGGAGAAGGCGGTCACCTTGTCCCGGTCGCCGAGGAGGGTGCCGCCGCGCAGCTCCTCCTTGTGGATCTCCTCGCCGTAGACGGGTGCTCCGGTGACCGGTTCGACCCAGAACCTGCGGACGGTGGTGTACCAGCGGGTGGTGCCGGTCTTGGCGACGGACTCCGGGGTGATGCCCTGGACGGGCATGATCTTGGGGAACGTCACCTTCGTCCAGGGGATGGTCTGCTCGAAGTAGTAGACCTTGACGCCCCGGAAGGTCTGGGTGTTCTTGTAGTGGATGGGCGCCGAGGTGCGGGTCTGCGCGTCGAAGTACTCGTAGTCCCGTTTCTCCGTCCGGAAGGGCCACTTGAACTCGATGCCCTCGCGGGTGACGGCGTCGCCGTCGACGGACTCGCCGGTGGCGTGGACGGGGTCCTGGCTGTGGGCGTCGAAGATGTAGCGCTCGGGGAGCTTGGAGACCATCTTCCCGTCGGGGCCCTGGACGTAGGAGAGGGAGTCCCAGACGACGACGTCGCGGCCCGCGGTGCGTTCGATCCGTTCGGAGGCGCCGACGTTGCCCTTCAGGGTCTGCACGATGGTGACCTTGGGGACCTTCTTCGCCTGCATGGTGCCGTAGTCGAGGAGGGTCGCGTTCTTCGCCTCCAGGACCATGTCCTGGTACTGGTCGGCGGGGACCTTGGCCAGCCGCGGGAACGCGTACCAGCGCAGCAGCGGGGACAGCGCCGTGAAGAACACGGCGAGCGCGAGCAGGATCAGGCTTGCCTTGCGGCGCATCTCGACGGCCCTCCCGGTGCGTGGGTCAGGGGTGTTCGGGGACGGTGGTGAGCATCGGCTTCGGCGAGGTATGGCCGGCCGGCGAGCCCATGGCCGTGATGGTCAGGACCAGCGCGAGCGCCACGGCGAAGCCGGTCGCGGCGGCGATGAGGGCACGCATGCGGGCCTCCCGAGGGCCAGGAGCTGATACATCGTCAGGTCCGGCACCGTAGCAACGGCCGCGCGAGATGAGAACACGTCGCACAGCACCTCACGCGCTCAACGGAGCAGGGCGCCCCTTCGCCGGCGGCGAAGGGGCGCCCTGAACGCGTGAACGGGCCGCTAGGCGGCGGGCGTCTCGGACGCCTCGGGTGCGGCGGCGACGGTCAGTTCGACGGTCAGTGTCGCGCCGCCCGTGGTGGTGACGCGGAGCAGGAACGTGCCGGTGGTGTCGTCGGCGTACAGCTTCGGCAGCTTGAGGAGGCCGTCGGCGTCCGTGGTGAGGTCCGTCAGGGTGTGGACGGTCTTGCCGTCGGCGTCCTTGAAGGAGGGGCCCTTGTCGTTCTCGGTGGCGTCGTCGGCGGACTTCACGAGGGTCGCGGTGGCGGCGACCTTGCCGGCGACGGCACCCTTGTAGGTGGCCTTCACCTCGACCTGGTCGGCGAACTCGCCGCCGGGCACACAGGTCAGCGCGGTGTCTGCGGTGCGGGCCAGGGTGTCGGCCTGGCGGGCGGTGACGGTCGCCTTGTGGTCGAGGCCTGCCAGGACGCGGCCCACGACGGTCGCGCGGACGGTGAAGTCGCCGGCCTTCTCGCCCGCGACGAGCGCGGGGGCGGTGGCCGCGCCCAGCCCGTTCGTCATCACGGTGGCGACGCTCTCACCGCCGGTGAAGGTGGCGTCCGTGTCGCCGACGATGGTGAAGCGGACCCGGACCCGCGCCACGGCCTTGTCGGACTTGTCCTCGGTCCGCACCACGATCTTCTGCGCGAAGGTGTCCCCCGCCGTCGCGGTGAGCTTCCCGCTGCCGCCGTCCGCCAGGTGGTCCACCGTCTCGGTGGGCGTGGGCGGGGTGGTGGTGGGCGGAGTGGTGGGTGGCGGGGTGGCCGGGGTCGTCGGAGGTGTCGTGGGGGGCGTCGCGGGAGGCGTGGACTTGGGCGGCTTCGGGGAGTTGCCGGGGTGCGAGGAGGCGGGCGGTGTGGTGCCCGGGCTCGGCGTGGTCGCGTCGTCGCTGTGGTGCGAGGGCAGCGTGCCGGTGCCGTTCGGCACCTCGTGCGTGCCCTTGCGGTAGAACTCCAGCCACGACAGGACGGTGTTGAGGTACGCCGTCGAGTTGTTGTAGCTGAGGATCGACTGGTTCATCTGCGCCTGGACCGACAGGTCGTGGTCGAAGCGGCACAGGTAGTGCCCGGCGGCGAGGGCCGCGTCGTAGATGTTGTTGGGGTCCTTCTTGCCGTCGCCGTTGCCGTCGCGGCCCGCCCAGTCCCAGGTGGAGGGGATGAACTGCATGGGGCCCACCGCGCGGTCGTACGTGCTGTCGCCGTCGTACGCGCCGTGGTCGGTGTCGCTGATGCTGGCGAAGCCGTTGCCGTTCAGGACGGGTCCGAGGATCGGCGACAGGGTCGTACCGCTCGCGTCGACGCGGCCGCCGCGGGCCTGGCCGGACTCGACCTTGCCGATGGCGGCGAGGAGCTGCCAGGGCAGGTTGCAGCCGGGCTTGGACGCGCGCAGCGACTCCTCGGCCTTCTTGTAGGCGTCGAGGACGCTCGCGGGGATGCCCGCCTCCGCGTCGCCCGTGGCGGCCGGTGTCCCGCTTCCCGCGGTCGGTGAGGGCTTCGGGCTGTCGAGCGGCGGCAGGTCCGTGTAGTAGCGCGAGTTGCCGGTCGCGGTGCCGTCGTCGCCCGTGGCACTCGCGTCCTGGCCGACATCGGCTCCGGTGGTCCGTCTTCCGTGGTTGTCGGTGGTCACTCCGGGCGCCTGCGACGCGGACAGTGCGGCGACCGCGACCGCGGCCACCGCTGTGGTTGCCGCGCCCGTGCGCAGCCTCCTGCCGAATTGCGCCGCCATTGAGTGAACCCCTCCCACCGACGGCCGGGCGAGCCTGCCGTCTCTCGGATGTCAGCGCGCTCCAGGTCCCGGTGCGCGTCCTGCCGCTCTCGTGTTCCTCCGCTGTTCGACCGTGCTCCCCGGCACGGTGACCCAGGCGACCCTACGACAACTTCCGTCGCGCGGGGACCCGTTCACGCCCGATATTCACCACTTGGCCATGTCCCGCCGTCCTCCATAATGGCCGTCAGTGATCAGCTGGCCGGACATATCCGGCCAACAGTTGCCACAGGGGGACGACTTGCCTTTCACGCTCAGTCACGCGGCGGCGGTCCTTCCTGCCCTGCGCGGGGACGGAAGCGGGCGCGGACGACTGGTTCCCGCCGTCCTCGTGGCCGGCTCCTTCTCCCCCGACCTGACCTACTACGCGGCGAGTGTGCTGCCCGGCGCGATGGACTTCGGCTCCTTCACCCACGCGTTCACCGGGGTGTTCACCGTCGACGTGCTCATCGCGTGGGCCCTGGTCGGCGCGTGGCTGGGTGTGCGGGAACCGCTCGTGGCGCTGCTTCCGGCGGCTCTGCGGGGGCGGCCGGCCCGGCTGACGCGCTGCGGGGCGCCGCGCGGACGGCCGCGTCCGGAGGTGGCCCTGTGGTGGTACGTCTCGGCCGCGCTCGGCGCGCTGACGCATGTGGTGTGGGACGCGTTCACGCATCACGACCGGTGGGGCGTACGGCTCTTCCCCGTCCTCGGGCGGGACCTGGCGGGCGCTCCGCTCTACTGGTACCTCCAGTACGGCAGTTCGGCGGTGGCGGCCGTCGTGATCGTGGGCTTCACGGTGGCCGCTCTGCGCCGCACCCCGGCCGGCCCGGCCCTCGGGGTGCCGGTGCTGTCCGCCGCCGACCGGTGGCTGGCCTGCGGGGTCGTCGGGGGCTGCGCGCTGGCGGGCGCGGTGCAGCGGGCGCTGCGCTGGTGGGCGTACCGGGGGTCCGTCGCGAAGCCGTGGGAGCTGATTCCGGCCCTGTGCTTCGGCGGCGGTGCGGGACTGGTCCTCGGCCTCGGCCTGTACGCCGCGGGGGTCAGGGTGTGGCGCCCTGCTCCGGCTCGTCCCAGCCCGGCAGCGGCCCGTACGGAGCCGAGCCGTCCGACCCCTCGCTGACCGGAGTCTCGGGGGAGGGAGCCGGGGGCAGGCCACGTCCCCTCGCGAGGCCGCGGTGCACGGCCTGCGCGATGCGTTCGATGGTGCGGACCCCGTACGCCATCGTCGGGTTGTCGTGCGTCAGGACGACGATGCGGTAGGTGCGGGCGGGGCCGGTGAAGGCACCGACGCTGTGGACGCGCCAGCCGTGGGTGGCGCGGGGCAGCCAGCCGTTCTTGAGGTGGGCGGTCAGACCGCGCGGCATCCCGGAGGGCACCCCCCAGCGCTGGTCGCCGCGCACCTCGGCGAGCAGCCGCAGGCCGTAGCCGCGGGTCTTCAGGAACGAGCGGGCGTCGGTGAGCACGTCCAGCAGGCGCATCTGGTCGCCGGCCGTGGTGCGGGTCAGGCCGAAGTAGCCCTTCGGACCGAGGACCGTGCGGCTCGTCCCTGCACGGCTCAGGAGGCGTGACAGGTGGCCGCGGCCGAGGTCGGTCCACAGACGCACGGCGGACGCGTTGTCGGACCGTGTGATCATCGGGCGGACGTTGGCCAGCTCCCAGCGGGTGAGCCTGCGCCGCAGACTCTCCGCCCGGCGCAGGGCACCCTCCATGATCATCACTTTGGCGATGCTCGCGGCGTCGTACTGCCGGTCACTGGCGACCGCGCAGCTGAGCCCAGTCCTGTCGTCGTGCACCGCGACGGACACGGCGCCCCGACGGGCCGACAACGCCGCCTGGAGGTCACGGGACATCCGGGCCGCCAGGTCCGGGTCCCGCGGGGCACGGCAGACGGCGGGCAGCTGGGCGGTACCGGCGTTCGCGGCGACGGCGGGCACCGGCGCGAGCAGGACCGGGACGACGGCCGCGGTCACCGTCACGGTCGCGACCACGACGGTCGCGGACATGGCCGTACGGCGGTGGAGCGTGCGTATACCCATGCCCGCATCCTTACGGGCCCCCCGCACGGTGGGCCCGCTGCGAGGGCCACGCGAGTGACACCACGGCCGGCAGCTGTGGGCGACGTGGGCGACGGACCGCGCCCGAGGAGTACGCGGCGGCCCGCGCCGGGCGTCCGTCGGGGCGCGGGCGCTGTGGGGCGGCCGGCACCGGGTGCCGGTCCTGGCCCGGGACAGAGCACACCTGTCGGGGCGCGGGGAACGCGGGCCACCCCGCGCCACCGCCTGCCGAGGCGCGGGAGACGCGGGTCGGCTCTGCGCGGGCATCTGCCATGGCGCCGGGAACACGGATCGCCGGCACCCGATGTCTGTCGGGGCGCGCGGTCCGGTCCCGCTGTGCGTCCCCCGTGAGCCCTGCCCTGGTGGCGGGGATCCCGGCAGGTGGTGGTGACTGACGGCTGCGGGCCCGGCACCTCCGTGGTGTCGGGCCCGCAGCCGTCGGTCGCACCGGCGGTCAGTGTGCCGCCGACTCCCAGTCCGGGCCCGAGCCGACCGAGACGTCGAGCGGGGCGCGGAGCTGGACCGCGGACGCCATCTCGCGGCGCAGCAGCTCCTCCGTCCGCTCGCGCTCGCCGGGGGCGATCTCCAGGACGATTTCGTCGTGCACCTGGAGGAGCATGCGGGACTTGAGGTCGGCCTCGCGCAGCGCCCGGTCCACGTTCAGCATCGCGATCTTGACGATGTCGGCGGCCGTGCCCTGGATGGGGGCGTTGAGCGCCATGCGCTCGGCGGCCTCCCGGCGCTGCCGGTTGTCGCTGTTGAGGTCGGGCAGATAGCGGCGGCGCCCGAAGAGCGTCGCCGTGTAGCCCGTGGCGCGGGCTTCGTCGACCGCGCGGCGCAGATAGTCCCGCACTCCGCCGAATCGCTCGAAGTACGTGTCCATCAGCCCACGGGCCTCGCCCGCCTCGATGCTCAGCTGCTGGGAGAGACCGAACGCCGACAGCCCGTACGCCAGGCCGTACGACATCGCCTTGATCTTGCGGCGCATCTCCGCGTCGACACCGGACCGCTCCACGGAGAACACCTGCGAGGCCACCGTGGTGTGCAGGTCCTCACCGGAGGTGAACGCCTCCAACAGGCCCTCGTCCTCGGACAGATGGGCCATCACCCGCAGCTCGATCTGGCTGTAGTCCGCGGTCATCAGGGACTCGAAGCCCTCGCCGACAACGAAGCCCCGGCGGATCGCGCGACCCTCGTCTGTGCGCACCGGGATGTTCTGGAGGTTCGGATCGGTCGACGACAGCCGGCCGGTCGCCGCGACCGTCTGATTGAACGTGGTGTGGATCCGGCCGTCCGCGGCGATCGTCTTGATCAGACCCTCGACCGTGGAGCGCAGCTTCGCCTGCTCGCGGTGCCGGAGCATGATCACGGGCAGTTCGTTATCGGTCTGCGCGGCCAGCCAGGCCAGCGCGTCCGCGTCCGTCGTGTAGCCCGTCTTCGTCTTCTTCGTCTTCGGCAGGGCCAGCTCGCCGAAGAGGACCTCCTGGAGCTGCTTGGGCGAGCCGAGGTTGAACTCGTGCCCGGCCGCCGCGTGCGCCTCCTTCACCGCCTGCTGCACGGCGCCCGCGAACATCTGCTCCATGGCCTCCAGATGGGCCTTGTCGGCCGCGATGCCGTGCCGCTCCAGACGGGCCAGCAGGCTGGAGGTGGGCAGCTCCACGTCGCGCAGCAGGTCGGCCGAGCCGACCTCCTGGAGCTTGCCCTCGAACGCCTCGCCCAGGTCGAGGATCGTGCGGGCCTGCGCCATCAGCGCGTCGGCCTCGGCCTGCTCGTCCGTGCCGAAGGCGAGCTGACCGTCGGCCGCCGCGGCCGGTCCCAGCTCGCGCCCCAGGTACTCGAGGGACAGCGCGTCCAGCGCGAAGGAACGACGGCCGGGCTTGACCAGGTAGGCGGCGAGCGCGGTGTCCATCGTCACGCCCTCGATGGTCCAGCCGTGCTCGGCGGCGACCCGCATCGCGCCCTTGGCGTTGTGCAAAATCTTGCGCTGCGCCGGGTCGGCGAGCCACCGCGCGAACGCGTTCTCGTCGGCCGCGTCGAGCTGCGCGGGGTCGAACCAGACGGCCGGCCCCGCTCCCGCGGCCAGCGCCACCTCGGCGACGGAGCCCGTGCCCAGCCCCCAGGTGTCGACCGTGGCCATACCGAGAACGGCCGGGCCGTGCTCGGCGAGCCACGGCTGCAGCTCGCCCGCGCCCAGCACCGCGCCGTCGACGGCGACACCCTCGGCGACCGGCTGCTTCTCCTCGGCCTCCTCCGCCCCCGGATCGACCGCCAGCAGCCGCTCACGCAGCGACGGGTTACGGATCTCCAGGGTGTCCAGGACCATCGCGAGGGCCTTGCGGTCGTACGCGGCGCGCTCCAGGTCGGTGACCGTCCGGGGCAGCTCGACGTCCTTGACCATCTCGGTGAGCCGGCGGTTGAGCTTCACCGCCTCCAGGTGGTCGCGCAGGTTCTGCCCGGCCTTGCCCTTGACCTCGTCCGCCCGCTCGACGAGGTCCGCGAACGAACCGAACTGATTGATCCACTTCGCGGCCGTCTTCTCACCGACACCGGGGATGCCCGGCAGGTTGTCCGACGGGTCGCCGCGCAGCGCGGCGAAGTCCGGGTACTGCGCGGGCGTCAGCCCGTACTTCTCGACAACCTTCTCCGGGGTGAACCGGGTCAGCTCGGAGACACCCTTCGTCGGGTACAGCACCGTCGTGTGCTCGGAGACCAGCTGGAAGGAGTCACGGTCGCCGGTGACGATCAGCACGTCGAAGCCCTCGGCCTCGGCCTGTGTCGCCAGCGTCGCGATGATGTCGTCGGCCTCGAAGCCGTCGACCGCGAACCGCTGCGCGTGCATCGCGTCGAGCAGCTCACCGATCAGCTCGACCTGCCCCTTGAACTCGTCCGGGGTCTTCGACCTGTTCGCCTTGTACTCGGTGAACTCCTCGGAGCGCCACGTCTTGCGCGACACGTCGAACGCCACCGCGAAGTGCGTGGGCGCCTCGTCGCGCAGCGTGTTCGCCAGCATCGACGCGAACCCGTAGATGGCGTTCGTCGGCTGGCCGGTCGCGGTCGTGAAGTTCTCCGCGGGCAACGCGAAGAACGCGCGGTAGGCCAGCGAGTGCCCGTCCATGAGCATCAGGCGCGGGCGGCCCGTACCTGCGGTTTTCTCGGTCTTCTTCGATGCTGTCTCTGCCACACCCCCGATCCTGCCACGGTCCACTGACATCGAGAGCCGTCCCGGCCCGCCGCACCCGCCCCCGACCGGAAATCCCCCGGCCCGCCAGCTTCGCCTCCGACAACGCGTGCGAGGATCGACGGGCTACCAGGAGACGCACACCGAGGTGCGCACGCGAAGGGGGTCCAGCGATGGCCAGCAAGCCGCCGGCCGGCGATCCGGTCCAGGACGCGCCGCAGGTCACCGAGCCGAAGCACGCCGCGGCCGGGCTGCCCGCCATCGGACACACGCTGCGCATCGCCCAGCAGCAGATGGGTGTCCGCCGCACCGCGCTCACCCTGCTCCGCGTCAACCAGAAGGACGGCTTCGACTGCCCGGGCTGCGCCTGGCCCGAGCCCGCCCACCGGCACACCGCGGAGTTCTGCGAGAACGGCGCGAAGGCGGTCGCCGAGGAGGCCACCCTGCGCCGGGTCACCCCGGACTTCTTCGCCGCGCACCCCGTCTCCGACCTCGCCGGCCGCAGCGGCTACTGGCTCGGCCAGCAGGGCCGCCTCACCCGTCCCATGTACCTGCCCGAGGGCGGCGACCACTACGAGCCGGTCGACTGGCAGCGCGCCTTCGACATCATCGCCGGGGAGCTGAAGGACCTCGCCTCCCCCGACGAGGCCGTCTTCTACACCTCGGGCCGCACCAGCAACGAGGCCGCGTTCCTCTACCAGCTGTTCGCCCGCGAGCTCGGCACGAACAACCTGCCCGACTGCTCGAACATGTGCCACGAGTCGTCGGGCTCCGCCCTCTCCGAGACCATCGGCGTCGGCAAGGGCAGCGTCCTGCTCGACGACCTCTACCAGGCCGACCTGATCATCGTCGCCGGCCAGAACCCCGGCACGAACCACCCGCGCATGCTCTCCGCCCTGGAGAAGGCCAAGACCAACGGCGCGAGGATCATCACGGTCAACCCGCTGCCCGAAGCGGGCATGGAGCGCTTCAAGAACCCGCAGACCCCCCAGGGCATGCTCAAGGGCGCCGCGCTCACCGACCTCTTCCTGCAGATCCGTCTCGGCGGCGACCAGGCCCTCTTCCGCCTGCTCAACAAGCTGATCCTCGCCACCGAGGGCGCCGTCGACGAGACGTTCGTCGCGGAACACACCCACGGATTCGAGGAGTTCGCCGAGGCCGCCCGGGCCGCCGACTGGGACGAGACGCTCACCGCGACCGGCCTCACCCGCGACAGCATCGACGAGGCCCTGAAGATGGTCCTCGCCTCGAAGCGCACCATCGTCTGCTGGGCGATGGGCCTCACCCAGCACAAGCACTCCGTGCCGACCATCCGCGAGGTCGTCAACTTCCTCCTGCTGCGGGGCAACATCGGCCGCACCGGCGCCGGTGTCTGCCCGGTGCGCGGCCACTCGAACGTGCAGGGCGACCGCACGATGGGCATCTTCGAACGCCCCGCGCCCGCCTTCCTCGACGCCCTGCAGAAGGAGTTCGGCTTCGCCCCGCCCCGCGAACACGGCTACGACGTCGTCCGGGCCATCCGCGCCCTGCGCGACGGCGAGGCCAAGGTCTTCTTCGCCATGGGCGGCAACTTCGTCTCCGCCTCCCCCGACACCGACGTCACCGAGGCGGCCATGCGGCGCGCCCGGCTGACCGTCCACGTCTCCACGAAGCTGAACCGTTCGCACGTCGTCACCGGCGCGCGCGCCCTCATCCTGCCGACCCTCGGGCGCACCGAACGCGACCTCCAGGGCAGCGGCGAGCAGTTCGTGACCGTCGAGGACTCCATGGGCATGGTGCACGCCTCCCGGGGCCGCCTGGAGCCCGCCAGTGCGCACCTGCTGTCCGAGCCGGCCATCGTGGCCCGCCTGGCACGCCAGGTCCTCGGCGAGGGCAGCGGCACCCCCTGGGAGGAGTTCGAGAAGGACTACGCGAGCATCCGCGACCGCATCGCGCGCGTGATCCCCGGCTTCGAGGACTTCAACGCGCGCGTGGCCGATCCCGCGGGCTTCGCGCTCCCCCACGCCCCGCGCGACGAGCGGCGCTTCACGACGGCCACCGGCAAGGCGAACTTCACGGCGGCGCCCGTCGAGTACCCCGAGCTTCCCGCGGGCCGCCTGCTGCTGCAGACCCTGCGCTCACACGACCAGTACAACACCACCATCTACGGACTCGACGACCGATACCGGGGCATAAAGAACGGCCGCCGCGTCGTCCTCGTCAACCCCGACGACGCCCGCGAACTGAAGATCGCCGACGGCTCGTACGTCGACCTCGTCGGCGAGTGGAAGGACGGCGTGGATCGGCGCGCGCCCGGCTTCCGCGTCGTGCTCTACCCGACCGCCCGGGGCTGCGCGGCCGCCTACTACCCGGAGACCAACGTGCTGGTCCCCCTCGACGCCACCGCCGACACCAGCAACACCCCTGCCAGCAAGTCCGTGGTCGTCCGTCTGGAACAATCGGCAGCCGACTGAGCGTTCGCTCAGCGAGGGCGATCCACGACGCAGTGGTCCACGACGAACGGAGCAGGACCCGATGGGCGAACAGCACACCCCGACGTTCCCGCAAGAGGTCATCGACGAGTACGCGGCGCTCGGCGTCGACCTGCCCGCCCTCTTCTCCGCGGGCCATCTCGGCAACCGCATGGGCGTCCAGATCGTCGAGGCCTCCGCCGACCGCGTCGTCGGCACGATGCCCGTCGAAGGCAACACCCAGCCCTACGGTCTGCTCCACGGCGGCGCCTCCGCGGTCCTCGCCGAGACCATCGGCTCCGTCGGCGCCATGCTCCACGGCGGCATCACCAAGATCGCCGTCGGCGTCGACCTGAACTGCACCCACCACCGAGGCGTCCGCTCCGGCCTCGTCACCGGCGTCGCCACCCCCGTCCACCGCGGACGCACCTCGGCGACGTACGAGATCGTCATCACCGACGAGGACGGCAAGCGCGTGTGCAGCGCCCGCCTGACCTGCATCCTCAAGGACGCACCCCAGAGCTGACCCCCCGGCCCCGCCGGGCCCCGGGCCAGGGGCCGGCGGGCGCCGACGTGAGACGGCCGCGGTACAGAGCCGCGGCCTCCCTCGGACCGGCGCGCCCCGGCCCGGACATGAACCCCCGGACCCCTTCCGACTCCAACTGCCGCATCCCCGGGCCCATTGACCGCGCGTTCCGCTCCGGCTCGGCGTCGGACGTGCCCGGCATCGGGCCCGGCATCGGGCCCGTCGGGCCGTACCCCCGGACGCGGCCGGCAGCACCCGCCCGGCGACCTGCCGACGTCGAACCCCCCACGCCTCGGCGCGCGTTGGGCCGGGCTCCCGCGCGCGCACCGGCGCCCTGCCCGGGCCCTGGCCGCCGTCGCGACCGCAACCACCGGCTGCCTCACCCCGTGGCCCGCTCCCGGCCCCGCCGCGCCGAACCCCGGCCGGTGGGCCGCCGGCGTCACCGCCCCGCACCACAGGGGCCGCGGCCCCCAACCCACTTCGTACCGCTCCGAAGTCGGCGTCGCCCGCGCGCAGGCCCCGTCACCGTCCGCCAAGTCGAAGCCGCACACCCCGAGTTGGCCGCCACCCCCACGCCCCGGCTGCCACGGACAGTGAGGGCGGGCGCGCGCCGCCCGATCACCGTCCGTATCCCCGTATACGGGTGCGCCGTCCTCGCGCCGGGCCCTCGACCTCCCCCGCCTCGACCTGCTCCTCGGCAACAGGACCGCACAGCAACAGCAAAGCTCTCTCTCCGGCGGCGCCCACGCCCGCGACCCGTGGAGCGACCTGCACGCCCTCCATCACCCCAACCCGCCCTCCCCCGTCCCCACTTCACCCGGACGAGGAGCCCCGAACGATCTCACACGGCAGTAACACTCGGTTACCTCTGCCGTAACGAAGCAATGCGCGCACCGCGAGCCGCCGCACCTCACGTCCCCGACAGGACTCCGCCCCGACACCTCCCCCACACCTGCCGCCCCCCGCCACGAACCCGGATCAGGGCGTTCTCACCATGCGAACACGCAGTCACCACCGACCCGCACACCGAAATGCTCCGATCGTCCGCCCCACACCCGCGAGAGCACCCCCCGCATAACAAGAGCGTCACAGCCTTCCCCACGCTCCTGCCCACTCCCCCTACCTGCGCTTATAGTCACGGCCAGTCACCGCGCCGCCGGGCGCGTCTACTGCACGGCCCTGCTTCACCCAGTACGGCCCGGCGAGACACACGGCCCCCACCCTGGGGTGCCGCGCCAGGGAGAGGATTCAACGTGCGACAGCGTTCCATGGTCATACTCACCGCCGTGCTCACTACGGGAGCACTCACGCTGACCGCCTGCGGCTCGCGCGACGACAACGGCGACAGCAAGGACAGCGGCAAGAAGACCGAGATCATCATCGGCGTCGACGCGCCGCTGACCGGCCAGAACTCGGCCACCGGCCTCGGCATCCAGGGTGGCGTCCAGATCGCCGTCAACGACGCCAACAAGAACAACACCGTGCCCGGCGTGACCTTCAAGGTCCAGGCTCTCGACGACAAGGCCATCCCGGCCCAGGGGCAGTCGAACGCCACCGCGCTCGTCCAGAACGACAAGGTTCTCGGCGTCGTCGGCCCGCTCAACTCCGGTGTCGCCACCCAGATGCAGCAGGTCTTCGCCACCGCCAACCTGGTCGAGATCTCGCCGTCCAACACGGCCCCCGAGCTGACGCAGGGCAAGAACTGGCAGACCTCCAAGTCCCGCCCGTTCAAGACCTACTTCCGCACCGCCACCACCGACGCCCTCCAGGGCGGCTTCGCGGCCGACTACGCGTACAACACCCTGAAGAAGCGCAAGGTGTTCGTGGTCGACGACAAGCAGACCTACGGCGCCGGCCTGGCCAAGCTCTTCAAGGCCGGCTTCACCAAGTCCGGCGGCAAGGTCGCGGGCGAGGACCACGTCAACACCGGCGACACGGACTTCTCGGCCCTCGTCACCAAGATCAAGAACTCCAAGGCCGACCTCGTCTACTACGGCGGCCAGTACGACGAGTCCGAGAAGCTCACCAAGCAGCTCAAGGACGGCGGCGCGAAGGTCCCGCTGTTCGGCGGCGACGGCATGTTCAGCGACACCTACATCCAGACCGCAGGCAAGTCCTCCGCCGGTGACCTCGTCACCTCGGTCGGCCAGCCCGTCGACTCCCTGGCCTCCGCCGCCGACTTCATCAAGAAGTACAAGGCCTCCGGCCTCAAGGGCGACTACGGCACGTACGGCGGCTACTCCTACGACGCCGCCACCGCCATCATCAAGGCGATCGGCGCCGTCGTGAAGGACGGAAAGGTCCCGGACGAGGCCCGCGCCAAGATCGTCGCCGAGGTCCAGAAGACCAAGTTCGACGGCATCGCCGGCCCCGTCTCGTTCGACGAGTACGGCGACACCACCAACAAGCAGCTCACCGTCTACCAGGTCGTCGACGGCAAGTGGAAGGCCGTGAAGAGCGGCACGTTCAACGGCTGATCCGCACCACCCCGGGCCACCAGGCGGTTCGGTCACCAAGGGCCACGGCCCGACCGAACCGCCGACCCGGTCCACACCACCGGGACAGGCCCTCAGCACCACCCCTGGGCCGCGCGGCCATGACCACACGTCACCGCGCGGCCCGATCCATACGCCCTGCTCACACTCCCCACCACATGGAGGCCATGCGGTGAACACCCTGCCGCAGCAGCTGGCCAACGGGCTGTTCCTCGGCTCGATGTACGGGCTGATCGCCATCGGTTACACGATGGTGTACGGCATCGTCCAGCTCATCAACTTCGCCCACGGCGAGATCTTCATGACCGGCGGCTTCGGCGCACTCACGGTCTACCTCTACGTTCTGCCCAACGGCACATCCATGTGGATAGCCCTGCCGGCGATGCTGATAGGCGGCGGAATCGTCTCCGTCCTGATCGCCGTCGGGGCCGAACGCTTCGCCTACCGACCACTGCGCGGAGCGCCACGCCTCGCCCCGCTCATCACCGCCATCGGTCTGTCGCTCGCGCTCCAGCAGCTCGTCTTCAACTGGTACCCCGAGGCGAAGAACGACATCACGTTCCCGCAGCTCCCCTTCGGGCCCGTGCACATCGGCTCCGTCAGCATCCAGAGCGGCTCCGTCTTCGTCATCATCGCGGCCCCCCTGTGCATGGCGGCCCTCGCCCTGTTCGTCAGCCTCTCCCGCACCGGCCGCGCCATGCAGGCCACCGCGCAGGACCCTGACACCGCGCAGCTCATGGGCATCGACACCAACCGCATCATCGTCATCGCCTTCGCCATCGGCGGCTTCTTCGCCGCCGTCGCGGCCGTCTCCTACGGACTGCGCTACGGAACCGTCAAGTACGACATGGGCTTCCAGATGGGCCTCAAGGCCTTCACCGCAGCCGTCCTCGGCGGCATCGGCAACATCTACGGAGCCATGATCGGCGGCCTCGTCCTCGGCCTCGCCGAGACCATGGCCACCAGCTACATCGACGGCATCCCCGGCATGCAGCAGCTCGGCGGCGGCGGCTGGTCGTCCGTCTGGGCGTTCGTACTCCTCATCCTCGTACTGCTGTTCAGGCCACAAGGCCTCATCGGCGAACGCGTCGCGGACAGGGCGTGAGCACCATGGCAACCACCGACACCACCACCCCTGAGCGCGGCCTCGTCGCGCTCCCCGCGACCGCCGCGCGCGCCCTCGTCGCCATCGGCGCCGTCGCCACCATCGCCAGCACCTTCATGTCCTGGACCTACACGTCCGACTTCCCCGGGGACCTCACCTACTACGGCTCCCCGGCCGGACTCCAGATCCTCGACCTCGTCGCCGGCGTCCTGACCCTCCTGTTCGCGCTCACCCTCTTCGGTGTCCGCGGCCTCGGCTGGCTCAACCCGGCGAACGCCACCCAGCCCGTCCTCCTCGCCACCGCGTCCGCGTTCGCCGTCAGCTGGTTCAGCGCGATCGCCATCGCCGTCGACCTCAAAGGCCTCGTCGCCCTCGACCCCGGCGCCTACGTCGCCGCCGTCGGCTCGGCCATCGCCCTGGTCGGCGCCCTCGCGCTCCCCAAGCCCGGTGACACCTTCAAGGACTTCGTCACCAAGCCCGGACGCATCCCCCCGGCCGCCCAGCTCCCCGCCTGGGGCGAACGCCTCGTCATCACCGCCGCCACCGCCCTCGCGCTGATCGTCTTTGCGTACGGCGTCGGCGTCGACCCCGACGCGAGCGAAACGTTCCTGGGCTACATCCTCCTGGTCGTCTTCGGCACCTGGTCCCTGTTCACCGCCGGACTGTTCGACCGCTTCGCCCAGCTCAACGCCGGCCACAAGGGATTCGCCACCTCCATGGCCTTCCTCGCGGCAGCCCTCTTCCCCTTCGTCGAGAACAACGAGCACAACTCGAACCTCGGCGTGAACATCCTCGTCGTCGGCACCGTCGCCCTCGGCCTCAACATCGTCGTCGGCCTCACCGGACTCCTCGACCTCGGATACGTCGCCTTCCTCGGCGTCGGCGCCTACGCGGCCGCCCTCGTCTCCGGCTCCGAGTTCTCCCGCTTCGCCGGCGTCCAGTTCCCCTTCTGGGCCGCCATGCTCACCGGCATGCTCGCGTCGCTCGTCTTCGGCGTCCTCATCGGCGCCCCCACCCTGCGCCTGCGCGGCGACTACCTCGCCATCGTGACCCTGGGCTTCGGAGAGATCTTCCGCATCACCGTCAACAACCTCGACGGGACCTCCGGCCCCAACCTCACCAACGGCCCCAACGGCATCTCCATGATCCCGGACCTCAACATCTTCGGGTTCAACTTCGGAAGCAAGCACGACATCGGCGGATTCGCCCTCGGCCGCTTCGCGAACTACTTCCTGCTGATGCTGCTCATCACCGCGCTCGTCGTCCTCGTCTTCAACCGCGCCGCCGACTCCCGGATCGGCCGCTCCTGGATCGCCATCCGCGAGGACGAGACCGCCGCCACCGCCATGGGCATCAACGGCTTCCGCGTCAAGCTCATCGCCTTCGCCCTCGGCGCCTCCCTCGCCGGCCTCGCCGGAACGGTCAGCGCCCACGTCGGCTACAGCGTCAACCCGGCCCCGTACCAGTTCGCCGGCTCCGTGCCCCCGAACTCCGCGTTCCTCCTCGCCGCCGTCGTCCTCGGCGGCATGGGCACCGTGAACGGACCGATCCTCGGCGCCACCCTCCTCTACATGCTCCCCGAGAAGCTCAGCTTCCTGAAGGAGTACCAGCTCCTCGCCTTCGGCATCGCGCTCGTCCTCCTCATGCGCTTCCGCCCCGAAGGCATCATCGCCAACCGCCGCCGCCAACTCGAGTTCCACGAGAGCGACGACACCGACAAGGCCGTCCACATCCCCGAACAAGGCCTGCCCGACTCCACCGTCGGCGTCACCAAGGCAGGGGCGTAACCATCATGACCACCACCACAGCCCCCAGCCCCGTCCTCGAAGCCACCGGCGTCACCATGCGCTTCGGCGGCCTCACCGCCGTCCGCAACGTCGACCTCACCGTCAACGCCGGAGAGATCGTCGGCCTCATCGGCCCCAACGGCGCGGGCAAGACCACCTTCTTCAACTGCCTCACCGGCCTCTACGTCCCCACCGAGGGCAAAGTCGCCTACAAGGGCACCGTCCTGCCCCCCAAGCCCCACCTCGTCACCAGCGCCGGCATCGCCCGCACCTTCCAGAACATCCGGCTCTTCGCCAACATGACCGTCCTGGAAAACGTGCTCGTCGGCCGCCACACCCGCACCAAGGAAGGCCTCTGGTCCGCCCTCCTGCGCGGCCCCGGCTTCCGCAAGGCCGAAGCGACCTCCCGCGAACGCGCCATGGAACTGCTGGAGTTCATCGGCCTCGAACACAAAGCCGACCACCTCTCCCGCAACCTCCCCTACGGCGAACAGCGCAAGCTCGAGATCGCCCGCGCCATGGCCAGCGAGCCCGGCCTGCTCCTCCTCGACGAGCCCACCGCCGGCATGAACCCGCAGGAAACCCGCGCCACCGAAGACCTCGTCTTCGCCATCCGCGACCGCGGCATCGCCGTCCTCGTCATCGAGCACGACATGCGCTTCATCTTCAACCTCAGCGACCGCGTCGCCTGCCTCGTCCAGGGCGAAAAGCTCGTCGAAGGCACCTCCGAAGTCGTCCAGGGTGACGAACGCGTCATCGCCGCCTACCTCGGCACCCCCTTCGAAGGCGCCCCCGGCGACGAAGAGCTCGCCGAGGTCGAAGCAGCCGAAGCCGCCGGAGCCGCCCCCGCCACGACGGCCACCCCGGTCACCCCGGTCACCGAGGCAGCGGACACCACCCCGGCCGCGGAACCGACGGAGCCGACGGAAGCAGCAGCGGAAACCGAGACCCCGGCAACCACCGAGGCCACGGAGACCCCCGCCACGCACACGGCGCACGACACCGACGCCACCGCCGAAGCCGCCCCGGCCGAAGAAACGCCCGCCGCTCCCGAAGCCCCCGCCGTCACCCCGGCCGACGCCGACGAGCCCGACGCGCACGGCAGCAGCACCAGCAAGGAAGGAAACGCCTCGTGACCGCACTGCTCGAGGTCGAAGACCTCAAGGTCGCCTACGGCAAGATCGAAGCCGTCAAGGGCATCTCCTTCAGCGTCGAAGCAGGCCAGATCGTCACCCTCATCGGCACCAACGGCGCCGGCAAGACGACCACCCTGCGCACCCTCTCCGGGCTCCTCAAGCCCAGCGGAGGCCGCATCACCTTCGACGGCAAACCCCTCGCCAGCGTCCCCGCCCACAAGATCGTCGCCCTCGGACTCGCCCACTCCCCCGAGGGACGCCACATCTTCCCCCGCCTCACCATCGCGGAGAACCTCCAGCTCGGAGCCTTCCTCCGCACCGACAAGGCAGGCATCGAGAAGGACATCCAGCGCGCCTACGACCTCTTCCCCATCCTCGGGGAACGCCGCAAGCAGGCCGCCGGAACCCTCTCCGGCGGCGAACAGCAGATGCTCGCCATGGGCCGCGCCCTCATGTCCCAGCCCAAACTGCTCATGCTCGACGAACCCTCCATGGGCCTCTCCCCGATCATGATGCAGAAGATCCTCGCCACCATCGCCGAACTCAAGGCGTCCGGCACGACCATCCTCCTCGTCGAGCAGAACGCCCAGGCCGCGCTCTCCCTCGCCGACCAGGGACACGTCATGGAGGTCGGCAACATCGTCCTCTCCGGCACCGGACAGGACCTCCTGCACGACGAGTCCGTCCGCAAGGCCTACCTCGGCGAGGACTAGTCCCACGCGGCCCCGCCGCACACACGGAGAGGCCCGCACCCTCGGGGGGTGCGGGCCTCTCCGTACGCTCGACGACCGCGCGGACTAGTCCTTCGACGCCTTCTTCTCCTCGGCGTCCTGGATGACCGCCTCCGCCACCTGCTGCATCGACATCCGACGGTCCATCGACGTCTTCTGGATCCAGCGGAACGCCGCGGGCTCGGTCAGCCCGTACTGCGTCTGCAGCACCGACTTCGCCCGGTCCACCAGCTTCCGGGTCTCCAGCCGCTGCGTGAGATCCGCGATCTCCTGCTCCAGCGCCTTCAGCTCCGTGAACCGCGACACCGCCATCTCGATCGCCGGCACCACGTCACTCTTGCTGAACGGCTTCACCAGGTACGCCATCGCACCCGCGTCGCGGGCCCGCTCGACGAGGTCGCGCTGAGAGAACGCGGTGAGCATCAGCACCGGAGCGATGGACTCCGCCGCGATCTTCTCCGCCGCGGAGATGCCGTCGAGCTTGGGCATCTTCACGTCGAGGATCACGAGGTCCGGCCTGTGCTCACGAGCCAGCTCGACGGCCTGCTCGCCGTCACCGGCCTCACCCACGACGCTGTACCCCTCTTCCTCCAGCATCTCCTTCAGGTCGAGACGGATCAGCGCCTCGTCCTCGGCGATGACGACACGGGTCGTCAGCGGAGGCACGTGCGACTTGTCGTCGTCGGGCGCGTCTACGGGCTGGGGCGACTCGGGGGCGGTCACGGGGGCTCCTCGTTCAGGGCGGGACTGCTGACAAGAGCCTACCTAGCTGCGGTAAGGTGAGGGCACGGCGGGTGATCGCTACCCTTTGTTTCAGAGGAAGCCCCGGTAGCCCAGCGGTAGAGGCCATGGATTCAAAACCCATCCAGCGTCGGTTCGAATCCGACTCGGGGCACTTTTCCTTGGATGTCAAGGTTGCTTCATGAAAGCGGATGTTCCCATTCTGGTGAACATCCGCTTTTTGCTGCGTGTCGTTCATTCCGCGTCCGCAGAGTGGCCACATGTACGACGTGGGGACACGCAAGCGAGCTCTGGCACTCGTCGCGCAGGGGCGCAGCCTCAATTCGGTGAGCAAGGAGACCGGCGTCTCCCGGGCTTCGATCCGCTCCTGGCAGTCACGTATTGAGCCTCTGAGCGGCAACCGCTCACAGTCGTGCCCCAGATGCCGGGCCACCCCTGAACCACCGGACGATCCCGACGCCTACGCGTACCTGCTGGGCCTCTATCTCGGAGACGGCTGCATCAGCGCCCACCGACGAGGTGTCCATTTCCTGCGCATCGCGTGCGCCGACGCGTGGCCCGGGCTCATCGAGGCCTGTGTGTCGGCGATGCAACTCGTGCGCCCGGACAACAAGGTCTGCCGCGTCCGGAGCCAGGGCTGCCAGTACGTCACCTGCTCCAGCAAGCACTGGCCCTGCCTGTTCCCCCAGCACGGCCCCGGTAAGAAGCACGATCGCAAGATCACCCTGGAGCCCTGGCAGCAACGCATCGTCGATGACCACCCCTGGGACTTCGTCCGAGGCCTGATCCACTCCGACGGCTGCCGCATCACCAACTGGACGACCCGACTCGTCGGTGGCGAGGCCAAGCGCTACGAGTATCCCCGGTACTTCTTCACCAACAAGTCCGACGACATCAGGCAGTTGTTCACCGACACCCTGGACAACCTCGGCATCGGCTGGACCCACTGCACCCGCCACGGAAACCCGTACAACATCTCGGTCGCCAAGAAGGCCTCCGTAGCCCTCATGGACCTCCACATCGGCCCCAAATACTGACCTCCACACCGAAAAGGGCCCCTCTGGCGGCTCGGAGGGGCCCGGTGTGGTGGGGGTTACTTGGGGCTGTCGTCCTCGCCGATGTGGTGGACGCGGACGAGGTTCGTGGAGCCGGAGACTCCGGGCGGGGAGCCGGCGGTGATCACGACGATGTCGCCCTTGGCGCAGCGCCCGTATTTGAGGAGGAGTTCGTCGACCTGGTCGACCATGGCGTCGGTGGAGTCGACGTGGGGGCCGAGGAAGGTCTCGACGCCCCAGGTGAGGTTGAGCTGGGAGCGGGTGGCGGGGGTGGGGGTGAAGGCGAGGAGGGGGATGGGTGAGCGGTAGCGGGAGAGGCGGCGGACGGTGTCGCCGGACTGGGTGAAGGCGACGAGGAATTTGGCGCCGAGGAAGTCGCCCATCTCTGCTGCGGCGCGGGCGACGGCTCCGCCTTGGGTGCGGGGTTTGTTGCGGTCGGTGAGGGGTGGGAGGCCCTTGGCGAGGATGTCTTCTTCGGCTGCTTCGACGATGCGGCCCATGGTCTTGACGGTTTCGACGGGGTATTTGCCGACGCTGGTTTCGCCGGAGAGCATGACGGCGTCGGTGCCGTCGATGACGGCGTTGGCGACGTCGGAGGCTTCGGCGCGGGTGGGCCGGGAGTTGTCGATCATCGAGTCGAGCATCTGGGTGGCGACGATGACGGGTTTGGCGTTGCGCTTGGCGAGTTTGATGGCGCGCTTTTGGACGATGGGGACTTGTTCGAGGGGCATTTCGACGCCGAGGTCTCCGCGGGCGACCATGATGCCGTCGAAGGCGGCGACGATGTCGTCGATGTTGTCGACGGCCTGGGGTTTTTCGATCTTCGCGATGACGGGGAGGCGGCGGCCTTCTTCGTCCATGATGCGGTGGACGTCTTCGATGTCGCGTCCGCTGCGGACGAAGGAGAGGGCGATGACGTCGCAGCCGGAGCGGAGGGCCCAGCGGAGGTCTGCTTCGTCCTTGTCGGAGAGTGCGGGGACGGAGACGGCGACGCCGGGGAGGTTGAGGCCTTTGTGGTCGGAGACCATGCCGCCTTCGATGACGGTGGTGTGGACGCGGGGGCCGTCGACGGAGGTGACTTCGAGGGAGACTTTGCCGTCGTCGACGAGGATGCGTTCACCGGGTGTGACGTCGGCGGCGAGTCCGTCGTAGGTGGTTCCGCAGGTCTGGCGGTCGCCTTCGGCGCCTTCTTCGACGGTGATGGTGAAGGTGTCTCCGCGTTCAAGGAGTACGGGGCCTTCGGTGAAGCGGCCGAGTCGGATCTTCGGGCCTTGAAGGTCGGCGAGGATGCCGACGCTGCGGCCGGTCTCGTCGGAGGCCTTGCGGACGCGCTGGTAGCGCTCCTCGTGTTCGGCGTGGGTGCCGTGGCTGAGGTTGAGGCGGGCTACGTCCATTCCGGCTTCGACCAGGGCTTTGATCTGGTCGTACGAGTCGGTGGCGGGGCCCAATGTACAGACGATCTTTGCTCGGCGCATGGTTTGAGCCTAGGCCTTACCGGTGGGTAGGGAATTGGTCGCGCGTGACTGCTCAACAACCTTTGCGTGAAGGGTTATTGACAACTGTTGAATTGTGCGCGGGGGTGCTCTGATGAGCAGTGCCGGGGTCGGGGTGGGGCGGTTTGGGGGTCCGTACGGTCGTTCGGTGGCGGCGGGGTGGATGCGGTTGGTGACGGTGCGTGGCGTGTCAGGGGCGGCGTCGGGGCGCGTCCGGGCCGGCGTCGGGGTGGTGGGCGGCTCGGGTCAGAGCTGGGGTGGGGCCATGGTGAAGCGGGCGTTGACCTGGGCGTGGACGTGCTGGCGTTGGGGTTCGAGGTCGAGGGGGGCGGGCTCGTCGTCGGTGGGGGCGGCGGCGAAGGCTGCGCGTCGGAAGCGGGCGCCGCCGGGTGCGGGGAGGGGTGTGGGCTCGGCTCCGATGTCGGCGAGTTCGAGGAGGGCGGTGAGGGTGGTGCCGAGGGCCTCGGCGTATTCGCGGGCGCGTCGGACGGCTTCGCGGACGGCTTCCTGGCGGGCGGCGCGGTGGGTGGGTGAGTCGGGGCGGAGGTCCCACCAGGGTCCGTCGACGCGGGTGAGGTCGAGGTCGGCGAGGGCGGTGGTGAGGTCGCCGAGGGCGGTGAAGTCGTTGAGTTCGGCGGTGATGTGGACGTGGCCGTGGTGGGTGCGGACGCGTTCGCCGCGGCCGTGTCGGCCGAGTTCGGGGGTGATGGAGAAGTGGCCGGTTTCGAGGTGTTCGACGGCGTCGCCGTGGGTTTTGACGAGGTCGAGGGCAAGGGTGTTGCGGCGGGTGAGGTCGGCGAGGGCTTCTCTGCGGTCCTTGCCGCGGGCGGTGACGGTGATGCCGATGCGCGCGATCTCGGGGTCGACTTCGAGGTGGGCTTCGCCTCGGACGGCGAGGCGGGGGGCGTCGGGGGTGCCGTAGGGGGCGGCGGTTTCGTTGGTGGGGGTCATGTGTCCCACTCTGTCACCGGGGTGGGGGGCGGGTGATGGGTGCGGGTCATCGGATGGAAACCTTCTGGGTCTGTTGCGGGGGCGGTTGTTGGGCCAGAATCTACGCGCGTCGTTGACCTTTTCTCGAGGAGTTCCGGACATGCCGTTGAACCGTCGTAAGTTCCTGAAGAAGTCCGCCGTGACGGGTGCGGGGGTGGCGTTCGCGGGTGCGGTCGGCGCGCCCGCGGCGCAGGCTGTGGAGGTGAGGAAGGGGCATCGGCCGGTGAAGCGGTACGCGCTGACGGTGATGGGCACGACGGATCTGCACGGGCACGTGTTCAACTGGGACTACTTCAAGGACGCGGAGTACGCGGACGCGGCGGGGAACGCGCAGGGTCTGGCGCGGATCTCGACGCTGGTGAACGCGATCCGCAAGGAGAAGGGCCGCGCCAACACCTTGCTGCTGGACGCGGGTGACACGATCCAGGGCACGCCGTTGACGTACTACTACGCGAAGGTGGATCCGATCACCGCCAAGGGTGGTCCGGTGCATCCGATGGCGCAGGCGATGAACGCGATCGGCTATGACGCGGTGGCGCTCGGGAACCACGAGTTCAACTACGGGATCGAGACGCTGCGGAAGTTCGAGTCGCAGTGCGACTTTCCGCTGCTGGGTGCGAACGCGCTGGACGCGAAGACGCTGAAGCCGGCGTTCCCTCCGTACTTCATGAAGACGTTCCACGTCCATGGGGCGCCGCCGGTGAAGGTGGCGGTGCTGGGGCTGACGAACCCGGGGATCGCGATCTGGGACAAGGCGTACGTGCAGGGGAAGTTGACGTTCCCGGGTCTTGAGGAGCAGGCGGCGAAGTGGGTGCCGAAGCTGCGGTCGATGGGTGCGGACGTGGTCGTGGTGTCGGCGCACTCGGGTGCGTCGGGGACGTCGTCGTACGGTGACCAGGTGCCGTACGTGGAGAACTCGGCGGCGCTGGTTGCGCAGCAGGTGCCGGGGATCGACGCGATTCTGGTGGGTCACGCGCATCTGGAGATCCCTGAGCTGAAGGTGACGAACACGGCGTCGGGGAAGACGGTGGTGTTGTCGGAGCCGTTGGCGTTCGCTGAGCGGATGTCGGTGTTCGACTTCGAGCTGGTCCTCGAGCGGGGCTGCTGGCGGGTCGAGTCGGTGGCGGCGTCGGTGCGGAACACGAACGCGGTGGCGGACGATCCGAAGATCACGCGGTTGTTGAAGGACGAGCACGATGTGGTCGTGGCGTATGTGAACCAGGTGGTGGGGACGGCGACGGAGACGCTGACGACGGTGGAGGCGCGGTACAAGGACGCGCCGATCATCGATCTGATCACCAGGGTGCAGGAGGACGTGGTGCGGGCGGCGTTGGTGGGGACGCAGTATGCGTCGTTGCCGGTGATCGCGCAGGCGTCGCCGTTCTCGCGGACGTCGGAGATCCCTGCGGGGGATGTGACGATCCGGGATCTGTCGAGTCTGTACGTGTATGACAACACGCTGGTGGCCAAGGTGTTGACGGGTGCTCAGGTGCGGGCGTACCTGGAGTATTCGGCGAACTACTTCGTGCGGACGGCGGTGGGTGCGGTGGTCGACACGGAGAAGCTGACGAACGCGAACAGCCGGCCGGACTACAACTACGACTACGTGTCGGGGCTGCGGTACGACATCGACATCGCGCAGGCGGAGGGTTCGCGGATCAAGAACCTGACGTACGAGGGTGCGGCGCTGGACGATGCCCAGCAGTTCGTGTTCGCGGTGAACAACTACCGTGCCAATGGCGGCGGTGCGTTCCCGCATGTGGCGTCGGCGACGGAGGTGTGGTCGGAGTCGACGGAGATCCGGACGCGGATCGCGGAGTGGGTGACGGCGAAGGGGTCGCTGGACCCGGCGGAGTTCGCCTCGGTGGACTGGAAGCTGACGCGTGAGGGCATGCCGGTGTTCTAGTCCGGTGGGTTGGAGTGAGCGGCGTCGGCGCGGTGTTTCGCGTCGGCGCCGTCTCTTTTTTCGTCTGCCGATGAGGGGGTGTGCGGTGTCGACGGGGGTCATCTGCCGTCGATGAGGGGGGTGAGGGTGCGGGTTTCCTTGCGGGCGGCGGGGACGCGGGGGGTGGGTTCGAGGCCGAAGGTGGTGAAGGAGGTGCGTGCGGGGAGGGGGTAGGGGTCTTTGCCGGTGAGGGTGTTGAGGATGGTGGCGCTGCGCCAGGCGGCGAGGCCGAGGTCGGGGGTGCCGACGCCGTGGGTGTGGAGTTCGGCGTTCTGGACGTAGACGTGTCCGGTGACGGCGGGGTCGAGGACGAGGCGGAACTGGTCGTCGATGGTGGGGCGTTCGGCGCTGTCGCGGCGGAGGTAGGGGTCGAGTCCGGCGAGGAGGGGGCCGATGGGGCGTTCGCGGTAGCCGGTGGCGAGGACGACGGCGTCGGTGGTGAGGCGGGTGCGGGCGCCTTGCTGGACGTGTTCGAGGTGGAGTTCGACTTTGGTGGTGGCGACGCGTCCTGCGGTGCGGACGGTGACGGCGGGGGTGAGGACGGCGTCGGGCCAGCCGCCGTGGAGGGTGCGGCGGTAGAGCTCGTCGTGGATGGCGGCGATGGTGTCGGCGTCGATGCCTTTGTGGAGTTGCCATTGGGCGGCGACGAGCCGGTCGCGGACGGGTTCGGTGAGGGCGTGGAAGTAGCGGGTGTAGTCGGGGGTGAAGTGTTCGAGGCCGAGTTTGGAGTACTCCATGGGGGCGAACGCTTCGGTGCGGGCGAGCCAGTGGATCTTCTCGTGTCCGGCGGGGCGGTTGCGGAGGAGGTCGAGGAAGACCTCGGCGCCCGACTGGCCGGCGCCGATGACGGTGATGTGGTCGGCGGTGAGGAACTGTTCGCGGTGTTTGAGGTAGTCGGCGGCGTGGATGACGGGCACGCCGGGGGCGTCGACGAGGGGTTTGAGGGGTTCGGGGATGTGGGGGGCGGTGCCGACGCCGAGGACGATGTTGCGGGTGTAGGAGCGGCCGAGGGCTTCGGCTTCGCCGTCGGTGTCGATCTGGGTGAAGTCGACTTCGAAGACGTCGCGTTCGGGGTTCCAGCGGACGGCGTCGACCTGGTGGGCGAAGCGGAGTCCGGGGAGGTTGTCGGCGACCCAGCGGCAGTAGGCGTCGTATTCGGCGCGCTGGATGTGGAAGCGCTCGGCGAAGTAGAAGGGGAAGAGTCGTTCGCGGGCTTTGAGGTAGTTGAGGAAGGACCAGGGGCTCGCGGGGTCGGCGAGGGTGACCAGGTCGGCGAGGAAGGGGACTTGGAGGGTGGCGCCGTCGATGAGCATGCCGGGGTGCCAGTCGAAGCCGGGGCGTTGTTCGTAGAAGACGGTGTCGAGTTCGGTCAGGGGGTGGGCGAGGGCGGCCAGGGAGAGGTTGAAGGGGCCGATGCCGATGCCGACCAGGTCGCGGGGTGCTTCGGCGGCGGGGCGCGGGGGGTGGGGCGTCGGGCTCATCGGGGGGTGTGTCCTTCCACCAGTTTCAGGAGCGTGGCCAGGTCGCCGGGCCGGGTGTGGGGGTTGAGGAGGGTGGCTTTGAGCCAGCGGCGGCCGTCGAGGGTGGCGCGGCCGAGGACGGCGCGGCCTTCGTCGAGGAGGGTGCGGCGGACGGCGGCGACGGTGTCGTCGGTGGCGCCGGTGGGCCGGAACAGGACGGTGCTGATGGCGGGCCGGTCGTAGAGCTCGAAGCCGGGGTGGGCGGCTATGAGGTCGGCGAGTTCGTGGGCGTGGGCGCAGACCTGGTCGACGAGGGTGCCGATGCCGTCGCGGCCGAGGGTTTTGAGGGTGACGGCGATCTTGAGGACGTCGGGGCGTCGGGTGGTGCGCAGGGAGCGGCCGAGGAGGTCGGGGTGGCCTGCTTCGGTGTCGTCGTCGGCGTTGAGGTAGTCGGCGCGGTGGGCGAGGGGGGTGAGGTCGGCGGGGTCGCGGACGGCGAGGAGTCCGGCGGCGACGGGCTGCCAGCCGAGTTTGTGCAGGTCGAGGGTGACGGTGTGGGCGTGGGTGAGTCCGTCGAGTCGGTGGCGGTGCCGGTCGCTGAGGAGGAGGCCTCCGCCGTAGGCGGCGTCGATGTGGAGGCGGGCGCCGTGGGTGGCGCAGAGGTCGGCGATGTCGGGCAGGGGGTCGATGAGTCCGGCGTCGGTGGTGCCCGCGGTGGCGGCGACGAGGAGGGGGCCGTGGAGTGCGGTGAGGGCGTCGTCGAGGGCGGCGGGGTCGAGGGTGCCGGCGGGTGCGGGGACGACGACGGGTTCGGGGAGGCCGAGGAGCCATGCGGCGCGGTGGAGGGAGTGGTGGGCGTTGGCGCCGCAGACGAGTTGGATGCCGCCGTGGGCTTCGCGGGCGAGGAGGAGGGCGAGTTGGTTGGACTCGGTGCCGCCGGTGGTGACGAGGGCGTCGCTGTGGGGGGTGCCGTAGACCTCGTGGGCGAGGGTGCGGGTGAGGAGTTCTTCGAGTTCGGAGGCGGCCGGTGCCTGGTCCCAGGAGTCGAGGGAGGGGTTGAGGGCGGAGGCGGCGAGGTCGGCTGCGGTGGCGACGGCGAGGGGTGGGCAGTGCAGGTGGGCGGCGCAGAGGGGGTCGGCGGGGTCGGCGGCGCCTTCGGCGAGGGCGCGGACGAGGTCGTGGAGGGCGTTGTCGTCGCCGTGGCGGGGCAGGAGGTCGCCGGCGCGGTCGCGGAGGGTGCGGGCGACGTGTTCGGGTCCGCCGGCGGGGAGGGGGCCGCCGCGTGCGGCGGAGCCTTCGGCGAGGGCGTCGAGGACGGTGTGGAGCAACGGCCGCAGTGCGTCGGGGCCTTCGGGGCCTGAGGCGAGGGGCGGCGTGCTCATGGATGTCCTCCGGTGGACGCGCGGCGGGGTACGTCCCAGCGTGTACGCGTTTCGGGCAGGTGCGCCCGCCAAGGACAACGATTCGACCCAAACGGGGGTACTGCCGTGCGGAGGAAATGTGGGGGACGGAGGGGGGTGCTAGGGGGTGGTGCGGGGCGCGTCGATGCGCCCCGTGACCTTCTGGAGCCTCTCCGCCGTGGCCGTCCCGGGAGCCGGTTCCCCGCCGGTGGAGGGCGGGGAACCGGTGTGCGGTGAGGGGCTGTCGGGGGTCAGGCCCGGCGGACGCGCAGGGCGCGGGCGAGGTCGTCGAGCTGGTCGGTGAGCTTGCGGCGCAGGGCCGGGATGGGGTCGGCGTCGCGCAGGCAGGTCTCGCCGAGGGTGAGGGTGTCGGAGGTGACGGCGTGGGCGGGGAAGGCCCAGCGGCCGGCGGCGTCGGCGATGGCGGGGCCGCGGCGTTCGGCGACGGCGACGGCGTCGGCCCAGTAGCGCTCGACGTACGGGCGGACGAGGTCGGTCTGTTCGGGCTGCCAGAAGCCCTGGGCGGTGGCGGTGAACAGGTAGTTGGAGAGGTCGTCGGTGGCGAACATGGCGTCCCAGGCGGCGCGTTTGGCCTCGGGGTCGGGCAGTGCGGCGCGGCAGCGGGCGGCGCCTTCCTGGCCGGTGGCGCTGGGGTCCTGGACGAGTTCGGCTTCGATGACGGCGTCGTCGACGGCGCCGAGGACGGAGAGCCTGCCGAGGATGCGCCAGCGCAGCTCGGGGTCGAGTTCGGGGCCGCCGGGGACGGTGCCTTCGGAGAACCAGGCGCTGATGGTGTCGGGGTGGGCTGCGACGTCGATGTGGTGGCGTACGGCGATGAGGCGCAGGCCGGGGTGGGAGCCGTCTTCGGTGCGGCGGATGAGGTCGCGGCACAGGTCGGTGAGGGTGGCGAGGGCGGTGGGGCGCTGCTCGGGGCCGAGGAAGCGGTTGGCGACGTGGGTGGCGGCGAAGGTGAGGACGCCTTGGACGAGGGCGAGGTCGCTCTCGTGCGGGAGGTGGGCGCGGGCGGCGTCGATGTAGGCCATGGGGGGCAGTTCGCCGTCGCGTACGGCGTCGCGCAGGGCGTTCCAGACGACGGCGCGGGTGAGGGCGTGCGGGATGCCGGAGAGGGCGGCTTCGACGGTGGTGAAGGACTCGGTGTCGAAGCGGACCTTGGCGTAGCTGAGGTCGGAGTCGTTGAGGAGGAGGAGTGCGGGGCGGGGGCCGGGGGCGGAGTGGGGGGAGTCGCCCTGGGGGACGTCGAGTTCGAAGCGTTCGCGCAGGGTGAGGCGGCGGTCGTCGCCGGGGACGGTGTCGTATGCGCCGACGGCGATGCGGTGGGGGCGGCTGCCGTCGCGGTCGACGGTGAGGTGCCATGTGCCGTCCGCTTCGCGGAGGGTGGGGGTGAGGGTGTCGACGCCGGTGGTGCGCAGCCAGGTCTCGGCCCAGGCGTGGACGTCGCGTTCGGTGGCGGAGGCGAGGTTGTCGATGAAGTCGGCGAGGGTGGCGTTGCCGAACTTGTGGCGGGCGAAGTGGGTGTTGATGCCCGCGAGGAAGTCCTTCTCGCCGAGCCAGGCGACGAGTTGGCGCAGGGCGGAGGCGCCCTTGGCGTAGGAGATGCCGTCGAAGTTGAGCATGGCGGACGCGGTGTCGGGGACGGCGTCCGGGTCGGGGGCGACGGGGTGGGTGGAGGGGCGCTGGTCGGCGTCGTAGCCCCAGGACTTGCGGGCGACGCCGAAGTCGACCCAGGTGTCGGTGAAGCGGGTGGCTTCGGTGAGGGTCTGGTAGCCCATGTACTCGGCGAAGGACTCGTTGAGCCAGATGTCGTCCCACCAGCGCAGGGTGACGAGGTCGCCGAACCACATGTGGGCCATCTCGTGGGCGATGACCATGGCGCGGGTCTGGCGTTCGGTGTCGGTGACGGCGGAGCGGTAGATGAACTCGTCGCGGAAGGTGACGAGTCCGGGGTTCTCCATGGCGCCTGCGTTGAACTCGGGGACGAACGCCTGGTCGTAGGAGTCGAAGGGGTAGGGCTCGTCGAACTTCTCGTGGTAGCGGTCGTAGCAGGCGCGGGTGACGTCGAGGATCTCGTCGGCGTCGGCGTCGAGGTAGGGGGCGAGGGAGCGGCGGCAGTGCAGGCCGAAGGGCAGGCCGGCGTGTTCGGTGCGTACGGAGTGCCAGGGGCCGGCGGCGACGGCCACGAGGTAGGTGGAGATCAGCGGGGTGGGGGCGGCCTTCCAGCGGCCGTCTCCGAGGTGTTCGGTGACGCCGTTGGCGAGGACGGTCCAGCCTTCGGGGGCGGTGACGGTCAGTTCGAAGACGGACTTGAGGTCGGGCTGGTCGAAGGCGGCGAAGACGCGCTGGACGTCTTCCATGAAGAGCTGGGTGTAGAGGTAGGTCTCGCCGTCGGTGGGGTCGGTGAAGCGGTGCATGCCCTCGCCGGTGCGGGAGTAGCGCATGGCGGCGTCGACGCGCAGTTCGTGTTCGCCTGCGGTGAGGCCCTTGAGGGGCAGCCGGTTCTCGTCGAGGGTCTCGGGGTCGAGGGGCCGGCCGTCGAGGGTGACGGAGCGCAGTTCGGCGGGCTTCAGCTCGACGAAGGTGTCCGCGTCGTCGCGGGCGGTGAAGCGGATGACGGTCAGGGAGTCGAAGGTCTCGTCCCCTCGGGTCACGTCGAGTTCGATCCCGTAGTGGTGGACGTCGAGGATCTGGGCACGGGTCTGCGCTTCGTCGCGCGTCAGTACGGACATGGGGACATGCTGCCCGATCGCGTCACCGGGTCACAGAGGTGGTCCCGTTCGTACGCTTTGTCGTCGCCCGGTCACGAGCCGCTGTTACGGCGTACGGCCCTGTTCCATGCGGTCGCCTTCGCGGGCCAAGGGCCGTCGGGGCTGTTCGGGGATGCGGGTGCCGGGGTCGGCGGGGGCCGTGTCGGGGAGGTGTTCCTTGACGAGGGCGCGCAGGTCGCGCAGTTCCCGTTCGAGGTTCTGGTGGCGCTGCTGGGCCTCGTAGAGGTAGCGGACCTTGGTGCGCAGGGCCCAGGGGTCGACGGGTTTCATGAGGAGTCGGCGACGCCGAGGGCGAAGGCGGTGGCGGTGAGTTCGGTGTCGGGGCCGAATCCGGTGAGGAGGATGACGGGGATGTGCTGGGTCTGTTCGACGCGTCGCATGTAGCGGACGACGTCGAGGCCGCTGACGCCGGGCATGCGGACGTCGAGGAGGAGCAGGGCGACCTGTCCGCGCAGGACTTCTTTGAGTGCTTCGTCGCCGCCGGTGGCGCGTCCTACTCGGTAGCCGAGCGGGGACAGTGCGCTTTCCAGGGCGTACAGGGTGTCCTCGTGGTCGTCGACGATGAGGATCTTGGCATCCGACGGCATGGCCCGGCGTCCCTCGTTCGGGCATACCAGCATATGCCCGCGAGGGCGCGATGCGTCGGGCTGTTTCGTGCGGGAGTGCGCGGCGTGCGCGGCGTGCGCGGCGCGTTCCGGGAGAGTGGTTCTCACTCCGGCGTGGAACGCGCGTTTTCGGGGGGCGGTTCCGCTCCGGCGCGGGGTGCGCGCCCGGAGGGTCTCGTTCTCGCTCCGGGGCGGGGTGGGCGCCCGGGGGGCGGCGGTGTCCGCCGGGCGGTGTGTGTGCGCCTCGGGGTTCCGCCCGCTCCGGTTCGTGCCGGTCGTGCCGGTCTCACTCCCCCGGTTCGGGGGTGGTGGTGCCGGCGTCGTCCGCGATGCGTTCGTGGTGGCGGATGACCTCGGCGATGATGAAGGTCAGGAGCTTCTCGGCGAAGGCCGGGTCCAGTTTGGCGTTCTCGGCGAGGCGGCGCAGCCGGGCGATCTGGTGGGCCTCGCGGGAGGGGTCGGCGGGCGGCAGTTGGTGGGCCGCCTTGAGGTGGCCGACCTGCTGGGTGCACTTGAAGCGTTCGGCGAGCATGTGGACGACGGCGGCGTCGATGTTGTCGATGCTGTCGCGCAGCCGGGCGAGTTCCGCGCGGACGGCGGGGTCGGTTTCCTGGGGTTTGCTGGTGGTCATGTGAGCCAACCCTACGTGGCGTGCGGGGGTTCGATCATGGGTGGATCGTCGGGGTCGGGGACGCGGTTGCTCCAGCCGCCGGGGACGGTGCGGCCCTGTTGTTCGCGGAAGCGGACGGGTGGGATGCCGACGCGGCGGGTGAAGAGGCGGGAGAAGTAGGCGGGGTCGTCGTAGCCGACGCGGCGGGCGACGGCGGCGACGGGCAGGTCGGTGGCGGCGAGGAGTTCCTTGGCGCGGCCGAGGCGGATGCCGAGGAGGTAGTCCTTGGGGCTGCAGCCGGCGGCGCGTCGGACGGCGGTGCGCAGTGCGGCGGGGGTCATGCCGTGGCGGGCGGCGTGGTCGGCGACGGACATCGTCCTGAACGCGTCGCGGGCGAGGGCGTGGAGGACTTCGTCGCCGTCGGGGGCGAGGTCGGCGCGGGCGCGGCGCAGGGTGACGAGGAGTTCGTGGACGGCGGCGCCGGTCTCGACCTCCAGGAGGGGGTTGCCGCGGCGGGCGGCCCGGGCGATGCGGGCGACGACGGCGCGGGCGGCCGCGGCGTCGGAGAGGGGGACGACGGGGCGGCCGGGTTCGATGTAGCCGAGTTCGGTGTACGTGGCGGTGGCGGGGCCGGTGAAGTCGACGAAGCACTCGTCCCAGCCGGGGTCGGGGCCGTAGTGGTGGGGGGTGCCGGGGGTGAGCCAGATGAGGGCGGGGGCGGTGACGGGGTGCCGGCGGCCGTCGGGGGTGCGGTACCAGCCGCTGCCGGCGCTGACGACGACGGCGACGTGGTGGTCGAGGGTGCGGGGGCCGACGGGAGGCAGTTCGCCGTGCTGGAGGCCGACGCCGAGGCAGGCGAGGCCGAGCCGGAGGTGGGCGGGCCCGGGGGTGAAATAGCGCATCCAGGTGTGGTACATCCGTTTTCGTCCCGCCCGGTCGTTCCTTTGCGTTGCGTCCAATCAGCGCTGATCTTTGTCCATGGACGCGGCCGCCGCCAGGGGTGATCGTGTGGCCATGAGCGAGTTCACGGTGGGGGACACCGATTTTCTGCTGGACGGGCGCCCGGTGCGGCTGGTGTCCGGCGCGCTGCACTACTTCCGGGTGCACGAGGGGCAGTGGGCGCACCGGCTGGGGATGCTGCGGGCGCTCGGGCTGAACTGTGTGGAGACGTACGTCCCGTGGAACCTCCACGAGCCGCGTCCCGGTGAGGTCCGTGACGTGGGGCAGCTGGGCCGTTTCCTGGACGCGGCGCGGGCCGCGGGGCTGTGGGCGATCGTGCGGCCGGGCCCGTACATCTGCGCCGAGTGGGAGAACGGCGGCCTGCCGCACTGGCTGACGGGGCGGGCGCGGACGCGGGACCCGGAGTATCTGCGGCAGGTGGAGCGCTGGTTCCGGGTGCTGCTGCCGGAGGTCGTGTCGCGGCAGGTCGACCGCGGCGGGCCGGTGCTGATGGTGCAGGTGGAGAACGAGTACGGCAGTTACGGATCGGACCAGGTGTATCTGGGGTGGCTGGCGGGGCTGTTGCGCGCGGAGGGCGTGCGGGTGCCGCTGTTCACGTCCGACGGGCCCGAGGACCACATGCTGACGGGCGGGTCGGTGCCGGGGGTGCTGGCGACGGCGAACTTCGGGTCGGGGGCGCGCGAGGCGTTCGCGACGCTGCGCCGGCACCGGCCGTCGGGTCCGCTGATGTGCATGGAGTTCTGGTGCGGCTGGTTCGACCACTGGGGTGCGGAGCACGTGGTCCGTGATCCGCGGGAGGCGGCGGACGCGCTGCGGGAGATCCTGGAGTGCGGGGCGTCGGTGAATCTGTACATGGCCCACGGCGGGACGAGTTTCGCGGGCTGGGCGGGCGCCAACCGGGGCGGTGAGCTGCACGAGGGGGCGCTGGAGCCCGACGTGACGTCGTACGACTACGACGCTCCGATCGATGAACTGGGGCGCCCCACCGAGAAGTTCTGGCTCTTCCGGGAGATTCTCGCCGCGTATGCCGAGGGGCCGCTGCCCGATGTGCCGCCCGCCCTTGCGGCGTTGGGCGCGGACGCGGAGGCCGGGCTCGGCGGCTGGGCGTCGCTGGACGAGGTGCTGGAAGCGGTGGGGGGCGAGGAGGCCGAGTACGCGGTGCCGCCCACGTTCGAGGAACTGGACGTGGACCGGGGCCTGGTGAAGTACGAGGTGACCGTGCCGGGGCCGCGGCAGCCGTATCCGCTGTTCGTGAGCGGGCTGCGGGATCTGGCGGTGGTGTCCGTGGACGGGGTGCGGGCCGGGGTGCTCACCGAGGACGAGCCGCGCCTCGAGGAGCCGGTCGCGGGTCCCGCGCGGGTGGAGCTGTGGGTGGAGTCGCTGGGACGGGTCAACTACGGTCCGCGCACCGGCGAGCCGAAGGGCATCACCGGGGGTGTGCTGCACGAGCGGCAGTATCTGCACGGGGTGCGGGCGCGGGCGCTGCGGCTGGACGCGCTGGACGGGGGCGTGGGGCGGGTGCCGTTCGGCGAGGTGCCCGCGGACGGCTCCCCCGGCCTGTACCGCGGCACCGTGGAGGTGTGCGGGGCCGGGGACGCATTCCTCGAACTCCCGGGTTGGACACGGGGGTTCGTCTGGGTCAACGGGTTCGGGCTGGGCCGGTACTGGTCCACGGGACCGCAGCGGGCGCTGTACGTGCCCGGTGCGGTCCTGCGGGAGGGCGTGAACGACGTGTGGGTGCTGGAGCTGGAGGCGGCGGGTCAGTCCGTCTCGGTCACCTCGAACGAGTCGAGGGTGAACTCGGCGGTGCCGTCGTCGCCGGTCTTGCGCAGGCCGACCCAGGCCTCACCGGTGTCAGGGGCGGTGAACTCGTAGGTGTGAGTGGCGGGCCGGGTCGCGACGGGGAGGTCCGTGCGGCTGAGTTCGCGGGTCCGCGCGCCCTCGTCCACGGCGGTGATCCAGGCGTACTGTCCGGCCTTCTCGTTCTCGTGGCGGAAGGTGACCCGGTAGCGCCTGCCCGGCTGGAACCGGACCGTGTGGGGCACGGTCCGGTGGACCAGGCCGTCGTTCTCGCCGCGTGACTTGAGGGACTGGGTGCCGTCGACGACGTCGTCGATCGCCTTGCCGTTCCAGCCGCGTCCGGTGAACGGCGCGTGCCGCTGGGCGATGTGGGTGCGCGGGTCGGTGACGCCGCCCGCGTCGCCCTTCACGAAGGGGCCCCAGCCCTGCGGGACGTGCTCGAAGTCCTCGTGGACGAGGGTGCCGGGTGCGGTGGCGGCGCGGACGGCGGGCACGACGCGGACGTCGGCGAACCGCACGCGTGCCTGCCCGGCCGCCGCGCCGAGTGTGAGCTGCACGGGGCCGCCGCCCTCGGGGACGGTGAAGTAGGTGAACATCCGCTGGAAGCGGGTGCCGTGCTTGCGGTCGGCGGCGACGTGGTTGCCCGCGGTGGACGTGCGGGTGGTGTTGGCGGCGGTGACACCGTCGGCCGTACGGACCCGGAGCGAGGCCTCGCGGCGGTCGTCCGCGCTCGCGCCGACCTCGACCTGTACGGAGGCGGCGTACGTTCCCGGCTGGAGGCGGCTCAGCCGCTGGGAGACGGTGGCGGCGGCGCCGGCGGCGATGTTCAGTTCGTGGTCGCCGAGGGCGTTGAGCTCGACGGAGGCGGGTCCGTCGACCGTCCAGCCTTTCAGGGAGCCGGAGTTGAAGCCGGGGTCGTGGAGCGGGGTGGCCTCGCCCCAGCCGGGGTCGGCCGCGTCGGCGACCCGGGTGCGGTGGAGGACGTACGGCTGTCCGGCGCTCGCGTCGAGGGTGACGCGGCCGGAGCGGACGGGGACGTACGTCTGGAACCTGCGTCCCTGGTCGGTCAGCCGGTACAGGGCGACCCGGGACAGGCCCTCCCAGGTCTTCGGGAGGCGCCAGCTGCTGCTGCCGCCGGCGGGGTTGTAGTGGTAGAGCTTCGTGGCCTGCCGGGGGTCCCAGGGCAGCAGGTAGGTGCCGCCGTCGTAGACGAGGCGTCCCTCGGTGGTGATGCGGCGGGTGCCGTCGGTGTCGGACACGGCGGTCACGGAGGTGGTCGTGCCGAAGGTGATCTCGTGCTCGCCCCAGGTGCGGATCGGGTACGCCTGGAGGTACTTGGCGGGAAGGGAGTGGGTCCAGATCAGGTCGTGGAAGGCGGTCCAGTCGGTCTTGCCGGTCCAGCCCTCGAAGTTGCCCATGCGGGGAACGCCCAGCAGGGTGGGCCACTTGTCGGCGAAGACGTCCTTCTGGTGGTTGCGGACGAAGCGGATGAGCTGCGAGTTGATGCCGCGGGACGTGTCGGGGCCGTAGTCCGTCTCGGTCGCCCAGTGCGACCACAGGGTGGAGCGCTCCAGTCCGTGGCCCCACTCGGAGGTGACGTGCCAGCCCTGGTCGCGCAGGGCGCGCTGGAGGCGGTCGGAGTTCCATCCGGACTCGCGGAACACGTCGATGTAGAGGGAGTTGAGCGCCGGGTCGGCGTCCCGGCGCAGGTCGGCGAAGCGGCGGACGATGTCGCCGGAGACGAGGTCGCGGCGGGCGTCGATGCGGTAGCTCTGGTCGAGCCAGTCCCACTGCGGGTCGTCCTTGTCGACGAGCGTCTCGGAGAAGGCGTGGGCGACGGGGTAGGACTCGGTGGCGTTGACGTGCACGGCGAAGTCGCTGTTCCACTTCCTTCCCGCCCGGACCAGGGTGTTGAGGTCGTCGAGGCCGCCGGCGCGCTCGTTGTAGTTGCCCGCGTAGTCGGGGTGGGCGGAGTCGTGGCCTTCCGACTGGTAGCCCTTGAGGATCGTGAACTGCCGCAGTCCGTCGGTCGCGAGGGAGATCCGCTTGACGTTGTCGAGGGTCGCGAGGAACGGGTTGGTTGCCTGCGAGGCGAAGTTGAAGGGGATGTGCGGCACGACACGCCGGTAGGTGTCCTCGGCGCCGAGCGGGGTGACCATGATGTCGCGGAAGGCGATCGCCGCGTCCTGCCAGTCGATCACCCCGTCGCCGTTGCGGTCGCCGGTGACGACGACGGTGGCGTACGGCAGCGGCTCGGTGTCGGTCGCGCCGGCGGCGCGGTGGGTCCACTGGCCGGGGGCGAGGCGGGCCTCGCCGTAGCCGTCCTTGCGGACGGTCCGGTGCCAGAGTCTGCCGTTCTCCCAGGAGGTGGCGGCGTCGGGCTTGTCGTAGACGGTGTTGGTCTCCAGCGCGCCGGCGAGCCCGTGGTGGGCGACGACGGCGTACGCGCAGCCGGTGGCCGCCTCCGCCGGGCCGTCCGCGGTCGGCGTGACCAGGGTGTCCCCGCTCTTGGCCTGGTCGAGCTGGACGCGGGCGGCGAGGAGTTGGGCGCCCGGCTGGTCGCTGCGGACGGCGAGCAGGGCGAGGTCGGGGATCTCCAGGGTGCCGACGGGAAGGGCGTCCGTTTCGTCGACGGCGGTGACCCGCCAGGTCACGCGGCGGTCCGTGACGGCGATCTCGACGTCGATGGTGGTGCCGCCGGTGAAGGCCAGGCGGTAGGCGGCCGAGGCGGCGCCGGGGGCGGCGGTGACCGTCGGGGTGTGCGCGGTGCCGTCCACGAGGACGGAGGTGACCGGGTCGGACTGGCCGTGCAGCACCGCGCCGGTGGCGCGGTCGGTGTAGGTGACGATCCGCGGGAAGGCGGTGGCGACGCGGACGTCGAGGTGCGCGGAGCGCAGGGTGACGGTGTCGTCGCCGGGGGCGGCCGAGGCCACCGCGGGCAGGCCGAGCACGGCGCCGATCCCGGCGGCGGCTCCGGCCGCGACGACGGTGCGGCGGGTGGGGGTGAACGTGTCTGAGGGCTGCAAGGCTCTCCTCCTGGGGGGCGACGTTCCGGGGCGCCAGACTGCGTCGCGCGGGGCCGGTGTGCCCATGGACAAAGGAGGGGGAGCAGTTGGACTAACGGCCGCCGTCCGCCGCGCGTACGCCACGTGAGGGCCACACGGTGGGCCCGCGTCCCACCGCGTCACGTGCGGTGCGGGCCCGGGAACGGCCGCGGATCCCCGGAGCGGTCGCCGGCCCGGCCCGTCGGGGAAATCGGTTCGGCCCCGGACCCGGGCGTTGGCATACTCCCCGCCATGACCAGTCCACACCAGCAGCCCGTGAGCGCGTCGTTGCGGATCGGCGGCAAGGACGCCGATCTGGAACAGCGGCTCGACGACGAACTCACCGCGTTCAACGCGACGGCGACGGGAGCCGGCGCGCCCGAGCCGGTCTCGGTCCGGGTGACCGATGCCGACGGGGCACTCGTCGGCGGGCTCACCGCCTGGGTGTGGGGCAGTTGCTGCGCCGTCGACATGCTGTGGGTGCGGGCCGACCAGCGGCACGCGGGCTGGGGCGGCAGGCTGCTCCGGGCCGTCGAGGAGGAGGGCGCCCGGCGCGGCTGCACCGAGGTGATCGTCTCCTCCTTCACCTTCCAGGCCCCCGGCTTCTACCGCGGGCACGGATACCGGGAGACCGGCCGCACCGAAGGCATCCCCGGCGGGCACCAGGACGTGCACTTCCACAAGGTGCTCGCCGGCTGACACCGTGCGGGTGCCCCCCGGCCCCGTGCCGCTCGTTCGCTGAACGCGCGACGGCGCCCACGACCAGGGTCGCGGGCGCCGCGGGCACGGACGGACAGACGGAAGACCGGGGCGGGCGGGTGAGGTGTTACAGCCCTGCCGCCGCCCTGGCTATGTCGGCGGCGAAGGTCGAGACCTCGCTGTACACGCCGGGGTAGCCGGGTTCGGCGCAGCCCTGGCCCCAGCTGACGATGCCGACCTGGAGGTAGGCGCCCGTGTCGTCCTTGCGGAACATGGGGCCGCCGGAGTCGCCCTGACAGGTGTCGACGCCGCCCTGCGCGACGAATCCGGCGCAGATCTCGTCACCGGGGACGAGGTCGCTGCCGTACGCCTGCTTGCAGGTGGCGTCGTCGACGAAGGGGACGGTGGCCTTGAGGAGGTAGCGCTGCTGCGCGCCGCCCTCGCGGGCCGCGCCCCAGCCGGCGATGGTGAAGTTGCCGTTGTTGTAGGCGGTGGTGGTGGCGATCTTCAGGGTGGGCAGTTCGATCGGCTTGGCGAGTTTGATGAGCGCCCAGTCCTTGCCCTTGCCGTTGTAGCCGGGAGCCTGGAGGACCTTCGTCGACTTGACCTTGACGGCGCTGCCGCTCTGCAGGTCGACGACGCCGGCGGTGGCGGTGATGGAGGTGTTGTTGCCCGAGCCGTTCACACAGTGCGCGGCGGTGAGGACGATGCTCTTGGTGTAGAGGGCGCCGCCGCAGCCCATGGAGAGGCGGACCATGAACGGGAACTCGCCCTGTGCGGCGCGGGTGCCGCCGACGACGGGCGCGGGGGCGGCCTGCGCGGTCAGCGGCTGGAGGGACGCGGCGGCGAGGACGACCGCCGCGACGGCGAGCAGTCTTCGGACGAGACGGGACTTCTTCGGAGACTTCAACGCGTTTCCTTTCGTGGGGGGTTGTGCGCCGGGCAGGGACACAGAAACGCGAACTGGCATGCTCCTGCCAAGCTGGTGGGGATTATGAGGACCGCCACCTGCCGCGGGCAAGAGCCGCAATCCGGCCAGACACGCCCGCGGCCGCGCCGCGTCCCCGGCCGCCGCGAGGAAGCCCGCCTACAGTGGAGGGGAGTTCCGGCGTCTTCAGGGGGTGCTGACGTGGCGAACGGCGGACCGGTCGAGCACGGCTTCCCTCACCTGGACACGGTGCGGGCGTCGGTCACCGCGCTCTGGAAACGGCTCTCGTACGACACCGTCCACAGCTTCTCGGCCAGCGTGGCGCCCGCCGACGTGGCGTTCGCCGACCTCGACGACCTGCATCTGGGCGCCCAGCGCGTGGCCCGCGAGATGGTGCGGCACTACCGTCTTCCGGACGCCCGGATGATCGTCGGCTTCCGCGAGATGACCCACGCGGCGAACGTCGAACTCGCCGCGGGACCCGAGTACTTCATCGAGCTGAACGACCGCTTCCGCACCCACCGCAGGGACATCGGCGCCGCCCTCGCCCACGAGGTGATGCACGTCTACCTGCACCGCCTCGACCTCGCCTTCCCCGGCACCCGCGACAACGAGATCCTCACCGACACCGCCGCGGCCTACCTCGGCGCGGGCTGGCTGCTCCTCGACGCCTACCGCGAGGACGCCGCGTCCTCGCAGAAGCTCGGCTATCTGACCCCGGAGGAGTTCGGGTACGTCCTCGCCAAGCGGGCCCTGGTGTTCGGCGAGGATCCCTCCGTGTGGTTCACCAGCCCGCAGGCGTACACCGCGTACACCAAGGGGATGGCGCAGGCCCGCCGCGACGAGCAGCAGCCGCCGCTGACCGCGGCCGGCTGGGCGGGCCGCCGCCGCTACGCCAAGGACCGCCGGCAGGCCCAGGAGCACCGCTCCCCCGACCCCGGGGGCGTCGCCTACGCGTTCGCCCCCGACGCCACCGGCCCGCTGCGCGTGTCCTTTTCCTGCCCGACCTGCCACCAGCGGATCAGAGTGCCGGTACGCGGCCGGGTCCGCGCACGGTGCGCGCTGTGCCGGACGGTGCTGGAGTGCGACACCTGACGCACGCGGCGGGTACGTGACGCACGCGCCGGCCGAGGCGCGACCACCGGCGGGCGACGGCCCCGGGACGGACCGAGGGCCGGCCACCGAGGGGTAAGGGGTGAGGCAGGACACCCCAAAAGTCTTTGCCTCGCGTGTCCTTGGCGAGCGAGGGTCGAGGGATGAGCACCGACGACCCCGCCGCCGCCCTCTTCCCCGCCCTGTACGAGGGGGACGAGGACACGGTCGTACGGCTGCTGCGGGCCGGGGTGAGTGCCGAGAGCGTGGACGAGGACGGCCAGAGCGCGTTGTACGCGGCGGCGGTGAGCGACCGGGCCGGGATCGTACGGCTGCTGCTGGCCGGCGGCGCCGACCCCGACCGGCTCAGTCTGGGCACGGACGCCGCCCTGTGCGGCGCGGCCTGCGGCGGGCACGTCGAGGTGGTGCGGGCCCTGCTCGGCGCCGGGGCGGGACCGGACACGGTGGAGGCGTTCGGCTTCACCGCGCTGACCTGGGCGCTGCGGTGCGGTCACACCGCGGTCGTGGAGCTGCTTCTCGCGGCGGGCGCGGACCCGGACAGGCCGGGCCCCTCGGGCGAGGCGCCGTTGGTGACGGCGGCCCGCCGGGGCTCCGTCGGCTGTGTGCGGGCCCTGCTCTCGCGCGGGGCGGGCGCGCGGGCCGAGGCGCTCGCGGAGGCGCGCCGTCTGCTCACCGTCGGTGTCGAGGCCGAGCTGCGTGCCGCTCTGGCCCGCACGCACGGACCCGGACACCGCTCGGTCACCCGGCGCCACGGATCCGCCGAGGGCATCACCATCGAGGTGGAACTCCTGGACGCCCAGGGCAGTCCGTTCGCGGGGGACGAGCTCCAGACGGGGCACACGGAGATCATCGCGCTGCTGACGGCTGCCATGAAACGGCCCGAGCGCTGAACGCCTCTTCCCGACCCACCCGGCGCTCGCACTTCCCGCCTCTCCCCTCCCCGGCCGCCGTCCTGCCCTCTTCTGTCCTCCCCGTCTCCGCCCTGCCGGTTTCCGCGTCGCCCGCCCCCCGCCCGGTCCTGCTCCGACCCTCCGACCGTCCGCCGCTTCGCCCTGTCCGGTCCCGCCCCGCGCTCTACTCCGCGCCGTACACCGCCCCCGGTGCCACCGCCTCCGTCAGGAGTTCGCGGGCCGCGTCGCCCGCCTCGGACGGGGTCCAGCGGGCCCCCTTGTCCGCGCTCGGGCCGGGCCGCCAGCCCTCCATCACGGTGATCCGGCCGCCCTCGGTCTCGAAGACGCGGCCGGTGACCCCGGCGCTCGCGGCCGATCCCAGCCAGACCACCAGCGGCGAGACGTTCTCGGGAGCCATGGCGTCGAAGCCACGGCCCGGCGCCGTCATCGTCTCGGCGAAGGTCCGCTCGGTCATCCGGGTGCGGGCGGCCGGGGCGATGACGTTGACCTGCACGCCGTAGCGGCCCATCTCGGCCGCGGCGACCAGCGTCAGGCCGACGATGCCCGCCTTCGCCGCGCTGTAGTTGCCCTGCCCGACCGACCCCGACAGGCCCGCTCCACTACTGGTGTTGACGACCCTGGCCGCCGGCGTACGGCCTGCCTTCGCCTCCGACCGCCAGTGCGCCGCCGCGTGCCGCAGCGGCAGGAAGTGCCCCTTGAGATGGACCCGCAGTACGGCGTCCCAGTCCTCCTCGTCGAGGTTGACGAGCATCCGGTCGCGCAGGAAGCCGGCGTTGTTGACCAGGGTGTCGAGTCGGCCGTACGTGTCCAGGGCGGCGCGGACGAGGGAGGCGGCGCCGTCGGTGGTCGCGATGTCGCCGCCGTGGGCCACCGCCTCGCCGCCGGCCGCGCGGATCTCCTCGACGACCCGGCGGGCCGGGCTGTCCGGCCCCGGGGCGCCGTCGAGGCCGACGCCGAGGTCGTTCACGACCAGCCGGGCACCCTCGGCGGCGTACGCCAGGGCGTGCGCCCTGCCGAGCCCGCGGCCCGCGCCCGTGACGATCACGACACGTCCCTCGCACAGCAGCGGTGCGCTCATGCCGGTTCTCCCTGCTGGTTCTCGTTGACGGTCGCGGCGTCGAGGAAGGCGGGCCGCTCGCCGCCTCCGTGGACGAGGATCGAGGCTCCACTGATGTAGGCGGCGGCGTCCGAGGCGAGGAAGACGGCGGCTCCGCCGACGTCGGACGGCCGCGCGAGACGGCCCAGCGGGACGGTACGGGCGACGGCCTCGACCCCGTCCTCGCCGCCGTAGTGCAGATGGGCCAGTTCGGTGCGGACCATGCCGACGACCAAGGTGTTGACCCTGATCTCCGGTGCCCACTCGACGGCCATGGAACGGGCCAGGTTCTCCAGCCCCGCCTTCGCCGCCCCGTAGGCCGCCGAGCCGGGCGAGGGCCGGGACCCGCTCACGCTCCCGATCATCACGATCGACCCGCGCGCCCGCCTGAGATGCTCGTACGCGGCGAGCGACGCGGTGAGCGGAGCGGTGAGGTTGAGCTCGATGACCCGGGCGTGCCGTTCGGCGTCCGCCGCGGCGAGCGGCCGGTAGGGGGCGCCGCCCGCGTTGTTGACCAGGACGTCGAGCCGCGGCAGGGACGCGAAGAAGTCCCGTACGGCGGCCGGGTCCCGCAGGTCGACCGGCACGAAGTCGGCCTTCTCCAGGCGGACTTCGGGGGGTCTGCGCGCGCAGACCACGACGTGCGCGCCCGCTCGGGCGAAGGCCCGCGCGATCCCGGCCCCGACCCCGCGGGTGCCGCCGGTGACGACGACCGTCCGGCCTTCCAGGTCCGCGGCGCCGCCGTCGTCGCCGGTGGTGTCCACGTTGTCCACAGGGCCTCCCGCACGGCCGCGATCGCTGCTAGCTTCGCATCACACCTAACAAACGTTTGGTGGAAAGGTAGCTGATGTGCCCATGGGTGTCTCCACCTCGTCCCCGGAAAAGGGGATTTCCGTCGTCACGGCCGACTACCCACCGGTGAACGCGCTGCCGGTGCGCGGCTGGTTCGAGCTGGCCGGCGCCGTCCGCGCGGCGGGCCGCGACCCCGAGGTCCGCTGCGTCGTCCTGGCGGCTGAGGGGCGCGGTTTCAACGCGGGCGTCGACATCAAGGAGATACAGCGCGACCCCACCGGCCACGAAGCGCTGATCGGCGCCAACCAGGGCTGCGCGGAGGCCTTCGCGGCGGTGTATGAGTGCGAGGTGCCCGTCGTCGCGGCGGTGCAGGGCTTCTGCCTGGGCGGCGGCGTGGGCCTCGCGGGGAACGCGGACGCGATCGTGGCGAGCGAGGACGCCTCCTTCGGCCTGCCCGAGCTGGACCGAGGGGCCCTCGGCGCGGCCACGCACCTGGCCCGGCTCGTCCCCCAGCATCTGATGCGCGCCCTGTACTACACCTCGCGCACGGCCACCGCGGCCGAGCTGCACGCGCACGGCTCGGTCTGGAAGGTCGTCCCGCGCGAGGAACTGCGTTCGGCGGCGCTGGGGCTGGCGCGGGAGATCGCCGCGAAGGACGGGCGGCTCATCCGTCTCGCCAAGGCCGCCGTCAACGGCATCGACCCCGTCGACGTGCGCCGCAGCTACCGCTTCGAGCAGGGCTTCACCTACGAGGCCGGCTTCGGCGGAGTGGCCGGCCGCGTCCGCGACACCTTCGGCAAGGAGGCCCCCCGGTGAGCGACAAGACCATGTCGGCGCAGGACGTCGTCGGCCGGCTGGAGAGCGGGATGACGCTCGGTATCGGCGGCTGGGGTTCACGGCGCAAGCCGATGGCCCTGGTGAGAGCGCTGCTCCGCTCCGGGATCACCGACCTGACCGTCGTCGCCTACGGCGGGCCGGATGTCGGCCTGCTCGCGGCGGCCGGGCGTATCCGCAAGCTGGTGACCGCCTTCGCGACGCTCGACTCCATCCCGCTCGAACCGCACTTCCGCGCGGCCCGCGAGCGCGGCGCGTTCGAGCTGACGGAGGTCGACGAGGCGATGTTCATGTGGGGCCTGCACGCCGCCGCGAACCGGCTGCCGTTCCTCCCGGTGCGGGCGGGCATCGGCTCGGACGTGATGCGCATCAACCCGGCTCTCCGGACGGTCACTTCGCCGTATCCCGACCCGTCGTCCGGGGCGCGGGAGGAGCTCGTCGCCATGCCCGCCCTGCGCCTGGACGCGGCCCTGGTCCACATGAACCGCGCGGACCGCGCGGGCAACGGCCAGTACCTCGGCCCGGACCCGTACTTCGACGACCTGTTCTGCGAGGCAGCCGACACCGCGTACGTCTCGTGCGAGCGGATCGTCGACACGGCGGAGCTGACCAAGGAGGCCGCGCCGCAGACCCTGCTCCTCCAGCGGCCGGCCGTCACGGGCGTGGTGGAGACGCCGAACGGCGCGCACTTCACCTCCTGCGCCCCGGACTACGGACGCGACGAAGCCTTCCAGAAGCTGTACGCGACCACGCCGTACGAGGAGTTCGCCGAGCGCTTCCTCGCCGGTGACGAGCACGCCTACCAGAGCGCCGTCCAGGCCTGGCGGAAGGAGCGGGACCAGTGAGCGTCACCCGAGCCGAGTACTGCGTGATCGCCTGCGCCGAGACCTGGCGGGACAACGGCGAGGTGCTCGCCAGCCCCATGGGCCTCGTCCCGTCCGTCGGGGCCCGCCTCGCCCGGCACACCTTCGCCCCCGACCTGCTGCTGACCGACGGCGAGGCACTGCTCGTCGGCCCGGACGGCACCACGGAGGGCTGGCTGCCCTACCGGCGGCATCTGACGGCGGTGACCGGCGGGCGGCGGCACGTGATGATGGGCGCGAGCCAGATCGACCGCTTCGGCAACCAGAACATCTCCTGCATCGGCGACTGGGCCCGGCCCCGGCGCCAGCTCCTCGGGATGCGCGGCGCCCCGGTCAACACCTTGAACAACCCGACCAGTTACTGGATCCCCAAACACTCGACGCGGGTCTTCGTGGAGCGCGTCGACGTGGTGTGCGGGGTGGGGTACGACCGGGCCGCCGCCGCGGGCCCGAGCGCCACCCGCTTCCACCGTCTCCCCCGCGTGGTGACCGACCTCGCGGTCCTCGACTTCGCGACCCCCGACCACGCGATGCGGCTCGCCTCCGTCCACCCGGGCGTCACCCCCGATCAGGTCCGCGCGGCCACCGGGTTCGAGCTGACGATCCCGGCCGAGGTCCCGTTCACCCGCGAACCGACGGACCGGGAGCTGGAGTTGATCCGGACGGTGCTCGACCCGAAGGGGCTGCGGGACCGGGAGGTGCCCGACCCCGCCGGAGACGGCCGGGACCGCGCCGGCCGGGGCGGGGACGGCGGAGCCGCCGTGCGCGGGAGCGGGCGCTGATGGAGACCGCGCTGACCAGACTCGTCGGCGTGCGGCATCCGGTCGTGCAGACCGGCATGGGCTGGGTGGCGGGCCCCCGCCTGGTCTCGGCGACGGCGAACGCGGGGGCGCTGGGCATCCTCGCCTCCGCCACGATGACCCTCGACCACCTCCGGGACGCCGTACGCGAGGTCAGGTCCCGCACCGACCAGCCGTTCGGCGTGAACCTGCGCGCCGACGCGGCGGACGCCGGCGACCGGGTGCGGATCATCGTGGACGAAGGGGTGCGTGTCGCCTCGTTCGCGCTCGCCCCCTCCCGCGAGCTGATCGCCGAGCTGAAGGAGGCGGGTGTGGTCGTCGTGCCGTCCGTCGGCGCCCGACGGCACGCCGAGAAGGTCGCCGACTGGGGCGCCGACGCCGTGATCGTGCAGGGCGGCGAGGGCGGCGGGCACACCGGCGAGGTGGCGACGAGCGTGCTGCTGCCGCAGGTCGTCGACGCCGTGGACATCCCGGTGGTGGCGGCGGGCGGCTTCCACGACGGCCGGGGACTGGTGGCGGCGCTGGCCTACGGGGCGGCGGGCATCGCGATGGGCACACGGTTCCTGCTGACCTCCGACTCGACGGTGCCCGACGCGGTGAAGGCGAGATACCTCGCGGCGACGGTCAGGGACGTCACGGTGACGACGGCCGTCGACGGGATGCCGCACCGCATGCTGCGCACCGACCTCGTCGACGCGCTGGAGCGGGCGGGCCGCACGAGGACATTCGCCCGGGCCGTGCGCCGGGCCGCCGGTTTCCGGCGCCTCTCCGGCCTGACCTGGTCCCGGATGATCCGCGACGGCCTCGCCATGAAGCACGGCAGGGACCTGACCTGGAGCCAGGTCCTGCTCGCCGCCAACACCCCGATGCTTCTCAGGTCGTCCATGGTCGACGGCCGGACGGACCTCGGGGTGATGGCATCGGGCCAGGTGGCCGGCGTGATCGACGACCTGCCGTCATGCGAGGAGCTGATCGCACGGGTGATGCGGGAGTCCCGGGAAACCCTCGACCGGCTTGCGGGCCCGGGAGTCTCGATACCGCACTGACGTGCACGACCGTGGCGTCGGGGCCCGGACGGCGCTCGCGTCCGGGCCTTGCCCCGGCCTTCCTCAGAGGCGTTCGATGATCGTCACGTTGGCCTGGCCGCCGCCCTCGCACATCGTCTGGAGGCCGAAGCGGCCGCCGGTGCGCTCCAGTTCGTGGAGCAGGGTGGTCATCAGCCGGACGCCGGTCGCGCCGAGCGGGTGGCCGAGGGCGATCGCACCGCCGTTGACGTTGACCCGGTCCGGGTCCGCGCCGGTCTCCTTGAGCCAGGCGAGGACCACCGGGGCGAACGCCTCGTTGATCTCGACGAGGTCGATGTCGCCGATGGACATGCCGGTCTTCTTCAGGGCGTGGGCGGTGGCCGGGATGGGGGCGGAGAGCATCCGGATCGGGTCCTCGCCCCGTACGGAGAGGTGGTGCACCCGGGCGCGCGGGGTGAGGCCGTGTTCGCGGACCGCCCGCTCGGAGGCGAGCAGCATCGCGGCGGCGCCGTCGGAGACCTGGGAGGAGCAGGCGGCGGTGATGGTGCCTCCCTCGACGACCGGCTTCAGGCCCGCCATCTTCTCCAGCGAGGTGTCCCGGCGCGGCCCCTCGTCGACGGCGACCTCGCCGAACGGGACGGTCTCGCGGCCGAAGCGGCCCTCGTCGATGGCGCGGATCGCGCGCTGATGCGAGCGGAGGGCGAACTCCTCCTGATCGCGGCGGCTGATGCCCCACTTGGCGGCGATGAGTTCGGCACCGTGGAACTGGTTGACGGGGCGGTCACCGTAGCGCGCCCGCCAGCCCTCGCTGCCCGCGAAGGGTCCCTCGGTGAGGCCCAGCGGTTCGGCGGCCCGGCGGGAGGCGAAGGCGATCGGGATCTGGCTCATGTTCTGCACGCCGCCGGCGACCACCAGGTCCTGGGTGCCGGACAGGACGCCCTGGGCGGCGAAGTGCACGGCCTGCTGCGAGGACCCGCACTGCCGGTCCACGGTGACGCCCGGCACCTCCTCGGGCAGTCCGGCTGCCAGCCAGCAGGTGCGGGCGATGTCACCGGCCTGCGGCCCGACCGTGTCCAGACAGCCGAAGACGACGTCCTCGACGGCTGCCGGGTCCACGCCGGACCGCTCGACCAGCGCGGTGAGCACGTGCGCGCCGAGGTCGGCCGGGTGGACCGCGCCGAGCCCTCCCCGGCGCCGCCCGACAGGCGTGCGGACCGCTTCGACGATGTAGGCCTCGGCCATGACGACTCCCTCGCGAGGATGAGTGGTTCACGTTCGGCTACGTGCGGACGGAGATCCCGTCGAGCACCATCGACAGGTACTGCCGGGCGATCTCCTCGGGGCTGTGCCGGCCACCGGGCCGGTACCAGGACGCGGCGACCCACACGGTGTCCCGGACGAAGCGGTAGGTCAGCCGGATGTCGAGGTCGGCCCGGAAGACCTCGGCGTCGACACCGCGCTCCAGCGTGCTCAGCCACGCCTTCTCGAAGTTGCGCTGCGACTCTGCGAGGAACGCGAAGCGCTCCTGCACGGCGAGGTGACGGGCCTCCTTCTGGTAGATCGCGACGGCCGCGCGGTGCCGGTCGATCTCCCGGAAGGACTCGGTGACCAGGGCCTCCAGGGTCTCCCGGGGGTCCAGTCCGGCTTCCAGGACGGTGTCGTAACCGTCCCAGAGCTCGTCGAGGAAGGTCCGCAGGATCTCCTCCAGCATCGATTCCTTGGAGTCGAAGTGGTAGTAGAGGCTGCCCGCGAGCATTCCGGCCTCGTCCGCGATCCTGCGGACGGTGGTGGCGTTGTAGCCCTGCTCGGCGAAGACCTCGGCGGCGGTGCCGAGCAGTTCGCGGCGGCGCTCCGGGGTCGCGGTCACCTGGGGCTTCTTCTTGGTAGGCACACGGTCATTGTCGTCCTATGCGTGCTGGCTGCTCACGGACACGACCTCGCCGGTGAGATACGAGGAGTAGCCGGACGCGAGGAACACGATCACGTTGGCGATCTCCCAGGGCTCGGCGTACCGGCCGAAGGCCTCCCGGGCGGTGAGTTCCTCCAGCAGTTCGGGCGTGGTCACCTTCACCAGGTGCGGGTGCATGGCGAGGCTCGGCGAGACGGCGTTGACCCGGACCCCGTATGCGGCGGCCTCGATCGCCGCGCACCGGGTGAGCGCCATGACGCCGGCTTTCGCGGCGGCGTAGTGGGCCTGCCCGGACTGGGCCCGCCAGCCGACGACGGAGGCGTTGTTGACGACGACTCCCCCGCCGCCCTGCTCCTTGAGCCGCCGCAGCGCGGCCCGGGTGCACCGGAAGGTGCCGTTCAGTGTCACGTCCAGCACGCGGGACCACTGCTCGTCGGTCATGTCGACGAGAGCCGATGTCCCGCCCAGGCCGGCGTTGTTGACGACGACGTCCAGGCGGTCGTGGATCCTGACGGTGGTGTCGAAGAGGGCCTGGACCTGCTCCTCGTCGGTGACGTCGCAGGGCAGCGCGGTGACGCGTCCGGCGCCGAACTCCCCGGCGAGTGCGGCGGCGGTCTCCTTGAGCCGGCGTGCGTGCGCGTCGCTGATCAGTACGCGCGCGCCCTCCTCCAGGAACCGGCGGGCGGTGGCGCCGCCGATGCCGGCCCCGGCCGCGGCGGTGATGACGGCGGTGCGGCCCTTCAGCAGCCCGTGCCCGGGGACGTACGCCGGACTCTCGACGTCGCTCATGACCCCAAGCTAACCTACCAAACACTTGTTAGGGAAGCGCCGTCACCCGGCGGAGCAGGACCCCCGCGGTCCCACCGCCCGCAGCCGAGAGGTGCCGCCGATGGATCTCACCCCCTCCCCCGCCGACGAGGCCTTCCGCGCCGAGGCCCGCGCCTGGCTGGGCGCGCATGTCCCGGCGGTCCCGCTGCCCTCGCTGGAGACCGAGGAGGGCTTCGCCGCGCACCGCGTCTGGGAGGCCGAACTCGCGGCGGACCGCTGGTCGGTGGTGTCGTGGCCCGCGGCCTACGGCGGCCGCGACGCGGACCTGATGCGCTGGCTGGCCTTCGAGGAGGAGTACCACGCGGCGGGGGCGCCCGGCCGGGTCGGGCAGAACGGGATCAGTCTGCTCGCGCCGACCCTCTTCGACCACGGCACCCCGGAGCAACGGGCGCGTGTGCTGCCGCCGATGGCGACGGGCGAGGTGGTCTGGGCGCAGGCGTGGTCCGAGCCCGAGGCCGGTTCCGACCTGGCGGCGCTGTCGTCGCGCGCGGTGCGGGTGGACGGCGGCTGGCGTCTGAACGGTCAGAAGACCTGGTCGTCGCGGGCCGCGTTCGCCGACCGCGCGTTCGGCCTGTTCCGCGGCGAGCCGGGCCTGGCGAAACCGCACCAGGGACTGACGTACCTGATGTTCGACCTGCGCGCGCCCGGCGTCACCGTGCGGCCCATCGGCCGGCTCGACGGCAGGCCGGCGTTCGCTGAACTCTTCCTGGACGACGTGTTCGTCCCGGACGAGGACGTGATCGGCGAGCCGGGGCAGGGTTGGCGGGTGGCGATGTCGACGGCGGGCAACGAACGCGGCCTGACGCTGCGTTCACCGGGCCGCTTCCTGGCCGCCGCCGACCGGCTGGTGGCACTGTGGCGCGAGCTCGGCGACCCGGCGGACTCGGCGCTGCGCGACCGGGTGGCCGACGCGGTGATCGGCGCCCGTGCCTACCAGTTGTTCACGTGTGCCAACGCCTCCCGGTTCCTCGACGGGGAGGACATCGGTCCGGAGTCCAGCCTGAACAAGGTGTTCTGGTCCGAGTTCGACATCGCGCTGCACGAGACGGCGCTCGATCTGCTGGGCGAGGAGGGCGGGTTGGCGGACAGCGTGTGGTCCGAGGGGCATGTCTTCGCGCTGGCCGGGCCGATCTACGCGGGCACCAACGAGATCCAGCGCGACATCATCGCCGAGCGGCTGCTCGGCCTCCCGAAGGGCCGCCGCTGATGCGTTTCCTGCTCGACGACGAACAGCGCGCCTTCGCCGCCTCCCTGGACGCGATGCTGTCCGCCGCGGACACCCCGTCGGCCGTACGGGCCTGGGCCGACGGCGATCTCGCGCCCGGCCGTGCCCTGTGGTCGCGCATTGCCGATGCCGGGGTCTTCGCGCTGGCCGTACCGGAGGTGTACGAGGGGGTCGGACCGCTGCCTCTCGAACTGGTCGTGGCGTTCGTGGAGTTGGGCCGGCACGCGATACCGGGGCCGGTGGTGGAGACGGTCGCGGCGGCCGCCCTGCTGAGCGGTCTGGGCGAGCGGGGCGAGTCGGGGCCGGCCGGACGACTGCTGCCGGGGCTGGCCTCGGGTGAGAGCGTCGCCACGCTCGCCGCGGACGGCGGGTACGCGCTCGACGCCGACGCCGCGAGCGTGCTGCTCTCCGTGCAGGGCGAGAGCCTGCACCTGGCGCCGGGCCACGGCCCGGTACGCGCGTCCGTGGACCGCGCCCGGCGCCTCGCCCGGCCGCAGACCGGCGGCGAACTCCTGGCGCGCGGACCACAGGTCACCCACGCCGCCCGCCGGGCGTTGACGTGGGCCCGGCTCGCGACCGCCGCCCAGGCGCTCGGCCTCGGCCTCGCGCTCCTCGACCGGACCGTCGCGTACGTCGGGCGGCGCACCCAGTTCGGTGTGCCCGTCGGTTCGTTCCAGGCGGTCAAGCACCGGCTCGCGGACGCGAGGATCGCCCTGGAGTTCGCCCGCCCCCTGCTGTTCGGAGCCGCCCTGTCGATGACGCCCGCCGACGTGGCCGCCGCCAAGGTCACGGCGGTGGAGGCGGCGTACACCACGGCCCGGACCGCGTTGCAACTGCATGGCGCGATCGGCTACACCGCCGAGTACGACCTGTCGCTCTGGCTCACCAAGGCGCGTCCCCTGCGCACCGCGTGGGGCACTCCCGCCGAGTGCCGGGTTCAGGTGCTGGCCGGTCTCAGTGGTGCCCGTCCCCGCTCGTGATCTCGCGGTACTCCTCCGCGGTCGGCTTCGGGACGCGGGCGGCGGGCCCGAGGAGGCCACGCGCCAGCCGGGCCCGCAGCCGCCGGGCGGGACCGGCCCGGCGGACCACGCCGTTAGCGTCGACCTGACGGCCCACCTCGAAGGGCGGTGCCTGTTCGTGCTGGGTGAGGGTGAACCGCTGGGCGGGGGTGAGGGGTTGGTGGACCTCGACGTACTCACCGTGCGGCAGTCTCCTGATGGTGCCCGACTCCCGGCCGTGCAACACCTTCTCGCGGTCGGCGTGTTGCAGCCCCAGGCAGACGCGCCGCGTGACGGCGAAGGCGAGGGCGGGCCCGACGAACACGCCGACGCGGACGAACCAGGTGATCGCGTTGATCGAGAGATGGAAGTGGGTGGCCCACAGGTCGTTGCCGCCGCCGACCAGCAGGATGGCGTACAGCGTCAGCCAGGCCACGCCGAGCGCGGTGCGGGTGGGGACGTTGCGCGGCCGGTCCAGGATGTGGTGCTCGCGCCGGTCGCCGGTGATCCACGCCTCGATGAACGGATAGACGGCGATGGCGGCCATGATGAGCGGGAACAGCGAGAACGGGATGAAGACACCCAACTGGAGGGTGTGGCCGAAGGCGTTGATCTCCCATCCCGGCATCACCCGGATCAGCCCCTCGGAGAACCCGAGGTACCAGTCGGGCTGCGCGCCGGTGGTCACCAGGTCGGGGCGGTAGGGCCCGAACGCCCACACCGGGTTGACGGTGGCGATCGCGCCCATGATCGACAGTACGCCGAAGACCAGGAAGAAGAAGCCGCCGGCCTTCGCCATGTAGACCGGCATGAACGGCATGCCGACGACCGACTTCTCGTCCTTTCCGGCCCCCGGATACTGCGTGTGCTTGTGGTAGAAGACCAGGATCAGGTGGGCGACGACCAGCCCCAGCATGATGCCCGGCAGCAGCAGGACGTGGATGGGGAAGAACCGCGGGATGATGTCGTGCCCCGGGAACTCGCCGCCGAACAGGAAGAAGGAGATGTACGTCCCGACGACCGGGATGGACAGGATCGCGCCCTGCGCGAAGCGGACGCCGGTGCCGGAGAGCAGGTCGTCCGGCAGCGAGTAGCCGGTCAGCCCGGTGAGCAGCCCGAGCATCAACAGGGTCCAGCCGAAAAGCCAGTTGACCTCGCGCGGCTTGCGGAACGCGCCGGTGAAGAACACCCGCATCATGTGCACGAGCATCCCGGCGAGGAAGACCAGCGCCGCCCAGTGGTGGATCTGCCGGATCAGGAGTCCGCCGCGCACGTCGAAGCTGATGTCCAGGGTGGACTCGTACGCCCTGGTCATGATGATGCCGTTCAGCGGCCCGTACGAGCCGTGGTAGACGACCTCGACGCCGCTGGGCTCGAAGAACAGGGTGAGGTAGACGCCCGTGATGATCAGGACGAGGAAGCTGTAGAGGCAGACCTCGCCCAGCATGAACGACCAGTGGTCCGGGAAGACCTTGCGCATGTTGGCCTTGGCCAGCGAGTAGATGCCCAGGCGGCCGTCAGCCCAGTCCGCCAGCCGCTCCCCCTTGGCCGTCTCGGCCCGCCGCCCCTCACGCACACCCATGACGCCCCCTCGGCCCCCAGGGTGCCACGCCCCCCGCCGTAAGCCAACGGTGCGTCGCCACACGGGAGTTGACTCGCCCCCTCCACCCCTGCCCGCCAGAGGGCATCGAGGACGAGGCCGTCACGCCGATGGGGGTCTGGGGGCGCGCCCCAGGTACGGGACGGGTAGGACGGAGGGGAGAAAGATCGTCTACGGGCCGACCCGGATCACCGCGACGGGCCCGGATCCCCGGAGTGTGGCGGGCTCCGCCGTGAGCAGCGCGGCGTCGTAGCGGCCGAGGGACAGCCCGCCGAGCTGCGCGGACCCGCCGAGCGCGACGACCAGCACGGCCGGCCCGGGCGCGACGGACACCCCGTCCCCGGGGAACACCACGTCGACAACCGGAACCGGCGAACCATCCCGGTTCCACATGACGTTGAGGTTCACGACGGGCCCCCCGAGCAGCCGGCACCCGGTGGGCAGGTCACCGGGAAAGCGCCGGGGCACGTACCGGGTGTCGACGAGCCGGTGTTCGTCCCCGACGGTCAGGTCCATCCCGGCGCCCTCGACCATGGTGAGGATCCGGTCCACCCCGGCGAAGGAGGAGAAGGGCCCGTCGGCGCCGACGTCGGCGAGGCTGACCCGCCAAGCGAAGCCGGCCATGTCCGCGCCCTCGGGGTGGACGACGATCTCCCGGGTGACTCCGCCGCCGTTCTTCCAGGGCACGTCTCCGCGCCCGGCGGCGGGCAGGAGGTGTGCGCTCACGTGACGATGCCCTGGGCCCGGGCGGAGGCCAGCCACCGCGGGAACTCCGCGACGAGCCGGTCGTACAGCTCCCCGTCGGTCACCTTCCGCGGGTCCGAACCGGCGTGGAAGAAACCGGCGTTGTCGACGACCCGCTTCTGCGGAACGGCCAACTCGTCGAGCCTGCGCAGGAATTCGAACTGCCTGCCGGCCGGGTCACCGAACCCTATGAACTGCCAGAACAGGGGAAGCCGGGCAGCCTTGCACACGTAGCGTTCGGCGGCGAGCTTGTTGATCGGTCCGCCGTCGGTCTGGAAGACGACGAGGGCGGGCGCCTTGGAGCCGCTGTCGAGGTAGTGGTCGATGACCGCGTCCATGGCGAGGTGGTAGCTGGTCCTGCCCATGTGGCCGAGTCCGGCCACGATCCGCTCGATCCGCCCGTCGTGATTGTCGAGCGCGATGTCGGTGACGGCGTCGACGTCGGTGGAGAAGAAGACGACGGGGACGGTGCCGTCGTCGTCGAGGTGGGCGGACAGCCCGAGCACCCGGTCGGCGAGGGCCTGCACGCTGCCGTCCTCGTAGTACGGCTTCATCGACCCGGAGTAGTCGACGACCAGGTAGACGGCGGCCCGTTGCCCGCTCAGCCCGTGCTTGGTGAGGGAGACCCCGGCGCTCTTGTAGAGGTCGACCAGCGCGGGCGCGGTCTCCTCGACCTTGGTCAGGCTGATTTTGGCCATGCGGGGCTCCCGTCGCACGAGGGTTGCGGTACGGCGAGGTTACGTCACGGCCCCGGCCCCGGTCGGCGCCCACCGGGGCGGGCGCGCGCGTGAACTTCGGGTGCGGCACACCTGTACGCCGTCCCCGCGCACAGCGTCCCTGCGTACCCTGTCCGTCATGAAACGTGCGGGTTTCCTGTTATTGGCGGTCGTTCCGGTCCTGGTCACGACAGCGGTGTACTTCGCGCTGCCCGAGCACCCGGCCAGAGCCGATGCCGGGACGCCCGCGCCGGCCGCGCGGCAGGGCCGCGAGCGGACCGGAGCGACGGCCGAGCGCGAGGGGGACGACGGCAGGAGGGTCGCCGCCGTGCCGGCGGGGCTCGCGGCCCCTGGCAAGAAGGAGGTGGCCCAGCAACTCGTGGCCAGTGCCGAGAACTCGACGCTCGACTGGCGCGAGGCGTACGCCTATGTCGAGGACATCGGAGACGGCCAGGGCTACACGGCGGGCATCATCGGCTTCTGCACCGGCACCCACGACCTGCTCACGCTCGTCGAGTCGTACACGAGCGCGCATCCGGACAATGGGCTCGCCCGCTACCTCCCGGCGCTGCGCGGGGTGGACGGCACGGACTCGCACGAGGGTCTGGACCCGGGCTTCCCGGCGGCCTGGCGTCACGAGGCGACGGTGCCCGCGTTCCGCGCGGCGCAGGACGCCGAGCGCGACCGGGTCTACTTCGACCCCGCCGTCCGGCAGGCGCGGCGCGACGGCCTCGGCACCCTCGGCCAGTTCATCTACTACGACGCGATGGTGATGCACGGCCCCGGCACCGGCGGCTACGGCTTCTACGGTCTGCGCGCCCGTGCGCTGCGCGAGGCGGAGCCCCCGTCGAAGGGCGGCGACGAGAAGGCGTACCTCGACAGGTTCCTGGACGTGCGCCGCGCGGCGATGCGGTCCCGGGACGCCCACCGTGACACCACGCGCATCGACACGGCCCAGCGCGTCTTCCTGCGTGAGGGGAACCTCGGCCTGGACACACCGCTGGTGTGGAAGGTGTACGGCGAGACGTACCGGCTGCGATAGCGCCCGGCCGGCGCGAACACGCCGGTACGGCACCGCCGTTGTGCGGGCATGCGGCGGCGCCTGCCAGGTCGTCCGGTCGGGGACAGGGAGGCAGGCGCCGTCTCGTGTTCCGTACGCCTTTGTACGGGACGTTCTTGAGTGACCGTCAGGTCACGCGATCGGGGTCACCGATCCACGGGTCAGACCATCAGCGAGCGGTCCGTCGGGCGGATCGGGGCGGGCAGGTCGCTCGCTCCGGTGAGGAAACGGTCGACACCGCGGGCGGCCGAGCGGCCCTCCGCGATGGCCCAGACGATGAGGGACTGGCCGCGGCCGGCGTCACCGGCGACGAACACGCCGGGCACGTTGGTCGCGAAGTCGGTGTCGCGGGCGATGTTGCCGCGCTCGTCGAGCTCCAGACCGAACTGGGCGACCACGCCGTTCTCCACGTCGGTGCCGGTGAAGCCCATCGCCAGCGTCACGAGCTGCGCGGGGATCCTGCGCTCCGTGCCGGGCTTCTGGGTCAGCTTGCCGCCGACGAACTCGATCTCGACGAGGTGCAGCCACTGGACGTTGCCGTCCTCGTCGCCCTCGAAGTGGGTGGTGTTGACGGAGTAGACCCGCTCACCGCCCTCCTCGTGCGCGGAGGTGACCTTGTAGAGCATCGGGAACGTGGGCCAGGGCTGGCCCGGGTTCCGCTCCTCGCCCGGCTGCGGCATGATCTCCAGCTGGGTTACCGAGGCAGCGCCCTGACGGTGGGCGGTGCCCACGCAGTCCGCGCCCGTGTCGCCGCCGCCGATGACCACGACGTGCTTGCCCTCGGCGGTGATCGGGGGCGCCACAAAGTCGCCCTCCTGCACCTTGTTGGACAGCGGGAGGTACTCCATGGCCTGGTGGATGCCGTTCAACTCCCGCCCGGGGGCGGGGAGATCACGGGCGGTGGTCGCACCGGCGGCGATGACCACGGCGTCGTACCGCTTGCGCAGGTCCGTCGCCTTGAGGTCGCGGCCGATCTCGATGCCCGTGCGGAAGCGGGTGCCCTCCGCGCGCATCTGCTCGATGCGGCGGTTGATGTGCCGCTTCTCCATCTTGAACTCGGGGATGCCGTAGCGCAGCAGGCCGCCGATGCGGTCGGCGCGCTCGTACACGGCGACGGTGTGGCCGGCGCGGGTGAGCTGCTGGGCGGCGGCGAGACCGGCCGGTCCCGACCCGATGACCGCGACCGTCTTGCCGGAGAGGCGCTCCGGGGCCTGGGCCGCGACACTGCCGCTGTCCCACGCCTTGTCGATGATCGAGACCTCGACGTTCTTGATGGTCACGGCGGGCTGGTTGATGCCGAGCACGCACGCCGACTCGCACGGGGCCGGGCACAGCCGGCCCGTGAACTCCGGGAAGTTGTTCGTGGCGTGCAGTCGCTCGGACGCGGCCTGCCAGTCCTCGCGGTAGGCGTAGTCGTTCCACTCGGGGATCAGGTTCCCGAGCGGACAGCCGTTGTGGCAGAACGGGATGCCGCAGTCCATGCAGCGCGAGGCCTGCTGGGAGATGATCGGGAGCAGCGAGCCCGGAACGTAGACCTCGTTCCAGTCCTTGACGCGCTCCTCGACCGGGCGGGACGTGGCGACCTCACGGCCGTGGTTCAGAAAGCCCTTGGGATCAGCCATTGGTCGCCGCCTCCATCATCTTCTCGGTGATCGCGGACTCGTCGAGTCCGGCTCGCTCGGCGGCGTCCTTGGCGGCGAGCACTGCCTTGTACGTGCTGGGGATGATCTTGCTGAAGCGTTCCACGGCCACGGGCCACTCGGCGAGCAGCTTCTCGGCGACCGTCGAGCCGGTCTCCTCGGCGTGGCGGCGCACGACGTCGTGCAGCCACTCCTTGTCGGTGTCGTCGGGTTCCTCGACGGCGTCCACGCTGGCGATGTTGACGTTGTCGCGGTCGAGGTCGATGACGTACGCGACGCCGCCGGACATGCCGGCCGCGAAGTTGCGGCCCGTCTCGCCGAGGACGACCGCGTGGCCGCCGGTCATGTATTCGCAGCCGTGGTCGCCCACGCCCTCGGAGACCACCGTCGCGCCGGAGTTGCGGACGCAGAAGCGCTCACCGGTGCGACCGCGCAGGAAGAGCTCGCCGCCCGTCGCGCCGTACGCGATGGTGTTGCCCGCGATGGTCGAGTACTCGGCGAGGTGGTCGGCGCCCCGGTCGGGGCGGACGATAACCCGGCCGCCGGAGAGGCCCTTGCCGACGTAGTCGTTGGCGTCGCCCTCCAGGCGGAGCGTGACACCGCGCGGCAGGAAGGCGCCGAACGACTGGCCCGCGCTGCCGGTGAAGGTGATGTCGATGGTGTCCTCGGGCAGGCCCGCACCGCCGAACTTCTTCGTCACCTCGTGGCCGAGCATGGTGCCGACCGTGCGGTTGATGTTGCGGATCGCGACCTGGGCGCGGACCGGCTGGGCGTCGGTCGCGGAGTCCGCGGCGAGCGCGTCGGCGGCCAGCTTGATCAGCTCGTTGTCGAGCGCCTTCTCCAGACCGTGGTCCTGCTCGATGACCTGGTGCAGCGAGGCGCCCTCGGGCAGTTCGGGCACGTAGAAGAGCGGGGACAGGTCCAGTCCCTGCGCCTTCCAGTGGGTGATGGCGCGCTCCACGTCGAGGTTCTCGGCGTGGCCGACGGCCTCTTCGATGGTGCGGAAGCCCAGCTCGGCGAGGATCTCGCGGACCTCTTCGGCGATGAACTTGAAGAAGTTGACGATGTACTCGGCCTTGCCGGCGAACCGCTCGCGCAGCACCGGGTTCTGGGTGGCGATGCCGACGGGGCAGGTGTCCAGGTGGCAGACGCGCATCATGACGCAGCCGGAGACGACGAGCGGCGCGGTCGCGAAACCGAACTCCTCGGCGCCGAGCAGCGCGGCGATGACGACGTCGCGGCCGGTCTTGAGCTGGCCGTCGGTCTGCACGACGATGCGGTCGCGCAGGCCGTTGAGCAGCAGGGTCTGCTGGGTCTCGGCGAGGCCGAGCTCCCAGGGGCCGCCCGCGTGCTTGAGGGAGGTGAGCGGCGAGGCGCCCGTTCCGCCGTCGTGGCCGGAGATGAGGACGACGTCCGCGTGGGCCTTGGAGACACCGGCGGCGACCGTGCCGACGCCGACCTCGGAGACCAGCTTCACGTGGATGCGGGCCTGCGGGTTGGCGTTCTTGAGGTCGTGGATCAGCTGAGCCAGGTCCTCGATGGAGTAGATGTCGTGGTGCGGCGGCGGGGAGATCAGACCGACACCCGGGGTGGAGTGACGGGTCTTGGCGACCCACGGGTAGACCTTGTGGCCGGGCAGCTGGCCGCCCTCGCCGGGCTTGGCGCCCTGGGCCATCTTGATCTGGATGTCGTCGGCGTTGACGAGGTACTCGCTGGTCACGCCGAAGCGGCCGGACGCCACCTGCTTGATGCTGGAGCGGCGCGCCGGGTCGTACAGCCGGTCCGCGTCCTCGCCGCCCTCACCGGTGTTGGACTTGCCGCCGAGCTGGTTCATGGCGATGGCGAGGGTCTCGTGCGCCTCCTTGGAGATGGAGCCGTACGACATGGCGCCGGTGGAGAAGCGCTTGACGATCTCGGAGATCGGCTCGACCTCGTCGAGGGAGATCGAGGGCCGGTCCGAGGAGAAACCGAACAGGCCGCGCAGCGTCATCAGGCGCTCGGACTGCTCGTTCACGCGGTCCGTGTACTTCTTGAAGATCTCGTAGCTGCCGGACCGCGTCGAGTGCTGGAGGCGGAAGACCGTCTCCGGGTCGAACAGGTGCGGCTCGCCCTCGCGGCGCCACTGGTACTCGCCGCCTATGTCCAGGGCGCGGTGCGCGGGCGCGATGCCGGAGGCCGGGTAGGCCTTGGCGTGCCGGGCGGCGACCTCCTTGGCGATGACGTCGAGACCGGCGCCGCCGATCTTGGTGGTCGTGCCGTTGAAGTACTTCTCGACGAAGGCCCGCTCCAGGCCGACGGCCTCGAAGACCTGGGCGCCGCGGTAGGAGGCGACGGTCGAGATGCCCATCTTGGACATGACCTTCAAGACGCCCTTGCCGAGCGCGTAGATCAGGTTCCGGATGGCCTGTTCGGCCTCGATGCCCTGCAGGAAGGTGCCGGCGCGGACGAGGTCCTCGACGGACTCCATCGCGAGGTACGGGTTGACGGCCGCGGCGCCGAAGCCGATGAGCAGGGCGACGTGGTGGACCTCGCGGACGTCGCCGGCCTCGACCAGCAGACCCACCTGGGTGCGCTGCTTGGTGCGGATGAGGTGGTGGTGGACGGCCGCGGTGAGCAGCAGCGAGGGGATCGGCGCGTGCTCGGCGTCGGAGTGGCGGTCCGACAGGACGATGAGCCGGGCGCCGTTCTCTATGGCGGCGTCGACCTCGACGCAGATGTCCTCGATACGGGCGGCGAGCGAGTCGCCGCCGCCGGAGACCCGGTAGAGGCCGGAGAGGGTCGCGGCCTTCATGCCCGGCATGTCGCCGTCGGCGTTGATGTGGATGAGCTTGGCCAGCTCGTCGTTGTCGATCACCGGGAAGGGCAGGGTGACGCTACGACAGGAGGAGGCCGTCGGTTCGAGGATGTTGCCCTGCGGGCCGAGCGAGGAACGCAGGGAGGTGACCAGCTCTTCGCGGATCGCGTCCAGCGGCGGGTTGGTGACCTGCGCGAACAGCTGGGTGAAGTAGTCGAAGAGGAGACGCGGGCGCTGCGAGAGCGCGGCGATCGGCGAGTCGGTGCCCATCGAGCCGATCGGCTCGGCGGCGGCCTTGGCCATCGGCGCGAGGATGATCCGCAGCTCCTCCTCCGTGTAGCCGAAGGTCTGCTGGCGGCGGGTGACCGAGGCGTGGGTGTGCACGATGTGCTCGCGCTCGGGCAGGTCGGAGAGCTCGATCTCGCCGGCCTCCAGCCACTCCGCGTAGGGCAGGTCGTCGGCGAGGCCGGCCTTGATCTCGTCGTCCTCGATGATGCGGTGCTCGGCGGTGTCCACGAGGAACATGCGGCCCGGCTGGAGGCGGCCCTTGCGGACGACTTTGGCGGGGTCGATGTCGAGGACGCCGACCTCGGAGCCGAGGACGACGAGGCCGTCGTCGGTGACCCAGTAGCGGCCGGGGCGCAGGCCGTTGCGGTCGAGGACCGCGCCGACCTGGGTGCCGTCGGTGAAGGTGACGCAGGCCGGGCCGTCCCAGGGCTCCATCATCGTGGCGTGGAACTGGTAGAACGCGCGGCGGGCCGAGTCCATGGAGTCGTGGTTCTCCCACGCCTCCGGGATCATCATGAGCACGGAGTGCGGGAGCGAGCGGCCGCCGAGGTGCAGGAGTTCGAGCACCTCGTCGAAGGAGGCCGAGTCGGAGGCGTCCGGCGTGCAGACGGGGAAGATCCGCTCCAGGCCCTTGTCGCCGAACAGGTCCGAGGCGAGCTGGGACTCGCGGGCCACCATCCAGTTGCGGTTGCCCTTGACCGTGTTGATCTCGCCGTTGTGCGCGACGAAGCGGTACGGGTGGGCGAGCGGCCAGCTCGGGAAGGTGTTGGTGGAGAAGCGGGAGTGCACGAGCGCGATCGCGGAGGCGAAGCGGCGGTCGGACAGGTCCGGGAAGAAGGGCTCGAGCTGGCCGGTGGTCAGCATGCCCTTGTAGACGATGGTCCGCGCGGACAGCGACGGGAAGTAGACACCGGCCTCGCGCTCGGCGCGCTTGCGCAGCACGAACGCGGTGCGGTCGAGGGCGATGCCCTCGCTCGCGTTGTCGCTCACGAAGATCTGGCGGAAGGCGGGCATCGTCGAGCGGGCGGTGGCGCCGAGGAGTCCGGGGGCGACCGGGACCTCGCGCCAGCCGAGCACGGTGAGGCCCTCTTCGGCGGCGATCGTCTCGATCTGTGAGACGGCCTCGTCCGTGCCGTCCTCGGGCAGGAAGGCGATGCCTACCGCGTACGCGCCGGCTGCGGGAAGTTCGAAATCGGCCACCTCGCGGAAGAAGGCGTCCGGGACCTGGGACAGAATGCCCGCGCCGTCGCCCGAGTCGGGCTCGGAACCGGTGGCACCGCGGTGTTCCAGGTTGCGCAGAACGGTGAGCGCCTGCTCGACCAGCGCGTGGCTCGCCTCACCGGTGAGGGTGGCCACGAAGCCGACGCCACAGGCGTCGTGCTCGTTGCGGGGGTCGTACATACCCTGTGCAGCAGGGCGAGCATCCATGAAGGACCATTTCTGGCCGTTCACGGAGTGCTGGGACGGCTGGCGCGGCGTACGCATCGGCTCTCCCGTCGTCGTCGTGGCATATGACTGATGCCGAGGGACGACGTTGGCCCTCTGCTGGGTGCAAAATTTCGTGCAGGTTACATGATGGAGCGGTTCTCGGGAACCGGATACTTCGTTCCAGCATGCGGACACCACGGGGTCGCGGCGGGGCACCGCGCTCGGCGGTGGAAGGTAAGGGGCCTCAACGGACAGATCGGTGGCCGTCGGGCCGGATCGCGGCAGGCTTCGTGACCCGTCGCGGGGGTGCTGCGCAGGCGTCATTGCCTGCGGTGCTTACGGCTCATGCCCGGTGGTTAAGGAATCGAAACCGCCGGGTAACAACTACTTATGCAGTCCCGTGCATAAGCGCTCGTCGCGTCATCCTACGGCCGTACCGAACACGCTGCCCAGGGCGTACGTCACACCTGCCGCGGCACCACCGAGAGCGAGCTGCCGCAGTCCGCTGAACCACCAGCTTCGCGCGGTCACCTTGGCCACGACGGCGCCGCACCCGAAGAGGCCGAACATCGCGAGCAGCAGCGCGGGCCACAGGGCGGTCGCGCCGAGCAGGAACGGCAGGACGGGCAGCAGGGCACCGAGGGCGAACGATCCGAAGCTGGACACGGCGGCGACGGTCGGGGAGGGCAGGTCGCCCGGGTCTATGCCGAGCTCCTCGCGCGCGTGGATCTCCAGCGCCTGCTCGGGGTCGCGGGAGAGCTGCCGGGCGACCTCGCGGGCCAGCTCGGGCTCGACTCCACGGCCCTCGTACAGCGCGGCCAGCTCGCGCTCCTCGTCCATGGGGTGCTTGCGCAGCTCCCGGCGCTCCACCGCGAGCTCCGCCTCGACGAGCTCGCGCTGCGAGGCGACCGAGGTGTACTCACCGGCGGCCATCGAGAAGGCGCCGGCGGCGAGGCCCGCGAGTCCGGTGATGACGATCGTCTGATGCGCGACGTTCCCGCCGGCCACACCGGTCATCAGCGCGAGGTTCGAGACGAGGCCGTCCATCGCGCCGAACACGGCCGGGCGCAGCCATCCGCCGTTGACGTCGCGGTGGGTGTGGTTGTCGCGGTGCGCCTCGTGCAGCGTCGCCTCGGTCTCGATGAGCGCCATGGCGGTCCCCCTGAATGCTTGATTGGACGTCTTCCACTTTTTGACAACCCTAAAAGTACGCCGAGAAATTCCGTCCCGCCAGCAAGGAAAGGCTGCGCTAACCTGCGGCTTTACCTCTTTCCGCTCATCCGTGGCATGACATGCACAGATGTCGACCGGGTGACAGTGGTGCTCGCGAGGCTCCTGTCAACCGCCAAGGTGGGACAGATCCGCAAAGGGTTCCGCGCCCGCACTCCGCGCACCTGCAGGGGCCCTGAGAGGAGAGGCACGTTATGGCTTCCATCGCCTGCATTCCCTCGGCCCCGGTTCCCGGGAACGCCGCCGGTCTTCGTGACCGGGGGCGCGGCGCACTGCTCGGACTCGCCGTCGGGGACGCGCTGGGCGCGCCCGCCGAGAACATGAAGCCGTCGGAGATCCGCGCGAGGTGGGGCCGGATCACCGGGTACGTCGCCGAGCATCCGGCCGGTACGGACGACACCGAGTACGCGATCTTCTCGGGACTGCTGCTGGCCCGGCACGGGTCGGCGCTCACCGTGGCGCACGTCGAGTCCGCCTGGCACCAGTGGATCGCGGACCTCGACGAGGGGCCGTTCCGCGGGGCCGGATTCAGCGAGCGCGGCACGCTGGAGAACCTCCGGCGGGGGCTCGCGGCGCCCATCTCCGCCCAGCACCGGCACGCCTGGAGCGACGGTCTGGCCATGCGCGCGGCACCCTTCGGGGTCTTCGCGGCCGGACGGCCCGCCGAGGCCGCCCGGCTCGTGGCGATCGACGGCTCGGTGAGCCACGACGGCGAGGGCATCTACGGCGGCCAGGCCGTCGCCGCGGGTGTCGCCGCCGCGATGGCGGGCGCCCCGACGATCGCGGTCGTCGCCTCCGCCCTGGCCGTCATCCCGGACGACTCCTGGACGGCCCGCTCGCTGCGCCGCGCGGTCGCGGTGGCCCACCGCGGCGAACGGGCGGTGCGCTCCGCGGTGGTGATCGGCGGCTACCCGTGGACCGACCTCGCCCCCGAGGCGGTGGCCCTCGCCTTCGGGGCGTACGCGGCGGCGGACGGGGAGTTCACGGAGTCGGTGCTCACCGCGGTGAACATGGGCCGCGACGCCGACACGACCGCCGCGGTCGCCGGGGCGTTGGCGGGCGCGACCCAGGGGGCGTCGGCGATCCCGGCGGCCTGGGCGTCCGCCATCGGGCCGGCCCGCGGCAGTTGCCTCCCCTCGATGGAGGGCCACCACATCCTGGACGTGGCCGAACTCCTGACCCCGGAGTCCGAGGAGAAGTGGCGAGCGGCTCCAGGCCTGTGGGCAGCGGGCATCGGCGCGACCTCGGCCGATCCGGCCGCCGACCCTCACGTGGCCCGACCACCCGGCGTCCCCGCGCCCCCCGCCTCCCCCGGTCCCCCTCCTCTCGGGGCCGGGGGGAGCACGCACACCCCTGAGGTGTCCGTCGACGGCGAGGGCCGGTCGTGAGGCCCGGGCCGGCCGGGGACGCGTCCGGTGCGGGGGCCGCGCCCGCGGGGGCCGCCGAGCTGATGCCGCCACCGGTCGCGGCGGGCACGGAGGCGGCGATGCTCATCACGGCGAACCCGCCGGCGCCGGCCCTGGTGGCCGGCTCCGAGCCGGGGACGGTGGGGTTCACCGCGGAGACGACGGCCCCCGGGCGGGCTCCCGTGATGCCGGGGAGCGCCGGCGAGGCCCGGACCCGGGTGACCGGCGGCGCCGTGTCGCCGGCCGGGACGGAGACGGCCGGTGCGCCGCCCCGGCGGATCGAGGGGCTGCTGCTCGGGCTGGCCGCCGGGGACGCCGCCGGCTGGCCCGCCGCCCGGCACCGGGCCGCGCGGATGCCCGAGTGGACGCGGCGGCTGACCCGCGAACTGGACACGTTCGCGGAGCAGAACGCCACGACGACCCTGCCCGTGCCGATCGCCCTGAACCAGCCCCCGGAGCCCCTGCGACTCGGCCCCTCGGACGACGCGGAGTGGGCGGCGTTCGCGGCGGAGGCCGTGCTGCGGGCCGGCGAGACCGCCGCCCTCGGCGACATCAGCCTCGAACGCCGGATGCGCGCGTCCATCGACCTGTCCTGGAACGCCGTGGCCAGTGAGGTCGCCGCCGCCGCGGACCGCGCCCCCGAGGTCGAGTCCGCCCTGCTCCCGCTGCGCGCCCGCATCTCGGTACGGGCCGGACTCGGCAACCTCGCCACCGGGCTGCGCCCGCCCGCCACCGGTCACGACAACCCGCACTATTTCGACGACGCCGCCTGCGTACGGGCCTGCGTGCTCGCCGTCGCGCACCCGGGAGACCCCCGACTCGCGGCGGAACTCGCCGAGTTCGACGCCCGCTACACCCAGGACGGCGACGGGGTGCACGGCGCCCGCGCGATGGCGGCCGCCGTGTCCCTCGCGCTCGCCGGGCATCCCGTCGAGGCCTGCGTGGACGCCGCCCTCGCCGAACTGCCGGCCGGCACGGAGATCGGCCGCAACGCCCGGCACGCCCTCACCCTGGCCCGGGGCAGCGACAGCGCCTTCGCGCTGGTCCCGCTGCTGGAACACCAGATCGTCGACCACGTCTACAGCTACGGCATCGCGGCGGCCGAGACCGTCCCCGTCGCGCTGGCCCTGGCGATCGCCTCAGGTGGCCGGATCGCCGAGGCGGTACCCGCCGCCGCCTGCCTGTCCCGGGTCGCCGACTCGGCCCCGGCCCTCGCCGGGGCGCTCTGCGGGGCGCTCGGCGGGGGCGCCGCCCTCCCCGCCTCCTGGCGCGACGCCTGCCGCACCCTCTCCGGCTGCGCGCTCCCCCGGCTGACCGGCACGGATCTCATCGGGCTCGCCGAACTCCTCGAAGCGGCAGGACGCGCCGACCCGCTCGATTCCCCGGAACTGGCCACCCCAGAGGGATGATTCGGGCATGACGCCCAAAGGAGAAGGAACCGGAACCCTCGACGAACGGATCACCGGAGCCCTCGTCGGAGCCGCCGTCGGCGACGCGCTCGGCGGCCCCGTCGAGGGCTACTCCCCCGACCGGATCGCCGAGCGCCACGGCGGCCGCGTGCACGGTGTCGTGGGCCCCTGGAACGGCGACGACTGGCCCACCGCCCGCCCCATCGCCCCGTACCACAAGGGCGACGGACACGTCACCGACGACACCTTGATGACCCACGCGCTGGTACGGGTCTACGCCGCCGTCCGCGACCACCTCGACGCCTACTCCGTGGCCACGCACCTGGTCCCGGACCTGATGACGACCCCGCGCTGGATCCCGGAGCTGGAGGCCGAGGCGCTCCCCCTCCAGCGGATCTTCCTCGCCGAGAAGTGGCTGGTGGCCCGGCTGCACTACGGCCACGTGGACCCCCGCGAGGCGGGCTCGGGGAACATCGTCAACTGCGGTGCCGCGATGTACATGGCCCCGGTCGGCCTGGTCAACGCGGCCAACCCGGCGGGCGCGTACGCGGAGGCGCTGGACGTCGCAGGCGCCCACCAGTCCTCGTACGGACGCGAGGCGGCCGGGGTGTTCGCGGCGGCGGTCGCGGCGGCCTGCGCACCCGGCGCGACCCCGGACTCGGTCGTCGCCGCGTGTCTGTCGCTGGCCAAGGACGGCACCCGCGACGCCGTCGAGGCGGTGTGCGAAGTCGCCTCCCGGTACACGGACTTCGAGTCGGCGCTCGTCCCGCTGCGCCGGGCGGTGGCCCCCTACGACACGGTCGGCCCCGACTACCGGTCCCCCTCGCTCGGCGCGCGGCGGCCCTCCCGGCTCCACTCCATCGAGGAACTCCCCGTCGCGCTCGGCATGTTGATCGTCTCCGGCGGAGACTTCCGGCACGCGGTGCTCGGCTCGGTCAACTACGGCCGCGACTGCGACTCCATCGCCACCATGGCCGGGGCCGTCGCCGGAGCGCTGGGTTCCGCGGTTCCGCACGACTGGGCGAAGACGGTCGCGGAGTCCAGCCGTCTCGACCTGGACGCCCCGGCGCGCACGCTCATCGAGGTGACGCGGGAGATCTTCGACCGTGACGTCGAACGCCGCCGGGCCCACGAGACGGCGTACGCGGCGCTGACGGGAACACCGTGCTCCGGCTGACCTGGGTACAGCCCGAGGACCTCCTCGGCCACGAACTCCACCAGGCGGCCCAGGACGGCCGCGACGCCGCCCCCGTCGCCGCCCGCTGGCGCGCCGCGGGCGGCGGGGAGGCCCCGCTGCGCGCGGGCGCCTCGGCGGTCCCGGCGCCGCCCCCGCTGCGCCGGCTGGCCCTGGACCTGCTCGACGAACTCGACACGCTGCCGGCCCCGTCGGCCGACGACGAGCCGACGGAACTGGCCCTCATCAGGGCCCGCTGCCCGCGGTGGCCGGCCCCGCCGTCCACCCCCGCGCCGCCTCCCGGCCCGGCCCGGCTGGAGGCCGCCTGGCTGGGCCGGGCCGTGGGCTGCCTGCTCGGCAAACCCGTGGAGAAGCTCCCCCTCCACGGCATCCGTGAGCTCGCCCGCGCCGCGGGCAACTGGCCCCTCGAATCCTGGTTCACCGAGCGGGGCGTCCCGCGGGGGCTCCTGGACGCGCACCCCTGGAACCGGCGCTCCGCCCCCACCTCCCTCGCCGAGAACATCGACGGCATGCCGGAGGACGACGACCTCAACTACCCGCTGCTGAACGTCCTCCTGCTCCAGCGCTGCGGCAGAGGCTTCAGCACGGCGGACGTGGCGCGGCTCTGGCTGGACGAACTCCCCGCCGGCCGGACCTTCACCGCCGAACGCGTCGCCTACGGCAATCTGCTGGCCGGCGTCGAACCCCCGGACACCGCCCGCAGACGCAACCCGTTCCGCGAGTGGATCGGTGCCCTGATCCGCGCCGACGTGCACGGCTGGACCAACCCCGGCGACCCGGCCGGAGCCGCCGAACAGGCCCACCGCGACGCCGTCCTCACCCACACGGCCAACGGCGTCTACGCGGCGATGTTCACGGCCGCCGTCATCGCCGAGGCCGCGACCGGGGCGAGCGACATCCACACCTGCCTGCGCACCGGGCTGACGGTCGTGCCGCCCGGCTCCCGGCTGGCCCGCGCGGTCCGGCACGCCGTCCGACTCGCCCGTACGACGGCGGACTTCGACACCGTCGTCGACGAACTGCACGCCACGCACCGCGCTTACCACTGGGTCCACGCCGTGCCCAACACCGCGCTGATCGCCGCCGCCCTCACCCACGCGGACGGCGACTTCGGCGCGTCGGTGTGCCGCGCGGTGTCCGGCGGCCTGGACACCGACTCGAACGGCGCGACGGCCGGAAGCGTCGCGGGCCTGCTCGCGGGCGACCCCGCCGCCCTGCCCGACCGATGGACGAGTCCCCTCAAGAACCGGCTCGCCACCTCCGTCGCCGACTTCGACGGCGTCGGCTTCGACGCCCTCGCCCACCTCACACAACGGGAGACCGTTCGCCCATGACCCATATCGCCGTGCTCGGCAGCACGAACATGGACCTCGTCGCGTATGTCGCCAAAGCCCCCCAGCGCGGAGAGACGGTGACGGGCAGGGAGTTCCGCACGATCCCCGGCGGCAAGGGCGCGAACCAGGCGGTGGCGGCCGCCCACGCCGGCGCCGACGTCTCGCTGGTCGGCGCGGTGGGCGCCGACTCCTTCGGCACCCAACTCCGCTCCACCCTGGAGCACTTCGGCGTCAACACCGACCATCTGCGCACCATCGAGGGCCCGTCCGGGACCGCCCACATCGTGGTGGACGACGAGGGCGCCAACGCCATCGTCGTCATCCCCGCCGCCAACGGCACCGTCACCGCCCTCGCCCCCGGCGACGAGGGGCTCATCGCCGGCGCCGACGCGCTCCTACTCCAGCTGGAGATCCCGCTGGAGGCCGTCGTCGCCGGCGCGGAGGCCGCCCGCAGGCACGGCGTCCGGACCATCCTCACCCCCGCCCCCGCCCAGTTCCTTCCGCCCCAACTCCTCGCCTCCATCGACCTGTTGGTGCCCAACCAGCACGAGGCCGCCGCCCTCACCGGGTTCACCGACCCGGCCGGAGCCGCCGCCGCCCTCCTCGAACAGGTCCAGGAGGTCGTCGTCACGCTGGGCGCGGCCGGCTGCCTCTACGCGGCCCGGGGCGCCGAACCCCTCACCGTGCCCGCCCCGGAGGTGACCGCCGTGGACTCCACCGGTGCCGGCGACACCTTCGTCGGCACCCTCGCGGTGGCGCTCGCCGAGGGCCGGGAGATGCCGGAGGCGCTCTCCTGGGCGTCGTCGGCCGCCGCCCTGTCGGTGCAGCGGCACGGCGCGACGACCTCGATGCCGTACCGCTCGCAGATCGACGCCGTCCGGTCCGGCTCATGAGCGGCCGACCCGAGGGCGGCTCCCTCAGCGGCCTGCGCGTCCTCGACCTCGCGACGCTGTTCGCGGGCCCGCTCGCCGCCACCCTGCTCGGCGACTTCGGCGCGGAGGTCGTCAAGGTCGAGCACCCGAGGCAGCCGGACCCGTCCCGGGGCCACGGCCCGTCGAAGGACGGCATCGGTCTGTGGTGGAAGCTCCTCGGCCGCAACAAGCGCACGATCACGCTCGACCTGTCCAAGCCCGGCGGCCGGGCCACCCTGCTCCGGCTCGCCGCGGAGGCCGACGTGATCGTCGAGAACTTCCGCCCGGGCACGCTGGAGAAGTGGGACCTGGGCTGGGAGGAACTGTCCGCGGCGAACCCCCGGCTGATCCTCGCCCGGGTCACCGCCTTCGGCCAGTTCGGCCCCTACGCGCGCCGTCCCGGCTTCGGCACGCTCGCGGAGGCGATGAGCGGCTTCGCGGCCATCACCGGCGAACCGGACGCGCCGCCGACCCTGCCCCCCTTCGGCCTGGCCGACTCGATCGCCGGGCTGGCGACCGCGTACGCCGTGCTGACCGCGTTGAACGCGCGTGACCGCACCGGCGAGGGCCAGGTCATCGACATGGCGATCATCGAGCCGATCCTGACCGTCCTCGGCCCGCAGCCCATCTGGTACGACCAGCTCGGTCATGTGCAGGCCCGCACCGGCAACCGCTCGGCGAACAACGCGCCCCGCAACACCTATCGCACGGCGGACGGTTCCTGGGTCGCCGTCTCCACGTCGGCGCAGTCGGTCGCCGAGCGGGTGATGCGGCTCGTCGGCCGCCCGGACGTGATCGACGAGCCGTGGTTCGCGACCGGCGCGGAGCGGGCCCGGCACGCGGACGTCCTCGACGGGGCGGTCGGCGCGTGGATCGCCCGCCACAGCCGGGACGAGGTCCTCGCGGAGTTCGAGAAGGCGGAGGCGGCGGTGGCCCCCGTGCAGGACGTCCGGGACGTCATGACCGACCCGCAGTACCAGGCCCTGGACTCCGTCACCACCGTCGACGACCCCGAACTGGGCCCGTTGCGCATGCAGAACGTCATCTTCCGGCTCTCGGCCACGCCCGGCGCGATCCACTGGGCGGGCCGCCCGCACGGCGCGGACACCGACGCCGTGCTCACCGAACTCGGCCTGACCGGGACCGAGATCGAGGCGCTGAGAGCGGAGGGGGCGCTGTGACGGCGGAGCTGCTGCCCCTCACCTACCTGTACGCGCCCGGTGACCGCCCCGAGGTGGTGGCCAAGGCCCTCGCCTCCGGTGCGGACGTCGTGCTCGTCGACCTGGAGGACGCGGTCGCCCCGGACCGCAAGGGGTATGCCCGCGCCGCCACCGCCGAGTTCCTCACGGAGCGGCCGCCCGTCCCGGTGCACGTGCGGGTCAACGCCCTCGACGGCCCGTTCGCCGACACCGATCTGAAGACCCTCTCGCCGCTGCCCGGCCTGTCCGGTCTGCGCCTGCCGAAGGTGACCTCGCGCTTCGACGTCGTCCGGGTGGCGGAGAGCGCGACCCCCGCGGAGGGCGGCACGATCCCGCTGTACGCCCTGCTGGAGACGGCCCTCGGTGTGGAGCAGGCCTTCGACATCGCCTCGTCGCACAAGGCGCTGCGCGGCATCGCGATCGGCGAGGCGGACCTGCGCGCCGACCTCGGCATCCGGGACGGGGCGGGCCTGGACTGGTCCCGCGCCAGGGTGATCGTGGCCGCCCGCGCGGCGGGCCTGCCGCCGCCGGTCCAGACGGTCTATCCCGACATCCGCGACGTGGAGGGCCTGGCCGCGTCCTGCGCCCACGGGCGCGCGCTCGGCTTCCTCGGCCGCGCGGCCATCCACCCCCGCCAGCTCCCCATCATCGAGCGGGCCTACCTCCCCACTCCCGCCGAGGTCGACGCCGCCGAGGCGGTCATCGCGGCGGCCGCCGCCGAACCGGGCGCCCAGGCCCTGCCGGACGGCCGCTTCATCGACGCGGCGGTGGTCACGGGGGCCCGCCGCACCCTCGCCCTGGCCCGCCGCGCGGTCTGAGCAACGCGAAGGGGGCGCCGCGTCCTGGAACGCGGCGCCCCCTTCGGCGTACGGGCGGAACTCAGCTCTTCTTGGCCGACCCTGCCTCGTCCCGGGACGAGGCCGTCGACGCGGACGGGGCGTCGGACGCCTCGTCGGGCTCCGTCGCGGATTCCCTCCGGGCGGAGGACCCGTCGGCGTCGGCGGGCTCCCCGGAGGTGGCGGAGTCCTCTGCGGCGGGCTTGTCGAGGTCGACCGATTCGGCGTCGGACGCGTCCTTGCCCCCGGTGTCCGTCCCGGACTCGTCCTCCGCCGCGGCGGAAGCCGTCGCCTCGTCACCGTCGGAGGGGGCGTCCGAACCGGCACCCGGCTCCACGACCGCCTCGCGGCCCGGACGCATCCGGGACGAGAGCACGATGTACAGCACCGCCAGGAGGAAGACGCCGATCGCGGTCCAGTCGTTGAGACGCAGGCCCAGGATGTGGTGGGCGTCGTCGACGCGCATGTACTCGATCCAGAACCGGCCCACGCAGTACGCCGCGACGTACAGCGCGAAGGCGCGTCCGTGGCCCAGCGTGAAGCGGCGGTCGGCCCAGATGACCAGCAGACCGACGCCGATGCACCACAGCGACTCGTACAGGAACGTCGGGTGGTAGTAGCCGGGGACGCGGCCGTCCGTGGAGGACGTGATGTGCAGCGCCCACGGGAGGTCCGTCGCCCGGCCGTACAGCTCCTGGTTGAACCAGTTGCCCCAGCGTCCGGCCGCCTGCGCGAAGGCGATACCGGGTGCGACGGCGTCGGCCCACGCGGGCAGCGGGATGCCCCGGCGGCGGCAGCCGATCCACGCGCCGACGGCCCCGAGCGCGATGGCGCCCCAGATGCCGAGGCCGCCCTCCCAGATCTTGAAGGCGTCCACCCAGTCACGGCCGGCGCTGAAGTACAGCTCGTAGTCCGTGATCACGTGGTAGAGCCGGCCGCCGACGAGGCCGAAGGGCACGGCCCAGACCGCGATGTCCGCCACCGTGCCGGTCCGCCCGCCCCGGGCGATCCAGCGCCGGTTGCCGAGCCAGACGGCGAGGAAGACGCCGATGATGATGCAGAACGCGTAGCCGCGCAGCGGAATGGGGCCGAGGTGCAGCACACCGCGCGACGGGCTGGGAATGAAGGCAAGTTCCATGGCAAGGTCGACGCTACCGTGCCGGACGCCACCCACGGCGGGCAGCCCTGCAACGGGTCCATAACGTGCTGTGACCCACGGGCCACAGCGGCCGGTGCCCCGGCCTGTCGGACAGGCCGGGGCACCGGGGCCCCAGGGGCGGCTCAGCCCTTGTTCTCGGCCTCGACCATCTGCTTCAGCTTGGCGGGCGTCATCGACTGGTCCGCGTAGATGTTCTTTCCGCCGAGGAGCACGGTCGGCGTGCCGTTGAATCCGCTGCTCTGGAACGCGGCGTTCGACTTCGTGACCCAGCTGTCGTGCGTGCCGTCGTTGACGCACTTCTGGAACGCGGGGGTGTCCAGCCCGTCGACCTTGCCCGCGAGCTCGATGAGCTTGGCGTTGTCGGCGAAGGTGTCCTCGGTCTCCTTGGGCTGGTTCTCGTAGAGCACGTCGTGGTACGCGCTGAACTTTCCGGCGTCCTGGGCGCAGGCCGCGGCGTTCGCCGCCTTGCGGGAGCCGCTGCCTCCCATGTTCCCGTCGATCAGCGTGACGAGGTGGTACTCCACCTTGAGCCGGCCGGAGTCGACCAGTTCGTGGATGGTCGGGCGGTACGTCGTCTCGAAGGCCTGGCAGGCCGGGCAGCGGAAGTCCTCCCAGACCGTGAGGGTCGACTTGGCGCCGTCCTTGCCGACGGGGATGGCGAGACTGTCCTTGCCGGTGGCCCCCGAGGGCGTCACGACCGGGCCCGCGGCGTCGCTCTTCTTGTCCTTGCCCGAGTTGGCGGCGACCACGCCGATCACGGCCGCCAGACCCAGCACACAGACCACCGAGGCCCCCACGATCAGCGCGCGCCGGCGCTTCTCCGCGGTCTTCTGCTTCTCTCGCTCCGCCGCCATCCGCTCGCGGGCGCTGCGCTTTCCGTCACGGTTCTTCTCGCTCACATCCGGCAGAACGAACCGGGGAGGCGCAGCGCGCCTCCCCGGTCCAAGGTCCACCCGTTCGAGTGAGCGTATTGTCCGTTACGTGCGGACACGCCCTCCGGCGTTACGCCGTTCCGCGTACGCCCTTCGCCAGGTCGCCCGCGAGCGCCCGGACGCCTTCGAGACCGGCCGCCTCGTCCGGCGCGTCCAGCATCAGCTTCACGAACGCGGAGCCGACGATCACGCCGTCGGCGAAGCCGGCCACCTCGGCGGCCTGGGTGGCGTTCGAGACGCCGAGGCCGACGCAGACGGGCAGGTCGGTGGTCGCCTTGGTGCGTGCGACCAGTTCCTGTGCCTGGGCACCGACCGACGCGCGCGTTCCGGTGACGCCCATCAAGGAGGCCGCGTAGACGAAGCCGCTGCCCGCGGCGGTGATCTCCGCGAGCCGGGCGTCCCTGCTGCTGGGCGCGACGACGAAGACGGTCGCGAGACCGTGCTTGTCGGCGTGCTCCCTCCACAGGGCCGACTCCTGCACGGGCAGGTCGGGCAGGATGCAGCCCGCGCCGCCCGCCTCCGCGAGCTCGGCGGTGAAACGCTCGACGCCGTAGCGGTCGATGGGGTTCCAGTACGTCATCACGAGGACCGGCTTGCCGGTGGCCTCGAACGACTCCCGGACCGTCCGCATCACGTCCGCGATCTTGAGGCCGCCCCGCAGGGCGATGTCGTCGGCGGTCTGGATGACGGGCCCGTCGAGGACGGGGTCGCTGTGCGGCAGCCCGACCTCGACGATGTCGGCGCCGCCCTCGAAGACGGCCTTGACGGCGGAGATCCCGCCGTCGACGGTCGGGAACCCGGCCGGCAGGTAGGCGATGAGGGCGGACCTGCCCTCGGCCTTCGCCGCGGCGAGGGTGTCGCTCAACAGCTGGATGTTGCCGCTCACTTGGCGTCCCCCTCGATCTCGGCGTGCTCGCCCTCGGCGTCCGCGGGGACGACGGCGTCGGCCCCGGTCTCGTACAGGCCGAAGTAGCGGGCGGCGGTGTCCATGTCCTTGTCGCCGCGCCCGGACAGGTTGACGACGATCAGCCCGTCCTTGCCCAGCTCCTTGCCGACCTCCAGGGCGCCGGCGAGGGCGTGGGCGCTCTCGATGGCCGGGATGATGCCCTCGGTGCGGGAGAGCAGCAGCAGTGCCTGCATCGCCGCGTCGTCGGTGACCGCGCGGTACTCGCCACGGCCGCTGTCCTTGAGGTAGGCGTGCTCGGGGCCGATGCCGGGGTAGTCGAGTCCGGCCGAGATCGAGTAGGGCTCGGTGATCTGGCCCTCCTCGTCCTGAAGGACGTACGACCGCGATCCGTGCAGGATGCCCGGCTCGCCCGCGGTCAGCGTCGCCGCGTGCTCGCCGGTCTCGACGCCGTGCCCGGCGGGTTCGCAGCCGATCAGGCGGACGTCGCCGTCGGGGATGAAGGCGTGGAAGAGGCCGATGGCGTTGGAGCCGCCGCCGACACAGGCGATGGCGGCGTCGGGCAGCCGCCCTGCGCGCTCCAGGATCTGCCGGCGGGCCTCGACGCCGATGACGCGGTGGAAGTCGCGGACCATGGCGGGGAAGGGGTGCGGGCCCGCCACCGTGCCGAAGAGGTAGTGGGTGCGGTCGACGTTGGCGACCCAGTCGCGGAACGCCTCGTTGATGGCGTCCTTGAGGGTGCGCGAGCCGGACTTCACGGCGATGACCTCGGCGCCGAGCATCCGCATACGGGCCACGTTCAGTGCCTGGCGCTGGGTGTCGATCTCGCCCATGTAGATGGTGCATTCGAGGCCGAACAGCGCGCAGGCGGTGGCCGTGGCGACGCCGTGCTGGCCGGCGCCGGTCTCCGCGATGACGCGGGTCTTGCCCATGCGCTTCGTGAGCAGGGCCTGGCCGAGCACATTGTTGATCTTGTGCGAGCCGGTGTGGTTGAGGTCCTCGCGCTTGAGGAAGACGCGTGCGCCGCCCGCGTGTTCGGCGAAGCGCGGCACCTCCGTGAGGGAGCTGGGGCGTCCGGTGTAGTGGACGAGCAGGTCGTCGAGCTCGCGGGCGAACTCTGGGTCGGCCTTCGCCTTGTCGTACTCGACGGCGACCTCGTCCACGGCGGCGACCAGCGCCTCCGGGATGAACTTTCCGCCGAACGCGCCGAAGTAGCCCTCGGCGGTGGGGACTTGACCCTCGGGGTCGGGAATGAAGAACTCGCTGGGCATGCGGTTACCTCGCAGGGGCGACAGCCCCGGTCACGGGTCGGACAGGAGTTACGTCAACGGGACGCACCCGCGCTCAGCGGTCACCGACGTGCTCGTCGGCGACAGCGCCGCCCCGCCGCCTGCCCACCCGACCGCCGCGACAGGCGTGCTGTCACGAGGTTCGGGGGTGGCGGAACCGGCCGGCCCACCCGAGGGAGGACCGTGCTCAGCCCACCTGAGGAGTGGGCGCGGCCGGACGGGGTGCGAGCGCGCGTACGCGCTCGGGCCATCGCATGCCGTTGACCTGGCCCGGCTCGTCGCCGATGACGTAGCGCACGCGGCGCCCGTGGACCCGGCGGGCGGGGGCCCGGCAGCCGCGCGGACGGCAGCCGCGGGCCAGCCGCGCGTAGGGGTCGCGAGCCGCGGAGGCGGCGGGGAGTACCGCGCCGGACGGCACACGGGGCCGCCCGGTACCGACGAGGTGCCCGTCCGGCGTGACGGCCGGGAGGGAGCCTCCGTCGACCGTGCGCGGTACGGGCGATCCGGCGCGGGGCCGGACGGGACCGCCGGACCGGTCCGACGGGGCCGACCCCGCGCACACCGCGACGCCGTCGGGGCGTGAGCCCGGACGGGGTGCGGCGGGGGCGAGGGTCGGGGTGGTCACCGGAGGGTCAGTCCCGTCCGTGCCGCAGCGCCGGGTGGGCGCCGGCGGCGACGAGGTCGGAGACGGCGGACTTCGGGTCGCGGCCGGTGACGAGGGACTCGCCGACCAGGACCGCGTCGGCGCCCGCGTTGGCGTACGCGATGAGGTCGTGCGGGCCGCGGACACCGGACTCGGCGATCTTGACGAGTTCGTCCGGGATCTCGGGGGCGAGGCGCTCGAAGGTGGTGCGGTCGACCTTCAGCGTCTTGAGGTTGCGCGCGTTGACACCGATGATCTTCGCTCCGGCGTCCACCGCGCGCTCGACCTCGTCCTCGTCGTGCACCTCGACCAGCGGGGTGAGCCCGATGGACTCGGCCCGCTCGATGAGGGACTCCAGGGCGGGCTGGTCGAGGGCCGCGACGATGAGCAGCGCCAGGTCGGCGCCGTACGCGCGGGCCTCCCAGAGCTGGTACGACGTGACGATGAAGTCCTTGCGCAGGACCGGGATGTCCACGCGGGCGCGGACGGCCTCCAGGTCGGCGAGCGAACCGCCGAAGCGGCGCTGTTCGGTGAGGACGGAGATGACGGCCGCGCCACCCGCCTCGTAGTCGGCCGCCAGGGCCGCCGGGTCGGCGATCGCGGCGAGCGCGCCCTTGGAGGGGCTGGACCGCTTCACCTCGCAGATGACCTTGACGCTGTCACCTCGCAGGGCGGCTACGCCGTCCTTGGCCGCAGGAGCCTTCGCCGCGCGCTCCTTGAGCTCGTCGAGGCTGACGCGCGCCTGCCGCTCCGCGAGGTCGGCACGGACTCCGTCGATGATCTCGTCGAGCACACTCACGCGAGCGGCCCCCTTCCCTGCGGTGGACGGTTGAAGCGGTGGATCAGCCGACCCGGGTTCACCGTCGCTGACGGAAAAGTGGGTCACTGCGATGGTATCCGGAGGAAGGCGTAGCCCTCGCATCCGGTTGACGCCGGTCCCACTACCTGGACATTTGTCATTTGATCAAGGATGCAACCAGCCGCCGAAGGGCAGGTTCCGGACAACCGTGAAGACCAGCACCAATGCGCCCACGGTCCACAGGTGGACCGGTCCGAGGTCGAGCCCGGCCGGCCGGCCACGCACGACACGGATCACCCAGAAGGCCCACACGACGGCGAAGACGAGGTAGCCGGCGACGGCGAGCGCGTTGTCCGTGAGCGCCGCGGCGACGTCTCCGTGGACGAAGGCGTGCGCGCTGCGCAGACCGCCGCAGCCGGGGCAGTACACGCCGGTGAGGCGCAGCAGCGGGCAGACCGGGTAGTGCCCGGGCTGGTTGGGGTCGACGGCACCGACGTAGGCGAAGGCACCGGCGACGGCCGCGAGCATCCCGGCCGGCACGGCGAGCCTCCGCAGGACCGCGCGGGCGCCCGTCCCCGTGGAGGTGCCCGCGGGGGCCGCCGGAGCGGGGACGGTGTGCGCCCCCGCGGCGGGACCGGTGTGGGGCTGCGTGCCGGACGGGCTCCAGGGGCCGGGGCCCCCGGTCTGCGTCACCCTCTGGGATTCGGCGTTCACCCGACGCATTCTGCCCCGCGCGCGAGGCGGACGCTCGCCCGGTTCGCGAAAGGCGGCCCCGGCGGATGTGCCGGGACCGCCTTTCGACGTGGACCTTCGGGGATCAGGCGTCGGCGCTCGCGGTCTCCCGGGCGCGCGCGACCTGCGGGGAGGAGGCCTTCGGCTGGCCCAGGCCCATGCTCCGCATGACCATGCCGACGACGCCACCGAGGACGACGACGACCAGGCCGGCCCAGAAGCCCAGCGGGTCGGCCGTCACCATGAAGGCACCCGCGATGCAGAAGCCGATGAAGGCGATGATGACACCGGTCCAGGCGGCCGGGGTGTGACCGTGGCTGCTGCCCGCCATGACTTGCTCCTCGTTGCTGTATGCGTGTGTGAGTCGGACGCTCGTCGTCCATTGTCCCGTACGGACGGGTCTGCCGTGAGCGGGGGGGTCGCCCGTCGCGCGTCGGTCCGGCCGGGTCGGGACGTCCGGCCCGGGGCGTTCGACCGGGCGAGGTGGGGACGCAGGTCCTCACGGGCCGGGACTCAGGTCCCGGCGGGGTCCGGGCCTGTGGGGTCCTCGCCGCGGTCGAGGGCCTTCCAGAGCTCCTCGGGGCGGTCCGGGTCCACCGGCTTCGCCTTGCGGGGCCGGGGAGTGCCGTCGCGCTCGTAGCGGCCGGACATGGCGGGCCACAGCCGTCCGTAGCGCACGGCGAGAAGGCCGGCCAGCAGGATCAGCGCGCCGCCCGCCGCGGCCACGTACGGCCAGGCGGTGTGGCTGAGTCCGGCCGCGGTGGCGGCGGTGTTGCCGGAGGCGGCGGCGGCCTGCTCGTCGAGGGCGGAGGTGTCGCCCGCGCCGAGGACGGCCGCCACGACCGTGCCCGCGCCGGAGAGCGCGAGCAGCACGGAGACCAGCAGGCGGCCGGAGCGGCGGACGGCGAAGACGGCGACCAGCGCGGCGAGGCCGACTATCGCGAGCGCCGCGGGCACACCCGTGACGTCGCTGCCCGTCGCGGTCAGCGGAAAGGCGCCGCCGGCCACGGTCGCGGTTCCCTCCGCCCAGCTCTGCCGGGTGGACAGCAGGGCCACGGTCGCGCCGAGCGCACCGCTCAGCAGGGCCACGCCAAGGCTGCGGCGGCCGGACCGGGAGGGTCCCGCGGCTTCGGATCGGGGGTGAGGTACAGCAGTCACGTGGTCCACTATCGCCTGAACCCGGGTCGAACCGTCACCCGGGGCTCACGTGACCCTCGTCCTATTGCCCGCACCGGTACGTCCCCGCGGGCGCCCGGACGTCCCTCAACTGGCCGCGGTCCGACCGCTCCAGGGATCGGTCCCGGACGGTCGGGGGCCGCCGGAGCTGCGTGGAGAGCAGGTCGAGGGGCCGCAGGGCGGGCAAGAGCACAGGGCCGGGCGGGTGGGTGGGCGAGCCGTCGGGGCCGGGCCGGCCCGGACCCGAGGCAACGACGTCCGGGGCGCCGGACCGGCGGGCGCGGACACGGGGCCAGGTGGGCGGGACGAACCATCGACCCACGCCGGGCCGACCGCCGGCCCGCCACTCGGTGACGGCCGGCCCTCGCTCCGCCTTCCAGGCCCTGGGCGGGACGGGACGGAGCTGGAGCGGCCGGGGTCAGCCGCCGAGGCGGTTCGCCGTGTGGACCGCTCGGAGCACCGCCGCCGCCTTGTTGCGGCACTCCTCGTCCTCCGCCTCCGGGACCGAGTCGGCGACGATGCCGGCGCCGGCCTGCACGTACGCCGTGCCGTCGCGCAGCAGGGCCGTGCGGATGGCGATGGCGGTGTCGGAGTCGCCCGCGAAGTCCAGGTAGCCGACGCAGCCGCCGTACAACCCGCGCCGGGAGGGCTCCAGTTCGTCGATGATCTGCATCGCGCGCGGCTTCGGCGCGCCGGACAGGGTGCCGGCGGGGAAGCAGGCGGTGAGCACGTCGAACGCGGTACGGCCGGCGGCGACGCGGCCGGTCACCGTGGAGACGATGTGCATCACGTGCGAGTACCGCTCGATGGACATGAAGTCGACGACCTCGACGGAGCCCGGCCGGCAGACGCGTCCCAGGTCGTTGCGCCCGAGGTCGACGAGCATGAGGTGCTCGGCGCGCTCCTTGGGGTCGGCGATCAGCTCGTCGGCGAGGGCCTGGTCCTCCTGGACGGTGGCGCCGCGCGGCCGGGTGCCCGCGATGGGGTGCACCATCGCCTGCCCGTCCTCGACCTTGACGAGGGCCTCCGGGGAGGAACCGACGACGTCGAAACCGTCGAAGCGGAACAGGTACATGTACGGGGAGGGGTTGGTCGCCCGCAGCACGCGGTAGACGTCCAACGCGCTGGCCGTGCACGGCGTTTCGAAGCGCTGGGAGGGGACGACCTGGAAGGCCTCGCCGGCCCGGATGCGCTCCTTGACGTCCTCGACGGCCGCCCGGAAGTCGGGGCCGCCCCAGAGAGCGGTGTACTCCGGCAGTTCGGAGGGCGGGAGCGCGGCGGGCGGCTGGGAGACCGCGCGCGAGAGGTCGGCCTCCATGGCGTCGAGGCGGGCGACGGCGTCCGCGTAGGCCTCGTCGACGCCCGTGTCGAGGTCGTTGTGGTTGATGGCGTTGGCGATGAGCTGGACCGAGCCGTCCCAGTGGTCGAGGACGGCCAGGTCGCTGGTGAGCAGCATGGTCAGCTCGGGCAGCTTCAGGTCGTCGCGCTCGCCGGGCCCGATCTTCTCCAGGCGGCGCACGATGTCGTAGCCCAGATAGCCGACCATGCCGCCGGTGAACGGGGGCAGGCCCTCGCCGTGCGGGGTGTGCAGCGCCTCGATGGTGGCGCGCAGCGCGGCGAGCGGGTCACCGTCCACGGGGACGCCGACCGGCGGGGTGCCGAGCCAGTGCGCCTGTCCGTCCCGCTCCGTGAGGGTCGCGGCGGAGCGGACGCCGACGAAGGAGTAGCGGGACCAGGACAGGGAGGTGCGGCCGTTCTCCGCGGATTCGAGCAGGAACGTGCCGGGGCGCTCGGCGGCCAGCTTGCGGTAGAGCGCGACCGGCGTGTCGCCGTCCGCGAGCAGCTTGCGGCTGACGGGGATGACACGGCGGTCGGTGGCCAGCTTGCGGAACGTCTCGAGGTCCATGGCGGCTGACCTTACTGATCCCGGGCCGGTACACCGGAATCGCCGGTCGCTGGTGCCGTCCCGGCGTCCTTCAGCAGCGCGTCGGCGTCGAAGCAGGTGCGGTCGCCGGTGTGGCAGGCGGCGCCCACCTGGTCGACGCGCACGAGCACGGTGTCGGCGTCGCAGTCCAGGGACACGGACTTCACGTGCTGGACGTGGCCGGAGGTGTCGCCCTTGACCCAGTACTCCTGGCGGCTGCGCGACCAGTAGGTGCAGCGGCCCGTGGTGAGGGTGCGATGCAGCGCCTCGTCGTCCATCCAGCCCAGCATCAGCACCTCACCGGTGTCGTACTGCTGGGCGATGGCGGGGACGAGTCCGTCGGTGCCTCGCTTGAGGCGGGCGGCGATCTCGGGGTCGAGGCTGCTGGGCGGAGGCGTGCTGGTCATGGGTGCCATTGTGCCGCGCCCGGCGGACGTACCCGCCCGTTGTCCACAGGCCGGACCCGTTGGCCGTGCCCGGGGCGGGCCTGGCCGGATCCGCCCCGTTCTCCACTGGGCGGACCGGCCACCCGGTCGTAGGCTGGCTGGCATGTCGACCCATGCGAAGCGTGAACGACTCCTTCTCGCCGACCTGTTGGAAGCCGTGGGCCCGGAGGCCCCGACCCTCTGTGAGGGCTGGAACTCCCGGGATCTCGCGGCCCACGTGGTGGTCCGCGAGCGCCGCCCCGACGCGGCGGGCGGCCTCCTCGTCAAGCAGCTCGCCCCCCGCCTCGACCGGGTGATGGCGGAGTTCGCCACGAAGCCGTACGAGGAACTGATCCGGCTGGTCCGCACGGGCCCGCCGCGGTTCTCGCCGTTCTCCCTGAAGCAGATCGACGAGGCGTCGAACGTGGTCGAGTTCTACGTCCACACCGAGGACGTGCGGCGGGCGCAGCCCGGCTGGACTGCGCGCCCGCTGGACGCGGTGTTCCAGGAGGCCCTCTGGTCGCGCCTGGAGCGCACGGCCCGGCTGATGGGCCGCGGCACCCCGACGGGCGTGGTTCTGCGCCGTCCGAACGGTCAGACGACGGTGCTGAACAAGAACACGCCGGTCGTGACGGTGACCGGCGAGCCCTCCGAGCTGCTGATGTTCGCGTTCGGCCGCCAGGCTGTCGCGGACGTCGAGCTGGACGGCGACAAGGAGGCGATCACCAGGCTTCAGGAAGGGAAGCCGCTCGGGATCTGAGGACACCGGGTCGCCCGGCGCCTTCGGCCGGCATCGTTCGAAGGCCGCCGGCTGTCGGGCTCCGGGCCCGTTCCGTCGCGAACGGTCAGCGGGGCAGCTCGGCCCGCCGCAGGTCCCGGACGCAGAGAGCGACGACCCCGCCGAGTCCGCACACGACGGCGCTGGCGACGAAGACGGGTCCGGTGCCCCACCAGCCGATCGCGGCGGCGGTCAGCGGCATGCTGAGCGGGGCGAGGCCCAGGCTGACGATGCCCGCGACGGCGGTGACCCGGCCCAGGTAGGCGGGGTCGGACTGCGTCTGCAGGAGTGCTCCGCACAGGGCGCCGCTGAGTCCGGCGAGCAGTCCGATGGCGAGGGCGACACCGACGGCCGCGCCGACGCCCGGCACGTAGGCGAGCGCGCCGATTGCGACGGAGCCGCCCAGGAGGGCCGCGGCGCCCGCGCTCCCGGCGCGCGGGAGCGTGCCGCGCCAGGCCAGCAGCAGCGCGGCGGCTCCCGCACCGGCGCCGAAGGCGGCGACGACGAGGCCCATGCCGGACGCGCCCCACCCCCGCTGGTCGGCGAGCAGGGCCAGCCCCACGTTCAGGGGGCCCACGAAGCCGAGGTCGCCGAGGGCGATGGCGACGATGAGCGGGGCGAGGACGCGGTGGCCACGGATGTAGCGCAGTCCGTCGCGCAGATCGCGCCAGGCGGTGGCGCGGGCGGGCCGCTCCGGCGCGACGGCCGCGCCGTCCCGGCCGTCGGGCACGCGCACGTGTGTGCCCGATTCGTCCCCGCGCGCGGGGACGCCTCCCGGGTCCCCGGGCGCGCCGTCGACGACGGCCGACGCGGGCTCCCGCATCCGTACGGAGATCAGCAGCGGCACCGACACCGCGATGAGCAGGCCGGCGAGCGCGAAGGCCGTCGCCGAGCCGCCGAGTGCCACGCCGAGTCCGCCGAGGGGCGCGCCCAGCACGTTGGCGAAGCGGACGGCGAGGCCGCGCATGCCCTGGACCCTGGCGAGCTGGTCCCGGCCGGTGACCCGGGCGGGCAGGGCACCCACGGCGGGCATGAACACGGCGTCGACGATGCCGAAGACCACGGCGAGCAGAGCCAGCAGCCAGAGCCCGGGACTGGCCACGAAGAGCAGCGCGGCGACGGTCAGGACGGCCGCGCACCGCACCGCGTCGCTGCCGATGACCACCCTGCGCGGCCCGAACCGGTCGGCGACCACTCCTCCGCCCAGCATCAGCAGGGCCCGTGGCACGGCGCTGACGGCCATCACGAGCCCCGCCTGCGACGGCGTGCCGGACTGGACGGCCGCCCAGGACAGGGCGATGTAGAAGACGTTGTCGCCGATCATCGAGGCCGCGTAGGCGCCGAGCCAGCGCAGTACGTTGCCGTCGCGGTGGGCGGGTCTGCCGGGGGCGTGGGCGACGGGCGGTATGACGGTCGTGGTCACGGACCGGGTCCTCTCGGAGTCAGGCGCGGAACGGGAAGCCGTACGTGTGCAGCGCGACGTTCTCGCGCCCTTCGGTGTCGCCGGCCGCCTCGTCCGCGCGGCCCTTCTCGTCGTACTTCCTGATGACGGTGAGCAACTCCTTGTTGAGCTCGGCCAGTTCGCCCGGGGTCAGGCGCAGGTTCGACTCGGAGTCGGACGCGGCGCTGCCCCACTCGGCGCCCCAGGCGTGCCGCTCGTCCAGAAAGCGCCGGTAGAGGTCGGCCCGCTGGTCGACGAGGAGCCGGGCGAAGGCGGTGTGGGCGGCGGCCTTCTCCGGGGCGCTCCGGAAGTCCTCGTCGTGGACGCTCACGCCTTCCGAGGCCGCCTGCCACCAGCGCTCGCGGCCGTCTCCGCTGCGCGGTTCGGCCTCCTCGATCAGCCCGTGCTCGGCGAGCTTGCGCAGGTGATAGCTGACCAGCGACGGCGCCTCGTCGACCTGCTCGCCGAGCTGGGACGCGGTGGCCGCGCCCGCGACGTGCAGGGCGCGGTACAGCTGCATGCGGAGCGGGTGGGCGATCGCCTTGAGCGTCCCCATGTCGCTGATGCGCCGGTCTTCCTTGCGTGTCATGTCTTCCACCGTAGATGTGAAAGAAAAGTTGCGCAACAAAAATTGCGCAACTTCCCTTTCGCATCCACCGCTTCTCTCACGTGTTCACCGGCGAGCCGCCGCCTCCCACGAAAGAGCCCCGGCCGCCGAAGCGACCGGGGCTTCCCCCACCACGGGGCGACAAGAGCCGCTCAGGGGTCGAGCAGCGTGTGCGCGGCCAGCGCCAGGGACAGTTCCACCACGTCCGCGGGGCGGGTCAGCGAGCGGCCGGTGAGCTGCTCGCAGCGGCGCAGCCGGTTCAGGACCGTGTTGCGGTGGCAGTAGAGCCGTCCGGCGGCCCGCTGGGCGGAACCGTCGCAGGCGAGCCAGGCCGTGAGGGTGTCCAGCATGATGTCCCGGTCGGACAGGTCGAGCCGCAGCAGCGGCCCGAGGACCCGCTCGGAGAGCGCGGCGCCGAGCGCCGGGGCGGAGACGACGAGCGCGGCGGGCAGGTGTTCCTCCAGTACGACGGTGCCGCCGGACCGGGGGCAGGCCCGCAGGGCGGTGTCCGCGAGACGACGGGCGTCACCGATCGCCGCGAGGCCCTCCACCACCGGGCTGATCCCGATCCGGGCCACGGGCGGGGCGGTCAGCCGGCGGGCGATCTCCCCGGCGTCCACGTCGAGTCCGTACGCCCACGGACGCCCCTCACCCCGTCCGTCGCCGCCGTCGTCGGCAGCGGTGGCGCCCGGGGTGCGCTCCTCCGCGCCGTAGTCCGGCCCGGTGCCGGTGTCGAGGAGCCCGGTCTCGTGACCGTGACCGGGTCCGTCCCCGTCGTGGGGGTGGCCGCCGAGCAGGACGATGCCGTAGCTGCCCGCGCCGTCCCGGTCACGGTCGCGGTACCAGAGCACCCGCAGGCCGGAGAGGTGCACCTGGCTCCGCGCCTCGGCGAACGCCCGGCCTGCGGGCAGCCGGGCCAGGACGACCGCGTACCTCCCCTGCTCGGGGAGGCCGAGGGCGGCCGCGGTGGCGGGCAGGTCGGCGATCCGGGCGGTGCCGTCGAGCAGCGCCGCCGTCATCAGCCGCAGCCGGTTCTCCCGCCGCCACATCAGCTCGCGCTCGGTCTGCCGGTAGGCGTCGGCCACCACGGCGCAGTGGTCGTCGACGAAGTTCCAGACGTCGGCGGCGACATGCACGAGCAGGCGGGCGTCGGCGGGATGGCGGCGGGTCGTCTCGTCGACGAGTTCCTGCCAGATCATGCCGCCGCCGAGGCGGAAGGCGCGCAGCAGCGCGTCGAGCGGGAGCCCTCGTTCGGCCCGCGCCCTGCCGATGGCCCACGAGCAGCGCTGGGCGTCCTCGCGCAGCTCACCGGGCCGGATCAGGGAGCCGACGTTGAGCCGCAACGAACGCTGCACCTCGTCGCGCACGCCGTCCACGTCGGCCTCCATGGCCGTGCGGTAGGCGGGTTCACGCTCCCTCAGCAGCGTCATCAGGCGTTCCGTCAGCTCGGGCAGCCCCGCCATGAGTGCCCGGGCGGCGCGGTGCAGGACCGAGAGGGCCTCCGCGTCGACGGCGGAGCGTGCGGCCGGTACCAGGGGCCGCCGTCCGGGCAGGGGCCGGCCGTGGGCGGGTACGAGGTGCTGCATCGCTGTCCTCCACCGGAGTCGGCTCGGTCCGGCCGGTCCCGGGGGCCGACGCGCGGCACACGGGTGCTCCGGACCTCCTGATCCCGCAGGATGACATACCGCCCAGTCGGTACCTAGGGGTGTGCGGTGGTCTTCTCCGCGCGGTCCACCCAGCGGGAGAGCTCGACGCGGGAGCGGACCCCCAGGGCGGCGAAGACATTCCGCAGGTGATGGTCCACCGTGCGGGGGCTCACCGACAGGCGCAGCGCCACTTCACGGTTGGTGGCTCCCTCCGCCACACAGCGAGCGATCCGCAGCTGCTGGGGCGTCAGGAGAGCGAGCGGGCCGGCCGGTTCGGCGGGGGACGCGTCACCGGTGGCGCGCAGTTCCGCCCTCGTCTGCGCGGCCCAGCCGAGCGCGCCGCCCCGCTCGAAGGACACCAGCGCGTCCCGCAGGCGCCCGCGGGCCTCCCCCGGTCTGCGCCGCCGTCTCAGCCAGGCGCCGTAGAGGAGTTGGGTCCGGCCGCGTTCGAAGTCGCCGACGACCTCCTCGTGGTGGGCGAGCGCGGCGGTGAACAGCGGCTCGCATCCGTCGTCGTCACTCAACAGCGCCCGGCAGCGGGCCAGTTGCGCCGGTGCCTGCGGATCGGCGCCCTGCGCGGTCCAGTGCGTGAACTCGGCCACCGCCGACCGGGCGGCCTCCTCCTGGCCGGTGCGGGCCGCCGCCTCCACGAAGCAGGGGACCGCGAGCATCCGTATGGCGAAGTGGCCGTGGCGCGGTCCGGCGCCCACCAGCGGGCCGAGCCGCGCGGCGGCCTCAGGGAGCCGGCCGCGGGCCAGATCTGCACGCGCCCGCGCCCATTGGGACAGGGTGGCGGCCTGCGCGAGACCGTGCGGCGCGGCCATGCGCTCGGCGGCGGACGCGTGCTCCGCGACGGCCTCCTGGGACCCCTCGACGGACGCCACCAGCGCGAGGATCGCGTGATGGTGAGCCGCCAGGTTGCTCTGCCCGGCGGCGAGGGCGGTGCGCAGGCCGTCCTCGGCGTGGGCGCGGGCCCGCGCGTGCCGGCCCGCGCGCAGTTCCCCGTACGCGAGGCGCTCCAGGGCCTGGGCGACCAGGATGTACGGTCCGCGGGCCCTGGCGACGGCGAGCGCGCGGGAGTTGGCCCGGCAGGCGGCGGAGAGGTCACCGGCGACGAGCGCCGCTCCCCCCGCCAGCAGCAGGGACTCGGGGCCGTCGACGATCCCGGCGGCCCCCGTCGCGGCGACCACCTCCCGCAACCGCCGCCGTCCGGTGTCCAGCCGGCCGTGCATGACCGCGGACATCCCCGCCCGGTACGCGGCGACGCGGCCGTCGGTCTCCGGCTGCCCGGGGGCGCGGTCCGGCTCCTCGGGATCAGCCGCCCCCGGGACGGGGTTCACGGCATCGGATCCGCGCTGTCCGGGCCCGCGGTCCAGGGCCTCCAGGCAGGCCACCGCGTCACCCATCGCCCAGGCGGCCTCCATCGCGGCGAGCCGGGCGGCGAGGGCGCGGGCCGGGTCGGCCGCCAGCAACTCGGCCGCCAGCAGCAGCACTTCGCGGGCGTCGGCGACGGGGCCGTCCTGGAGGCCGAGCTGCCCGTGCACCAGCTGGGCCGCTCCCCGGACCGCGTCGGGCGCCCCCTCGTACCCGGCCCGCGCGAGCAACTCCCGTGCCCGGCCGGGCAGTCCGGCGAGCCGGGCCTGCTCCGCCGCGTCGATGAGCCCGAGGGCGCACCCGCTCTCGTCGGTGCGGTCGGCGGTACCGGCGGCGTCCGCGCCTGCGAAACCCCTGCTGTCGGCCGGTCCGGTTTCGACTCTCCCGGCGGGGCGGGCAGGTTCAGCGATGTCCGTACGCCGGTCGTCGGCCGGGAGGACGTTCGACGGTTCGCCGGGACGGGTGGGTCCGGCGGCGGACTGCGGTGCGGGAAACGGGAGTTCGGCGGCCGTCGGTGCGCGCCCCGGTCCCCCACCGGCGCCCGGCCGTGCGCGGGACCGTGGGGTGTCCTGCGGGGCGGGGTCGTATACGGCCGTGACTGCGCGCGGGTCGAGCGGCGGCACCCGGCGTTCCGCACCGTCCGGACGGACCCGGCTCTCCGGGGTCTCGGGACGGCGCGCGAGCGGTCCGGTGCCGTCGTGCGGTCCGGTGCCGTCGTCGTCGACGCGGCGGGGCGGCTCAGGAGTGGTCGCGGCGGCCCCGGGTGCCATGGCGCCCGGCAGCGTGGGTGGCTCCACCGAGCATCCGGGAGGGTCCGGGCGGCCGGGGTCGCGGCTCCGGCCCGGTTCGCGCGCCGCCCCTCGCGGAGGCGGCGGTAAGGCGCTCCGGCCCGTTGTCCGGAGTGGACTTCGCGCAGTCGCGTTTCCCGTCACGACCGCCACGTTACTTCCGCGTAAACGAAGGCGGAAGACCCGCGTTCACTTGACCGGGCGGCCCCGGAAACCCTGTGTGACCAGGACGGACAGGGCCCCGGCGGGGTGCCGGATGGGCCGGCTCCCAGGCCCGGGGCGCAAGGCTTGTGCACCGGCACAAGTGCCGCCGTACACAGGCTCCGTGGCGGTTGCGCCCCGTCCCGAGGCGGACGCGGACGCTGGTGACGGCCACCGGTTCCGGTGGCCGTCACCAGCGCACGGGGTCGTGCGGGTCGAGGTCAGGAGGTGTGCGGGCAGTTGCCCCGGTACTCGGCGATCGTGAGGGACGCCTGCGGCAGCGGGCACAGGAACTGCTCGTAGCGGGTGTCGTTGTCGATGAACCGCTTCAGCCACGAAATGCTGTACTTCGCGATCGTGGTGTTCGAGCTGTTGGGCGTGAAGTGGGTGGCGCCCCGCAGCTCCAGGTACGCCTTGTCGAGGGTGCTCGGCAGGCTCTGGTAGAAGGGCTCGGAGTGCGTGGCCACCGGCGCGATCGTGTCACCGTCGGCGCCCACGACCAGGGTCGGCGTCTTGATCTCCGGCCAGGTGGTGTCGAGGTTCCAGCCGGTGAGCGGGATGGCCGCCTGGAGCGAGGGACGGCTCTTCGCGGCCTCCAGCGTGCCGCCGCCGCCCATGGAGTGGCCCATCACGCCGAGCCGGGTGCTGTCGATCCGGGTCCGCACGGAACTGCTCTGGGTGAGGTAGTCGAGGCCGGCGAGCAACTGCCGCCCGCGGCTGTCCGGTTGGTCGAGGGTGGTCAGGGTGTCGATGGTGAACACCACGAAGCCCTGGGAGGCGAGCCGCGGCCCGAGCCAGGAGATGGACGACTGGTACGCGGTGTAGCCGGGTGCGATGACGACCGCGCCGAAGGTCCCGTCGCTCGTCGAGGTCGGGTAGTAGATGGTGCCGCCGCCGAAGCCGGACACCGACAGCGAGGACACGCTGGTCTGCGAGACGGCGTACGACCCGCGGCTCGCCTCGATACTGGCCGTCGTGGGGGCGGGGCCGCGCTCGTAGGGGTTCGCGGCGGCCTGCGCCGAGACGACCGGTTCTCCGGCGGCCTGCGCTCCGGTGGCCTGGGCGGCGACGAGTCCGCCCGCGGCCAGGAGCGCCGCGAGGCCGGCCCGCACCAGACGGCTCGTGAGCCGGTGCGGTCGGCGTCCGGACGGGGCGGGGCCGCCGGGTGCGGCGGGGAGTGCGCGGTTCTGCTGCACGGTGGGTGCATCCTCTCGGTGAGGGACGACGGACCCGCGCCGCGCCCACGGCGTTGCCGGGGCATGGGTGTCGGATGGCACACGCCGAGGTGCGGCGGGGTCCGTCTCGGTGGTTGCGGTGGCAACTGTCCGGCCCTCAACCGCCTGCGCACATCGGCAGAATCACCGGCCTTGGCTTGCACCGGGCCGCACCCGCCCGGCCGGGCAGCGGCGACTCCCCGCCCGCTCTCCCCGGCCGGACGGGCACACGCCACGCCGGGCGGCGGCCGGATCGGGCCCCACGCCCGAAGGCGTCACCCCCGGTGAGCCACGGCCCCCGGACGCGGTACGAGAACGGCCCGCACCCGGCAGCGAGTGCTGCTCGGGTGCGGGCCGTCGACGTCGTGCCGGCTCCGGCGTGCGAGTCCTAGCGGACGGGGTGTCCGGCCTCCCGCAGGGTCTCCTTGACCTCGCCGATCCGCAGATCCCCGAAGTGGAAGACGGACGCCGCCAGTACCGCGTCGGCGCCCGCACCGACGGCGGGCGGGAAGTGGCCGAGCCGTCCGGCGCCGCCGCTGGCGATCAGCGGAACGGTGACGTGCTTGCGTACGGCCTCGATCATCTCGATGTCGTAGCCGTCCTTCGTGCCGTCCGCGTCCATCGAGTTGAGCAGGATCTCGCCCGCGCCCAGCTCGGCGGCCCGGTGGGCCCACTCGACGGCGTCGATGCCGGTGCCCTGACGGCCGCCGTGCGTGGTGACCTCGAACGAACCGCTCTCGGTCCTGCGCGCGTCCACGGAGAGCACCAGCACCTGGCGGCCGAACCGCTCCGCGATCTCGCGGATCAGGTCGGGCCGGGCGATCGCGGCCGTGTTGACGCCCACCTTGTCGGCGCCGGCCCGCAGCAGCTTGTCGACGTCCTCGGCGGTGCGGACACCGCCGCCGACCGTCAGCGGGATGAAGACCTGCTCGGCGGTGCGGCGCACCACGTCGTACGTGGTCTCGCGGTTGCCCGAGGACGCGGTGATGTCCAGGAACGTCAGCTCGTCGGCGCCCTCGGCGTCGTACACCTTGGCCATCTCGACCGGGTCGCCCGCGTCGCGCAGGTTCTGGAAGTTGACGCCCTTGACGACCCGGCCGTTGTCCACGTCCAGGCAGGGGATGACCCGAACCGCCAGGCTCACGAGGCCTCCTCGTCCACCGGACCGCCCGAACGGAACGCCTCCACCTCGACCTCGACGACCAGGCGCGAGTCCACGAACCCGGACACGATGATCATCGACGCGGCGGGGCGGACGGCGTCGAACAGCTCCTTGTGGGCGCGGCCGACATCCTCCACGTCCCGGGCGTGCGTGATGTACATGCGCGTACGGACGACGTCCTCCTGGCCGAGGCCGAGCTGCTCCAGCGCCGCGAAGGCGACGTTGAAGGAGGTGATCGCCTGGTCGTACGGGCCGCCCTCGGTGATCTCCCCGTCGGCCACCGACGTGCAGCCGGAGACCAGCACCAGACCGTTCGGCAGCTCCACCGCGCGGGAGTAGCCGAAGGCGTCCTCCCAGGGCGCACCGGTGTTCACCCGGCGTACGGCGCTCACGCGGTCACCGCTTCCAGTGCCTCTTCGAGGGTGAACGCCTTGGCGTACAGCGCCTTGCCGACGATGGAGCCCTCGACGCCCAGCGGCACCAGCTCGGCGATGGCGCGCAGGTCGTCCAGCGAGGACACCCCGCCGGAGGCGACCACCGGGCGGTCGGTGGCGGCGCACACGGTCCGCAGCAGCTCCAGGTTGGGTCCCTGGAGCGTGCCGTCCTTGGCGATGTCCGTCACCACGTAGCGGGCGCAGCCCTCGGAGTTGAGGCGCTCCAGCGTCTCGTAGAGGTCGCCGCCGTCGCGGGTCCAGCCGCGGCCGCGCAGGGTCGTGCCGCGGACGTCGAGGCCGACCGCGATCTTGTCGCCGTGCTCCGCGATGACCTTGGCGACCCACTCGGGGGTCTCCAGGGCGGCGGTGCCGAGGTTCACGCGGGTGCATCCGGTGGCCAGGGCGGCCGCCAGGGAGGCGTCGTCGCGGATGCCGCCGGACAGCTCGACCTTGATGTCCATCGCGCGGGTGACCTCGGAGATGAGGTCGCGGTTGTCGCCGGTGCCGAACGCGGCGTCCAGGTCGACGAGGTGCAGCCACTCGGCGCCCGCGCTCTGCCAGGCGAGCGCCGCCTCCAGCGGGGAGCCGTACGAGGTCTCGGTCCCGGACTCGCCGTGCACGAGACGGACGGCCTGGCCGTCGCGCACGTCGACGGCGGGGAGGAGTTCGAGCTTGCTCACAGTGTTCCGATCCAGTTGGTGAGGAGCTGGGCTCCGGCGTCGCCGGACTTCTCGGGGTGGAACTGGGTGGCCCACAGGGCGCCGTTCTCGACGGCCGCCACGAACGGCTTGCCGTGCGTGGACCAGCTCACCAGGGGCGGGCGCATCAGCGGGTTGCCGACCTCCAGGGACCAGTCGTGGACCGCGTAGGAGTGGACGAAGTAGAAGCGGGCGTCGGCGTCGAGCCCCGCGAAGAGCCGGGAGTCCGCCGGGGTGTCCACGGTGTTCCATCCCATGTGGGGCACGACGTCGGCCTGCAACGGTCCGACGGTGCCCGGCCACTCGTCGAGGCCCTCGGTCTCCACGCCGTGCTCGATCCCCCGCGTGAAGAGGATCTGCATGCCGACGCAGATGCCCATCACCGGGCGTCCGCCGGCCAGCCGGCGGCCGATGATCCAGTCGCCGCGGGCCTCCTTGAGGCCCTGCATGCAGGCGGCGAAAGCACCGACGCCGGGCACCAGGAGTCCGTCCGCGTTCATCGCGGTGTCGAAGTCACGCGTTATCTCCACCTCGGCCCCGGCGCGGGCCAGGGCGCGCTCGGCGGAACGCACGTTGCCGAAGCCGTAGTCGAAGACGACGACCTTCTTGGCGGGTGCGCTCACGCCCACACCTCCAGCCGGATGACGCCCGCGACGAGGCACATCGCGGCACCGATGGAGAGCAGCACGATGAGGCTCTTGGGCATCTGCTGCTTGACGAAGGAGTAGATGCCGCCCAGGAGGAACAGGCCGACGACGATGAGAATGCTGGAGAGGCCGGTCACAGTGTCATTCCGTTCGCTTCTCCGACCGCGCGGCGCAGCGGTGCGGGCATCGTCGTTGTCCGCGGCCCGGTGGCCGCGCGTGCGTCACTCACAGTGCGCCCTTGGTGGAAGGAAGAATGCCCTCGGCGCGCGGGTCGCGCTCGGAGGCGTAGCGCAGGGCCCGGGCCAGCGCCTTGAACTGGCACTCCACGATGTGGTGCGCGTTGCGCCCGTACGGCACGTGGACGTGCAGGGCGATCTGGGCCTGGGCCACGAAGGACTCCAGGATGTGCCGGGTCATCGTCGTGTCGTACTCGCCGATCATCGGCGCCATCTTCTCGGGCTCGGTGTGCACGAGGTAGGGACGGCCGGACAGGTCGACGGTCACCTGGGCGAGCGACTCGTCCAGCGGGACGGTGCAGTTGCCGAAGCGGTAGATGCCGACCTTGTCGCCGAGCGCCTGCTTGAAGGCGGCACCGAGCGCGAGGGCGGTGTCCTCGATGGTGTGGTGGGAGTCGATGTGCAGGTCGCCCTCGGTCTTCACCGTGAGGTCGAACAGGCCGTGCCGGCCGAGCTGGTCGAGCATGTGGTCGTAGAAGCCGACGCCGGTCGACACGTCGACCTTGCCCGATCCGTCGAGGTCGATCTCGACGAGGACGGACGTCTCCTTCGTCACCCGCTCCACGCGTCCTACGCGGTTCATGCGCTCTGCTCCTTCTTCAAGTCACGTACCGCGTCGAGGAACGCGTCGTTTTCCTCCGGGGTTCCTGCGGAGACCCGCAGCCACCCCGGTACGCCGTTGTCCCGGACCAGGACGCCCCGGTCGAGGATGTGCCGCCAGGCCTCCTGGGAGTCGGCGAACCGGCCGAACTGCACGAAGTTGGCGTCCGACTCGATCACCTCGAAGCCGAGGGCGAGCAGTTCGGCGACCAGCCGGTCCCGCTCGGCCTTCAGCTGCTCCACGTATCCGAGCAGGACGTCGGTGTGCTCCAGGGCGGCCAGCGCGGTCGCCTGGGTGACGGCCGACAGGTGGTACGGGAGCCGGACGAGCTGTACGGCGTCCACCACGGCGGGGTGGGCGGCGAGATAGCCGAGGCGCAGTCCCGCCGCGCCGAAGGCCTTCGACATCGTGCGGGAGACGACGAGATTCGGCCGTCCTTCGAGCAGCGGCAGCAGCGAGTCGCCGTGGCTGAACTCGACGTACGCCTCGTCGACGACGACCATCGACGGCTTGGCCCGCTGGGCGGCCTCGTAGAGCGCGAGGACCGTCTCGGGCGGGACCGCGTTGCCCGTGGGGTTGTTGGGGGTGGTGATGAAGACGACGTCGGGCCGGTTCTCGGCCACGGCCTGCTCGGCGGCGGCGACGTCGATGGTGAAGTCCGCGTTGCGCGGCCCCGAGATCCAGGCCGTGCCCGTGCCGCGCGCGATGAGCGCGTGCATCGAGTACGAGGGTTCGAAGCCGATCGCGGTGCGGCCGGGTCCGCCGAAGGTCTGGAGGAGCTGCTGGATGACCTCGTTCGAGCCGTTGGCCGCCCACACGTTCTCGGTGGTGACCGGGTGCTTGCCGGTCTTCGTCAGATAGGCGGCGAGCTCGGTGCGCAGCTCGACCGCGTCCCGGTCGGGGTAGCGGTTGAGCCCGCGGGCCGCGTCACGGACGCGCTCGGCGATCCGCTCGACGAGCGGCTCGGGCAGCGGGTAGGGGTTCTCGTTGGTGTTCAGCCGTACGGGGACGTCGAGTTGGGGCGCCCCGTAGGGGGACTTGCCGCGCAGCTCGTCCCGGACGGGGAGATCGTCGATGCCGGTCACTTGCCCTCGGGTACCTTCCATCCGAACCGCGCCTTGATCGCCGCTCCGTGAGCGGGCAGGTCCTCAGCCTCCGCGAGCGTCACCACGTGGTGGGCGACGTCGGCGAGGGCGTCCTTCGTGTAGTCGACGATGTGGATGCCGCGCAGGAAGGACTGGACGGACAGGCCCGAGGAGTGGCAGGCGCAGCCGCCGGTGGGCAGGACGTGGTTGGAGCCCGCCGCGTAGTCGCCCAGCGAGACGGGGGCCCAGGGGCCGACGAAGATCGCTCCGGCGTTCCTGACCCGGTCGGCGACGGCGGCCGCGTCCGCCGTCTGGATCTCCAGGTGTTCGGCGCCGTACGCGTTGACGACGCGCAGGCCCTCGTCGACGCCGTCGACGAGGACGATCGCGGACTGCCGGCCGTCGAGGGCCGGGACGATGCGGTCGTCGATGTGCTTGGTGGCCGCGATCTGCGGCTCCAGCTCCTTCTCCACGGCGTCCGCGAGGGACACGGAGTCGGTGACCAGGACGGCGGCGGCGAGCGGGTCGTGCTCGGCCTGGCTGATCAGGTCGGAGGCGACGTGCACCGGGTCGGCGGTGTCGTCCGCGAGGACGGCGATCTCGGTCGGTCCGGCTTCGGCGTCGATGCCGATCCGGCCGGTGAAGTAGCGCTTGGCGGCGGCGACCCAGATGTTGCCGGGGCCGGTCACCATGTCGACGGACGGGCAGGACTCGGTGCCGTACGCGAACATCGCGACGGCCGTGGCGCCGCCGGCCGCGTACACCTCGTCGACGCCGAGGAGGGCGCAGGCGGCGAGGATCGTGGGGTGCGGGAGGCCGCCGAACGCGGACTGGGCCGGCGAGGCGAGCGCGATGGACCCGACGCCGGCTTCCTGCGCCGGGACCACGTTCATGATCACGGAGGACGGGTACACGGACCGCCCACCGGGCGCGTACAGCCCGACGCGGTCGACCGGCACCCACTTCTCGGTGACCGAGCCGCCGGGCACCACCTGGGTGGTGTGCGTCGTCCGGCGCTGTTCGCGGTGGACCAGGCGGGCGCGGCGGATGGACTCCTCCAGGGCCGCGCGCACGGCGGGGTCGAGCCGCTCCAGCGCGTCGGCGAGGGCCTCGGCGGGAACCCGTACGGACTCCAGCCGGACACCGTCGAACTTCTCCGCGAAGTCGATCAGCGCCGCGTCGCCCCGATGATGCACGGCCTCGCAGATCGGACGCACCTTCTCCAGGGCGGCCGAGACGTCGAAGTCGGCTCGGGGCAGCAGGTCGCGCAGGGCGGTGCCCTCGGGGAGGGCGTCGCCGCGCAGATCGATTCGAGAGATCACGGGGACAATTCTCTCAGACGGCGCGGAGCCGCAGGACGCCTGTATCAATGGCTGATACAAGCCACCTTCGGTTCACCGGAAGATCCCCTTCACCTATAGCGTTCGGGCGGTCACTGAGCGGGCATTGCACGCATGTACGAAACCCGCGAGTAGCCGGGGAGGAAGGGACGTGCCGTGACCGAGGGTGCCGGCCTCCGCACCGGAGATCTGCCGGACGAACTGACCGCCGCCGAGGCCGGGATGTGGCAGGCGTTCCGCAACGGCAGCATGTACGACCTGAGCAGCGGGGACAGCACCGCCGACGATCCGCACGGCGGCCATCCCTGGGGGCCCGAGCGGAGCGTCCGGGCCCGGATCGTCGCCTGGCTGCTGCTCGACGGGCCGCCGCCCCTGCAGGGCCGGGTCGCCTCCCTGAAGCTGACCGGCGTGCTGATCACCGGAGTGCTCGACCTCGCGGGCGGCACGGTGGTGCCGTACGTGGAGCTGAAGGGGTGCCGCTTCGAGAAGGAGGTCCTGCTTCCGGAGTCCCGCTTCACGACCGCACGGCTGGTGGACTGCGCGGTGCCGCGCCTGGAGGCGGCCCGGCTGCACACCGAGGGCGATCTGCACCTGCCCCGCTGCCGCTTCCACAACGGCGTCCGGCTGACCGACGCGCACATCGGCACGGACCTGCTGCTCAACCAGGCCGTGGTCTACCGGGACCGGCGCGGGCGTTCGATCACGGGCGACGGCATGACCGTCGGGCAGGACCTCCAGGCGGAGATGCTGGAGTCGCACGGCGAGCTGAGCCTGCGCGGCGCCACCGTCGGCGTCTCGCTGAGCCTGCGCGGCAGCCTGCTCAGCAACCCGTACGCGCAGCTCGCCCTCAACGCCCCCCAACTGACCGTCAACCGCACGGTGTACCTGACCCCCGCCGGCCTCGGCAATCCGGTGCTGACCAGCGGCACCACCCCGGCGCGCGGCACGCTGGTGCAGCGGTTCGAGTGCCGGGGCGGCATCCGCCTGGACGACGGGCGGTTCGGTGACGCCCTCGACCTGGAACGGGCCCGCTTCGTCCTCGGCGAGGACCAGGAGCTGTCGCTGCGCCGGGTGCAGACACCGGAGCTGCGCTTCCTCGGCGAGGCGCCGGAGCGCGGCAAGGTCGTGTTGTCCGGCGCACGGATCGGCAACCTGGTCGACCGGGCGTCCAGCTGGCCCGCCCCCGGCGCGCTGCACATGGGCGGATTCACCTACGAGAGCCTGGTGCCGCAGGGGGCCTTCCCGCTGACCCGCCGCCTGGAGTGGGTCGCGGCGGCGACCGCCGAGTACAACCCGGAGCCGTACGAGCGACTGGCCGCCGTGCTGCGCAGCTCCGGCGAGGACGAGGACGCCCGCGAGGTGCTGCTCGCCAAGCAGCGCCGCCGCCGCGAGACCCTCCCTCTCGCCGCCAAGCTCTGGGGGTACGCGCAGGACTGGACGGTCGCGTACGGGTACCGGCCGGGCCGGGCCGCCCTGTGGATGGCGGTGCTGTGGGCGGCGGCGTCGGTCGCCTTCGCGCACGCCGACCATCCGCCGGTCGACACCGGCTCCCATCCCCAGTGGAACGCCTCGCTCTTCGCCCTGGACCTGCTGCTGCCGGTGATCGACCTGGGCCAGGTCGGGGCCTGGCAGCTGCGCGGCGGCTGGCAGTGGCTGTCCGCGGCCGTGATCCTCCTCGGCTGGATCCTGGCGACGACGGTGGCGGCCGGCGCGACCCGGCTGCTGCGGCGCGGCTGAGGCGGCGGCCCGTGGCCTCGGGCAGGTCCGGCACGTCGCCTCGGGCCTCCTGTCCGCGCGCACCCCGCTGCCCCGCCCGGGCGGCCGGCACGCTCGGCGGGCGCTCCGGCGCCGGTCCGGCACCTCACCGCGGCCGGACACCGGAACGAGCCACTCTTTGCCCGTCCTTGACCCGACGGGAAGCAACCGCACGACGGTTACGAAAGCGTCACCGCGTCCCTCTGGCGCAGCCCCGACCTGCGGTTTTCAATGGTCCACACCATGGCACTGCTGCGCGCACTCATCCGTACGGCCCGGATGGCACGGAACACCTCCCGCCTCGCCGTCGGGCTGCCCGCCGACGACGAGGTGCTGCTCGACGCGCCCGACGAACGCCTCGGCCCCGCGCTCGTCGCGGCGGGCCGCGGCGAGTACGCCCCCGCCGCCAAGCTGCTCGCCGCCACCCGCGACTCCGCCGAGTGGGAGAACCGCGACCGGTACGCCCTGCGCCTCGCGACCTTCGCGCGCTCCCGCGACCAGTGGCTGCGGGAGTGGCAGGCCGCCGACCCGCACGACCCGGACGCGCTGCTCGTCAGGGCGGAGCTGGCGGTGCGGCGCGGCTGGGAGTCGCCCGCGCGGGCCGAGCTGCTGCGCGAGGTGGGCCCGCTGATCACGTCCGCCGCCGAGGGCGATCGGCGCGACCCGGTGCCGTGGCGGATCGCCCTCGACCACGCGCGCGGCACGAACCTCGGGCACACCGCGTTCGAGCGGCTGTGGAGCGAGGCCGTCCGGCGCTCACCGCACCACTACGGCTGCCACGTGGCCGCCCTCCAGTACCTGTCGGCCGCCTGGTACGGCTCGCACCGGGAGTGCTTCGACTTCGCCGAGCCGGCCGCGCAGGACGCCTTGCCGGGCTCCCTCGTGCAGGCGCTGCCGGTCCGCGCGGCCTTCGCGTACCTCACCGAGGGCGGCGGTCCCGGCGTGCCGCGGAAGAGGCTGGACGCGGCGGCCGACCTCGCGATCGAGGTCTCCGCGTCCTACGCCGCCGCCGACCCCTGGCCGGCCGAGGTGCGCAACCTGCTGACCTACGTCCTCATACGCCTCGACCGCTGGCAGGACGCGCTGGAACAGCTGCGCCTCATCGGCCCGTACGCGACCTCGTTCCCCTGGGACAGGGTCTCCGACGACCCGCTCGGCCAGTTCCTGGAGATGCGCGACGGCGTCCGTCTGGAGGTCGCGGCGGGGCTTCCGCTGCGGGCTCCGCGCCCCGATCGGCATCCAGTCGGTGGGCGCCGCGGACGTGATCGCTCCGGCGACCATTAGGCTTTCGCGTCGTGACCACCGTCCGGCTCCCGCTCTTCCCCCTGAACTCGGTGTTGTTCCCCGGGCTCGTGCTTCCTCTGAACGTGTTCGAGGAGCGCTATCGCGCGATGATGCGCGATCTGCTCAAGATCGCCGAGGACGAACCGCGCCGCTTCGCGGTCGTCGCCATCCGCGACGGCCACGAGGTCTCGCCCAGCGCTCCCGGCATGCCCGACCAGACCGCCGTGCCCGAGCGCGGGCCCGCGGCGGGCTTCGGCGACGACCCGGTGAAGGCCTTCCACGCGGTCGGCTGCATCGCGGACGCGGCGACCGTCCGGGAGCGCGCCGACGGCAGCTTCGAGGTGCTGGCGACCGGTACGACCCGCGTCCGGCTCCTGTCGGTGGACGCCTCCGGGCCGTATCTGACGGCCGAGCTGGAGGAGCTGCCGGAAGAGCCCGGCGAGGAGGCGGGCGCGCTCGCCGAGGGCGTGCTGCGCGCCTTCCGCCAGTACCAGAAGCGGCTGGCCGGAGCGCGCGAGCGTTCGCTGTCGAGCGGCGCGGACCTGCCGGACGAGCCGGCCGTCGTCTCCTACCTCGTCGCGGCCGCCGTGATGCTGGACGTCCCGGCCCGGCAGAGCCTGCTCCAGGCCCCGGACACGGCGTCCCGGCTGCGCGAGGAGCTGAAACTGCTGCGCACCGAGACGGCCATCATCCGTAATCTGCCGTCGTTGCCCGCGTCGGAACTGACGCGCGGCCCGACAAGCCTGAACTGACGTTTGCGGGAAGGCCGATGGCGAAGAAGCCGAAGAAGCAGCAGCCCGGAGGAACCCCGGCGACGGTGGCGCTGACGGAGGCGGGTGTGCCCTACACGGTCCACGCGTACGAGCACGACCCCTCCCATCCGTCGTACGGCGAGGAGGCCGCCGAGGCCATGGGCGTCTCCCCGGAGCGGGTCTTCAAGACCCTGGTGGCGGACGTGGACGGGGCGCTGGTGGTCGCGGTGGTCCCGGTGGCGGGCTCGCTCGACCTGAAGGCCCTCGCCACGGCGGTGGGCGGCAAGCGGGCCGCGATGGCCGACCCCGCGGCGGCGGAGCGCACGACGGGCTACGTCCGGGGCGGGATCTCGCCGCTCGGCCAGCGCAAGCGGCTCCGCACGGTGCTGGACGCGTCGGCGTCGGCCCACGCCACGATCTGCGTCTCGGCGGGCCGTCGCGGCCTGGAGGTCGAGCTCTCCCCGGCCGACCTGGCGCAGCTCACGGAGGCGGTGTCCGCGCCCGTCGGACGGGCGTGACTCCCGGAAACCGGCGCACACCGGCCGTGGCCCGCGGTTGCCGCCCGGCGAGGGCCGCGCGGAGGCGCCCTGCGCACGCTCTCGACGGATGTCCCGTCCTCGGTTAAGCACGGGGGACATGTCGAAAAGAACGCGCAAACGCAAGTGGCGCACCAGGAAGGGCCCCTCGAACCACGGCCGCCGTCCGGCTTGACCCACGCTCCGCACCACGGCACCACCGGCCGGGACCGGTCCTCCTCGGAAGCCCAGGGTCCGGCCGGTCCCGCACGAGGTCCTAGACGGGACCGGAAGGCGTCGACTGGTAGGGGCTCTGCTGGTACGGGTCGGGGTCCCGGGGTCCGAACAGGGCCGTGAGGGCCAGATGGACGACCAGGGCGGTCAGCGACCACGCGAGCAGCGCGCCCTTCGCGCCGAGCTTCAGCGGCGCGGAGAACGTGACGCCCTTGCCGACGGCCTTGGCGTGCGCGACCACGTTCTGCGTCGGACCGAGCCAGACCCCGATGCGCCAGGCGAGCACCGAGCCCAGCAGGCCTCCGAGGGCGAGCGCGACCACCAGCGGCACACCACCGCGCCGGCGCAGCAGGAACACGACCAGCGCGCTCAGCGCGCCGAAGCCCAGGGCGAGAAGAGTGAACGTTCCATCGACACCGATGGCCTGCTCCCCCTCGGTGTCCTTGAGGTACACCGCGGTGTCGTCCGCGATCAGCGGCACGTGCGGCGCCAGCCACCACCAGAGGACTCCGAGGAGCGCCCCCGCGAGCGCCACCGCCACCGTGATCACGGCGGCTTCCCGCAGTTCGGTCTTCATCCCGGGTCCGTCCTGTCCGTAGGAGGCCTCGTACGCGGCGGGGTACGCGGGGTGTGCCGCGGGTCCGTGCGTCTGCGGGGCCTGCCAGGCATGGTGCGGTTGCTGCCGGTTCTGGGGGGACTGTTCGTGCGGCGGCGGAGGTGGAGTCAGCGGAGCGGTCACCCTGACATCGTGCCAGGCCCCGCTGTCACCCGCGTCACCGGACGGCCGCCCGGCGGTAGGCCCAGGTCGCCAGGGCCAGGGACGCGACCGCGACCCCGGCGCAGACGGCCAGATCACCGAGCACCGCGGCCCAGTCGGGCGCCGCGGCGAAGGTGCGGGCGAAGGCCTCGACGCCGTAGGTCGAGGGCAGCAGATCGCGGGCGTACTGGACCGCGGTCGGCATCCGGTCGGCGGGCAGCACCCCCAGCAGCAACGCGGCCGACATGCCCAGCTGCCCGAGCAGTGTGGCCAGCTCGGGCCGGGGCGCGAGCAGCCCGAACGCCGCCCCGAGACCGGCGAGCGCGGCACCCGCGAGGGGGACGACCGCGGCGAGCACCCACAGATGGGCGAGCGGCAGTCCGAAGAGCACGCATCCGAAGGCGGCGGTGACCAGGGTTCCGGGCACGGTGAAGGACGCGTACGCGGCCGCGGCCCCGAGCACCACGGCCGCCGGAGGCACGGGCAGCGTCGCGTAGTGGTCGAGCCCGCCGCTCGCCCGGAGCTGTCCGAAGTACTGCGCGAGCAGGTTGAGGGCGACGAACGCGACGACCAGGACGGTCGACCCGGCCACCACTGCCCGTGCCTCGGCGCCGCCGTCCACCACTCCGCGCATCATGATCATGATGCCGACGGACTGGAAGGTGGCCACGAACAGCAGCGGGATCCGCGCGACACGGGCCCGGGAGAGCTGCGCCCGGTACACGGCGGCCAGCGACGGCCAGAGCCGCGCGGGCGGCCCCAGCTCAGCGGCGCCGGTGTCCGCGGCCAGGGGCAGCGCACTGCCCGGCAGAACTCCGGCGGGTACGACACTCACGTCGAGCTGCTTCCCTTCACTTCGGCAGCCGTCCTGTTCGGCACACGTACGACGCCCTCCTCCCCTACGGATTCCACGCCCCGGACACTCACGCCTTCACCAGCCCCTGCGTCGCGTGGCCGCCGAGGGCGAGGTACACGTCCTCCAGGCTCGGCGTGGCCAGGGTGAAGTCGTCGAGGGCGGCGAAGGCGGCACCCCCGGTGACCGTGGCCACGGCGGCGCGGGCCTCCTCCGGCGCGAGCCGCAGCGTCCAGCGGCGGCCGGACTCGACGGCGCGGTCGCGCAGCGCGGCGACCTCGGGGACATGGAGCGGGGCGCTCGTACGCCAGACGAGTTCCACCCGCACCTCGCCCGCGACGCGTTCCTTGAGCCCGGCCGGGGTGTCGCAGGCGATGACCCGCCCCTCGTCCATGACGGCGACCCGGTCGAGGACGGTCTCGGCCTCGATGACGTTGTGGGTGACGAGCAGGACCGTGGCGCCCTGTTCCACCCGGCGCCGGTCGACCGCGGCCCAGACGGCGCGCCGGGCGACCGGGTCCATGCCGGTGGTGGGCTCGTCGAGGACCAGCAGCGGGCGCTGTCCGACGAGTGCGGCGGCCAGGCAGGCCAGCCTGCGCTGCCCGCCGGACAGCTTCTTCAGGGGGCGCGTGGCGAGCGGGGTCAGGCCCAGTTCGTCGAGGACGGCGTCGCGCTCGGCCCGGGCGGTGCGCAGGTCGAGTCCGCGCAGCCGTCCGGTCGTCTCGGCGGCGAGGGAGACGGTCAGCTCGTCGAGGGCGGTGGACTCCTGCCCGAGATAGGCGAGGATCCGTGCGGCCCGCTCGGGGTGGCGCACGATGTCGTGCCCGAGGATCTCGACGCTGCCGCTGTCGGGGCGCATCAGCCCGGTCAGCTGGCGGACCAGGGTGGACTTGCCGGCGCCGTTCGGGCCGAGGAGCCCGAAGATCTCACCGCGGCGGATGTCCAGACGTACGTCGTCGGTGGCCCTGACCTCGGGCGTCGCCGGGGTGCCACGACGGCCGCGGACGGCCGGATAGGTCTTGGTCAGACCGCGCACGGCGCACACGACATCGCCCCTGTGCCCCATCCGGACCGCCTGTGCCGTGCGCGTACTCACGAAGGACGAGAGTACGGGGTCCGATGCCCCGTTATGCGCCCGGGGCCGGGGCAGGGCCCCCGCGAGGGCCCTCGCACGCCCTCTCCGGAGGCTTCGGATCACTCCCCGGCGGGTGCGTGTTCGGTGGCCGTGCGCACGTCGATCTCGCGCCAGAAGCCGGCCCGGATCGCGTACCGGTCGTGCTCGTCGATCTGGTCGTCCTTGTGCGCGAGCAGGCCGAACCGGGCCGCGTAGCGCAGCAGTTCACCGTCGACCCGGTGCGGGACGCGGGGGTACATCGCCGACAGCTTCTGCAGATGACCGGCGTCGGCGAGGCGTGCCATCCAGCGGCGGGCGAAGACCTGCCCGACCTCGTACGGATCGCCGCCGACGGTCGTGATGTCCTCCTCGCGGTCCGCCCAGCGCTGCTCGGCGGTGGTGAGCTGCGCGAGGGTGGGCAGCGCGGCGGCGTCGGCCGGCTCGGCCACTCCCCCGGGCCGGTCGACCCAGCCCTTGTCCGAGGACCAGCGCAGGGTGGCGTTCGTGGGGTGCTGGGCGGCCTGGGTGCCCGGTCCGCGCAGCGCGGCCAGGTCCTTGGGGGTCGGTACACCCTTGGGGGCGGGCACGCGCTCCTGGACGCCGTTCTGCGATTCGGCGGCCTGGTGGTGCTCGGGCTCCGGGGCGGAGTGCTCGGCCGCCGCCGCGAGGGCCGACTCGGGCAGCGGCGCGGAGAGGATCGCGGCGATTTCCGGACGCGGCACGGGGGGCGGCGCGCAGACCCCGCCGAAGTCCTTCGCGCGGACCGCCTTGGTGATCCAGACACGGTCGAGGACCCGGCGCTCGTCCGCCTCGGCCACCAGGTCCTCGGACTGGTTGTAGTCACCGTCCGCGGCCTGCACGGCCCACAGGTGCACGGCGACGCCGTGCTCCTTGGCGGCCATCATGCCCGGCAGCAGATCCCCGTCGCCGGTCACCAGGACCACGTCGGAACAGGCGCGGTTGCGGGCCAGCTCGGTCAGTTCGGCGTGCATCGCGGCGTCCACGCCCTTCTGCGCCCAACGCCCGTCGCTGCGGGTCAGCGCGCCGAGGCGCACGGTCACCCTGGGCATCACGCGCAGCCTGCGGTGTTCCGGCTGCGGTACGCGGTCGGGGGCGCCGTCGAACCAGTAGATGCGCAGCAACGGCCGCTCGGTGTCGGCCTCGGCGCGCTCGCGCAGGCCCTGGATGAGGGCGGCGTGGTCGACGGTGATCCGGGAGCGTGAAGGCTCCCCGGCGAGAAGGCTGGCAGCAGCCCCGAGCAGATACCCGGCGTCCACCAGGACGATGCAGCGGTCCACGCGGTCCACCCTCTTTCCGGGAGGTTTGCTTCGGGCTTTCTTGGAGTCTGCCCGACCGTGCGGAGGTTAACGGCCGGAACTCGATCTTCGGCGTGGCGAATCGGGAGGGCACGTACCGACAGGGCTTATTACGCACGGTAATTCTAGGAAATGCGCCACTTGCCAGCCTATGTGAATCTGGTCGCGGCCCTGGCCCCTAGATCCCCCTCAGGAGGCATCACCATGGCCAAGAACAAGAATCGCAAGCAGAGCGGCCAGCAGGACCGCTCCTCGCAGGCCGAGCGGGCGCAGGAGCAGGCGCAGCGGTCGTCCGCGGAAGCACAGCAGTCGCCGATGTCGCAGGCTCAGGGCAGCCCCGCTGACGTTGCCCGTAAGCATCAGAAGCGCTTCGGCCACAACTGAGGCTGCTGCGTGGGCCGTTGAGGTCCAGGGTCCGTAGCAAGGCCCGCCGGGCCGCTGAAGCCCGGGCATGATTCGAGGGGCGCATCCGCGTGCGGATGCGCCCCTCGCGCAGGTCACTTGGGCCGGCCCCCGCGGGGCCGGTGGGCGCTCAGCCCGCCAGGCAAGACGGGCCGAGCAGCACCTTCAGGTCGCCGAAGAGCGCCGGGTCGGGCTTCACGCGGTGCCGGTCGAGCCGCAGCACCGTGGTCTTGCGCGGTCCCTGGAGCTTGATGCGGACCTCGCTCTCGCCCTTGTGGTGGCTGAGGATCTCGCCGAGCCGGCTGACCATGGGCGGGGTGACCTTCAGCGCCGGGATGGTGAGGATCACGGGCGCGTTGGTGCCGGCGTTGGACAGGTCGGGGACCTGGAGTTCCATCGCGACCAGACGCGGCACGTCCTCGCGCTTGTCGAGACGTCCCTTGACGAAGACCACGGCGTCCTCGACGAGTTGGGTCGAGACCAGCTGGTAGGTCGCCGGGAAGAACATGCACTCGATGGAGCCCGCGAGGTCCTCGACGGTGGCGATCGCCCAGGCGTTGCCCTGCTTGGTCATCTTGCGCTGGAGGCCCGAGATGATGCCGCCGATGGTCACGACGGCGCCGTCCCCGTGCTCGCCGCCGGTCAGCTGCGAGATGCCCGCGTCCGCCTTGTCGGACAGGACGTGCTCCAGGCCGAAGAGCGGGTGGTCGGAGACGTACAGGCCGAGCATCTCCCGCTCCTGGGCGAGCAGATAGACCTTGTCCCACTCGTCGGTGGTGAACTCCACGTCGAGTCCGAAGCCGGGCTCGCTGGTGGCTTCGTCGCCCATGCCGCCGAAGAGGTCGAACTGGCCCTCGGCCTCCTTGCGCTTGACCGCCACCACGTTGTCGATCATCGGCTCGAACTGCGCGGTGAGGCCCTTGCGGGTGTGCCCCATCGTGTCGAAGGCGCCCGCCTTGATCAGCGATTCCGTGGTGCGCTTGTTGCAGGCGACGGCCTCGACCTTGTCGAGGTAGTCGGGGAACGAGCCGTACTTCCCCTTGGCCTTGCGGCTGCGGATGATCGACTCCACCACGTTCGTACCGACGTTGCGGACGGCGGAGAGGCCGAAGAGGATCACGTCGTCGCCCTGGGCGGCGAAGTTCTGCTCGGACTCGTTCACGTTGGGCGGCAGCACCTTGATGCCCATGCGCCGGCACTCGTTGAGGTAGACGGCCGACTTGTCCTTGTCGTCCTTGACCGAGGTGAGCAGCGCCGCCATGTACTCGGCGGGGTAGTTCGCCTTCAGGTAGCCGGTCCAGTACGACACGAGTCCGTACGCGGCGGAGTGCGCCTTGTTGAAGGCGTATCCGGCGAAGGGGACCAGTACGTCCCACAGGGCCTGGATCGCCTCGTCGCTGTAGTTGTTCTTGCGCGCGCCCGCCTGGAAGAGGACGAAGTTCTTCGCCAGCTCGTCGGCCTTCTTCTTGCCCATCACACGGCGCAGGATGTCGGCCTCGCCGAGCGAGTACCCGGCGATGATCTGGGCGGCCTTCTGGACCTGCTCCTGGTAGACGATCAGGCCGTAGGTGACCGCGAGGACCTCCTGGAGCGGCTCCTCCAGCTCCTTGTGGATCGGCGTGATCTCCTGGCGGTTGTTCTTGCGCTCCGCGTAGTTGATGTGCGAGTTCATGCCCATGGGGCCCGGCCGGTAGAGGGCCGAGACGGCGGAGATGTCCTCGAAGTTGTCGGGCTGCATCTGGCGGAGCAGCGAGCGCATCGGGCCGCCGTCGAACTGGAAGACACCGAGGGTGTCACCGCGGCAGAGCAGTTCGAAGGTCTTCGGGTCGTCCAGCGGCAGGGCGAGCATCTCCAGGTCGACGCCCTTGTTGGCCTTCACCATCTTGATGGCGTCGTCCATGATCGTGAGGTTGCGCAGGCCGAGGAAGTCCATCTTCAGCAGGCCCAGCGACTCGCACTGGGGGTAGTCCCACTGCGTGATGGTCACACCGTCGGAGTGCCGCACCCAGATCGGGGCGTGGTCGACGATGGGCTCGCTGGACATGATCACGCCGGCCGCGTGGACGCCCATCTGCCGGACCAGGCCCTCGACGCCCTTGGCGGTGTCGATGACCTTCTTGACGTCCGGCTCGTTCTCGTACATCGCGCGGATCTCGCCCGCCTCGCCGTAGCGGGGGTGCGAGGAGTCGGTGATGCCGTTGAGGTCGATGCCCTTGCCGAGGACGTCGGCGGGCATCGCCTTGGTGAGCCGGTCGCCCATCGCGTACGGGTAGCCCAGCACGCGCGCGGAGTCCTTGATGGCGTTCTTCGCCTTGATCTTGCCGTACGTGCCGATCATGGCGACCTTGTCGGCGCCGTACTTCTCGGTCACGTACCTGATCACCTCGACGCGCCTGCGCTCGTCGAAGTCGATGTCGACGTCGGGCATGGAGACGCGCTCGGGGTTCAGGAACCGCTCGAAGATCAGGCCGTGCGGGATCGGGTCGAGGTCGGTGATACCCATGGCGTAGGCGACGATCGAACCGGCCGCAGAGCCACGGCCCGGGCCCACCGCGATGCCCTGGTTCTTGGCCCACATGATGAAGTCGGCGACGACGAGGAAGTACCCCGGGAACCCCATCTGGATGATGACGTCCATCTCGTACTCGACCTGCTTCTGGCGGTCGTCGGGGACGCCGCCGGGGAAGCGGCGCTCCATGCCGAGCCGGACTTCCTCCTTGAACCAGGTGATCTCGGTGAAGCCCTCGGGGATGTCGAACTTCGGCATGAGGTTCTTCGCCTCGAACATGCCGGTCGTGTCGATCTGCTCCGCGACCAGGAGGGTGTTGGCGCAGCCCTGCTGCCAGGCCTCCGAGGAGTCGACCGCGTACATCTCGTCCGTCGACTTCAGGTAGTAGCCGGTGCCGTCGAAGCGGAAGCGGTCAGGGTCGGAGAGGTTCTTGCCGGTCTGGATGCACAGCAGGGCGTCGTGGGCGGTGGCCTCGTGCGCGTACGTGTAGTGCGAGTCGTTCGTCACCAGGGGCGGGATGCCGAGCTTCCTGCCGATCTCCAGGAGCCCGTCACGGACCCGGCGCTCGATCTCGATGCCGTGGTCCATCAGCTCCAGGAAATAGCGGTCCTTGCCGAAGATGTCCTGGTACTCGGCGGCCGCCTTCAGGGCTTCGTCGAACTGGCCGAGGCGCAGCCGGGTCTGCAGCTCGCCGGAGGGGCAGCCGGTGGAGGCGATGAGCCCCTCGGACCACTGGGAGATCGTCTCCTTGTCCATCCGGGGCCACTTCTGGAGCCAGCCCTCGGCGTACGCGTCCGAGGAGAGCTTGAAGAGGTTGTGCAGGCCCGTCCGGTTCGCCGCCCAGATCGTCTTGTGCGTGTAACCGCCCGAACCGGACACGTCGTCGCGCTTCTGGTGCGGCTGGCCCCACTGGATCTTGCGCTTGTTGCGCCGGGACTCGGGCGCGACGTACGCCTCGATGCCGATGATCGGCGTGACGCCCGCCTTCTTGGCGGTGTGGAAGAAGTCGTACGCCCCGTGCAGGTTGCCGTGGTCGCTCATCGCGATATGGGTCATACCCATGTCGTTGCACGCGTCGAACATGTCCTTGAGCCGCGCGGCACCGTCCAGCAGCGAGTACTGGGTGTGGACGTGCAGGTGCGTGAACGGCGGCTTCGACACGGTTGCGGCCTCCAAGGCGAACGATCGGCGACAGGCTGCGGACAGTCTGGGGGGACAGCGTCGAAGTCTATGACGCCCGACTGACACTCCGCGGAGCATCACCCGTACCTTCATCCGGGGTCCCGGGATCCGGGGTGTGCGTTCGCCGCCGGAGGCCGGGCACTCCGGCGTATCTTCGTCCGTTGGAAGTGGACGGACACCCTTGTCCCGGGTGCGGCGCGTCCGCTCCCTCATGTCCCGCACCACCTGCACCAGGAGGCACCCAGCGATGTCGGTTCCGCAGCTCAGCGACGAGCAACGCGGCGAGCAGATCCTCGCCGTATTCGACACCGCCTTCGGCGAGCTCCTGGCCGCCGACCCGGCCGCGTTCCGCGTGAAGTTCCGCAAGATGGCGGCCTCCGCCTTCGCGTTCTACCGCGGCACGGCCGGCCTCTTCTACCACGACCTCGAACAGGACAAGCGGGGCGGCCCGTACCTGGACGAGCGCACCTCGCGCGTGTGGATCCACGGCGACCTGCACGCGGAGAACTTCGGCACCTACATGGACGCCCAGGGCCGCCTGATCTTCAACGTGAACGACTTCGACGAGGCCTACGTCGGCCCCTTCACGTGGGACCTCAAGCGCTTCGCCGCCTCCGTGGCCCTGATCGGCTACGCGAAGGCGCTCAGCGACGACCAGATCACCGAGCTGGTCCGGATCTACGCACAGGCCTACCGCGAGCGCATCCACGCCCTCTCGACGGGCGCCAAGAACGACGAGGTGCCCCCCTTCACACTGGACACCGCCGACGGCCCGCTGCTGGGCGCGCTGCGCGTGGCCCGCTCGCTCACCCGCTTCGGGCTGCTCGACTCGATGACCGAGATCCGTGACTTCGAGCGCCGCTTCGCGCCGGGCGGCGGCTCCATCGAGCTGGACGCGGCCACGCGCTACAAGGTCCTCGCCGCCTTCGACGGCTACCTGGAGACCCTCCCGGAGTCCTCGCTGACCCGCCCCGACTCGTACCGCGTGAAGGACGTCGTGGGCCGCCGCGGCATCGGCATCGGCTCGGCCGGTCTCCCGTCGTACAACATCCTCCTGGAGGGCAACAGCGACGCCCTGGAGAACGACGTGGTGATCTACATCAAGCAGGCCCAGACCCCGGCCGTCTCCCGGCACATCACGGATCCCGCGGTCCGCGGCTACTTCCAGCACGAGGGCCACCGCACGGTGATCTCGCAGCGCGCCCTCCAGGCGCACGCGGACCCGTGGCTCGGCTGGACCGAGCTGGACGGCGCGGGCCAGCTCGTCGCCGAGGTCTCGCCGTACGCGGTGGACCTCGACTGGAGCGACCTCGACGACCCCGAGGAGATCGCCTCGGTCGTCGCGGACCTCGGCAGGGCCACCGCGGCGATGCACGCGGCGGCGGACGACGACAGCGGCCACTCGGAGCTGGTGCCGTTCTCCACGGAGCGGGCCATCGACGCGGCGATCGCCGGCGACGAGGACGGCTTCGCCGGTCTCCTGGTCGACTTCGCCCACAGCTACGGCTCCCGGGCGCGCACCGACCACCAGATCTTCGTGGACCTGTTCCGCAACGGACGGATCCCGGGCCTGTAGCCCGGCGGCCGGGTCTGCGCACCACAACGCTCCCGTAACGCACAGGCACCCTTTAGGGGGCTCTTACGGCAGCGCGTGGGAGACTCTCCTCCGCTATGGACATATCCGGGATCCAGCTCAGAGCCGTGCGCGCGGCGGTGTTCACGGCTGTCGTCGTGACGCTGTCCGCCGCGTCGCACGTGCTGCTGTCCCGGGTTCCGCTGCCGCTGACGACCGTGGCCGCGATCACCGCCGCCGTCTTCGCCGTCGCCTTCGCGCTGGCGGGCCGTGAGCGCGGCTTCGGCCGGATCGCGGCCCTGCTGATCCCGCTGGAGCTGGCCGCCGACACCGTGTTCACCACGGGCCAGCACGTCTGCTACGGCAGGGCGGGCGGCCCCGTCGCCGGCCCCCTGCGCTCCGTGGGTCTGGACGTCCTGTGCGGCGGCGGCAGCGTGGGCACGCCCCTGTCCCGGGTGACCGGGGGCGTGCCCGACCGTGCCGACGCCCTGATCGCGCACGCCGACCCGGGCGCCGCCTGGCTGCTGCTCGGCGCCCACCTCGCCGTCGGCCTGCTCGCGGCCGCCTGGCTGCGGCGTGGCGAGCGTGCCCTGGACCAGCTGCTGCGCGCGGTGGCCGCCTCGACGTTCCGCCCCCTGCTGATCGCGGTCGCCGCCGTGACCGTACGGCTCGCCCCGGCCCGTCCGCTGCCGCGTGCCCCGCGCCGGACGACCGCCGCCCGTACCCGCCGGTTCGTGCACTCCGTGGGACGACGCGGACCGCCCACCGCCGCCGCTCTCGCCTGAGCGACCGCTCCCGAGGAACGCCTCCCGAGCGGCGCTCCGCGCAATCTCCCCGCGCCACGGCTCCCCGAGCGCCGGCAGTCCCCCTCACGTACTCCGCGTACGACATGTGCGCGTCCCACCTGGAGATCACCACTATGAGCAAGCGGAACAGCCAGCCGGAGAAGACGGCGGCCCGCGAGCGCCTGCGTATCGAACGCGAGCGCCAGGCCAAGCGCGACAAGGTCAAGCGCCAGGCGATCGTGGCCGGCTCCCTCGTCGCGGTCCTCGCGATAGCCGGCGGCATCGGCTACGCGGTCGTGCAGAACAACAAGCCGTCCCAGTGGGAGGCCGTCGCGAGCGACAAGGTGGTCGCCCCGGCCAACACCACGGGCACGGGCGGCACCACCGTCGTCCTCGGCAAGAGCACCGCGAAGAAGACCCTGAAGCTGTACGAGGACCCGCGCTGCCCGATCTGCGCCTCCTTCGAGCAGACCGTCGGCCCGACCGTCAAGAAGGACCTCGACGCCGGGAAGTTCAAGATCCAGTACATCGGCGGCACGTTCCTCGACGGCGACTCCGACGACAAGGGCAAGATCCAGATCGGTTCCCGCGGCGAGGGCTCCAAGAACGCCATGAGCGCCCTGGGCGCCGCGCTGAACGTGAGCCCCGAGGCCTTCCTGGAGTACAAGACCGCGCTCTACTCGTCGAAGTACCACCCCGACGAGACGGACGACAAGTTCAAGAGCGACGACTACCTGATCAAGGTCGCGAACACGGTCGCCGCGCTGAAGAACAACACCGCGTTCCAGAGCGCCGTCAAGGACGGCAAGTACGACGCCTGGGCCCTGGCCATGTCCGAGACGTTCAACACGAACAAGGACGACGTCAACGGCACGCCGAGCCTGGTGATGGACGGCAAGAAGCTCACCGGCTCGGACGGCACCAACGCCCCGATGACCGTCGAGGACTACACCAAGGCGATCGACGCCGCGGTCAAGGCCTGACCGGCGCAGGTGACCCGGTGGTCCGTGTGACCTGAGCGGCCGGAAGGCGAAGGGCGGGCGAACTTTCACAAGTTCGCCCGCCCTTCGCCTGTACCGGTCGGTAACCTGATCGTCCGTGACCAGTCGACAGAGATCATCCGACTCCGCGGGCGTCCTCGACTCCCGCGCTCCCAGCCGCCGTTCGGTCGTCAAGGCCGCGGCCGCCACCGCCGTCCTCGCCGGCCCCCTCGCCGCCGCGCTGCCCGCCCGCGCCGCGACGGAGACCCCCTCCTTCCTGCACGGCGTCGCCTCCGGCGACCCGCTGCCCGACGGCATCCTGCTGTGGACCCGGGTGACCCCCGAGTCCAGTGCCGTACCGGGCTCGGGACTCGGCGCGGACACCGAGGTGAGCTGGACCGTCGCGACGGACAAGGCGTTCACCACGGTCGTCGCCGAGGGCTCCACCGTCGCGACGGCCGCCGCCGACCACACCGTCAAGGCGGACATCCGCGGCCTGCGGCCCGCCACCGACTACTGGTTCCGGTTCTCCGCCGGCGGCACCGACTCCCCGGCGGCGCGTACCCGCACCGCGCCGGCGGCGGACGCTGCGGTCCCCGGTCTGCGCTTCGGCGTGGTCTCCTGCGCCAACTGGGAGGCGGGCTACTTCTCGGCGTACCGCCACCTCGCGGCCCGGAGCGACCTCGACGCCTGGCTGCATCTGGGCGACTACGTCTACGAGTACAAGTCCGGCGAGTACGGCACCCGGGGCACGGTCGTCCGGCCGCACGCCCCGGCCAACGAGATCATCACCCTCGCCGACTACCGCACCCGGCACGGCCGTTACAAGACCGACCCGGACCTGCAGGCCCTGCACCACAAGGCGCCCGTCGTCGCGATCTGGGACGACCACGAGTTCGCCGACAACTCCTGGTCGGGCGGTGCCGTCAACCACACCGAGGGCGCCGAGGGCACCTGGTCGGCCCGTCAGTCCGCCGCCAAGCAGGCGTACTTCGAGTGGATGCCGGTCCGCCCGGCGATCGCCGGCACCACCTACCGCCGGCTGCGCTTCGGCAAGCTCGCGGACCTCTCGCTGCTCGACCTGCGCTCCTTCCGGTCGCAGCAGGCGTCCACGGCGAGCGGCTCGGTCGACGACCCGGACCGTACGATCACCGGCCGCGCGCAGCTCGACTGGCTGAAGACCGGGCTCAAGGCCTCGGACACCACCTGGCGGCTGGTCGGCAACTCGGTCATGATCTCGCCGTTCGCGGTGGGGGCGCTCTCCGCCGACCTGCTCAAGCCGCTCGCCAAGCTGCTCGGCCTGCCGCAGGAGGGCATCGCCCTCAACACCGACCAGTGGGACGGCTACACCGACGACCGCCGCGAACTGCTCGCCCACCTGCGCTCCAACGCGATCCGCAACACGGTGTTCCTGACCGGCGACATCCACATGGCCTGGGCCAACGACGTGCCGGTGGACGCAGGTACGTACCCGCTGTCGGCCTCCGCCGCTACCGAGTTCGTGGTCACCTCGATGACCTCCGACAACCTCGACGACATCGTCAAGGTCCCCGAGGGCACCGTCTCCGCCCTCGCCTCGCCGGTCATCCGCGCGGCCAACCGCCACGTCCACTGGATCGACACCGACCGCCACGGCTACGGCGTCCTGGACGTCACGCCCGCCCGCGCACAGATGGACTTCTACGTCCTCTCCGACCGCACGAACCCGAACGCGACCTCGTCCTGGGCCCGTTCGTACCGCACCCGCAGCGGCACCCAGACCATGGAGCGCACCTACGACCCGGTGTAGCACCGGGTCGCGGGCCCCTGCCTCCGGCCACAGCCGTAGCTACAGACTGTCGACGAAGCCGAGCGCCACCTTCCAGGTGGCCTCGGCCGCCTCGGCGTCGTAGTCGGGGAGGTCGGGGTCGGTGTAGAGGTGGCCGGCGCCCGCGTAACGGTAGATCTCCACGTCGGCGCCGGCTCTCTGCATCTGGAGGTACCAGGCGCTCAGCCAGTCGTCGGTCTCGAACTGGTCGGGCTCCGCGACATGGAGCTGGACGGGCAGGTCGTCCACGGACGCGGTCTCCGCGATGTCCGACGTGCCGTGCAGCAGGAGCAGCCCGCGGGCCTTCTCGTCCCCGAGGGCCAGGGTCTGCGCGACGGAGGCGCCGAGGGAGAAGCCCGCGTAGACCAGGCCACGGTCGGAGTAGGGCGCGGCGGCCAGCACCGCGCGCTTGAGCAGCTCGACCTTGCCGATCTCCTCGTTGAAGGCCATGCCCTCCTCCACGGTGTCGAAGGTGCGCCCCTCGAAGAGGTCGGGCGTCCACACCTCGTGTCCCGCGGCCCGCAGCCGGTCCGCCGCCGCGCGCACAGCGGGGCGCAGACCGTACGTCGAGTGGAAAAGCATGATGTCCATGGGTTCCATGGTGCCAGCCGGGACCGACAGCCCCGGACGGAGGCCGTAGCCCGGACGGAGGCCGTGTCTCGTGTCACACCGAGGTCGTGGCCCCGCCGGTCGGGCGGCCTTCGCGCTGCCGGCCTCGCGGCGTACCCCGTTTCGTCCGGAGATCACATGTTCATGACCGCCGCGGGCCGGTTACGTTCCTTGGCATGGAGAACGTACTGCGCCCGGTGATCGTCGTCGGCGGCTCGGTCGTGCTCGCACTGCTCATCGGGTGGTCCGTGGACCTCCTGTTGCGTCGGGTGGACGACCGGCACAGCGAGACCTCCCTGTGGGGTCTGCTCCGCCGTGGCCGCATCCCCTTCCAACTGGTCCTGTTCGCGGCACTGCTCAGAGGCTCCTTCGACGAGGCGAAGCTGCTGATGGAGCACCGGATCGGCATCGGCAGGACCCTGACCCTGATCCTCATCGGCGCCGCCGCCTGGCTGGTGGTGAGCATCGCGACGGCGATCGTCGACACCTCGTACTCGCGCTACGCGAACGCGCACCGCGATCCGGCGCGGGTACGCCGGGTCCGCACCCAGGTCGCGCTGATCCAGCGCGTGGTCAGCGCCGTCGTCGGAGTGGTCGCCGTCTCCGCGATGCTGCTGACGTTCCCGGCGATGCGGGCGGCCGGCGCCTCCCTGCTGGCCTCGGCCGGCATCCTGGGCATCGTCGCCGGTGTCGCCGCCCAGTCCACACTGTCGAACCTCTTCGCCGGACTGCAGATCGCCTTCGGCGACATGGTGCGGCTCGGTGACACCGTGGTCGTCGACGGCGAGTGGGGCACGGTCGAGGAGATCACCCTGACCTTCCTCACGGTGCGGACCTGGGACGAGCGCCGGATCACCATGCCGGTGTCGTACTTCACGTCCAAGCCGTTCGAGAACTGGTCCCGCGGCACTCCGCAGATGACCGGGATCGTCTTCCTGCACCTCGACCACTCCGCCCCGGTGGAGGCGATGCGCGGGAAGCTGCGCGACATCCTGCGCGAGTGCCCGGCCTGGGACGGCCGCGACTACGGCCTCGCCGTCACCGACACGACGCCCAACACCATGCAGGTCCGCGCCCTGGTCACCGCGAAGGACGCGGACGACATCTGGACGGTACGGGTCACCGTCCGCGAGCAGATGATGCGCTGGCTGAGCGATCAGCATCCCTACGCGCTCCCCCGCGTCAACACCGCCGCGGCGACGCCGGCGCCGGGACGGACGGGGGCCGCGCCTCACGAGCACAGCGACGGCGTGCCGGCGGGTACGCACGTCAGCAGCCGCTACTTCCACGAACCGATCCGGAAGGGGCCCGGCCGTACGTGACCTTCGCCCCCTCCCGACGTGCCGCCGGTTCAGGCCACCCGCGTTCCCCGCGCGCGGGCCGGCCGGACCTGTGGGCGGTCGTCCGGCAGGGACGGCGCGGTCGGCCGGTCAGCGCAGGCTGCGTACGTCGAGATGCCGCAGGACCCGGTCCACGATCTCCGGATCGGCCCCGGGCTCGCTGCGCGCGGACAGCACCTCGTGCCGGGCCGCGCTCATCATCTCCGCCTGGATGCGCCGCATCCGCTTGATCCTGCGGACCCGCTTCTCGTGCCCCTCGCGCCGCTCCTCGTCCCCCATGTCGGGGCTGATCCGCACCCCGATCTCGAAGGCCCGGCGCAGTAGCTGCTCGGAGACCTCCTCGGGGAGTTCCTCGGCGTCCTCGATCTCCCGCAGCCGCTTCTTCGCGGCCTTCGCGGCCCGCAGCGCCAGCTCCTTCTCGAAGGCCTTCTCGACGTCCTCGTCGGCCCGCACCCCGAGCTTCCTCACCAGCCACGGCAGGGTGAGCCCCTGGATCACCAGCGTGGCCATGATCACCCCGAAGGCGATGAAGACGATCTCGTCCCGGTCGGGGAACGGCGATCCGTCGTCCATCTCCAGCGGGATGGCGAGGGCGAGGGCGACGGACGCCACTCCCCGCATTCCGGCCCACCACATCACCACGGTCTCCCGCCAGGACGTGGGGATCTCCTCGTCGTAGTCCCGCTTGGCGTGCAGCCGCTTGGTCAGCCAGGTCGCGGGCAGCAGCCAGGCCAGGCGTACGAGCACGACCACGGCCACGATCGCGCCGGCCCAGCCGAGCATCTCGCCCCACCGCCCGGCCGCCGTACGGAGCGCGTTGTGCAGTTCGAGCCCGATGAGGCCGAAGGCGACGCCGGTGACGAGCGTGTCGACCACGTCCCAGACCGTGGACCCGGCGAGCCGGGTCATGACGTCGTCGGCGTCGGTGGCGTACTCGGAAAGGAACAGGGCGGTGGTGAGCACGGCGAGCACCCCGGAGCCGTGCAGCTCCTCGGCCAGCACGTACGAGGCGAACGGCACCAGCAGGGTCAGGCCGATCTGCAGGGTGGTGTCGTCGAGCAGGGTCATCAGTTTGTTCGTCGCCCAGCCCAGCGCGAAGCCGACGGCGACGGCCACGACGGCGGACAGCACGAGGTCGAGCCCTGCCCGCCAGGGCGAGAAGGACCCGCTGACCGCGGCGGCGATGGCGACGTGGTAGAGCACGATGGCCGTCACGTCGTTGAAGAGGCCCTCCCCCTCCAGGATCGACACCAGCCGGCGCGGCAGGCCGAGCTGGCCCGCCACGGCGGTCGCGGCGACCGGGTCGGGGGGTGCCACGAGCGCGCCGAGCGCGATGGCGGCGGCGATCGGCAGGCCGGGCACGATGGAGCTGGCGACGGCCGCCACGACGAGCGTGGTGACGAACACCAGCGCCACGGCGAGCAGGAAGATCGGCCGCAGGTTGGCGGCGAACTGTCTCCAGGAGGTGCGCCGCACCGCCGCGTACAGCAACGGAGGCAGCAGCGCGGGCAGGATCAGGTCCGGCGGGATGTCCACGTTCGGGACGAACTTGGGCAGGGCCAGGGCGATACCGAGCAGGGTCATCAGCACCGGCGAGGGCAGCCCGAGCCGTTCTCCCACCGGGACGCTGATCACGGCCCCGAGCAACAGCACGAACAGCAGGGCCAACTGATCCACGGTCAGCGCTCCGGCGAGGTCTAGGCGATCAAGGTCGATCCGGACCTCAAGCGTGCCATGCCGCTAGGACAAACCCCGCTCACAGGGCCTTGCGCATCGCGCGGTGCGGGATTCCGGCGTCGGGGAACTCCGGGCCGTAGGCCGCGTATCCGAGCCGTTCGTAGAAGCCGAGGGCGTGGGTCTGCGCGTGCAGGTCCACGGCGGCCAGGCCACGCGCGTGTGCGGCCCGCTCGATGGCGCCGACGAGCGCGGCGCCGACGCCGAGCCCGCGTGCCTCGCGTGTCACGGCGAGCCGCCCGAGGGAGCCCACGGCCGGGTCCCCACCGGTCTTCGCCGAGGCCGCCTCGCCGTGCAGGAGCCGCCCGGTGCCGAGCGGTACGCCGTCCTCGCGGACCGCCAGCACGTGCAGCGCACCGGCGTCGTACGCGTCGTACTCGATGTCCTCCGGGACGCCCTGCTCACCGACGAAGACGTCCTTGCGCACCCGGAAGCAGGCCTCGCGGTCGGTCGCCTCCTCGGCGACCCGCACCACGTACGAGGCGTCCCGTGCCGCGGGGGAACCTGCCCCCGACCCGTCCGGGCCCGTCACGCGTAGCTCTCCTCACGGACCTTGTCGAGGGCCTGCTGGAGGTCCTCGGGGTAGCCGCTCTCGAACTCGACCCACTGCCCGTCACCGGGGTGCTCGAAGCCGAGACGCTTCGCGTGCAGCCACTGCCGGGCGAGGCCGAGGCGCTTGGAGAGGGTGGGGTCCGCGCCGTAGGTCAGGTCGCCGACGCAGGGGTGGCGGTGGGCCGACATGTGGACGCGGATCTGGTGGGTGCGCCCGGTCTCCAGCTTGATGTCGAGCAGGGAGGCGGCGCGGAATGCCTCGATCAGGTCGTAGTGCGTGACGGAGGCCTTGCCCTCGGCGGTGACCGCCCACTTGTAGTCGTGGTTCGGGTGGCGTCCGATGGGCGCGTCGATGGTGCCGCTGGTCGGGTCGGGGTGGCCCTGCACGAGCGCGTGGTAGCGCTTGTCGACCGTGCGCTCCTTGAACTGGCGCTTCAGCGACGTGTACGCGTACTCCGACTTGGCGACGACCATGAGGCCCGAGGTGCCCACGTCGAGGCGGTGCACGATGCCCTGGCGCTCGGCGGCGCCGGAGGTGGAGATCCGGTACCCGGCGGCGGCGAGGCCGCCGATGACGGTCGGGCCGGACCAGCCGGGGCTGGGGTGGGCGGCCACGCCGACGGGCTTGACGATCACGACCACGTCGTCGTCGTCGTGGACGATCTCCATGCCCTCGACGGGCTCGGCGACGATCTGCACGGGCGCGGGGGCCTGCGGCATCTCGACCTCCAGCCAGGCGCCGCCGTGCACCCGCTCGGACTTGCCGACCACCGAGCCGTCGACCGAGACCTTCCCCGCCGCGGCAAGCTCCGCGGCCTTCGTACGGGAGAAGCCGAACATGCGGGAGATGGCGGCGTCGACACGCTCGCCCTCCAGGCCGTCGGGCACGGGCAGGGTGCGGATCTCGGGAACGGTGCTCACCCGTCGAGTATGCCGGACGCCTCGGACACCCCCGGACCACGGCCCGAACACCCGTACCCCCGGGGCCCCCGTGGAAGCGGCTCCGCGGGCGGTACGCGCGCCGTCCGCGCCGCCTGTGACGAAGCGGAGCCGGGGTGCTCCCCCGGCCCGTCCTCGGGGCGTACGTCAGTCCTTGTGGACCGTTCCGTCCGGGTCGAGGCCCCGGAAGGACAGCAGCACGATCAGGATGCCGCCGCAGACGATCGCCGAGTCGGCGAGGTTGAAGACGGCGAAGTGCTTGGGGGCGATGAAGTCCACGACCGCGCCCTCGAAGACGCCCGGGGAACGGAAGATCCGGTCGGTCAGGTTGCCGAGCGCGCCGCCGAGCAGCAGACCGAGGGCGATGGCCCACGGCACGCTGTAGAGCTTGCGGGCGAGCCGGGCGATGACGACGATCACCGCGGCGGCGATCACCGTGAAGATGATCGTGAACGCCTCGCCGAAGCCGAAGGCCGCGCCCGCGTTGCGGATCGCCTCGAACTTGAGCCAGTCCCCGATGATCTCGATCGAGTCGTGGTGCTCCAGCTTCGCCACGACGATCATCTTGCTGATCAGGTCGAGGGCGTAGGCCAGAACGGCCACCGTGAAGAGCACGGCGATCTTGCGCCGGCCCCGGGGCCGCTCGACCGTCCCGTCCGCCGCGGACGCCGGGGCGGAGTCCCCGGAGGGCCGCTCGGCCGGGGCCTGCCCGGCGCCGCCGGACCGGTCCCCCGACGCCGCGTTCCCGTCGGACTGCTCCGGCTCGGCAGACGCCGCCCCTGGGATGCCCGGCGTACCGATGATGCGCTCCGCCTCTGCCACGTGAGTGAGTCCCTCGACCTAGGTTCCTGACTGAGGACGAGGGTACGGCACACCCCTGCGGGCCTCCGTGCTCAGGAGGCCTCCGCGCCGCGCGCGCGGAGGCCTCCCGCGCGGCGCGGACGGCGGTGCGCCCCGGGCGTCACGGGGACGACGGCTCGGTGCGCGGGAGGCCCGGTCCGCCGTTCAGTGCCGGCGTTCCTGCTTCTGCTTGCACTCGACGCACAGCGTGGCACGCGGGAAGGCCTGCATCCGGGCCTTGCCGATGGCGTCGCCGCAGTTCTCGCAGAGTCCGTACGTTCCCGCGTCGAGGCGGTGCAGGGCGCGCTCGGTCTGCTCCAGCATCTCGCGCGCGTTGGAGTTCAGGGCCATCTCGTGCTCGCGCGTGATGTTCTTGGTGCCGGTGTCCGCCTCGTCGTCGCCCGCGCCGTCACCCGAGTCACGCATCAGGCCGGCGAGGGCCGCCTCGGAGGTCGAGATCTCGGCGCTCAGCCGCAGCGCCTCCGACTGGAGCTCCGCGCGGGCCTCCTCGACCTCGTCCGGGGTCCAGGGGTCCTCGCCGGGGCGCACGGCGAGCTCGCCGGGCTCCGTCGCGGCGAGCCGCGCCTTGGGAACCGCGGTGGACTTCTTGGCGGCCGTGGCCGTGCCAGGGGTCTTCTTCGCAACCACCGTCGTGGCTCCCGTCGTCTCCGCGGCCTCCGCCGCGCCCTCGGCCGCGGACGCGGCCGTCTTCTTGGCCCTGCTGGTGCTCTTCCGCGCCGTACCCGCGGTCTTCTTGGCCGCGGCCTTCCCGGACACCTGCTTCTTCGCCGCGGTCGCCGCCTTCTTGGCGGGAGTCCTCTTCGCCGTGGCCTTCTTCGCGGCGGACTTCCTCGCGGTGCCCGCCTTCGGGGTCCCCGGCCCGGAAGCCGCCGTCCCGGTGGCCGCGGTCTTCGCGGCCGAGCTCTTCCTCGCCGGCGCCTTCGCGGACTGCTCCGGGGAATCGCCCTCCTCCGGGGCCGAGGCCTTCGTCGTGGTGGCCTTCGCGGCGGCCTTCTTCCTGTCGGCCGCCTTGACGCCGGCCTTCTTGTCGGTGGCCTTCTTGGCGACAGTCCTGTCGGCCGTCTTCGCGGTCACGGTCTTGGCCGTCACCGTCTTCGCGGTCACTGTCGCGGCCGGGGTCGCTGTCCTGGAGGTCGTCTTCACCGGTTTCGCCTCGCTCGTCGCGGAAGCCCCCTGTGCGCTCTTCTTCCCACCCACATTCTTGGCCGCCGAACCCGTGGATCTGCCGGACGCCGACTGCTGTACGGCGGTCTTCTTCGCCACCATGGCCGCGGCCCCTTCACATTTTGTGATCTTGCTCGCGCGTCGTGCTGGGACGATAAATCGACTTCTGGCCCGCGGCAACGGGGCACGCCCTCGAATCGTCCGCCCCGCGGGTCCCGCGCGGCAGGCATGCAAGCGTTGTGCCCAGCTCCCCGCCGGGTAATCCGCCGGGACCGCTGTCCCGGGATCCGGACGGGCACCCCGCGCCATTCGGGTCACCGCGCAGGCCACGGCGGTGCCCGGGAAAACCGGTCGGCCACTGTCCCCGGGGCGCCGTACACTGGGCGCAGCGAGAAGCGTGGATGGGGACGAGTAGCGGCGTACGCGGCCAGGAGCGACCCGGGGACGGTGGAAGCCCGGGGGCCAGCGCGACGTGAAGATCACCCCGGAGCCGCCGGCAGAACACCCCCTGAGGGGCCAGTAGACCCGGCATCGCGACCCCAATGAGGGGGCTCACCGGTGCGACGGCGCACGGGCGGGCCAAGGAGGGTGGTACCGCGGGAGCGCGCCGAACACGGCGTCCGCAGCAACAAGGCTCTCGTCCCTCCGACGGAAGGCAGAAAGTCCGTTGGAGGAAGCTCGCCGATGACAGCGCCGACGTACCGCCAGGTGCCCGCCCAGGTCGACCTGCCCGCCCTCGAGCACGCCGTGCTCGACTTCTGGCGTGAGCAGAAGATCTTCGCCAAGAGCCTCGACCAGTCCGAGGGCCGGCCGGAGTGGGTGTTCTACGAGGGTCCGCCCACCGCCAACGGCATGCCGGGCGCCCACCACATCGAGGCGCGCGTCTTCAAGGACGTCTTCCCGCGCTTCCGCACCATGCGTGGCTACCACGTGGGGCGCAAGGCCGGCTGGGACTGCCACGGCCTGCCCGTGGAGCTGGCGGTCGAGAAGGAGCTGGGCTTCACCGGCAAGCAGGACATCGAGGCGTACGGCATCGCCGAGTTCAACGCTCAGTGCCGTGAGTCGGTGACCCGTCACACCGACGCGTTCACCGAGCTGACGAACCGCATGGGCTACTGGGTCGACCTGGACGACGCCTACCGGACGATGGACCCCGAGTACATCGAGTCCGTGTGGTGGTCGCTCAAGGAGATCTTCAACAAGGGCCTGCTGGTCCAGGACTACCGCGTGGCCCCCTGGTGCCCGCGCGACGAGACGGGCCTGTCGGACCACGAACTGGCGCAGGGCTACGAGACGATCATCGACCCCTCCGTCTACGTCCGTTTCCCGCTCACCTCCGGTCCGCTGGCCGGCCGTGCCTCGCTCCTGGTGTGGACGACCACCCCGTGGACCCTGGTCTCCAACACCGCCGTCGCCGCGCACCCGGACGTCACCTATGTCGTCGTGACGAACGGCGAGGAGCAGCTCGTCGTCGCGCAGCCGCTCGTCGAGAAGTCGCTCGGCGAGGGCTGGGAGACCACGGGCGAGTCCTTCACGGGCGCCGAGATGGAGCGCTGGACCTACCAACGTCCGTTCGAGCTCGTCGAGTTCCCCGCGGCGGCGCACTTCGTGGTCAACGCCGAGTACGTGACGACCGAGGACGGTACGGGTCTGGTCCACCAGTCCCCCGCCTTCGGTGAGGACGACCTCAAGGTGTGCCGCGCGTACGGCCTGCCCGTGGTGAACCCGATCCGCCCGAACGGCACCTTCGAGGAGAGCGTCCCCCTGGTGGGCGGTGTCTTCTTCAAGAAGGCGGACGAGAAGCTCACCGAGGACCTCCAGAACCGCGGCCTGCTCTTCAAGCACGTTCCGTACGAGCACAGTTACCCGCACTGCTGGCGCTGCCACACCGCGCTGCTGTACTACGCGCAGCCGTCCTGGTACATCCGCACCACCGCCGTCAAGGACCGCCTCCTCGAGGAGAACGAGGGGACCAACTGGTTCCCGGGGTCCGTCAAGCACGGCCGCTTCGGCGACTGGCTGAACAACAACGTCGACTGGGCGCTCTCCCGCAGCCGCTACTGGGGCACCCCGCTCCCGTTGTGGCGCTGCGAGGAGGGCCACGTCACCTGCGTAGGCTCGCGCGCCGAACTGACCGAGCTGACCGGCACCGACCAGTCGGGCCTGGACCCGCACCGCCCGTTCATCGACGCGGTCACCTTCCCGTGCCCCGAGGGCGGCTGCGGTCTGACGGCGACCCGCGTCCCGGAGGTCATCGACGCCTGGTACGACTCGGGTTCGATGCCGTTCGCGCAGTGGGGCTACCCGTACAAGAACAAGGAACTGTTCGAGAGCCGCTACCCGGCGCAGTTCATCAGCGAGGCCATCGACCAGACCCGCGGCTGGTTCTACACGCTGATGGCCGTCGGCACGCTGGTCTTCGACAAGTCCTCGTACGAGAACGTCGTGTGCCTCGGCCACATCCTCGCCGAGGACGGCCGCAAGATGTCCAAGCACCTGGGCAACATCCTGCAGCCGATCCCGCTGATGGACCAGCACGGCGCCGACGCCGTGCGCTGGTTCATGGCGGCCGGCGGCTCCCCGTGGGCGGCACGCCGCGTGGGCCACGGCACGATCCAGGAGGTCGTCCGCAAGACGCTCCTCACGTACTGGAACACCGTCGCCTTCCAGGCGCTGTACGCCCGTACCGCCGGCTGGTCGCCCAGCGAGGCCGATCCGGCCCCGGCCGACCGTCCGGTCCTGGACCGCTGGCTGCTCTCCGAACTGCACGCGCTCACCGACCAGGTGACGCAGGCGCTGGAGGCCTACGACACGCAGCGCGCCGGCAAGCTTCTTTCGGCGTTCGTCGACGACCTCTCCAACTGGTACGTGCGCCGGTCCCGTCGCCGCTTCTGGCAGGGCGACAAGGCCGCGCTGCGCACCCTGCACGAGGTCGTGGAGACGGTCACGCGGCTGATGGCCCCGCTGACCCCGTTCATCACCGAGCGGGTCTGGCAGGACCTGGTCGTCCCCGTCTCCGCGGACGCCCCCGAGTCGGTCCACCTCTCCTCGTGGCCGGAGGCGGACCTGTCCGCCATCGACCCGGAGCTGTCGCGCCAGATGCTCCTGGTCCGCCGTCTCGTGGAGCTCGGCCGCGCCACGCGCGCGGAGTCGGGCGTCAAGACGCGTCAGCCGCTGTCCCGCGCACTGGTCGCCGCGACCGGCTTCGAGACGCTCGACCGCGAGCTGCACGCGCAGATCACCGAGGAGCTGAACGTGAGCTCCCTCGCATCGCTCTCCGAGGTCGGCGGCTCACTGGTCGACACGACCGCCAAGGCGAACTTCCGCGCTCTGGGCAAGCGGTTCGGCAAGGGCGTCCAGGCGGTCGCGAAGGCCATCGCCGAGACCGATGCCGCCGCGCTGTCGCTCGCCCTGCGCGAGGGCACCGCGTCGGTCGCGGTGGACGGCGAGACCGTGACGCTGGCGCCGGACGAGGTCATCATCACGGAGACCCCGCGCGAGGGCTGGTCGGTCGCTTCCGACTCCGGCGCCACCGTCGCCCTCGACCTGGAGATCACCGAGGAGCTGCGCCGGGCGGGCCTCGCCCGTGACGCGATCCGGCTGATCCAGGAGGCCCGCAAGAACAGCGGCCTGGACGTCGCCGACCGCATCGCGCTCCGCTGGGCCTCCACGGACCCGGCGGTCGCCGCGGCGCTCGGTGAGCACGCGACGCTCATCTCCGACGAGGTGCTCGCCACGGACTTCGCGCAGGGCGAGGCCGACGGCGCCTACGGGGAGCCCTTCACGGACGAGGGTCTGTCCCTGACGTTCCGCCTCCGCAAGGCGTAACACCTCAGCACGACCCTCCCGGGCCGTACGGACCGAAGGCCCGGGCCGCCAGAACTTCCTGGCGGCCCGGGCCTTCGGCGTTGCGTCCCCCGCACAAGCGCCCGCGCGAGCACGCCCGTTCAGGACGCGCGTACGACCACTGCCGGTCGGGCACCCCCGTCCCGTCACTCCCCGTACGTGTCCCCCGCCGCGTGGCCCCCGCGTGCTCGCCCCGGACATCGCCGCCGGCGCCTCACGGACAGCACAAAAGGGCGGAGCCCCCGGATGATCCGGGGGCTCCGCCCTGAACGCTGCCGACGCCTAAGGCGTACTCGAGGCCGTCAGTTGTCGTCCTCGTCGATGAGGAACCCGCGCATCGGCGAGGGCGCCTGCTGCATCGGCGACGGGCCCTGGGGCCGCACCGGTGCCATCGGCTGGGTCATCGCCGGGGACATCTGCTGCTGTCCGCCGTAGGACGGCCCGGCCGGAGCCTGGCCTCCCATGCCCTGGTTGCCGCCGCCGTAGGACGGGGCACCGGCGCCCGCGGGAGCCATGGAGGGCGCGGAGGACGACGGCAGGGAGGCCGCGGCCGGGGTGCGCGGCGGGGCGAGCGAGTCGTCCGCCTGCGTCTCCAGCTGGCGCAGCTGCGACTCCAGGTAGGACTTCAGACGCGTGCGGTACTCGCGCTCGAAGCCGCGCAGGTCCTCGACCTTGCGCTCCAGCGTGGCGCGAGCGGACTCCAGGGAGCCCATCGCGACGCGGTGCTTCTCCTGTGCGTCCCGCTCCAGGGCGTCGGCCTTGGCACGGGCGTCGCGCTCCAGACCCTCGGCGCGGCTGCGGGCCTCACCGACGATCTTGTTGGCCTCGGAACGGGCCTCGGCGATCGCCTGGTCGGCGGTCTGCTGAGCGAGCGAGAGAACACGGGCGGCGCTGTCGCCACCGGGGCCCTGCTGCGGCATCTGCGGACCGTGACCGCCCATGGGGCCACCCATGGGACCGCCCATCGGGCCGCCCATCTGCTGCATCTGCTGCATCTGGCCGGGACCCTGGCCCATCGGACCCTGACCCATCGGACCACCCTGGCCCATGGGGCCCTGGCCCATCGGACCCTGACCCATGGGGCCCTGGCCCATCGGACCCTGGCCCATGGGACCACCCTGGCCCATGGGACCGCCCTGGCCCTGCTGGCCGCCCTGGCCACTGGGGCCGGCGGGAAGCTGCGGCGCACCGCTGGGCAGCTGGGGCGGGCCACCCATGGGGCCACCCATCTGCTGCTGCGGCGGGCCCGATATGCCCGCGGGCACGGGAGCACCAGGGCCACCGCGCATGCCCTGCGGGGGACCCTGCTGGTCCTGCTGTTCAGGAGGCTTGCGCATCCCCTGCTGCTGCTGGTTCTGCGCGGCCGCGCGCGTGGCAGCGGCCAACTTGGCGCGCAGGTCCTCGTTCTCGCGGAGCAGGCGCGTCAGTTCGGCTTCGACCTCATCGAGGAAGGCATCGACCTCGTCCTCGTCATAGCCTTCTCGGAGGCGGACGGTCGTGAACTGCTTGTTCCGCACGTCCTCGGGGGTCAACGGCATCTCTTCACCTCAACGTAGTCGTCGGCATTCGGCAAGACCGTATCGTTCACAGCCGGCTCACGACGGAGATCAGGATGTAGACGATGATCATCAATACGAAGAAGGACAGGTCAAGCGCCACGCCCCCGAGACGCAGCGGCGGAATGAACCGCCGCAGAAGCTTGAGCGGTGGATCGGTGACAGTGTAGGTGGCCTCCAGAACGACCACCATCGCCTTGCCGGGTTGCCATGAGCGGGCGAACTGGAAGACGTAGTCCATGACCAACCGGAAAATCAGCACGATGAGGAAGCACATCAGCGCGATGTAGAAAACCTGCCCGACCACGCTCATGATCCCGTGCTTCCCTCTCCCCTGTTTCCCCTGCGGTGTTCCGGTCCTGCGTCTCAGCTCTGGTTGAAGAACCCGCCCTCTGCGATGCGGGCCTTGTCCTCCGCCGTGACATCGACGTTAGCAGGCGACAACAGGAACACCTTCTGCGTCACCCGCTCGATGCTGCCGTGGAGACCAAACACCAAACCGGCCGCAAAGTCGACAAGTCGCTTCGCATCCGTGTCATCCATCTCGGTCAGATTCATGATCACCGGGGTGCCTTCACGGAAGTGTTCCCCGATGGTACGGGCCTCGTTGTAGGTCCGGGGGTGCAGCGTGGTGATCCGGTACGGCTCTCGTTCCGACACGACCTTGGGCATGATCACCGGGGCGTTCTTCTCCAGGGGCTGACGTTCTTGTGTGATGGATGCCACGGGCGCGATGCGTGCCGGACGCCCGGACTCCGCACCGAGCGAAGCGGAATGGGGCACCGGGTCGCGCGGGGCCGAGGGCTGCACCACTCGTACCGATTCGTCCCGTTGGGACTGGTGCGCCTGATGTGACTGGTGGGGCGGCTCGTGCCGTCGCCGGTCCCGCTCGGGCTCCGGGTCGAGCTCGGGCTCGAAGTCGTCGTCGGGGTCGAATCCCCTGCCGTCGTACCCATCGTCCTCCACGAGGCCGAGGTAGACCGCCATCTTGCGCATCGCGCCGGCCATGCTCTGAGTCCTCCGCTCTGTGGTGGATCGGCTGACGAACTGCCAAGTGCCCGCGATCCACGAGGTCGTTATGCCCGCCTGCGGCGGAAATGACCATATTTTCTGCTGTGGTCCGACTTCTTGGCGACGTTACCCGAGCCTGGGTCGGACTCCGAGTACCGCAGTACCGACGCGTACATGTGTCGCTCCGGCTGCCACGGCCTGTTCGAGGTCCGAGCTCATCCCTGCCGAGACCATGTTCGCAGCCGGATGCGCCCTGCGCAGGACAGTCGACAAATCCATCAGCCGCTCGAACGCCGCCTGTTGCCGGCCCGCGTACTCACCGGTGAGCGGGGCGACGGTCATCAGTCCGTCGAGCCGGAGCCCGGGAGCCCCGGCGACGAGGTCGCCCAACTCATCGATCCCGCCGGTTCCCACGCCTCCGCGCTCGCCGCGACCGCTCTCCTGCGCGTCCAGCGCCACCTGGATCAGGCATCCGATCTCGCGCTCCGTCCGTACCGCCTCCTTCGAGAGGGCCGTGACGAGACGCGCGCGATCGACGGACTGCACGAGATCCGCGTAACCGACCACGGAACGCACCTTGTTGGTCTGCAGCTGCCCGACGAAATGCCATGTGAGGGGCAGATCGGAGCATTCTGCCGCTTTGGGTGCCGCGTCCTGGTCCCGGTTCTCGGCGACGTGCCGCACACCGAGTTCCGAGAGAATCCGCACATCACTCGCCGGATACGTCTTGGTGACCACGATGAGGGTCACCTCTTCACGCCGACGACCGGCCGCCGCGCACGCCGCCGTGATGCGGTCTTCCACTTTCGCCAGGTTTTCGGCGAGTTGAGCCTTACGGTCCGTCATGCCCCATCAGTCCAGCCAGACATAGCCCGCGAGCCGCCCGGTGGTGCGGTCCCGTCGGTACGAGAAGTGGTCCCCCGACTCGATCGTGCAGACCCGCGACTGCTCCCGGTCCCGCACGCCGAGCCGTTCCAACTGCGCGTGCACCCCGCCGGTCACGTCGACCGCGGGAGTTCCCCAACTCGTCTCGGAGTACGCCGCCGGTTCGACGGCGGCGACCTCGGCGCGCATCGCGTCCGGTACTTCGTAGCACCGGCCGCACACCGCGGGGCCGGTGCGGGCGACGATCCGGGCCGGATCGGCGCCGAGTTCCACCATGGCCCGCACGGCGGCGGGCACCACGCCGGCGATCATGCCCGGCCGGCCCGCGTGGGCGGCGGCCGCCACCCCGGCGACCGGGTCGGCCAGCAGAACGGGGGTGCAGTCGGCGGTGAGGACGGCGAGCGCCAGTCCGCGCCGCGTGGTGACGAGGGCGTCGACGGACGGAATGTCCGCGGAGTCCCACGGTCCCCCGACCACCGCCACGTCCGGACCGTGCACCTGGTTCATCCAGACGACCCCGGCCGGGTCGAGCCCGAGCGCCTTGGCGGCCAGGTCCCGGTTGGCGCGTACGGCCTCGGGGTCGTCGCCGACCGCTCCGCCGAGGTTGAGCTCCTCGTACGGAACGGCGCTCACCCCGCCCCACCGGTCGGTGAAGGCGAAATGGGCGCCGCTCGCGTTGCTCGTTCCGGAGCGCTGTCCTATCACTTCAGGAAGTCCGGCACGTCCAGTTCCTCGGCCGCGCTGTCCGAGTAGGAACGGGACGGCGGGACCGGCGGGGAAACGGGCAGTTCACTGACCGGCTCCGGAGCGGGCTCCGGGGCGGCCTCCCTCGGGGTGACGCTGCCGAGCGACCCGAAGGACGGGCGACTCTCGGAGGCGCGCGCCGGGGCGGGCTCCTCACGTCGGGCCGAGGTCGAACCGAGGACGTTGTCCCGCTTGGTCGGCGGCTGGCCGCCGTCGAAGCCGGCGGCGATGACGGTGACCCGCACCTCGTCGCCGAGGGCGTCGTCGATGACCGCGCCGAAGATGATGTTGGCCTCGGGGTGAGCGGCCTCGCTCACCAGCTGGGCGGCCTCGTTGATCTCGAACAGGCCGAGGTCGGAGCCACCGGAGATGGAGAGCAGAACGCCGCGGGCGCCGTCGATGGAGGCCTCGAGGAGCGGCGAGGAGATCGCCATCTCCGCGGCGGCCACCGCGCGGTCGTCGCCGCGGGCCGAGCCGATGCCCATGAGGGCCGAACCCGCCTCGGACATCACGGACTTGACGTCGGCGAAGTCGAGGTTGATCAGACCGGGCGTGGTGATGAGGTCGGTGATGCCCTGAACACCGGAGAGCAGGACCTGGTCCGCCGACTTGAACGCGTCGAGGACCGAGACCTGGCGGTCCGAGATGGACAGCAGCCGGTCGTTCGGGATGACGATGAGGGTGTCGACCTCTTCGCGGAGTTCGGCGATGCCGTCCTCCGCCTGGTTGGCGCGGCGCCGGCCCTCGAAGGTGAACGGGCGGGTGACCACGCCGATGGTGAGGGCGCCGAGCGAGCGGGCGATGTTCGCCACCACCGGAGCGCCGCCGGTGCCCGTGCCACCGCCTTCACCGGCTGTCACGAAGACCATGTCGGCCCCCTTGAGGACCTCCTCGATCTCCTCGCGGTGGTCCTCGGCGGCCTTGCGGCCGACTGCCGGATTGGCTCCGGCCCCGAGGCCGCGCGTGAGTTCCCGGCCGACGTCGAGCTTGACGTCGGCGTCGCTCATCAACAGCGCCTGTGCGTCGGTGTTGATGGCGATGAACTCGACGCCCTTGAGACCGACCTCGATCATCCGGTTGATGGCATTGACACCACCGCCGCCGACACCGATGACTTTGATGACTGCGAGGTAGTTCTGCGGTGCTGCCACGTCGAAGGCCTCTCGCCTCGAGTTACGTGTCGTCGCCTCGCGGTGTTCGCGATCCGACGACTGATGCCGAATGGGACGGTCCGAACGCCGACCCGAACCCTAACGCTGAAGTTTAGGGTTACCAGTGTGTCTGTTCCTTGGACTCTTCCGAACAGGACACTAAGTCGACAAGTGGCGCACGTTCAACGAACACGCCGAACCTCCCGTTTTTCTTTTCACCCTATGTGATCAGCCATGTCGCTGCCCAACCAGGGTGCTGGCCTGCACAGACGTGCGTCAACTCCCCGATGAGGCAGGGGCGGTGGGAGCGCTCACGTCGAAGTGCCGGGCCTTCGGAGCGGCTTTCATGAGAGCGGTGAGTGTTCTGGCCTTCGCCCGGCCGTTCTCGCCACTGCCCCACTCCACGGTCCGGCCGTCCTTCAACTCCAGCGACACGGCGTCGTAGGAACGGACCTTGACCGCGCGGGTGTCGCGGGCGACGGCGGACGGAATGTCACCGGCGATCCGGACCGCCGCGCGCACCAGCCGGTCGGTGGGGAAGCGGCGCAGCGACTCGGGGCGGGACACGGCCAATTCCAGCGAGGGCACGTACTTCGGGGCGTCGGAAACCGTGGCGAATCGCACGCCCTCGTCGTCCACTTCGATGAAGTTTGCGCCCTTTTCGATCAACAGGACCGGAGTCCGCTCGGTCACGTTCAGGCTGATGCCGTGCGGCCAGGAACGGGCGGCGTCGACCGAGTCGATCCGTGGCAGTTTCCGACGCAGCCGCGCCTCGATCGCGCCCGTGTCGACGGAGACCAGCGGGGAGCCGACCGGAACGTCGGCCGCCTTCCGCACCTGTTCGGGCGTCAGGACCCGTGTGCCGGAGGCTGATACGCGTTCTACCCGCAACCAGGGCGAACCGTACAGAACCCACAGCGTGGCGGCGGCGGCCAACACCACAGCGAGAATAAGGATGATGAGCCTATGAGGGCGGCGGAGCCGCCCGAACAGGGGCGGCCGGGGCGGGCCGGATTCCAGCTTCTGCCGTTCACCGCGCTCGGCGGTCGTCGGTCCGGCCACGCTCCCTGCCTTCCCTCATGCGGTCCTAGCGGTGGCGCGAGGCGATCGCCTCGTACACCATGCCGACGAGCAGGTCGTCGGCGTCCCGGCGGCCGAACTCGCTGGCGGCGCGGGACATCTCGTACAGCCGGTGCGGGTCGGCGAGTACGGGCAGCACGTTCTGCTGCACCCACTGCGGGGTCAGTTCCGCGTCGTCGACCAGCAGGCCGCCGCCGGCCTTGACCACCGGCTGGGCGTTCAGCCGCTGTTCGCCGTTGCCGATGGGCAGCGGGACGTAGGCGGCGGGGAGCCCGACGGCGGAGAGTTCGGCGACGGTCATCGCGCCCGCGCGGCAGAGCATCATGTCGGCCGCGGCGTACGCGAGATCCATCCGGTCCACGTACGGTACCGGGATGTACGGGGGCATCCCCGGCATCTGGTGCACCTGCGGCAGTTCGTTCTTCGGGCCGACCGCGTGCAGGATCTGGATCCCGGCCTGCTGGAGGTACGGAGCGGCCTGCTGCACCACCTCGTTGAGGCGGCGGGCGCCCTGCGAGCCGCCCGACACGAGGAGCGTGGGCAGGTTCGGGTCGAGCCCGAACGCGGCGCGCGCCTCGGGCCGTACCGCGGCACGGTCGAGGGTGGCGATCGAGCGGCGCAGCGGGATGCCGATGTACCTGGCGCCGCGGAGCTTGCTGTCGGGGGTGGAGACGGCGACCTGGGCCGCGTAGCGCGAGCCGATCTTGTTGGCCAGCCCGGGGCGCGCGTTGGCCTCGTGGATGATGATCGGCACGCCGAGGCGCTTGGCCGCCAGGTAGCCGGGCAGCGCCACGTAGCCGCCGAAGCCGACGACCGCGTCCGCCTTGGTGCGCTCCATGATCTGCTCGACGGCCTTGATCGTGCCGCGCAGCCGGCCGGGGACCGTGATCAGTTCGGGGGTGGGCTTGCGCGGCAGAGGTACGGCGGGAATGAGCGCGAGTTCGTAGCCGCGCTCGGGTACGAGTCGGGTCTCAAGTCCGCGTTCCGTGCCCAGGGCCGTGATCCCCACGGTCGGGTCCTGCCTCCGCAGGGCATCCGCGAGGGCGAGCGCGGGCTCGATGTGGCCGGCGGTCCCCCCGCCGGCGAGTACGACATGCACCGAAATTCACCGCTCTCCGGACGAACGCGCCGCCGAGGCACGCCGTCGCATCGTGTTCCATCTCCGAGGCCCCGCGGCCCCCGCGGAGCCTCTCACCGCAGGCCGCTTTCTGCCAAAGCGGGGTTGCCGCATGGCGAGCGCCGCCTTCGCAGCGGGATCCTCACGCGCGAAGGCGATCAGGAGCCCGATGGCGAACATGGTCGGCAGCAGGGCGGAACCCCCGTAGGAGAACAGCGGGAGCGGAACACCGGCGATCGGCAGCAGACCGAGCACCGCACCGACGTTGATCACGGCCTGTGCCGTGATCCAGGTGGTCACGCCTCCCGCGGCATACCTCACGAAGGGGTCCTCCGTGCGTCCGGCCACGCGGATACCCGCATAGCCTAGAGCCGCGAAGAGGGCGAGGACCGACAGCGTCCCCGCGAGCCCCAGTTCCTCCCCGGTGATGGCGAAGATGAAGTCGGTGTGCGCTTCGGGCAGTTGGCCCCATTTCTCCACACTGGCCCCGAGGCCGGAGCCGAAGAGCCCGCCGGAGGCCAGGGCGTAGATGCCGTGCACGGCCTGCCAGCAGGTGTCGTGCGGGCCCGGTTCGGTGGCGCCGATGCACCCCAGCCTGGACATGCGGTTGGGGCTCGTCTTGATGAGGATGAAACCGATGGCGAGGGCGACGGACAGCACGCCGACGAACAGCCGCGTGGGCGCTCCCGCCAGCCACAGCAGGCCGAACAGGATGGCCGTCAGGATGATCGCCGTGCCCATGTCGCCGCCGAGCATGATCAGGCCGAGCAGCATGAAGGCGGCGGGCACGAGCGGCACCAGCATGTGCTTCCACTGGGTCAGCAGCCGCTTGTCCTGTTTGCGGGCGAGCAGGTCGGCGCCCCACAGCACGAGCGCGAGCTTGCCGAACTCGCTGGGCTGGATCTGGAAGGAGCCGCCGAGGGAGATCCAGTTCTGGTTGCCGTTGATCTCGACCCCTATCCCGGGGACCTGGACCAGGGCCATCAGGAAGACGGCGCCCGCCAGCATCGGGTAGGCCAGGGCCCGGTGCAGCTTCACCGGCATCCGTGAGGCGACCAGCATGAGCACCCCGCCGATCAGGGCGGCCAGGAACTGCTTGCGGAAGAAGTACGACCCGGGCAGCGACAGCTGGAGCGCGGTGATCTGCGAGGCCGAGTAGACCATCACGAGGCCCAGCACGGTGATCAGCAGGCTGCCGCCCAGGATCAGGTAGTAGGCGGTCAGGGGCCGGTCCCAGGCCCTGCGGGCGCGTGTGACGAACCGGCCCGCGGGGTTGTCGTGGGGGGTGCGGGCGAGGGCGGGGCGCCGGGCCGCCCGCTGCACGGGAGGTCGTCCGGTACGGCTAGTCGGCATCGGCGTCTCCGGGCCACAGCGATGTCACGCGTCCGTCCCTCCCAGGTTCGCCCGGCGAGCCGGCCGGGTCAGGCGCCGAGTTCGCGAACCGCCTCCGCGAACGCGTCACCGCGCTTGTTGTAGTTGGCGAACATGTCCATGGACGCACAGGCCGGTGCCAGCAGCACCGTGTCCCCGGGCCGGGCGAGCCCCTTGGCCTCCTGGACAGCCGCGAGCATCGCCCCAGTGTCGGTCCGGTCGAGGTCGACGACGGGTACTTCCGGGGCGTGTCGCGCCAGGGCTTCGCGGATCAGAGCGCGATCCGCGCCGATCAGGACGGCGCCGCGGAGCCGCTTCGCCGACTTGCTGACGAGCTCGTCGAAGGTCGCGCCCTTGGCGAGCCCGCCGGCGATCCACACGATCGACTCGTAGGCAGCCAAGGAGGCTTCCGCGGCATGCGTGTTGGTCGCCTTGGAGTCGTCGACGTAGGCGACCTCGTCCACGTCGGCGATGTGCGCGATGCGGTGGGCGTCGGGGGTGAAGTCCCGCAGTCCGTCCCGAACGGCCCGGGGAGGCACCCCGTAGGCGCGTGCCAGGGCCGCCGCGGCAAGGGCGTTGGCGATGTTGTGCGGGGCGGGCGGCCGGACGTCGGAGACCTCGGCCAGCTCCTGGGCGTTCTTCTGCCGGTTCTCGACGAAGGCGCGGTCGACCAGGATGCCGTCGACGACGCCGAGTTGGGAGGGGCCGGGCGCGCCGAGGGTGAAGCCGATCGCCCGGCAGCCCTCCTCGACGTCCGCCTCGCGCACCAGGTCCTCGGTGGCCTTGTCGGCCACGTTGTAGACGCAGGCGACCCGATTGCCCTCGTACACGCGGCCCTTGTCGGCGGCGTACGCCTCCATGGAGCCGTGCCAGTCGAGGTGGTCCGGCGCGAGGTTGAGCACCACGGCGGAGTGGGCCCGCAGCGACGGCGCCCAGTGCAGCTGGTAGCTGGAGAGCTCGACGGCGAGGACGTCGTACTTCTCCTCGCCGAGGACCGCGTCGAGCAGGGAGACGCCGATGTTGCCGACCGCGGCCGTGCGCAGGCCCGCCGCCTTCAGGATGGAGGCGAGCATCTGGACGGTGGTGGTCTTGCCGTTGGTGCCGGTGACGGCGAGCCAGGGTGCGGGCTCCCGGCCGTCCAGGTCCCGCAGCCGCCAGGCGAGTTCGACGTCGCCCCAGACGGGGACACCCGCCGCGGCGGCCGCGGCGAACAGCGGCTTGCCGGGCTGCCAGCCGGGCGCGGTCACGACGAGGTCGGTGCCCTCGGGCAGGGTCGCGCCGTCACCGAGGCGCACGGTGACGCCGAGCGCCTCCAGTTCCGCGGCCTGCGCCCGGGCCCGGTCGTCGTCGCCGTCGTTGACGACGGTGACGACCGCGCCGAGGCCGTGCAGGACCCTGGCCGCCGGGATGCCCGAGACGCCGAGGCCGGCGACGGTGACGTTCCTGCCCTGCCAGTTGGTCACTTCTTGGCTGCCCATCCTGCGTAGAAGAGGCCGAGTCCGACGATCACGCACATGCCCTGGATGATCCAGAAGCGGACCACGACAAGGACTTCGGACCACCCCTTCAGTTCGAAGTGGTGTTGCAGTGGGGCCATGCGGAAGACGCGTTTCCCGGTCAGCTTGAAGGAGCCGACCTGGATGACCACCGACATGGTGATGAGGACGAAGAGGCCGCCGAGCAGGGCGACCAGGATCTCCGTGCGGGAGCAGATCGCGAGACCGGCGAGCGCGCCGCCGAGGGCCAGCGAACCGGTGTCGCCCATGAAGATCTTGGCGGGCGAGGTGTTCCACCACAGGAAGCCGAAGCAGGCGCCCATCAGGGCGGAGGCGACGACCGCGAGGTCGAGTGGATCGCGTACCTCGTAACAGGCACCGGGGTTGGTCAGGGTCGCGGCGTTGGCGCAGGACTCCTGGAACTGCCAGACGCCGATGAAGGTGTAGGCGCCGAAGACCATCGTCGCGGCGCCGGTGGCGAGGCCGTCCAGACCGTCCGTCAGGTTCACGCCGTTCGACATGGCGAGAATCATGAACAGCGCCCAGACCACGAACAGCACCGGGCCGATGGACCAGCCGAAGTCCTGGACGAAGGAGAGCTTCGTGGAGGCCGGGGTGTTGCCGCGGTTGTCGGCGAACATCAGCGCCAGCACCGCGAAACTGATGCCGACGATCAGCTGTCCGGCCATCTTCGCCTTGGCCCGCAGGCCCAGCGAACGCCGCTTGATGATCTTGATGTAGTCGTCCAGGAACCCGACCAGGCCCATGCCGGCCATCAGGCCGAGCACCAGCAGACCGGAGAACGTGGGCGTGTAGCCCGTGATCACCTTCGACAGGAAGTACGCGATGATCGTCGCGAGGATGAAGGCGATACCACCCATGGTCGGCGTACCGCGCTTACTGGCGTGCTCGCGCGGGCCGTCGTCGCGGATGTACTGGCCGTAGCCCTTCTTGGCCAGCAGCTTGATCAGCAGCGGAGTGCCGACCAGCGTCAAGAACAGGCCAATGACTCCCGCGAACAGGATCTGCTTCATCATCGGGCGGAAACCTCACCCTCGGCACCGTCGGAGAGCAGCGCCAGCGCCACCCGTTCCAGCCCGACGGACCTGGACGCCTTCACGAGTACGACGTCTCCCGGGCGCAGCTCGCTGCGCAACAGGTCGACAGCCGCCTGTGCGTCGGACACGTGCACCGACTCCTCACCCCACGAACCCTCGTTATATGCGCCCAGTTGCAGCCAGGACGCTTCCCTGCCCCCGACCGCGACGAGCTTGCCGACATTGAGCCGGACGGCAAGCCGTCCGACCGCGTCGTGCTCGGCGAGCGCCTCGTCCCCGAGCTCGGCCATCTGACCGAGCACCGCCCAGGTCCGCCTCCCCTTGCCCATCGACGCGAGCGCGCGCAGGGCGGCTCGCATGGACTCGGGGTTCGCGTTGTAGGCGTCGTTGACGACCGTCACGCCGTCCGGACGCTCGGTGACCTCCATCCGCCAGCGGGAGAGGGAGCCCGCCTCGGAGAGCGCACGGGCGATCTCGTCTGCGGACATGCCCAGCTCATGGCCGACGGCGGCCGCGGCGAGCGCGTTCGACACGTGGTGCTCACCGTACAGGCGCATGGTCACATCACTGCACCCGGAGGGTGTGCGAAGGCTGAAGGCGGGCTGTCCGTTCTCCGTGAGGCGGACGTTCTCGGCACGTACGTCCGCTTCGTCGGACTCTCCGAAAAGGATCACGCGCGCCTTGGTGCGGGACGCCATCGCGCGGACGAGGGGATCGTCGGCGTTGAGGATCGCGGCGCCCTCCTCGGGAAGGCACTCGACCATCTCGCCCTTTGCTTGCGCGATCTGCTCGCGGCCGCCGAACTCGCCGATGTGGGCGGTGCCGACGTTGAGGACGAGACCGATCTTCGGCGGGGTGAGTCCGGTGAGGTAGCGGATGTGCCCGATGCCGCGGGCGCCCATCTCCAGGACGAGGAAACGGGTCTCCTCGGTGGCGCTGAGCGCGGTGAGGGGCAGTCCGATCTCGTTGTTGAGGGAACCGGGCGTGAAGACGGTCGGCGCCTTGGTCCGCAGGACCTGGGCGATCAGGTCCTTGGTGCTGGTCTTGCCCGCGGAGCCGGTGAGGGCGACGAGGGTCGCGCCGAGGCGCTCCACGACGTGCCGGGCGAGGGCTCCGAGCGCGGCCTGCACGTCGTCGACCACGATGGCGGGCACGCCGACGGGGCGGGACGCCAGGAGGGCGACCGCGCCCGCCGCGACCACCGCCTCGGCGAAGTCGTGGCCGTCCACGCGTTCGCCGACGAAGGCGACGAAGAGGCTGCCGGGCTCCACTTCACGGGAGTCCCTGACGACCGGTCCGGTGACCTGTACCGCCGGATCCGGTATGTCGTACGTCTGCCCGCCGACGACTGCTGCGATCTCGGCGAGGGAGAGGGCGATCACAAGTTCATCCCTGGGTCTGCTGGATAGCTTCGCGAAGCACCTGGCGGTCGTCGAAGGGACGCACCACCCCGGCGATGTCCTGGCCCTGCTCGTGTCCCTTGCCCGCGATCAGCACGGTGTCGCCCGGCTTTGCGCGCGCGACGGCCGCGGCGATGGCGGCGGCCCGGTCCTCGAAGACCTGGACCTCGCCGCGCTCGTGCGCCGGCACCTCGGCGGCACCCGCGAGCATCGTGGCGAGAATGGCCAGGGGATCCTCGGAGCGGGGGTTGTCGGAGGTCAGGACGGCTGTGTCGGCGAGCCGGGCCACGGCCGCGCCCATCGGCATCCGCTTGGTCTTGTCGCGGTCGCCGCCGCAGCCGAGCACCACGTGCAGCTCGCCCTCGGTCACCTTGCGCAGGGCGCGCAGCACCGACTCGACGGCGTCCGTCTTGTGGGCGTAGTCGACGACGGCGAGGTACGGCTGGCCCTCGTCGATCCGCTCCAGGCGGCCCGGGACCCCCGGCACGGCGGCGACGCCGTCCGCGGCGGTCTGCGGGTCGATCCCCGCGACGGCGAGGGCGACGATCGCGGCGAGCGTGTTCGCCACGTTGAAGGGGCCGGCGAGCGGCGAGCGCGCGGTGATCCGCTCGCCCTTGGGGCCGACCGCGGTGAACGTCGAGTCCATCGGGCCGACTTCGACGTCCTCGGCGCGCCAGTCGGCGTCGGGGTGGCCCTCGGCGGAGAAGGTGACGACGGGGACGCCGGCCTCCACGGTGAGCCGGCGGCCGTACTCGTCGTCGAGGTTGACCACGCCGAGCCTGCTGCGCTCCGGCGTGAACAGCTGGGCCTTGGCCTGGAAGTAGTCCTCCATGCCGGAGTGGAACTCCATGTGTTCCGGGCTCAGGTTGTTGAAGACGGCGATGTCGAAGACGCAGCCGTCGACGCGGCCGAGGACCAAAGCGTGGCTGGAGACCTCCATCGCGACCGAGTCGACCCCGCGCTCGCGCATGACGGCGAACAGGGCCTGGAGGTCGGTGGCTTCGGGCGTGGTGCGCTCCGACTTGATGCGCTCGTCACCGATGCGCATCTCGACCGTGCCGATGAGCCCGGTGGAGTGGACGGTCTTCAGGCCGCCCTCGACCAGGTAGGCGGTGGTGGTCTTGCCGGAGGTGCCCGTGATGCCGATCTGCAGGAGATCGCGCCCCGGGTGGCCGTAGATGGTGGCCGCCAGTTCACCCATCGATCCGCGCGGGTCCTCGACGACGAGGACCGGAAGACCGGTGGCCGCGGCGCGTTCGGCGCCGGTCGGGTCGGTGAGGACGGCGACGGCACCGAGGCCGGCCGCCTGGGTCACGAAGTCGGCGCCGTGCAGACGCGCGCCGGGCAGGGCGGCGTACACGTCGCCGGGGCGCACCGCGCGGGAGTCATGGGTGATGCCCGTGACCTCCGCGTCGCTCCCCGGCTTCTCGGCGCCCAGTTGACCGGCCAGTTCTCCGAGGTGGGTGGCGGAGACGTGAACCGGTCGCGGCGGCCCCGGATATGTCACAGGGACGCCCTTCTGGGTGGTTTGGGACTGATCAGCGGTTGGCACGGCGGTGAGCGTACCGGGCGCACCCCCGCCGGGGCGAAGCGAGGGCGGGGGCGGGTCCTGCGATGAGGAGCGGTTCCCGGGGTCCGGGGTGATCGTTGTCACGAGTGGTTCCTGGTCCGTTGTGCGTGGGGGCCGATCAGGGCGTTCGGTCGGGGGCGGTCACGGCGTGTAGGTGACGGGGAGTCGGGCGGCCTGGGCGCCGGTGGGCGGGACCTGGAGGGTCTTCAGCGCGAACTCCATGACCTGCTTGTAGACGGGCCCGCAGATCTGACCGCCGAAGTAGCTTCCCTTGGTGGCGTTCTGGATCGCGCAGTACACGGTGATGCGGGGCTTGTCCGCGGGGGCGAACCCGGCGAACGACGAGGTGTAGCCGTGGTACTTGCCGGTGGCGGGATCCACGCGGTTGGCCGTACCCGTCTTGCCCGCGACCCGGTACCCGGGGATGCGCGCCTTGATGCCCGTGCCCTGCTCGTCGTCCACCACGGACTCCAGCATCTGCGCGAGGGTCTTCGCCGTCTTCTCGCTGACGACCCTGGTCTTCTTGGGCTCGGCGGCGGGGGTGAAGCGCCCGTCGGGGCCCTTCGCGCCGCGCACCAGCGTCGGTTCGATCCGGACGCCGCCGTTGGCGATCGTCGAGTAGACGGACGCGGCCTGCATCGCGTTGATCGAGACGCCCTGGCCGAAGGGAATCGTGTACTGCTGCGAGGTCGACCAGCTGTCCGGGGGCGCGAGGATGCCCGCCGTCTCGCCGGGGAAGCCGAGTCCGGTGTGACTGCCGATGCCGAATTTGCGCAGGTACGAGTAGAGGACCCGGTTGGCCTGCTTCTGCGTCCTGCCGAGCTGGCCGGTCGCCAGGATGGTCCCGATGTTGCTGGACTTGGCGAGGACGCCGTTGAGCGTCAGGTGCCAGGTGGCGTGGTCGATGTCGTCCTGGAAGAGCCGGTCGCCGCGGTGCAGGCGGTTGGGCACCACGACATGGGTGGTGGGCGTCGCCGCGTTCTCCTCCAGGACGGCGGCCATCGACATCAGCTTGGCGGTGGAGCCGGGTTCGTACGCGTCCTGGAGGGCCGCGTTGCCCAGGGCCGCGGCGTTGGCCTGGGTGAGGTCGTTGGGGTCGAAGCCGGGCGAGTTGGCCATGGCGAGGACCTGGCCGGTCCGGGTGTCCTGCACTATCACGTAGCCGCGGTCCGCCCCGGACTTCTTCACCTGCTCGGTGATGGCGTCCTGCGCGGCCCACTGGATGTCCCGGTCGATGGTCAGCTCGACGTCGGAGCCGGCCACGGCGGGTGTCTCGGTGGAGCCCACGGTCGGCACCTGACGGCCGCCGGACTGGGCGTAGCGGATCTTGCCGTCCTTGCCGGACAGCTCCTTGTCGAGCTGCTGCTCGACGCCGCCGCCGCCCTTGCCGTCGGCGTTGACCCAGCCCAGTATCCCGGCGGCGAGCTCACCGTTCGGGTACACGCGCTTGCTGGCCGGCACCGCGAGGACGCCGGCGAGGACGTTGACGGTGGCCTCGTCCGTCTCCGACTTGGTCGCGAGCGTGCTCTTCAGGTCCTTGATCTGCTGCCAGACCTGCGGGGTGCGGCGGTGCGCGAGGAGCGTGTAGCGGGTGTTCTTCGCGCGCAGCTTCTTGGCGACGGTGTCGGTGTCCTGGCCGAGGATCGGACCGAGCAGCGCCGCGGCCTGTTCGGGCGCGTCCGTCACCTTGGTGGCCTGCTGCGTGAACATCGTCGGGTCCGCGGTGATGTCGTACGCGTCGACGCTCGTGGCCAGTTCGATGCCGTCGCGGTCGGTGATCCCACCGCGTACGGCGGCCAGTGTGCGCCCGACGTACCGGTTCTGCTCGGCCTTCGCCGCGTAGGTGCTCGCGTCCACGGCCTGGACCTGGAGGAGCCGTACGACGAACGCGATCATCACGAGCGTCAGCGCGAGGCTCACCATGCGCAGCCGGGGGCGCGGGCTGCCGAGCCGGATGACGCGCGGGCCCGCGGGGCGGCGCGAGGCCGGCCGGCGCACGGGGCGGCCGCCGGGGCCCGGTCGGCGCCGACCCCCGGGGCGTACGGGCCGGGCGGGGCCGGGCACACGGCGGCGGGGCGGTTCCCTGTCGGACACTTCCGTCACCTGCCGGGGATCGTGGAGGGCTGCGTGGACGGGGCGGGGGCCCGGGTGGCGAGCGGGCCCGGGGAGGACTGCCCGGGGGCGGTCGGCGCGGCGGGGCTCGCCGGGGCGGCCGTGACCGGGGCGAGGACCTCGGGCGGCGGGGTCACCGGCGTCCGCGCGGCGGACTGCCGGGCGGCGGATCCGGGGACGCCCAGGACCGTGCCGTCGGGGTTGAGGAAGGCCGGGTCGCCGCCGGGGACCATGCCGAGTTCACGGGCGCGGCGCTGGAGGGCGTCGGGAGCGGAGTAGGCGTCCACGTCGCGCTGCAGCGCCTGTTCCTCGTCGGTCAGGCTCTTGGTGTCCTTCTGCAGGTCGTCGAGGCGGAACGCGCCCTCGCTGAGCGCCGAGTTCAGGACCAGGAGTCCGATGAGGCCGCCGCCGAGCAGGAGGACGACCAGCAGGACGAAGGGGGTTCGGGCGGCCTGTCCGGCGCCGGCCGGCAGAAGCCGGGCGAGCCGGGCGGCCCTCCCCCTGAGTTCGGGTTTTCCGCTCACTCGCCCTCCTTCTCCCCGCGCCTCACTCGGCGGCGTCCTCACGGATGCGTTGCGCTCCCCGCAGCCGGGCGGGTGCCGCTCGCCGGTTCTCGGCGACCTCTTCCTCGGTGGGAAGTTCGGCACCACGGGTGAGGAGCTTGAGCCGGGGCTGGTACCGCTCGGGGACGACGGGCAGTCCGGGCGGCGCGGTGTTGGCGGCGCCGGCCGCGAACACCTGCTTGACGAGCCGGTCCTCCAGCGAGTGGTACGACAGCACGGCGATGCGGCCGCCGACGGCCAGCGTCCTCACCGCCGCGGGGACGGCCCGCTCCAGAACGCTCAGCTCGCCGTTGACCTCGATGCGCAGCGCCTGGAAGGTCCGCTTGGCGGGGTTGCCGCCGGTGCGCTTGGCCGCCTGGGGCAGCGCGTCGCGGATCAGCTCGACGAGACGGGCGCTGTTGGTGAACGGCACCTTCTCGCGCTCGCGGACGACGGCGGAGACGATCCGCTTGGCCTGCTTCTCCTCGCCGTACGCGCGCAGGATCCGCACGAGTTCACCGGGCGGGTAGGTGTTGAGGACCTCGGCCGCGCTCATGCCGGTCGTCTGGTCCATGCGCATGTCGAGCGGCGCGTCCTGCGCGTACGCGAACCCTCGGTCCGCCTCGTCGAGTTGCATGGAGGAGACGCCGAGGTCGAACAGGACGCCCTGGACGCGCGGGATGTCCAGCCGCTCCAGCACCTCGGGGAGTTCGTCGTAGACGGCGTGCACCAGGGAGGCCCGGTCGCCGAAGGGGGCGAGGCGCTCTCCGGAGAGGCGCAGCGCCTCCTTGTCGCGGTCCAGGGCGACGAGCCGTACGTCGGGGAACCGGGTGAGCAGTGCCTCGCTGTGACCGCCGAGGCCGAGCGTGCAGTCGACGACCACGGCTCCGGGCTCGGTGAGGGCCGGGGCGAGCATGTCCAGACACCGTCGGAGCATGACCGGGACGTGCCGGCTCCGTCCCTCCGGTCGCTCGCTGCCGTCCTCGGTCGGAAGCGCTTCGCGCCCTTGCATTCCGGGCCCTCTCAGGTCCGGCGCGGCCATACGCACCGCCGGGTCCCCACCCGCTCGGGAAGGGGAGGCCTGCTGGCGCCGGATGAGAGGCGTCAGCCGACCGGGAGCGGGAGGAGGCCGAGCCGTACGTACGCGCCGCGCACGTGGGGAAACGCCGGAAAGTCGCCGGGTTTCCAGGGAAATCAGTCCAGCGGGGAGAGCCTCGCCTCCCGCTTCGCGTCACTTTAGTCCACGGTGTCGCGCGGTCAATCAACCGGCCTGCGCGTCGCGGGCGCCACTCGGAGTGAAGCCGCATATCGGCATGAATCACCCGTACGGGCGGGCCGTCACCGCCCGTGTGGATTAGCTCACAACAAGCCGCGATGGCGTTCTTTGTCCCCTCTCACAGCAGGACTACTCCCTACGTGACCAGTAACGTCGTGGGTATGACGACTTCTGCATCCGTCCCCACCGAACCCGAAGGCGCCATAGCCGCGGACCGCACCGTCACGGACCGTCTCGTCGACGCGAACGGGCAGTACGCCGCCGCGTTCACCGACCCGGGGATGGACGCCCGCCCCGTGCTGCGCGTCGCCGTGGTCGCGTGCATGGACGCCCGGCTCGACCTGCACGCCGCGCTCGGCCTGGAACTCGGCGACTGCCACACCATCCGCAACGCGGGCGGCGTGGTCACCGACGACGTGATCCGCTCCCTCACCATCAGCCAGCGGGCACTCGGCACCCGCAGCGTCGTCCTCATCCACCACACCGGGTGCGGCCTGGAGTCCCTCACCGAGGACTTCCGGCACGACCTGGAGATGGAGGTCGGCCAGCGCCCCGCGTGGGCGGTCGAGGCCTTCCGGGACGTCGAGCAGGACGTGCGCCAGTCGATGCAGCGCGTGCGCACCTCCCCGTTCCTGGTGCGCACCGACGACGTGCGCGGCTTCGTCTTCGACGTCACCACGGGTCTGCTCCGCGAGATCGACCCCGCCTGACCCCCGGCCCGCGAAGCCCCAGGTCGCCACGGTCGTCACCGCGTGGGACCCTCTCTTCACGAAAAACCCCGGCCTCACGGTGCCCAAAGGACCGTAAGAGCTGACATATCGCGGCCAGTTGTCCACAGGCGAGTGACACGAACCGGTAACGGCAACAAGAATGCGGGTGTGGCACCACGCGGAACTGTTCGCGCGTGGTGTCCGTGTTTCGGGGTGGGCCGGTCCGCACAGGGCGTCGGCCCGTGAAAGGGCCGAGGAGGGCCGGGTGACGACCTATGACGATCGAGCGAGCCTCACTGATCTGACCGCCACTGCGGAGCGTGTCCGCAGTTCGGTGGAAGGAGTGATCGAAGGCAAGCCTGAGGTCGTACGGCTTTCGCTGACCGTGCTGCTCGCCGAAGGACATCTTCTGATCGAGGATGTCCCCGGCGTCGGCAAGACCATGCTGGCCAAGGCGCTGGCGCGGTCCATCGACTGCTCGGTGCGGCGCATTCAGTTCACACCCGACCTGCTTCCCTCGGACATCACCGGTGTCTCCATCTGGGACCAGCAGCGGCGTGACTTCGAGTTCAAGCCGGGTGCGATCTTCGCGCAGATCGTGATCGGCGACGAGATCAACCGCGCCTCGCCGAAGACCCAGTCCGCGCTCCTGGAGTCGATGGAGGAGCGGCAGGTCACCATCGACGGGCAGACCTACGAACTGCCCAGCCCCTTCATGGTGGTCGCCACCCAGAACCCGGTCGAGATGGAGGGCACCTACCCACTCCCGGAGGCCCAGCGCGACCGCTTCATGGCCCGCGTCTCCATCGGCTACCCGAGCGCCGAGGCCGAACTGCAGATGCTGGACGTGCACGGCGGGGTGAACCCGCTGGACGACCTCCAGCCGGTCGCCCACGCGCACGACATCGTGAAGCTGATCGACGCGGTCCGCACGGTCCACGTCGCCGACCCCGTCCGCCGGTACGCGGTGGACCTGGTGTCCGCCACCCGCACCCATCCGGACCTCAGACTCGGCGCCTCGCCGCGTGCGACGCTGCACCTGCTGCGCGCCGCGAAGGCCTCCGCCGCGCTCAGCGGCCGCGAGTTCGCCCTGCCGGACGACGTGCAGGCGCTCGCCGTCGCGGTCCTGGCGCACCGCCTGCTGCCCACGGCCCAGGCACAGCTGAACCGCCGCACGGCCGAGCAGGTCGTCCAGGAGATCCTCCAGCACACCGCGGTGCCCGCCGCGCCCCAGCAGTCCGGTCTCACGATGGGCCGGGGCGCGCCCGCGTTCGGCCAGCAGCCGCCCCGGAGGCTGTGATGAGCCACGGGGGCACGGAGCACACCGCCGAGGAGGACAAGGGCGGGCTGCGCACCGCGCTCGCCGGGCTCACCACACGCGGGCGGTCCTTCCTGGCCGCCGGAGTGGCCGCCGCGATCTGCGCCTACGTCCTCGGACAGAGCGATCTGCTCCGGGTCGGCCTGCTCCTCGCGGTGCTGCCACTGGTCTGCGCGACCGTGCTGTACCGCACCCGCTACCGGGTCGCCGGCAGCCGCAGGCTCTCCCCCGGACGCGTGCCCGCCGGCTCGGAGGCCCGCGTCCATCTGCGCATGGAGAACGTCTCGCGGCTCTCCACGGGTCTGCTGATGCTCCAGGACCGGGTGCCGTACGTCCTCGGTCCGCGCCCCCGGTTCGTACTGGACAGGGTGGAGGCGGGCGGCCGTCGCGAGGTGTCCTACCGGGTGCGCTCGGACCTGCGCGGCCGGTACCCGCTGGGCCCGCTGCAGCTGCGGCTGACCGACCCGTTCGGCATGTGCGAGCTGACCCGCTCCTTCTCGACGTACGACACGCTGACGGTCATCCCGCGCGTGGAGGCGCTGCCGCCGGTGCGGCTGACCGGCGAGGCCAAGGGGTACGGCGACGGACGTCAGCGGTCGCTGGCCCTCGCCGGCGAGGACGACATCATCCCGCGCGGGTACCGCTACGGCGACGACCTGCGCCGCGTGCACTGGCGGCTCACCGCGCGCTACGGCGAGCTGATGGTCCGCCGCGAGGAGCAGCCCCAGCGCTCCCGCTGCACCGTGCTGCTCGACACCCGGGGCGTCGCCTTCCGGGGCGCGGGTCCCGACTCTGCCTTCGAATGGGCCGTCTCGGGCGCGGCGTCGGCGCTGGTGCACATGCTCGAACGGGGCTTCTCCGTGCGGCTGTTGACGGACACCGGCAGCTCGGTCCCCGGCGAGGGGGCCGAGGGGTTCACGGGCGCCAGCCAGGAGTCCGCGGACGCCGCCGGGATGATGATGGACACGCTCGCCGTGATCGACCACTCGGACGGTACGGGCCTGTCCCCCGCGTACGACGTACTGCGCGGCGGGAACGAGGGACTGCTGATCGCCTTCCTCGGGGATCTCGACGAGGAACAGGCCTCGGTGCTGGGCAAGATGCGCCAGCGCAGCGGCGGGGCCGTCGCGTTCCTGCTGGACAGTGAGTCCTGGGTACGGGAACCGTCCGACGTGTCCGGCCCGTTGGACAGGAGCGAGGACAGGCTGCGCATGCTGCGCGAGGCGGGCTGGACCGCCGTCACGGTGCCGCGGGGGGTGACCCTCGCCGAGCTGTGGCGCGAGGCGGACCGCCTGCGCACGCACATGGCGTCGACGGGGACTACCACGGGGGGTGGTGGCACATGAGCGGGCGGGCCCGACTGTCACTGTGCGCGACCGCGGCCACGCTCATGACCTCCTGTGCGCTGCTGCCGCTGGTGGACCCGGCGACCTGGCTCTTCCAGGCCGCGTTCCTGCTGGCCGTCCAGAGCGGTGTGGGCGCGCTGACCCGGCGGGTCCCGCTGGCACGGCCGCTGACCGTGGCCGCGCAGGCGCTGGTGACGCTGATGCTGCTGACCCTGGTCTTCGCCCGTCAGCAGGCCGTCGCCGTGATCGTGCCCGGCCCGGAGGTCTTCCAGCACTTCGGAGCCCTGCTCCAGGCGGGCACCGACGACGTCGGCAGGTACTCGATCCCCGCCCCGCTGTCCGACGGCATCCGGCTGATGCTGGTCGGCGGTGTCCTGGTGATCGGGCTCGCGGTGGACGCCCTCGCGGTGACCTATCGCAGCGCCGCACCGGCCGGACTGCCGCTCCTCGCGCTGTACTCGGTCGCCGCCGGTCTCGCCGGTGGCGGCGCGGCCTGGCTGTGGTTCCTGCTCGCTGCGGCCGGCTACCTGATGCTTCTGCTGGCCGAGGGCCGCGACCGGCTCTCGCAGTGGGGCCGCGTCTTCGGCGGGGCCGCCCGCACGCCCGGCCCGGACCTCGCCACCGGCGCCGTCGCACCCGTCAGGACCGGACGGCGGATCGGCGCGGTCGCGCTGGGTATCGCCCTGGTCGTGCCGATCGCCCTGCCCTCCCTGGAGGGCGGTCTGCTGGACGGCACGGGGCGGGGCATGGGCAACGGCCCCGGAGGCGGCGGCACCATCTCCGCCGTGAACCCGCTGGTCTCGCTCCGCGACAGTCTGAACGTGGACGAGGACCGCACGGTCATGACCTACCGCACCAACACGAACGAGACCCAGGACCTGTATCTGCGGATCGTCTCGCTGGACGACTTCGACGGCACGGCCTGGAAGCCGGCCCAGCGGCACATCCAGGAAGTGCCGAAGTCGTTCCCGGCGCCGATCGGTCTCGGCGGCGACGTCCGGCGGTCCTCGATCCAGACCCGCATCTCGGCGGCCGAGTGGTACGGGCAGGACTGGCTGCCGATGCCGTACCCGGCCAGCAAGGTCGACATCAACGGCTCCTGGCGGTACGAGCCGGTGGGGCGCACCCTCGTCGGTGACCACGGCCAGAACACCCGCGGTGTGCAGTACCAGGTGACCAGCCTGATGGTGCAGCCGACTGCGCGGCAGCTGGCGGACGCTCCGGACCCACCGGCCTCTCTGCGGCGCGAGTTCACGAAGGTGCCGGAGTCGTTGCCCGCGGTCGTCGCCAACACGGCCCGCAAGGTCACCCAGGGCTCGGCCAACCACTACGAGGAAGCGGTCAAGCTCCAGGACTACTTCGCCGTCAGCGGCAACTTCCGGTACGACACCGAGGTGCAGGCGGGCAGCGGCTCCGCCGCGATCGCGCGGTTCCTGAAGGAGAAGGAGGGCTTCTGCGTCCACTTCTCCTTCGCGATGGCGGCGATGGCGCGGACGCTGGGGATCCCGGCCCGCGTTGCGGTCGGCTTCACCCCGGGCACCCCGCAGGCCGACGGATCGATGTCGGTGGGACTGCGGGACGCGCACGCCTGGCCCGAGCTGTACTTCGAGGGCGTGGGCTGGACCCGCTTCGAGCCCACCCCCAGCCGGGGCACGGTGCCGGCGTACACGCAGTCGGACACCCCGGGCAACGATCTGCCGGTGGTGCCGAGGCCGTCCGACTCGGCGTCCGCGGCGCCCTCCACGGCCCCGTCGGCCAGCGAGAGCTGCTCGACACAGCTGCGCAAGCTGCAGGCCTGCCCCAGCGAGTCCTCCGCGGCGGCGGTCGGCGCGTCCGACGACGACTGGCCCTGGTTCAAGATCCTCGGACTCGCCCTGGCCGGTCTTCTGGTCCTGGGTGTGCCGCTGCTGCCGATGCTCTGGCGGGTGAGGGTCCGTGCCGTCCGGCTGGGCGGCCACGGCCGCACCGAGACGGACGTGGCGGCGTACACGCTGGCTGCCTGGCTGGAGGTGACGGACACGGCGTGGGACCACGGGATCGCGCCGGAGGACTCGCAGACCCCGAGAAAGGCCGCCGAGCGGATGGCCCGGCTGGGCGAGTTCGGACCGGAGGCCTCGGCCTCGGTGTACCGGCTGGCCGCGGCGGTGGAGCAGGTGCTCTACGCTCCGCGTCCCCGTCCGGTGACGGGTCTCGCGGACGACGCGCGCCGGATCGAGGGGGCCTTGAGAGCCTCCGCGAGCCGTCCCGCCCGGCTGCGCGCGCTTCTCACCCCGCGTTCGGCCGTCCGGGTGGCCTGGTCCACGGCGGCGGCCTGGACCACCTTCCGCACCCGCCTGTCGGCCCGCCTGGACGCTCTCCTCCGCCGCCCATCGGGCCAGAACCCCTGACCGCGGCACCGGCCGGGCGGGTGGAAGCCGGTCCGGCCTCCACCCGCCTCGGCTCGGGCCGAGGCGGCCCGGTCACCTACGGGCGCCCTGAGGTCGGTAGGCGCCGGCTCTGAGGCCTCGACGTCCGGCTGCTGCGGACCCTGCCGCGGACCCCGTGCCGGAACGTCGGAGGGCGCCGGTCGCTCTCCACGCCCTCCCCCAGGGCCTCGGCTTCACGGCCCGGGGAACGCTCTGAACGCATGCCTGAGGGGGCGTCCACCCCGTCGGGTGGACGCCCCCTCAGGCACAAGGTCTTCGGCTACGACACCGGAGGTCTACTGACCGCCCTGATCGTCGCGACGACGCTGCCAGCGCTGTTCGATCCGGTCCATCACCGACCGGCGTTGCCGGCCCTGATGGCGAGCGGCGGGCGAACCCGCAGCGGTCGGCTGTTCACCGGGCTTGGGAGCTTTGCGCCAGCCGGTGACGGCGAGCACCGCGCAGCCCAGCATGACGAGGAAGCCCACCACGCTCAGCCAGATCTGAACTGCGACCATTCCAGCCATGAGGAGCGCGATACCCACCAGGAAGCCCGCGACCGCCTGGTAGACCCGTCGCCGGGTGTACGTACGCAGCCCGCTTCCCTCAAGCGCTGTCGCGAACTTGGGATCTTCGGCGTACAGCGCTCGCTCCATCTGCTCGAGCATTCGCTGCTCGTGCTCCGAGAGCGGCACGGAGTCCTCCTCATCGTGCAGTCGCCGGGGCGACCGGGGGTCCCCTTCAGGATAGGCAGGGAATCGCCCCCGTGAAACCCGCCCCTCTACGCCAATCCGCCAACCGGAACCCGCCATGGCACCCCGATCCACTGAGGCGTGCATTCCCCAGCGAACGGTCCGTCATGCCGGACGGTCTCCCTCGATCATACGGCGCCGAGCACACGATCGGGTGGTCTGTGGCGTACTCCATCTGACGCCGAGCCCCTGATCAGCGGCGCACCGCGGGAGCTGCTCAGCCCTCGGCAGCCCCGCGGGCCTCGCCGAGCACATGGAGTTGTGTGGCCACGGAGTGGAAGGCGGCGAGTTCGGCCGCTGCGGCCTCCAGCTTCAGAAGCGCCTCCAACGCACCCGGCTCGGTGTCCACCAGGACTCCCGGCACCAGGTCCGCGAAGACCCGGACCCCGTGCACGGCGGCCACGTGCAGGCCCGCGCCGGTGACCAGACCGGTGAGCTGTTCGGCGGTGAAACGGTGCGGAACAGGATCACCCTCACCCCAGCGTCCGTCCGGGTCATCGAGGGCGTGTCGCGCCTCCTTGAAGTGGCCGGCGAGGGCCCGGGAGAGCACGGCGCCGCCCAGCCCGGCGGCGAGGAGGCTGAGGACACCCTCGGGCCGCAGGGCGTCCACCACGTTGCGGACGCCTTCGGCCGGACTGTCCACGTACTCCAGGACGCCGTGGCACAGCACCGCGTCGTAGCCACCGCGCTCGACCACGTCGAAGAGTCCGTGCGCGTCGCCCTGCACGCCCTGCACGCGGTCATCCACGCCGGCCTCGGCGGCGCGGCGCTCCAGCGCGAAGAGTGCGTTCGGGCTCGGGTCGACGACGGTGACCCGGTGGCCGAGGCGGGCGACGGGTACGGCGAAGTTGCCGCTGCCGCCTCCGGTGTCCAGGACGTCGAGCGACTCCCGCCCGGCGGCCTTGACCCTGCGGTCGAGGGCGTCCTTGAGGACCTCCCAGACCACGGCGGTACGGAGAGAAGCGCGGGGGCGCATCGGGTCCGACACGGCAGTTGACTCCTCGGCGCGGCACCGCCTCGTGAACGGCGGAGCGATCTTCGGGCCTCCCGGCGGGAGGCAGCAGGCGCCTCCACCTTATTGCCTCCGTCGCCGTCGCCGATCCCCCGTCTCACGCGCGCAGGACCGCGTGACGACGGGGTGCCGATCCCGTGCCCGGCGGACGCGGATCCGAAGCGGATCGGGTGCGGATCAGGTGCCGACCTGATCCCCGCGGTTCCCCCACTCCCTCCGCTCCCCCGGCTCTCCCTCCTGGTCCTGCCGGGGCTGGGGCAGCACGGGTTGTAGGACGAGCAGGCGCTCGACGAGGCGCACGAACATGGCGACGTCGCGTATCAGATCGTCGGCGTCGCGCGTCGTGGCCGCTCCCTGTATGCCCGCCTCGGCGCGGGCGCGGCGGGTCGCCCCCGAGGCGAACAGCGCGCTCCACTCGGTCAGTTCGGGGGCGATCTCCGGCAGGACCTCCCAGGCGCTGCGGATGCGGGCCCTGCGGCGGGACGTGGGCTCCGGGCGGCCACGGGCGGCGAGTACGGCGGCGGCTGTTCGAAGTGCCGCCAAGTGGGCAGTCGCATAGCGCTCGTTCGACGTCTCCAGCGCTGTCGCCTCGTCGAGGCCGGCGCGGGCCTGGGCGAGCAGGTCGAGAGCGGCGGGTGGCGCGGTGGCCCGGCGGAGTACGGGGTGCACGTCGCCGGCGGGGCCGGTCAGTGAGGGGGCAGGGCCGGTTGCGCGGCGCCGACGGGCGGCGGCTGCGGACGAGCTGGCCATGACGAACCTCCTGTCGTCGTGTGACGGCACTGTGGCCGTATGTGCCCATCGTGCGGTATGCCACTGACAATCCGTTCTGACCTGCGGTTTTGCTTCGATCGAAGGTTCGGAGTAGTTTTTGCACTGACCAGTCAGTTCAAAAGTAGTTCGATGTTCCAGGGGATGGGGAAGCTGTGGACGGTCCGTACGGACTGGGCGTCACGGCCGAGGAGTTCGGGCTCAGGGGACCCCGCGGCTGGGCGTTCCGCGGGGTCCGGTTCGACGTGGAGCCGGGATCGCTCGTCGCGATAGAGGGACCGTCCGGGTCGGGCCGTACCTGCCTGTTGCTCGCACTCACGGGACGGATGAAGGCCACCGAGGGGACGGCGGCCGTCGGCTCGTCGCGGCTGCCGAAGCAGTTGGGTGCGGTGCGCCGGGTGAGTGCGGTGGCGCACGTGCCCGGGGTCACGGACCTCGACCCGGCCCTGACCGTCGGGGAGCACCTGCGTGAACGGGCGCTGCTGCAGCGGCGGTTCGGGGGTTCGCTGCGGTCCCTGCTGCGTCCGCGCGGCGAGCGGGCGCGCGAGGCCGAGCTGCGGATGGAGGCCGCCCTGGCCGCCGCGGGGCTCGACCCGGAGGCGCTCCCCAAGGGAGCCAGGACCGCCGTACGGGATCTGGAACGCCTCGAAGCGCTGCGGCTGGAGATCGCCCTGGCCCTGATCGGCCGTCCTCTGCTCCTCGGCGTCGACGACACCGATCTGAAGCTCTCGGACGCCGAACGGGTCGACGCGTGGGCCCTGTTGTCCTCGATCGCCGCATCCGGCATCACGGTGCTCGCCGTGTGCAGCGAGGCCCCCGAGGGAGTCCCCGTCGTGTCCACCACCGCGGCGTCGGCGGACGCCGACGCCCCCGCCGACGCCCTCACGGCAACCGCCGGCGACAGCGACAGCGACAGCGACAGCGACAGCGACAGCGACAGCGACAGCGACAGCGACAGCGATGACAACGACGACGACAAGGAGTCGGCCGATGCGCTCGCCGAAACTGGCCGCTCTTGAGCTCCGCCGCTTCGGCCGGGGCAAGCTCCCCCGGGCCGCGCTGGCCGCTCTTCTGCTGCTGCCCCTGCTGTACGGCGCCCTCTACCTGTGGTCGTTCTGGGACCCGTACGGCCGACTCGACCGCATACCCGTGGCGCTGGTGAACGACGACAAGGGAGCGACCGCCGCCGGCAAGAAGATCGAGGTCGGCGACGACATCACCGAGGGGCTGCACGACAGCGACACCTTCGAGTGGCACCAGGTGAGTTCGGCCGAGGCGCAGCGGGGCATCGAGGACGGCACGTACTACCTGTCGCTCACCATGCCGGGGGACTTCAGCGAGCGGATCGCGTCCAGCTCCGGCAGCTCGCCCGAGACGAGCGCCCTCCAGGTGCGGACCAACGACGCGAACAACTACATCGTCGGGCAGATCTCCCGGACGGTGTTCAGCGAGGTCCGCACGGCGGCGTCCACGAAGACCTCGCGCTCGTTCCTGGACAAGATCTTCATCTCGTTCTCGGACATCCACGGGAAGACCGTGCAGGCGGCCGAGGGGGCCGACGAGCTCAACGGCGGCCTAGGCAAGGCGAAGAAGGGCTCCAAGGACCTGGCCGACGGCCTGAAGGAGGCCAAGAAGGGCAGCGGGAAGCTCTCCGGCGGTCTGAAGAAGCTCACCACGGGCGCGGGGGACCTGGAGGACGGCTCGCGTCAGGTCGCGGACGGCACCCAGCAGTTGGCGGACAGGGTCAACGGGGTCGCGGAGACCGTGGGCCCGTTCCTGAAGGACAACGAGAAGTCGATCGGGGACACCGCCCGGCTCGTCGCCGACTCGACCGCGGGGATCCGCCACAACCTGGACACCCTGGTGACGACGGCCCCGCTCGCGGCCAAGGGGGCGCACGACGCGTCCGACGCGCTGAACAGCGTCTACCGCGCGCGGTGCACGACCCTGCCGATCCCCGACCCGGCGTGTCCCGAGCTGAAGAAGGCCAAGGAGGCGGCCTCCGACGTCGTGAAGGTCGCCGACGACCTCAACACGCTGATCGACGACCAGGACGGCGACCTCGCCGCGATGGACAAGAACCTGAAGACACTGGGGAAGCAGGCGCAGGCCCTCGCCGACCGCTCGCCGCACCTCTCCGAGGACCTCGACGACGCCGTCTCCAAGATCGACAAGCTGAACGACGGTGCCTCGAAGGTCGCCAAGGGGGCGAAGCGGCTGCACTCCGGGCTCGGCACCGCCAAGACCGGCGCCGTCGACCTCGACAACGGCCTGGGGCGCCTGAAGACGGGCGCGACCACGCTCGACGGCGGCCTGTACAAGCTGGTCGGCGGTTCCGACAAACTGGCCGGCGGGCTGCACGACGGCGCCGAGAGGATCCCCGACTACGACAAGGACGACCGCGACCGGCGCACGCAGGTCATGGCCGACCCGGTCCGACTGGCCTCCAGGGACCTGCACAAGGCGCCCAACTACGGCACCGGATTCGCCCCGTACTTCATTCCGTTGTCCCTGTGGGTGGGCGCGATGGTGGCGTACATGCTGATCCAGCCGCTGAACCGGCGCGCGCTCGCCGCGGGCGCGTCGGCCTGGCGCATCGCGCTGGCGGGCTGGCTCCCGGTCGCCGCCGTCGGCGTTCTCCAGACCGCCGCCCTGATGGCGGTGCTGCACTGGGCGATCGGCCTCCAGATGGTGCGGGCGGCCGGAACGGTCGGGTTCCTGTTCCTCGTCACCGCGTGCTTCGCGGCGATCGTGCAGTGGCTGAACGCGCGCTTCGGAGCGGCCGGGCGGATCCTCGTCCTCGCGCTCCTGATGCTCCAGCTGACGTCCGCGGGCGGCACGTACCCCGTCCAGACCAGCCCGGGCTTCTTCAACGCGATCCACCCCTTCCTGCCGATGAGTTACGTGGTCGAGGCGCTGCGCCGGCTCATCACCGGGGGCGGCCTGGGGCCGGTCTGGCTGGCCTGCGCCGTCCTGACCGCCTTCACCGCGGCCGCGCTCGCCCTGACCGCCCTGTCGGCTCACCGCAGACAGGTGTGGACCCTCGACCGGCTGCACCCGGAGCTGAGCCTGTGACTCGGCGTGCGGGCGCTCCTGTGAGAATCGGGACCATGGAAAGCAGCAGCACCACGGCGGGCGGCGGCGGCCGGCGCGAGGCCACCCGGCAGAAGCTCTACGAGGCGGCGGTCACTCTCATCGCCGAGCAAGGCTTCTCCGCCACCACGGTGGACGAGATCGCGGAGCGCGCCGGCGTCGCGAAAGGCACGGTCTACTACAACTTCGCGAGCAAGTCGGTCCTCTTCGAGGAACTGCTGCGGCACGGGGTGGGACTCCTCACCGCCTCGCTGCGGGAGGCGGCGGAGGCGACCGCGCGGGACGGCGGCAGCAAGGTCGACGCGCTGGACGCGATGATCCGCGCCGGTCTCGTCTTCATCGACCGCTACCCGGCCTTCACCCAGCTGTACGTGGCCGAGCTGTGGCGCACCAACCGGGCCTGGCAGTCCACGCTCATGGTGGTGCGGCAGCAGGCCGTCGCCGTCGTCGAGGGTGTGCTGCGCGACGCGGTCGCCGAGGGCGAGCTCAGCGACGAGATCGACATCCCGCTGACCGCGGCGGCCCTGGTCGGGATGGTCCTGGTGGCGGCCCTGGACTGGCAGGCGTTCCAGCCGGAGCGCTCCCTGGACGACGTCCACGCGGCGCTCTCCCGGCTCCTCCAGGGACGGGTCAGCGGCCACCACTGAGCACACGAGAGCGCCGGTCCGCAGTCGCCGCGTCCCCCGCGGGCCCTGCGAACCGGCGCTTTCGTGTGCTCCCCCGTGCGTTCCCCGACGAGACCCCGTTCGGTCGTCCTCCGGGCTCCCCCGTGCCCCACTCCCGCCGAGCCTGTCGGCGGAAGGGGCGGCCAGGGACGCGTGTTCCGTTCCGCCGCCCCGTGCCGGCGGTACCGGAGCCGCGCCCCTTTCCGTGCCTCCACTCTCTCGTTCCCGCAGGTCGGGCCTCATCCGTGCGCCTACTCATCTCGGCGTCTAGGTACGGATACTCAGCCCTGCGCACGGATGCCCAGGACGTGCGCCCGCGGAGTGGCTACGATCGCGTCCGTGTCCGTACTCCCCCTGGTCTTCACCAGCGGCTGGGCCAGCGGCATCAACGCGTACGCGGTGGTGCTGCTCCTCGGCATCTTCGGCGCGACCGGGCTGACCGACGAGGTTCCGGAGACGCTCCAGCGCCCCGAGATCCTGATCACCGTCGGCGTGCTGTTCCTCTTCGAGGCGGTCGCGGACAAGATCCCGTACGTCGACTCGGTCTGGGACTCGGTGCACACCGTGGTCCGGCCTGCCGCGGGCGCCTGGGTCGGGGCGCTGCTCGCCGGACAGAGCGGCTCCGTCTCGGACCTGTGGGCCGGTGTGCTCGGCGGCTCCACGGCGCTGGCGAGCCATACGGTCAAGGCCGGGACCCGGATGGCGATCAACACCTCGCCCGAGCCGTTCAGCAACTTCGTGATGAGCACCGCCGAGGATCTCGGGGTCGCGGGCATCCTGACGTTCGCCATGTTCCATCCGGAGGCGGCGGCGATCATCGCCGCCGTTCTGCTGGCGAGCGGCCTCGTGGTGGTCTACTTCCTCGTCTCGCGCATCCGGCGGTTCATGCGCCGCAGGGCACAGCGCCGGGAGGAGAGACGGCTCGCGCAACGGGTCGGGCAGCCACCCGACAGGACCGGGTCCGTACGCCGGGACTGACCTCGGCGACCGTCCGGCGCCGATCGGTCCCACGCGGGCCGGGCCGCTCGCCCGACCTCCAGGACCGGGCTGTCGGTGGCGGCCGATAAAGTCGCCGGCATGGGACGGATTGCGGTGATCGGCGCCGGGATGGGCGCGATGGCGGCCGCCGCCCGGCTGGCCGTCGCGGGCCACCGGGTGGTGGTGTACGAGCGGGCGGAGACCTACGGCGGTTCCGTGGGCCGCGTCGAGCGCGACGGCTTCGCCTTCGACACGGGCCCCGGCCTGTTGCCGCTGCCCGCGGTGTACCGCGACCTGTTCGTCAAGACGGGCAAGCAGCCGCTTGAGGAGTGCGTCGGCCTGGTGCAGGTCGACCCGTCGGCGCGGCACGTCTTCGCCGACGGCACCCGGGTGTCCCTGCCGAACGCCTCGCGCGCGGGGGTGCTCTCCGCCCTCGACGAAGCGCTCGGCGCGGGTGCGGGCGCCCGGTGGGGCGACTTCCTGGTGCGGGCCCGCGAGGCATGGGACCGCGCGCGCAGACCGCTCCTGGAGGAGCCCCTGTGGCCCAACTGGCCGGTGCTGGCCGAGCGCGACCCGTACCCCTCGGTGCCGCACAGGAAGCTGCTGCGCACCCGCCGGGCCGGCACGCTCGCCGAGGTCGCCGCCTGGGAGCTGCGGGACGCCCGTCTGGCGGCGCTCCTGGAGAGCCATGCCCTGGCGTACGGGCTCGACCCGCGTGCCACGCCCGCGAGCGCCGCGGTGCTGCCGTACCTGGAGCACGCCTTCGGCACCTGGTATGTGCGCGGCGGTGTCCGGGAATTGGCGCGCGCGGTGTACGAGCGCTGCGTGGCCCGCAGGGTCGAGTTCCGGTTCGGGACCGCGATCGGGCGGATCGTGGAGGAGGACGGCCGGGCCGTCGGTGTGGAGCTGTCCCCCGCCGGCGCGGGTGCTTCGGGCACCGGCGCAGGCACCTTCGAGGAGGCGGACTTCGTGGTCGCCGGTGTGGCCCCCGGCGTCCTCGAGGGTCTGCTGCACGGGACGGTGATCCGCAACGGCGACGACGTGCCGGCACGGCCCGGGGGCGCGAGCCGGCTGACGGTCCTGCTCGCGCTGCGCGGCGGGCGTCCCGCGGGGACGGCGCACCGGACGGTGGTCCACACGACCGACCGGGACGGGGAGCTGGACGGGATCTTCGGTGAGCGCCCGGGTCCGCCCGTGGCGCCGACCGTCGTGGTCACGCGGCCCGACGACCCGGCGCTGGTGCCCGACAGCGGCCACGAGGCGGTCACGCTGACCGTCACGGTGCCCTCGGGTGCTGCGGTCTCGGAGGCGGACGTGGAGCGGGTCCTCGACGCCGCCGAGCGGGCCCTGCCGGGTCTGCGGGACGGGCTGCTGTGGCACGAGGTCCGGACACCCGCCGATGTGGCGGAGGCGACGGGTGCCGCGGGGGGCGCTGTGCCCGCCCCGGCACTCGCCGCGGCGGACGGCCGGCTGCTGCACCCGTCGAACAGCACGCGGCTGCCGGGGCTGTTCACGGCCGGGGGCTGGGCGCATCCCGGCGGCGGTCTGCCGCACGCGGGCATGTCGGGCGCCCTGGTGGCGGGACTGATCGTGGAAGGACCCGACTTCCAGGGCTCGCGGTGACCGGAGCCGCGGCGACGCGTCTCAGCGCCGGTGCGGACCCTCGTGCGCGGGGCGCCGGTCAGTACCGGTACTGCTCGTCGTACCCGGTGTTGCCGTTGCCGCCGCCGTTCCCCTGGTAGGGGTACTGCTGCTGCTCGGGCGGGAGTTCGCCGCCGTAGGACTCGTCGGTGTTGCGCTGCTGCGGCACCCAGACACCACCGGCCGGGGTCTCGCCGCCGTACGTGCCGTTGCCGTACTGGTCCTGGCCGTAGCCCTGCTGCGTGTACTGCTGCTGGTCGCCGTAACCCGTGGTGTCGTACGAGGCGCCGGTGTACGTCTGCGTGCCGATGTACGGGTCGGAGTAGGCGGCGTACTGCTGCTGGCCGTTGTCGTAGCCGTACTGCTGCTGGTCGTAGCCGGTGTAGCCGTCGTACGCGTAGGCCTGCTGGTCCTGGGACTGGGCCGTCGCCGCGTACGCCTGCTGGTCCTGGGACGCGCCGGTGTAGGACTGGTCGGTGGCCGCCGCGTAGGCGTTGGCGTCGTACACGCCGTAGGAGCCGGTGTCCTCGGGGAGGGGCTGCGGCGCGTAGACCGCGGTGGCCTCGGCGGCCGTGGGCTCGCCGGCACCCGGGGGCATGAACCGGTCGGACTGGGCGGGCGCGAAGACGTCGTCCTCGCCGGGGTACGGGTCCTCGTTGCCGTAGGACGCCCCGCCGGTCGATTCGAGGTCGGAGACCTCGGGCGACGCGTCGGGGAGCTCCGGCTCGCCGCGGCGGCGCTTGCTGGGCTTGGCCGGCTTCTCGGCCGCGGAGCGGCCGTTGATGGCCCAGCCCTGCGCGAAGCCCTTGCGGAAGGACAGCGTCACGTACGTCTGGCCGACGGTGAACGCGATCGCGCCCAGGCCGATGACCACGACGGAGTGCATCAGGACGCCGAGGACGACACCGAGGAAGCCGACGAAGGCGAGCAGCCGGAACCGCAGGCGCGCCTTGTACTGCAACAGCACCTCGCCGAGCAGCCACAGCGCGACGATGCCGAATGCAAGATAGAGGACCGTCAAGCCCATGTACGCCCCTCTCCCAGTGGCCGCACGCAGTCTGTCGTACGCGGGTGCGACCGGTCTAGGCCTGCTGTGGGTGGTGCAGGCCCAGATTCTCGTAGATTTCCAGCGTCGCCGTGGAGTTGTTCAGCGTGATGAAGTGAAGTCCGGGGACTCCCTCGGCCAACAGCCTCGCACAGAACTCCGTCGCGAACTCGATGCCAATGGAGCGTACAGCCGCCGGATCGTCTTTGACTGTGAGGATCCGCTCTTTCAGGACGTCCGGGAAGGAGGCGTTCGAAAGCTTCGGAAGCCGCTCCAGCATCCGCACGCTCGTCACCGGCATGATCTCGGGGATGACCGGAGTCTCACAGCCGGCCTCGGCCACACGGTCACGCAGCCGCAGGTAGGACTCCGGCTGGAAGAACATCTGGGTGATCGCGTAGTCGGCGCCGGCGCGGCACTTGTCGACGAAGTGGGAGACGTCCAGGTCCCATTCCGTGGACCGCGGGTGCATCTCGGGGAAGGCCGCCACACCGACGCAGAAATCGCCCGACTCCTTGATGAGACGCACGAGTTCGGCGGCGTAGGTCAGACCCTTGGGGTGCGGCACCCAGTCGCCCATGGGGTCGCCCGGCGGGTCGCCGCGCACGGCCAGCATGTTGCGGATACCGGCGTCCGCGTACTGCCCGATGATGTTGCGCAGTTCCGCGACCGAGTGGTTGACGGCGGTCAGGTGGGCTACCGGGGTGAGCGTCGTGTCGAGCACGATCTGCTCGGTCTCCTTGACCGTGCCGGCCCGGGTGGAGCCGCCGGCCCCGTAGGTCACCGAGACGAAGTCGGGCGCCACCGCCTCGACCCGTCGCAGGGCGTTCCACAGGTTCCGCTCACCCTTCGGGGTCTTGGGCGCGGAGAACTCGAACGAGCACGTCTGTTTGCCGGTCGCGAGCATGTCGCGCACGGTGCGTGCGCGATCAGTCCTGGTGGAAGCAGATCCAAGGGCCATACTCGCAGGTTAGCCAGAGGGTGCCCCTTCCCCCACCGAACCGATGAGATTTGTCCCATCTGCCGGTTTCTTGTCCACCCCTCGGACAAAGGCCTGGTCTCGGCCCGCGGGCCCGTCCGTCCTCGGCCGCGGAGCCCTCGGGACTCGCTCCCGGCCGCGCTCCGGGCGTTCATCCCGGACGCGGGTCCCGCGGAGCCGGGGGCTCCCTCGCCCGGCGGTCCTACGCCTCGCGCAGCCGCTTCGCGAACTCGGCGGCGGCCGCTCCCGGGGCGTCCGCCTCGGTGATCGCCCGGACGACGACGACGCGGCGGGCGCCCGCTTCGAGCACCTCGTCGAGGCGGCCGAGGTCGATGCCGCCGATCGCGAACCAGGGGCGGTCGGTCACCAGGGCGGCGGTGTGCCGGACCAGGTCGAGACCGGGTGCGTGCCGGCCGGGCTTGGTGGGGGTGGGCCAGCAGGGGCCGGTGCAGAAGTAGTCCACGCCGTCCTGGCCGGCGGCGGCCTCGGCCTCCGGGCCCGCGTGCGTCGAGCGGCCGATCAGCACGTCGTCGCCGAGGATGGCGCGGGCCGCGGGAACCGGCAGGTCGCCCTGGCCCAGGTGCAGCACGTCGGCGCCGACGGCGTGGGCCACGTCGGCCCGGTCGTTGACCGCGAGGAGCTTGCCGTGGCGGGCACACGCGTCCGCGAGGACCCGGAGGTGCTCCAGCTCCTCCGCAGCCTCCATGCCCTTGTCGCGCAGCTGCACGATGTCGACCCCGCTCGCCAGGACCGCGTCGAGGAACTCGGCGAGGTCTCCCTGGCGCCTGCGGGCGTCGGTGCAGAGGTAGACGCGGGCGTCGGCGAGCCGGGCGCGGGCGGAAGTGGCGGCTGCTGCGGGCATGCGTGGGACCCCCCTTGGTCGGTGCGCGGGGAGCCTCGGCGGCCGGGTTCGTCCCGGCCGCCGCGCTCCCCGCGCCGGACTGTCTCGTTTCAGGTCAGACGGCGAGCGCCTGGGCGCGGCGCTTCACCTCCGTGCCGCGATTCTCGCTCAGAGCCTGCGCGGGGGTACCGGGCAGGGTCGCGTCGGGGGTGAAGAGCCATTCGAGGGCCTCTTCGTCGGAGAAGCCGTCGTCCCTCAGGAGCGTCAGGGTGCCGGACAGGCCCTTGACGACCTTCTGCTCGTTCCCGTCGATGAAGGCGGCGGGAATGTGCAGCGCGCGGTTCTCACCACGGCGTACGGCGATCAGCTGGCCGTCCTTGACCAGCTGCCGGACGCGGGTCACCTCGACGCCGAATTGTTCGGCGATGTCGGGGAGGGTGAGCCAGGCGGGGACGAGAGCATCGATCTTTGCGTCAATCTCGGTCACGGGACAAGCCTGCCATCCCGGACCGACAGTCGGAAGCCGAGGGCGTCCGACCTGGGGTGACGGAGGGGGCCCGACCCCTAGAGCGTGGCGGTCTTCAGCGGCCTCGACGGGTCCGCGAGCAGCAGCGGGTCCATGCGGACACCCGCCTCGATGAGCCGGCGGCCCTGCGCTAGATCCCTCGGGCGGCCCACCGCCAGGAGAGCGACCAGGCGTGTCTCGCGGAGCCAGCACACCGACCAGGAGGCTCCCGAGGAGTCGCCGCGCCACACCAGGGTGTCGGCCGGCGTGTGGTGGCCGACGTACTGCACGAAGCGGCCGAACTGCTCGGACCAGAAGTACGGCACCGGGTCGTAGGCGGCGGGCGTCTCGCCGACGATGTTCGCGGCGACCGTGCGGGGCCCCTGCAGCGCGTTGTCCCAGTGGTGGACGAGAAGGCGGTCCTCGTAGCGCCCCGACGGGAAGGAGGCGCAGTCCCCGACGGCGTAGACGTCCGGCAGCGAGGAGCGCAGGTGGTTGTCGGCGAGGATCTCGCGGTCGGCGCCGAGCGCGATGCCGGAGGCGGCGATCCACCCCGTCGCGGGCCGCGCCCCGATGCCGACGACCACGGCGCCCGCGGGCACCCGGGAGCCGTCGTCCAGGACCACGGCCCCGGGCTCGACGCGCTCCACGCGCGTGTGCGTGCGCAGCGTGGCGCCGCTGTCGGCGTACCAGCCGGCCATCGGCGCGGCCACCTCGGCGGGCAGCGCGGCGGCGAGCGGCCGGTCGGCGGCCTCGACGACCGTCACCGCGCAGCCCGCCTCGCGCGCGGCGGTGGCGAACTCGGCGCCGATCCAGCCGGCGCCGACGACCACGATGTCGTGCTGCTGGAGCAGGACGGGCCGCAGCCGGTCGGCGTCGTCCAGCGTGCGCAGCAGGTGCACCCCCGGCACGCCCTCGGCGCCGGGCAGCCGGATCGGTTCGGCTCCGGTGGCGACGACGAGGACGTCGTACGGGACGGGTCCGCCGGCCGTGTCGAGCTCGTGGTCCCCGGCGCGCACGCCGACCGCCTCCAGGCCGAGCCGCAGGTCGATGTCCAGGGCCTCGAAGTCGACGTCGAAGGCGGAGCCCTCGGCCTTGCCGAGCAGGACGGCCTTGGACAGCGGTGGCCGGTCGTACGGCTGATGCGCCTCCGCACCGATCAGCGTGACGGTGCCCGTGAAGCCCTGCTCGCGCAGGGCGACCGCCGTCTGCACCCCGGCCATGCCCGCGCCCACCACGACGACCCGCCGTGCCGTGGACCCCTGCGCCTTCGCCTGCGTCTGCTCGCTCACCTGGTCACCATAGACACCTGACAATTCGTCAGTCAGCGGACGTGCGCGGTGATCTGCTGCACAGGGGCCGTCTCCCGCACCTCGTCGACCACGCTGGTGCCCGAGCCGGCCTGCGACTCCCATGCCCAGGTCTCCTCCAGCCGCACCCGGCCGTCGGACAGTTCGGTCACCAGGGACACGCAGTGCCCGGACGAGGTGGTGCCGTCGGTCTTGAGCTGGACGTAACGGAAGTCGAGGCGGTCGCCCTCGCGCGTCCCGACGAGGTGTCCGCGGACGACGTCGCCGCCCGCGTAGTCGGCCCAGACCGTGCCGTCCGCCTCGCGGTAGGCGAACCGGGTGCGGGTACCGACCTGACCCGGCGCCTGGTCGGTGACCGGGGCGAGGACGAGGCCGTCGAGCGAGCGTGCCATGGGCGGAGGCTCCCTTACCGAGTCCGTGGAGGGCGGGCTAGGGTGGCCACCGTAAAGCACTCGCGGGAGCCCGTACGCAACGGGCTGAGAGGGAGGCTGGAGCGGCCTCCGACCGTACGAACCTGATCCGGGTCATGCCGGCGAAGGGAGGGGCTGGACGCCCATGTCGCCTGCACGTTCGTCCGACGTCCTCGTCATCGGGGGCGGGATCATCGGTCTCGTCACGGCCTGGCGGGCCGCACAGCGCGGGTTCACCACCGCGCTCGTCGACCCCGAGCCGGGTGGCGGGGCCGCGCAGGTCGCGGCCGGGATGCTCGCGGCCGTCACCGAGCTGCACTACGGCGAGGAGACCCTGCTCGGCCTCAACCTCGCCTCCGCGCGCCGCTATCCGGACTTCGTGGCCGAACTCACCGAGGCGAGCGGCCAGGACCTGGGCTATCGCCGGTGCGGCACGCTGGCCGTCGCTCTGGACGCCGACGACCGCGCCCACCTGCGGGAACTGCACGCGCTGCAGAGCCGTTCGGGCCTCGAGTCGGAGTGGCTGACCGGTCGTGAGTGCCGCCGTCTCGAACCGATGCTCGCGCCGGGGGTGCGCGGCGGCCTGCGGGTCGACGGCGATCACCAGATCGACCCGCGACGCCTCGCGGCCGCCCTGGTCACGGCCTGCGAGCGGGCCGGGGTGAGCGTCCACCGGACCTGGGCGGAGCGGCTGACCGTCGTCCGTGACCGGGCCGCCGGAGTGGTCACCTCGGAGGGCACCGCACTCGGCGCGGGCCAGGTGGTGCTGGCCGGGGGCAGTCTCAGCGGGCAGCTGGCCGGTGTCCCCGACGACGTCCTGCCGCCGGTGCGCCCGGTGAAGGGGCAGGTGCTGCGGCTGACCGTGCCGCAGCGGTACGCGCCGTTCCTGAACCGCACCGTGCGGGCCGTGGTGCGCGGCGGCCACCTGTACCTGGTGCCGCGCGAGAACGGCGAACTCGTGGTGGGCGCGACCAGCGAGGAGCTCGGCTGGGACACCACGGTGACGGCGGGCGGCGTGTACGAGCTGCTGCGCGACGCCCACGAACTGGTGCCCGGCATCACCGAGCTGCCGCTCACCGAGACCCGCGCGGGCCTGCGCCCCGGCTCACCCGACAACGCGCCGCTGCTCGGCCCGACCGCGCTGGACGGGCTGCTGCTGGCCACCGGGCACTTCCGCAACGGCGTGCTCCTCACGCCGGTCACCGGTGACGCCATGGCGCACGTCCTGACCACCGGCGAACTCCCCGACGAAGCCCGGCCCTTCAGCCCGCGGCGCTTCGGCGCCACCGCCCTCACGGAGCAGCCCGCATGAACATCGTCGTCAACGGAGAGCGGCAGCGGATCGCCGCCGGGACCGCTCTCGACACACTCGTCGCCGCCCTCACCCCGGCACCGTCGGGGGTGGCCGCCGCCCTGAACGAGACCGTCGTCCCGCGCGGGCAGTGGTCGTCCACCTCGCTGGCCGAGGGCGACCGCGTCGAGGTCCTCACCGCCGTTCAAGGAGGCTGACCCAATGGCCGACGACCCCTTCGTCCTCGGGGGGACCACCTACGCCTCCCGGCTGATCATGGGCACGGGCGGGGCGCCCAGCCTCGACGTCCTGGAGCGCTCCCTCGTGGCGTCCGGCACGGAGCTGACGACGGTCGCGATGCGGCGGGTGAACGCGTCCGTGCACGGCTCGGTCCTGTCGGTGCTCGACCGCCTCGGCATCCGGGTCCTGCCGAACACGGCCGGCTGCTACACCGCGGGCGAGGCCGTTCTGACGGCCCGTCTCGCGCGCGAGGCGCTCGGCACCGACCTGGTCAAGCTGGAGGTCATCGCCGACGAGCGCACCCTGCTGCCCGATCCGGTGGAGCTGCTGGACGCGGCGGAGACATTGGTCGACGACGGCTTCACGGTGCTGCCGTACACGAACGACGACCCGGTCCTCGCGCGCAAGCTGGAGGACGTCGGCTGCGCCGCGGTCATGCCGCTCGGCTCGCCCATCGGGTCCGGGCTCGGCATCCGCAACCCGCACAACTTCCAGCTCATCGTCGAGCGCGCGGGCGTGCCGGTGATCCTGGACGCCGGGGCCGGTACGGCGTCGGACGCGGCGCTCGCGATGGAGCTGGGCTGCGCGGGGGTGATGCTCGCCTCGGCGGTGACCCGCGCGCAGGAGCCGGTGCTGATGGCGGAGGCCATGCGGCACGCGGTGGAGGGCGGCCGCCTGGCACGGCGAGCGGGCCGCATCCCGCGCCGGCACTTCGCCTCGGCGTCCTCCCCCACCGACGGCATGGCGGCCCTGGACCCGGAGCGCCCGGCCTTCTGACCGCCCCGGAGGCGCCCGCGCATCCCCCCTCGGGGCGGGTGGTGCCCGCCCCGAACCGTGTGATGTCCGCCTCGCCACGCGGACCCGCAGCCGTGCAGGACCGCACGTTCCCGGGTGGCCGGCGGCCCCCCGGCGAGGCGGCGGCCGACGTGCCACGGCCCCGCGGGAGGGGGCCCGAGCTGGCCGGACGCCAGTGCGAGTGCATGGTCCCGGTGCGCGCGGTGCGCGTCACAGGTCGGTCGCAGTCATGCCCCGGTATCGGCCGAACGGGGCGGTCCGACAGTGGTGGCTCGTAGACTCACCTGCGTGGATACGACCCTTCAGGACCCGCTTGTCGGACACGTGCTCGACGGCCGCTACCGCGTCGACGCGCGCATCGCGGTCGGCGGGATGGCCACGGTCTACCGGGCCCTGGACATCCGCCTCGACCGCGTGGTCGCGCTCAAGGTGATGCACCCGGCGCTGGCCGCGGACGGTTCGTTCGTCGACCGTTTCATCCGCGAGGCCAAGTCGGTGGCCCGGCTGGCGCACCCCAACGTGGTGCAGGTCTTCGACCAGGGGACGGACGGGTCGTACGTCTACCTGGCCATGGAGTACATCGCCGGCTGCACCCTGCGCGACGTGCTGCGCGACCGCGGCGCGCTCCAGCCGCGGGCCGCCCTCGACATCCTGGAACCGGTGCTGGCCGCGCTCGGCGCCGCGCACCGCGCCGGGTTCGTGCACCGCGACATGAAGCCGGAGAACGTCCTGATAGGGGATGACGGCCGGGTCAAGGTCGCGGACTTCGGTCTCGTACGCGGGGTGGACACGGTGACGAGCACGACGGGCGCCGTCCTCGGCACCGTCTCGTACCTGGCACCGGAGCAGATCGAGCACGGCACCGCCGACCCCCGCGTCGACGTGTACGCCTGCGGGGTCGTCCTCCACGAGATGCTCACCGGCGCCAAGCCGCACTCCGGGGACTCCCCCGCCCAGGTCTTCTACCAGCACCTCCACGCGGACGTGCCGCCGCCGTCGGCCCGGGTGCCGGGGATGGCCTACGAGCTGGACGAGCTGGTCACCACGTCCACCGCCCGCAATCCGCAGGTGCGCCCCGCCGACGCGGTGGCGCTGCTGGGGCGGGTCCTGGAGGCCCGCGCCGCCCTCACCGCCGACCAGCTCGACGCCGTTCCGCCGGGCGCGCTCGCCGTGGGCCACGACAACGCCCACGACCGTACGAGTGTGATCCCGCGTTCGCTGTCCATGCAGCGCCCGCTGCCGGTGAACGACGACGACGGCGACGGCGTCAATCGGACCAGCCGGTTCGAGAGCACCGGCTACCTCCAGGCCCCGCCCGCCGCGCCGTCGCGGCCTGTGGGCAGGCGTCCTCGACGGGGCATGCTGTTCGTCGTCGCCGCCCTCGTGCTGGTGCTCGGCCTGGGCGCCGGTGTCTGGTACATCAACTCGGGCCAGTTCACCAAGGTCCCGCCGGTCCTGACGCAGACCGAACAGCAGGCGAAGGGCCGTCTCCGGGATGCCGGGCTGGACGTCAAGCAGGTCGAGCACGCCTACAGCGACACCGTGAAGCGGGGCCGGGTCATCAGCACCGACCCGGGGGCCGGCGAGCGGATCCGGGACAACGACTCCGTGACGCTGACCGTGTCGGACGGCCCGAGGACGGTGAAGGTGCCCGACCTGACGGGCGTCGCGCTCGGCAGGGCGAAGGCCCGGCTGAAGGACGCCGGGCTCGCCGCGGGCATGGTCACCAAGGACTTCAGCGAGGACGTCGACCGGGGCTCCGTGATCAGCACGGACCCGGACACGGGCACCTCCCGGCACGCCGGTTCGGCGATCGCGCTCGTGGTCAGCAAGGGCAGCCCGGTGGAGGTGCCGGAGGTCACCGGCTCGTCCGTCGAGGACGCCACGGCGGAGCTGGAGGACGCCGGCCTGAAGGTGAGGATCGCCACGAAGCAGGTCAACTCCGAGTTCGACAAGGGCCAGGTCGCCGAGCAGTCGCCGAGCCCGGGCGGCGAGGCCGCCACGGGCGACACCGTGACGCTGACGGTGTCCAAGGGTCCCGAGATGATCGAGGTCCCCGACGTCGTGGGCGACAGCGTGGACGACGCGACGCAGAAGCTGGAGGACGCCGGCTTCGGGGTCGACGAGGACCGCGGCATCCTCGGACTCTTCGGCGACACGGTCAAGAAGCAGTCGGTGGACGGCGGTGACACCGCGCCCAAGGGCTCGGCCATCACGATCCAGATCCGCTGAGCCCGTAGCACCCGCGGCTCACGGACCGGTGCCACCGGGGGTGCCCGAGGACCGCCCGTGGGGTGTCCGACGGCGCGTGACACCCTGATGGGCGTGACCAGCAAGCAGCTCCGCAACCCCGTCGGCGGCCATGTACCGGTGGCCGGCGGCCTCAGCTCCGTCGGCCTGTCCTACGCCCGCGACCTCGCGGCCGAGACCGTTCAGGTCTTCGTCGCCAACCCGCGCGGCTGGGCGACCCCCGCAGGGAACCCGAAGCAGGACGAGGACTTCCGCGCGGCCTGCGCCGCCGAGTCGGTCCCGGCCTACGTCCACGCCCCGTACCTGATCAACTTCGGGTCGCACACCGAGGCCACGGTCGAGAGGTCGGTGGAGTCGCTGCGGCACTCGCTGCGCCGCGGCCGCGAGATCGGCGCCCTCGGCGTCGTCGTGCACACCGGGAGCGCCACCGGCGGCAGGGAGCGGTCCGTCGCCCTCCGCCAGGTGCGGGCCCACCTGCTGCCGCTGCTCGACGAGCTGACGCACGACGACGACCCGTTCCTGCTGCTGGAGTCGACCGCCGGCCAGGGCGCCTCCCTCTGCTCGCGCACCTGGGACTTCGGACCGTACTTCGAGGCCCTCGACGCCCACCCCAAGCTCGGCGTCTGCCTGGACACCTGCCACATCTTCGCGGCCGGCCACGACCTGACCGGCCCGAGCGGCATGCACCAGACCCTGGACCTGCTGGTCGACACCGTCGGCGAGGGACGGCTGAAGCTGATCCACGCCAACGACTCGAAGGACGTCGTCGGCGCGCACAAGGACCGTCACGAGAACATCGGCTCCGGTCATATCGGCGAGGACCCGTTCCGCGCCCTGATGACCCACCCCGCCACCGAGGGCGTCCCGCTGATCATCGAGACGCCCGGCGGCAAGGAGGGGCACGCGGCGGACGTCGAACGGCTGAAGAAGCTGCGCGACAGCTGAGACACACACGAGGGAATACCCCTGGGGGGTATACGGTTCCTGACAGGTACAGGAACCGCTACCGGACGCCGGGGGCCCTCATGGAGCACGGACCGCACGAGCACGCGCACTCAGGAGCGAGCTGGCAGACGGCCGCCCAGGCCACGCTGCACTGCCTCACGGGCTGTGCCATCGGCGAGGTGCTCGGCATGGTCATCGGTACCGCGTTCGGCTGGGGCAACCTGCCGACCACGGTCCTCGCGATCGCGCTGGCATTCTTCTTCGGTTACGCGCTCACGCTGCGCGGCATCCTGAAGGCGGGCGTCGCCTTCCGAACGGCGTTCCGGGTGGCGCTGGCCGCCGACACGCTGTCGATCGCGGTGATGGAGCTGATCGACAACGGGGTGATCGCGCTGTGGCCGGCCGCGATGGACGCGGCACTGGCCGACGCCCTGTTCTGGGTGTCACTGGCCGTCTCGCTGGTGATCGCCTTCGTGGTCACCACGCCCGTGAACAAGTGGATGATCGGCCGCGGCAAGGGCCACGCCGTGGTGCACGCGTATCACTGACCCGCCCGTCCCGTCCGGGGAGGCGGCGCCGGATCTCAGAGTTCGGGGCCGTCCCCGGGCTCCTCCTGGTAGGAGTAGCGCTGCTCGCGCCAGGGGTCGCCGACGTTGTGGTAGCCCCGCTCCTCCCAGAAACCGCGCCGGTCGGCCGTCATGTACTCGATGCCGCGGACCCACTTGGGGCCCTTCCACGCGTACAGCTGCGGGACCACCAGGCGCAGCGGGAAACCGTGTTCCGCCGTCAGCAGTTCGCCGTCCTTGTGGGTGGCGAAGATGGTGCGCTCGGAGGCGAAGTCCGCGAGGCGCAGGTTCGAGCTGAAGCCGTACTCGGCCCAGACCATGACGTGCGTGACGGCGGGCGAGGGCGGGGCGATCTCCAGGATCGTACGGGCGGGGACGCCACCCCATTCGGCCCCGAGCATGCTGAACTTCGTGACGCAGTGCAGGTCGGCGACGACGGAGGCGTACGGGAGGGCGGTGAACTCCTCGTGGGTCCAGCAGCGCTTGTCCCCGTCGGCGGTGGCACCGAAGACGCGGAATTCCCAGCGTTCGGAGCGGAACTTGGGGACGGGGCCGTAGTGGGTGACCGGCCATCCGCGCTGGAGTCGCTGTCCCGGCGGTAGCTCCGACAGTGCCGATTCTCCTGTTTCCCGCTCTGCCGGCTGACCCATGTCTCCATCCTGACAGACCGGGGGCCGTGCCCATGACCAGCGGGTCGCGGATTCGGGCAACTGCTACTAAGCGTGCACTTACTGGACTGTTTTCGGTGGCCGGTGCAAAGATGCGGCGCAACCTGCCCAGTCCCCCCGCTTGGAAGGAGCCTCTGCGATGCAGGGCGACCCCGAGGTCATCGAATTCCTTAACGAGCAGCTGACCGGCGAGCTGACGGCGATCAACCAGTACTTCCTGCACGCGAAGATGCAGGAGAACTTCGGCTGGACGAAGCTCGCCAAGTACACGCGGCACGAGTCGTTCGACGAGATGAAGCACGCGGAGGTGCTCACCGACCGCATCCTCTTCCTGGACGGCCTGCCGAACTACCAGCGGCTCTTCCACGTGCGGGTGGGGCAGACCGTCACGGAGATGTTCCAGGCCGACCGTCAGGTGGAGGTCGAGGCGATCGACCGTCTGCGGCGCGGGATCGAGGTGATGCGGGCGAAGGGCGACATCACGTCCGCGAACATCTTCGAGTCGATCCTGGAGGACGAGGAGCACCACATCGACTATCTCGACACCCAGCTCGAACTGGTCGAGAAGCTCGGCGAGGCGCTCTACATCGCGCAGCTCATCGAGCAGCCGGAGAGCTAGGCCGGAACGGGACTACGCGGCCTCGCGCCCGGCGGCGTCGTGCAGGGCGGTCTTCTGCAGGACGGCTTCGCGCTGGGCGACCTCGACGGCTCCGCGCACCTCGGCGAGGACCGGCATGCCCTGGTCGGCGAGCTGACGGCGCGGGCAGGAGCCCCTGCCGAGCAGTGCCTGGATCTGGCGGACGCACGACCCGCAGTCCGTGCCCGCCTTGGAGGCGGACGCTATCTGGCGAGGAGTGCAGGCGCCGTCCTCCGCGTGCTTCTTCACTTGCTGCTCGGTGATTCCGAAGCAACTGCAGACGTACACGCGGTTCACCTCCCGCCGGATGGATGGGTCATGCCGTCCCGATAATCGGTGAGGCTAACCTAACCTTACCCGGCACGCCAGAACCATAAAAGTGGGGTGGGGCGCGGATCGTATGTGATCCGCGCCCCACCCTATGCGCTGGTAACAGGCACGAACCGTGCCGGGCTGTTACTGGTCGCGGTACATCTCGGCGACGAGGAAGGCCAGGTCCAGGGACTGGCTGCGGTTCAGGCGGGGATCGCAGGCCGTCTCGTAGCGCTGGTGCAGGTCGTCGACGAAGATCTCGTCGCCGCCGCCCACGCACTCGGTGACGTCGTCACCGGTGAGCTCGACGTGGATGCCGCCCGGGTGCGTGCCGAGACCCTTGTGGACCTCGAAGAAGCCCTTGACCTCGTCGAGCACGTCGTCGAAGCGGCGGGTCTTGTGGCCCGAGGCCGCCTCGTAGGTGTTGCCGTGCATCGGGTCGGTGATCCAGGCGACGGTGGCGCCGGAGGCGGTGACCTTCTCGACCAGCTCGGGCAGCTTGTCGCGGACCTTGTCGGCGCCCATGCGGACGATGAAGGTCAGGCGGCCCGGCTCACGGTCGGGGTCGAGACGCTCGATGTACTGGAGCGCCTCCTCGGCCGTCGTCGTCGGACCCAGCTTGATGCCGATGGGGTTGCGGATCTTCGAGGCGAACTCGATGTGCGCGCCGTCCAGCTGACGGGTGCGCTCGCCGATCCAGACCATGTGGCCCGACACGTCGTACAGGCGGCCCGTACGCGAGTCGACGCGGGTCAGCGCCGTCTCGTAGTCGAGGAGCAGCGCCTCGTGGGAGGCGTAGAACTCGACGGTCTTGAACTCCTCCGGGTCGGTGCCGCAGGCCCGCATGAAGTTCATCGCGTTGTCGATCTCGCGCGCCAGCTGTTCGTAGCGCTGGCCCGAGGGGGACGACTTCACGAAGTCCTGGTTCCAGGCGTGCACCTGGCGCAGGTCGGCGTAGCCGCCGGTGGCGAAGGCGCGCACCAGGTTGAGCGTGGAGGCGGACGCGTTGTACATCCGCTTCAGTCGCTCGGGGTCCGGGATGCGGGCCTTCTCGTTGAACTCGAAGCCGTTGACCGAGTCGCCCCGGTACGTCGGCAGGGTCAGTCCGTCACGGGTCTCGGTGCCCTTGGAGCGCGGCTTCGAGTACTGGCCGGCGATCCGGCCGACCTTCACGACCGGCACGGAGGCGGCGTACGTGAGGACGGCGCCCATCTGGAGCAGGGTCTTGAGCTTGTTGCGGATCTGGTCGGCCGACACGGCGTCGAAGGCCTCGGCGCAGTCGCCGCCCTGGAGGAGGAACGCCTCTCCCTTGGCGACGGATGCCAACCGGGCGCGCAGCTGGTCGCACTCGCCGGCGAAGACGAGGGGCGGATACGACGCGAGGTCCGCGATCACATCGCGCAGAGCCTCGGCATCGGGGTACTCGGGCTGCTGCGCCGCGGGCAGGTCTCGCCAGGTGTTGCCAGCGCTCGCGCTGGGCTTAGCGTTCACGGTCACGCCGACAACATTACGGGGTCGTGTCGGGCGCCCCTTCACATGCTCATCAATTGAGACGAACCCCGCTCGATCGGCGCGGCTCCGGGCGGCCGCACGACAGGTCGCGGCGGCACCCCGGAACCGGGCCGGCGGAGCTCCTAGTCCACGTCGAGGCGGTCGCGGTCGATGGAGATCGTCACGCCGCCGTGGGTCTCGGTGGTGTCGCCGACGTACTGGTGGATGCGCTGGTGCTTGGCCCACACGGTGGAGGGGATCGACGCGTCGGAGGTGGTCGACGTGCCGTTCCAGCGGGCGAAGTGGATCACGTCGGGCAGGGTGACGTCGCTCCGGTGGGCGATCAGGTCGGAGACCAGGGACGAGGTGTTGCCGTACGCGCCCGCGCGGTAGCCCAGCGCGTGCAGGCGCTCGGTGTAGGCGTCGATGTAGCCGAGCACCTGGTCGGTGACCGCTCCGCCGGGCTCGTAGTGCTCCAGGTCGTTGTAGAGCACCGTCCCCTTGCCGAAGCCGAGCGCCGCGGCCTGCGCCGCCGCGTCGTCGGCGGCGGCGGTGCCCTGCGACACCGGGCTGGTGATGGCCGCGCAGCCGCCCCCGCAGCTGCCGCCGTCCGAGGAGGGCTGGCGGCCGACGTAGAGCGGGATGAACCGCCAGCCGCGCGTGTACTGGGTGCGCACCCAGTCGGCGGTGAGGCGCTGCTGGGCGCATGCGCGGTTGAGGCCGCCGATGTAGACGCCGATGGCGCCGTAGCCGGAGTTGTCGCGCCAGGCGTCCATCGCCGACTGGCTCGGGGCGGTGCAGGCGTCGAAGCCCTCGCCGCGGAAGGAGGTCGCGTCGGCCGGCAGCGCGGCCACGGCGGGACGGTCCGCGGGGGCACCGGGCGTCGCGGTGACGGGCAGCCCGGCGCTGCGCAGGACGTCCTGGATGCGGGTGCGGTCGTAGCCGTAGGCGGCGGTGACGGCGATGCGGTCGGCGGTGGCCCGGTAGGTGCGGGCGGTGGGGTTCTCGGTCACGGCGCGCGCCGCGGCCTGGGCGGGCTGGACGAGCAGGGCCTCGGTACGGCCGCTGGCCCGGGCCGGACAGTTCTGGCTGCCGCCGGGGGTGCCGAGGTAGACGGCGTGCCGGTCGAAGCGGACGCAGGCGTCGGGATGTTTCTCCAGGTCCACGATCTGCCAGGAGGCGGGGACGGTGAAGGCGTGGCCCCGGTAGCTGACCTGGGTGACGTCCTCGGAGTCGGTCGGGCGTGGGGCCGACCGCGCGGCGCCGAGCGGCCCGGCGGCGAGGGCGGCTGCCGCGAGGAACACGGTCAGGGTGCGGGCGGCGGTCCGGCGGGGCTGTGGCGAGCGGGCAGGGGGCATGACGGGCGCTCCTCGGTCGGTTGTTCTGTCTGGCCATCCATGGCCGGTGACCGGCTCCTCGGAACGCCGCGCGGAAGCGGTTCACGCTGTTGCCCGTTCCGGGTCGTCGGGTAATGTGCGGCGCATGTACGCGCCGACGAACCAGAACTGGTGGTGGACCGCTCATCCGGCGGCCCACTGACTGCGCGTACGCACGACTTCGCGAAGGCCGCCCGAGGGCGGCCTTCGGTGTTTGCGGACCCGGGTCGTTCCTCTCCGAGATGCACGATCCGAGAGAAGGACCGCACCCATGAACCTGCACGAGCTGCCGGCCGATCCCCGCCCGTTCGCCCTGCTGCGCCGCCGCACCCCGGGCCACGACCACGACGTCGTGGAACTGCTGCTGGGGCCGGTGCGCGAGGTGGAGCACCTCGCCGGCCTCCCCGACGAGTGCCTCGCGCTGATCCCGTTCCGGCAGATCCGGGAGCGCGGTTTCGACGTCCGCGACGACGGCACCCCGCTCGCCGTGCTGGTCCCCGAGGAGCGGCACGAACTGCCGCTCGGGCAGGTCCTGGAGCAGTTGCCCGCGCACGACGTGCGGGTCGAGGGCGGCGGCTTCGACGTCGGCGACGAGGAGTACTCCGGGATCGTCGAGCGGGTGCTGCGCGAGGAGATCGGCAGCGGCGAGGGCGCGAACTTCGTGATCCGGCGGACGTACGAGGGACGGATCCCGGGGTTCGGACGGGCGGACGCGCTGGCGCTGTTCCGCAGGCTGCTGGAGGGCGAGCGCGGCGCGTACTGGACGTTCGTCGTGCACACCGGGGAGCGGACGCTCGTCGGGGCGAGCCCGGAGGTGCACGTCCGGATGTCCGGCGGGACGGTGGTGATGAACCCGATCAGCGGGACGTACCGCTACCCGGCCGGCGGCCCGACGCCCGAGGACCTGCTCGCCTTCCTCTCCGACGGCAAGGAGATCGAGGAGCTCTCGATGGTCGTCGACGAGGAGCTGAAGATGATGTGCACCGTCGGCGACATGGGCGGGGTGGTGGTCGGGCCGCGGCTCAAGGAGATGGCCCATCTCGCGCACACCGAGTACGAGTTGCGCGGCCGGTCCTCGCTGGACGTGCGGGAGGTGCTGCGGGAGACCATGTTCGCGGCGACGGTCACCGGCTCGCCGGTGCAGAACGCGTGCCGGGTCATCGAGCGGCACGAGGTCGGGGGGCGCGGCTACTACGCGGGCGCGCTGGCCCTGCTCGGACGGGACCGTGAGGACGGGCCGGACGGCGCCGGTGGCGGGCAGACACTCGACTCCCCGATCCTCATCCGGACCGCCGACATCGGCGCGGACGGCCGGCTGCGCGTGCCGGTCGGCGCCACGCTGGTCCGGGGATCGGACCCGGCGGGCGAGGTGGCCGAGACGCACGCGAAGGCGGCCGGGGTGCTGGCCGCCCTGGGGGTGCGGCCCCGCGGCCCGCGCCCGGACGGCGTCCGGCCGCGGCTGGGCGACGATCCGCGGGTACGGGCGTCGCTGGACGGCCGGCGGGCCTCGCTCGCGCCGTTCTGGCTGCGGATGCAGGAGCGGTCCCCGGAACTCGCCGGGCACGCCCTGGTCGTGGACGCCGAGGACACCTTCACGGCGATGCTCGCTCACGTGCTGCGGTCGTCGGGGCTCGACGTGACGGTGCGCCGCTTCGACGAGCCGGGGCTGCGGGAGGCACTCGCGACGCACCGGGGACCGGTCGTGCTCGGCCCCGGTCCCGGTGATCCCTCCGACCTCGCGGACCCCAGGATGCGCCTCCTGCGGGCGCTCACCTCGGAAGTGATCCTGGAGCACCGGGACGGGGTCCTCGGTGTCTGCCTCGGGCACGAGCTGATCGCGGCCGAGCTGGGTCTCGAGATCGTCCGCAAGGATGTGCCGTTCCAGGGCGCGCAGACCGTGATCGACCTGTTCGGCCGGGCGGAGACCGTCGGTTTCTACAACAGCTTCGTGGCGCGCTGCGACGAGGAGGCGCTGGTGGAGCTGTCGGCGCACGGCGTCGAGGTCAGCCGCGCGGCGAACGGCGAGGTGCACGCGCTGCGCGGTCCGGGGTTCGCGGGCGTGCAGTTCCACCCGGAGTCGGTGCTGAGCCTGAACGGCACGGCGGTCGTCCGGGAGCTGGTCGGTCAGCTGCGGGGCACCAGCACGTTCTCCGAGCGGCGGCCCTCGGTGTAGTCGACGACGTTGCGGACGGTGGCGTCGACGATCTGGCCGACGGCGTCGGCGGTGTAGTACGCCTGGTGCGAGGTGACCAGGACGTTCGGGAAGGTGACCAGGCGGGCCAGGGTGTCGTCCTCGACGGCTTCGAGGGACTTGTCGAGGAAGAAGAGCCCGGCCTCCGCCTCGTACACGTCGAGGCCGACGCCCGTGAAGCGGCCCTCGCGCAACTGGGCGACGAGGGCCCGGCTGTCGATGAGGCCGCCGCGGCTGGAGTTCACCAGGATCGCGTCGTCCTTCATCGTGCGCAGGGCGTCGGCGTCGATCAGGTGCTGGGTCTGCGGCATCAGCGGGACGTGCAGGGAGATCAGGTCGGACTCGGCGAGGAGGCGCTCCTTGGGGACGTACTCCATGCCGAGTTCGACGCAGGCGGGGTTCTCGGCGATGTCCCAGCCGAGCAGCTTCATGCCGAAGCCGTGGGCGATCCGGGTGAACGCCTCGCCGATCTTCCCGGTGCCGAGGACGCCCGCGGTGCGCCCGTGCATGTCGCGGCCCATCAGCCCGTCGAGCCGGAAGTCGAAGTCGCGGGTGCGGTTGGCGGCACGCACGACACGGCGGTTGACGGCCGTCCCGAGGGTCCAGGCGAACTCGGCGACCGAGTAGGGCGAGTAGTACGAGACGCGCGCGACGGTCATGCCGAGGCGCTCGGCGACGTCCAGGTCGATGTTGTTGAACCCGGTGGAGCGCTGGGCGACGAGCTGGGTGCCGCCGGTGGCCAGGGTCTGCAGGACCCGGTTGCCCAGGCCGCAGTTGACGCTGGTGGAGATCGCCTCGTGGCCCGCCGCGATGGGCGCGGTGTCCTCGGTGAGGAAGACGTCGAGACAGCGGACCTCATGGCGTCCGGCGAAGGCCCTCTCGATCAGGGGCTTCTCGTCGGACTGGACGCCGAACGCCAGGATCTCCACCGGATGCTCCCGTTCTGGAGGGTTGTGGGCCGAATGCCGAATATACGGCCCGTCTCCCCAGGTCGCAGAGGCGAACGGGGGCGCGGTGGAGACCCGGCGCGGCGCCGCCGTCAGCCGAAGAAGACCCCGACCTCCTCGTACAGCGTCGGGTCGACGGTCTTCAGGCGGGCGGTCGCCTCGGCGATGGGGACACGGACGATGTCCGTGCCGCGCAGGGCGACCATCTTGCCGAAGTCGCCGTCCCGGACGGCCTCGATGGCGTGCAGCCCGAAGCGGGTGGCGAGCCAGCGGTCGAAGGCGCTGGGCGTCCCGCCGCGCTGGACGTGCCCGAGGACGGTGGTGCGCGCCTCCTTGCCGGTGCGCCGCTCGATCTCCTTGGCCAGCCACTCGCCGACGCCGGACAGCCGGACGTGCCCGAACGAGTCCAGCGTGCCGTCCTTGAGGACCATGTCGCCGTCCTTGGGCATCGCACCCTCGGCGACGACGACGATCGGCGCGTACGACGCCTTGAAGCGGGAGGTCACCCAGGCGCAGACCTGCTCGACGTCGAAGCGCTGCTCGGGGATGAGGATGACGTTCGCGCCGCCGGCCAGGCCCGAGTGGATGGCGATCCAGCCCGCGTGGCGGCCCATCACCTCGCAGACGAGGACGCGCATGTGCGACTCGGCGGTGGTGTGGAGCCGGTCGATGGCCTCGGTCGCGATGCCGACCGCCGTGTCGAAACCGAAGGTGTAGTCGGTGGCGGACAGGTCGTTGTCTATCGTCTTCGGCACGCCGACGATGTCGATGCCGTACTCGTCGCCGAGCTGCGCGGCGACGCCCAGGGTGTCCTCGCCGCCGATCGCGATGAGCGCGTCGACGGCCTGCTTGACGAGGGTCTCCTTGATCCGGCGGATGCCGTTCTCCTGCTTGAGGGGGTTGGTGCGCGAGGACCCGAGGATGGTGCCGCCGCGCGGCAGGATGCCCCGGACCGCGGGGATGTCCAGCCGGACCGTGTCGTCCTCCAGCGGCCCCCGCCAGCCGTCCCGGAAGCCGACGAAGTCGTAGCCGTACTCCTGTACGCCCTTGCGGACGATGCCCCGGATGACGGCGTTGAGCCCGGGGCAGTCGCCGCCTCCGGTCAGTACTCCGACCCGCATGGAAAAGTCCCTTCGCCGAGTGGCTGATGGACTCACGCTAGTAGTGACCCACGTCACTCCGGGATGGTGCGGATGGTCAATTCCGGTGCATTGTCACGTAGTTGATCACTACAGATCACCCGAAGGGGGACATTGGGCGGTTATCGGACGGTTTACTCGTCGTCCAGTCCGCGCTCGATGGCGTAGCGGACCAGCTCGACGCGGTTGTGGAGCTGGAGCTTGCCCAGGGTGTTCTGCACGTGGTTCTGGACCGTGCGGTGCGAGATGACCAGACGCTCGGCGATCTGCTTGTAGCTCAGGCCCTTGGCGACCAGGCGCAGCACCTCGGTCTCGCGGTCGGTCAGCTGCGGCGCCCGCGGCTCGTCGGCACCGGCCGACGTGACGGGCTCGGAGGCCAGTCGGCGGTACTCGCCGAGGACCAGTCCCGCGAGGCCGGGGGTGAACACCGGGTCCCCGACGGCCGTCCGCCGCACGGCGTCGGTCAGCTCCTCGGTGGACGCGGACTTGAGGAGGTAGCCGGTCGCCCCGGACTTCACCGCCTCCAGCACGTCGGCGTGCTCGCCGCTGGCCGACAGGACGAGGACCCGCAGGGCGGGGTCGGCGCCGACCAGTTCCTTGCAGACCTGGACGCCGGGCTTGGCGGGCAGGTTCAGATCGAGGACGAGGACGTCGGGTGCGGTGGCCAGCGCGCGGCGCACGGCCTGCTCGCCGTCGCCCGCGGTGGCCACCACGTCGAAGCCGGCGGCCTCCAGGTCACGGGCGACGGCGTCCCGCCACATCGGGTGGTCGTCCACCACCATGACCTTCAGGGGGCCTTCGCCCGCCCGCCGCTCCTCCGCCGTGCCGCCCGTCATCGCCGTCCCCTCGTGTCCGTCATCGTGTGCTCGCCCTTCCCCGTGAGACCTTCGGTACCTTCAGCTCGACCTCCGTGCCCTGCCCCGGGACCGAGACCAGCTCCGCCGTGCCGCCCAGGTCACGCAGCCGGCCGCGGATCGACAGCGCCACCCCGAGCCGGCCCTCGCCCTCGGCCTGGGCGAGCCTGCCCTCCGGGATGCCGGGGCCGTCGTCGCGCACGGTCACGAGGACCTCGTCCGGTTCGTCCTCGACCAGGATCCAGGCGCGGGCGTCCGCTCCGACGTGCTTGCGGACGTTGTCCAGGGCGGCGCCGACGGCCGCGGCCAGCTCCCGCGCGGCGGCCGGGGCGAGCGGCACCGGAGCGCCGGGCTCGGAGAAGGTCACGCGCGCGGTGGCGTACGGGGCGAGCAGGGAGCGCAGGTCGACGGGGCCCACGGGGCCGTCCTCGTCGTCCGGTTCGTCGACGGCCCGCACGAGCGCGCCGAGCGCGGCGTCTTCCGACACCCGGGAGAGGGGCACCATCCCGCCCGACACCAGCGTGCGCAGCGCGACCTCCTGCTCGCCCGCCATCCGGCCCAGCTCCGCGGCCTCGCCGCCCAGCGCGCTGCCCCGCCGCTGCACCATCGCGAGGACCTGGAGCACGCCGTCGTGGATGTCACGGGCGAGCCGCTCGCGTTCGCGGGTGGCGGCCTCGATCTCCAGGGCACGGGCGAGGGTGCGCTCGGAGGCACGGGCCACCTCGACGACGTAGCCGATGGCGATGGAGGCGACCCAGACGAGGATCACGTTGTGCACGGTGTCGCGGGTCGGGGCGCCACGCTCGACGAGGTTGGCCGCCGCGACGAGCGTGGAGGCGAACGCCGCCCATCGCCAGCCGCCCTTGATCGCGAACGCCAGGACGGCGCCGGCCGTCCATATCGACGGCAGCGTCGGGCCTCCCGCGTCGATGCGCGAGCCCGCGTCGGCGACCCGGGTGAGCAGGATGCCGGTCAGCGCGACGGTGAGGTCGGCGGCGAGGAACGGCTTGGTGCAGTGGACCGCGCCGGACACCCTCGGCAGGGTGGCCAGGGTCCAGACGAACAGCACGGCGAAGTACGTGACGGCCACCCAGGGGCGGGCGAAGCTGTCGTACGCGGTGGCGAACAGCCCGACCGCGTAGAACATGGTCAGCACCCGGTACGCGGTCAGGGCACGCCACAGCGGCTGCTCGACCGACATCCTCATGACTCTCTCGCGCTTGGCCATGCCCCCCACCCCACACTGCCGACGTCCTGACGGACGCTCCCGGCCGCCGGACCGTTCCCGTCCACTCCGGTCCGTCTTCCCCACGCCGCTCGGCCGCCGGCCCGCCCGGAGGTCTCCTGGCCGCCGCTCCCCCGCCGGACGTCCTTCTGCTAGACGCCCTTCTGCCCGGTGTCCTTCGCCGCGCCGCTCGCGCCGTCGGAGCTGTCCTTCGCGTCGGTGCCCTCGTCCTCGACGACCGTCAGCGCGGCGCGCCTCTGCTCGGCGGCCCGCTGTTCGGCGGCCTCCGCGGCCGCCTGCTTCTCGGCCTGCGCGAGCGCCGCCTTCTCCGCCTTCTCCTCTTCCTTCTCGGCCTTGGCCGCGTCCGCGATCTGCCGCTTGGCGGCCGTCGCGTAGATGTCGACGTACTCCTGGCCGGAGAGCTTCATGATCTCGTACATGACCTCGTCGGTCACCGCGCGGAGCACGAAGCGGTCGTGCTCCATGCCGCTGTACCGGCTGAAGTCCAGCGGCTTGCCGATGCGGATGCCCGGACGCATCAGCTTGGGCATCACCTTCCCCGGCGGCTGGATCTTCTCGGTGTCGATCATCGCGACGGGGATGACGGGCGCGCCGGTGGCGAGCGCCACGCGCGCGAGGCCGCCGGGCTTGCCGCGGTACAGCCGGCCGTCGGGCGAGCGCGTGCCCTCCGGGTAGATACCGAAGAGCTCTCCGCGCTCGATGACGTCTATCCCGCTCTTGATGGCCGCCTCGCCCGCGCCTCGGGCGCCGGAACGGTCCACCGGGAGCTGGCCGACGCCCTTGAAGAAGGCGGCGGTCATCCGCCCCTTGAGGCCGGGCGTCGTGAAGTACTCCGCCTTGGCGATGAAGGTGACCTTGCGATCGAGGATCGCGGGAAGGAAGAACGAGTCCGAGAACGACAGGTGATTGCTCGCCAGGATGGCGGCACCCTCGGCAGGGATGTTCTCGAGGCCTTCCACCCAGGGCCTGAAGGCGAGCTTCAGTGACCCTCCGATGGAAAACTTCATTGCGCCGTAGATCACCCGAGTGCCTCCTGAGTCGTGGATCAGACCTTAACCCGGAGCACTGTCAAAGGCCCCGACGACCCTGGTCGGTGTCAGTACCGTCGCGTACGGTGAAGCAGACCTGGAGTCGTTCCCGCCCTTCTCACGAACAGGAGACCGAGGTGCCGGTCCTTCCTGGAGCCGAGCCGTTCCGCCACGAGGGCGGAGAGGTCGGAGTCCTCCTCTGTCACGGTTTCACCGGCTCCCCGCAGTCACTGCGCCCCTGGGCGGAGTACCTGTCCGAGCGCGGCCTCACCGTCGCGCTGCCCCTGCTGCCGGGGCACGGCACCCGCTGGGAGGACATGCAGCTCACCGGCTGGCAGGACTGGTACGCGGAGGTCGACCGCGAGCTGCGGGCGCTGCGCGAGAGGTGCTCGCGGGTCTTCGTGTTCGGGCTCTCCATGGGCGGCGCGCTGGCCCTGCGGCTCGCCGCCCGGCACGGCGACGAGATCAGCGGCGTCGTGGTCGTCAACCCGCTGAACAAGGTGCACGGCCTCGCTGCGTACGCCCTGCCGGTCATCCGTCACCTCGTCCCCTCGACGAAGGGCATCGCCAGCGACATCGCGAAGGAGGGCTCCGAGGAGCTCGGCTACACACGCGTGCCGCTGCACGCCGCGCACTCGATGCGCAAGCTGTGCGCGGTCGTCGACGCGGAGCTGCCCCAGGTCACCCAGCCGCTCCTGCTGCTGCACAGCCTCCAGGACCATGTGGTCTCCCCCGCCGACGCGGCGCGCATCCTCGGCCGGGTGTCGTCCACGGACGTGACGGAGTCGGTCCTGGAACAGAGCTACCACGTCGCGACGTTGGACCACGACGCGGACCGGATCTTCGAGGAGAGCTACGCCTTCGTCACCCGGCTCGCTCCCGGAGCGGGCAAGGAGTCCGGCCCGGGTCAGGTGGGTCAGCAGGAAGGGACGGCAGCCGGTGGCTGAGCAGGACGCGGACCGCGGCGATTCCGAGGAGAAGGGCGTTCCCGTCGGCGAGCCCCTCGACGGGGCTCTCGGCGAGGGGCTCGGGGAGTCCCGCGCCGAACCGCTCGGAGAACCACTCGCGGAGCCGCTCGGAGACACCCGCGCGGAGGCCCCGGGTGACGCGGGCGGGGAGTCGCCCGGCGACGGGCAGGGCGTGCCGTTCGACGAGGAGGCCGCCTGGCAGTCGATCGTCCGGGGATACGGCGAGGAGCCGCCGGACCCGCCCGGCGCGAAGCCGTTCAAGTCCGTGGAGGACCTGGCACTGCTGGAACCCGAGACGAACGACGGCCCCGACAGCGGCGGCAGGTCCGCCAAGCGCGCCGGGAGAGCCGGGGACGCCACGGGCGACGGGGACGGGGCCGACGACACGACCACGGGTGCCACTTCCCCGTCGGACGCCTCGACCGGCGAGAAGCCCCCGGCCGGCAAGGCCCTCGGCAGCTCGGTCGCCTTCGCGCCCGGCGTGGGCGGCGTCGCGGGCCCGCGTGACCACACGGCGCCCGAACCGGCGGAGGGCGACTTCGACGAGGACGACGAGGGCCACTTCGTACCGCCCGAGCCGCCCCCGCTGCCGGCCGCGGACACGACCGCCAAGTTCGCCTGGCTCGGCGTGCTCGGCGGACCCACGCTGCTGCTGCTCGCCGTGCTGCTCGGCTGGGACATGACCTGGTGGCTCACCACCCTCGGCATCGGCGGCTTCCTCGGCGGCTTCGCCACCCTGGTGACGCGTATGCAGACCGACGACGACGATCTGGACGACCCGGGGCGCGGCGCGGTGGTCTGAACCCCGCACCGCATACGACCGGGGCGGCGACGCCCTAGGACGCGGGCACTCTGAGTGCGGCCAGCACGGGCAGATGGTCCGTGGCCGCCCTCAGGTCCGTCTCCGTGATGCCGGGCAGGCCGAGCGGGACGCCGCAGCCCAGGACCTCGACGCCGGGCGTCGCGAAGATCGCGTCGATGCGGCGCTCCGGCCCGGTGCGCGTCCAGGTGTGCTCCGCGCCCCAGGGGCGGGTCGCCCAGCCGTCCTGGAGGGCGCCGGCCATACGGCGGAACGTCGGCCCGGTCGGGCGTTCGTTGAGGTCGCCGCCCGCGACGGCGTACGGGGTGCCGAGGTCGGCCAGGCGGTCGAGCAGCAGGCCGCCGTGCGCCTGCCGCTCGTCCTTGTGCAGCGACAGATGACAGCTCAGCACACCGATCCGGGCTCCCCCGAAGCGGACCACCGCCGTGGCGAAGCCGCGCCGGTGCCGGCCGGGCATCCGGGGAAGCAGCACGTCCTCGGTGCGCTCGACGGTGGCCCGCAGGGAGCACAGCAGCGCGGGCCCGGAGGTGGTGGCGCCGCCGGAGAGCATCACCTGGCCGGAGGCGGCGGCCAGGCGTGCGAGCTTCTTGCGCCACCGGAAGAAGCGCGGCGCCTCCTGGACCAGGACGAGGTCCGGCGCGCAGGCGGTGATCACACGGGCGAGCGCGGCGGTGTCGTCACGCATCGAGCGGATGTTGTAGCTGAGCACCCTGATCACGGCCGAACCGTCGGGTTCGGTACGGGAGGCGGGCAGCGGACTCGCGGTGGGGCTGGTCGGCATGGCGATCAAGATACGCGCTGCGGCCGTGCCGGACGGGCGGAAGGGCGACGCGAGTCCGGGCTCCTCGGTGCGCGGCGTCCGCGATCGTCCCCGATCGGCGAGGAGGCCCGGCCGCCGGCCGGGCGGGGACCGGGAACGACGGAGCCCGCCGGCCCCCTGAGGGGCTCGGCGGGCTCCGCGGTACGGCAGAGGGGGTGCGCTACATGATCGGGTCGGGCTCACGGGCCAGGTCGGCCGCGCCGACCAGGCCCGCCTTGTTGCCCAGCTGGGCGGCGATCACGTCGGCGACCGGGCGCCAGTTGCCACCCACCAGCCAGCGCTTGTACGACTTGCGGATCGGGTCGAGGACCAGCTCGCCCTCGTCCGAGAGGCCGCCGCCGACGATGAAGGCGGACGGGTCGAAGAGCGAGGCGAGGTCGGCGAGACCCGCGCCGGCCCAGCGGGCCAGCTCGCGGTAGGAGTCCACCGCCACCAGGTCGCCCTGCCGGGCGGCCATCGAGATGTGCTTGCCCTCGATGCCGTCCGGGGTGCCGTCGCCGAGGCCCAGCAGGACCTCGGCTGCCTCCGGGGTGGCGTTGGCCCGCTGCTTGGCGTAGCGGACGAGGGCGCGCCCGGACGCGTACTGCTCCCAGCAGCCCTGCGAACCACAGCCGCACAGCAGACCGTCCGGGACCATCCGGATGTGGCCGAACTCGGCGGCCACGCCGAAGTGCCCGCGGCGCAGCTTGTTGCCGATGATGATGCCGCCGCCGAGGCCGGTGCCCAGGGTGATGCAGATGACGTTGCGGTGCCCCTTGCCCGCACCGAACTTGTACTCCCCCCACGCGGCCGCGTTCGCGTCGTTCTCCACGACGACGGGCAGGCCCACGCGCTGCTCGACCTCGGCCTTGAGCGGCTCCTGGCGCCAGTCGATGTTCGGCGCGAAGTACACCGTCGAGCGCTGGCGGTTCACGTATCCGGCGGCACCGATGCCGACGCCGACGATGTCGTGACCGGCACGCGCGCCCTCCACGGCCGAGGCGATGGCGTCCACGATGGCCTGCGGCGTGCTGGGAGTCGGCACCTTGTGCGTCGAGAGGATGTTGCCTTCCTCGTCGACCACACCGGCCGCGATCTTCGTGCCGCCGATATCGACGCCGATGGTGAGTCCCATGAATCCCTCAGTTTCGGTCGAGCCCCGCTACGGGCAACCGTACCCGAGCGACCTTTAGTCCAAGTCGATGTGTTCCCCTGGACCGGGCTCCTCGTCGCGACTTCCCGTGCCCCGGGTGGTCCAGCGGCGTTCCTGCGTCTCGACGGCCGACCGGTAGGCGGCGAGCAGTTCGGAGCCCGCGGCGGCGAGATGGTCGAAGACGTCCGGGTTGCGCTCCATCACCGGTTCGACGGCGGCCCTGGCCTGCTGGACGACCTGGTTGACCATCTGCTGGGCGGTACCGGAGGCGACCGCGCCGAAGAGCGGCGACTGGATCCCGGAGAGTTTGTCGGCGACGGCGTCGACGAGCTTGCGCAGTTCCTCGGCGGCGGAGCCGGGGGGCGGGCCGTGCTGGGAGCGGCGGCGGGCCCGTTCCTCCGCGAGATCCTCGGCGCACGCCGTCGCCCAGGCGTCGTCGTCCGTCGCGTGCGCCTCATCGACGCGCACCTCGTCGGCCGTCTCCTCCTGAGCGGCGTCGGATGGGGGGCGCTCTTCGCTCATGGCGGACTCCTGCCTACGTGTTCGTGCCTTCGACGTTACCCGAACGGCGGTACACCGTTCACCGTCCCGACGGCCCCGATCGGTACCGGGGCACGTCCTTCGGCCACGTCGCAGGCCCCGCCCCCGCTCAGGTCCCGCGCGGCCACAGGCCGGGGTCCGGCTCGAAGCGGATGCGCAGCTCGCCCTCGCGCAGGGCCGCCCCCGCCACGGTGCACCGGCGCAGCGCGGACGGCAGCGGCACGATGCGGCGGAACGGGCCGACGGTGACGACGAGTTCGTCGCCGCGCCGGATGAGGTCGAGTTCGTCGCGTATCGCGCCGGGCAGCGGGATGTTCCAGACGAGGACGCCGTCGTCCGCGAGACGGTCGACGACGGGCCACTCGACGGGGGTGGGCGCGGTGTTGACGGCCGGTACGGGCAGCGCGGCGAGGTCGTGGGAGCCGCGCGGATCGTGGCCGGCGTGCGGGACCTCGTGGACGTCGTACGCGTCCTGCCATTCGTCCAGGGCCTTGCGCTGCTGGGCGGCGAGGGCCGCGAGCCAGGTGTCGTCGGTGGCACCCGGCAGCACCCGGTTCGCCACCAGGGTGTCGACGGGCAGGCCGCGCAGGGCGAGGGCGGTGGCCGCGGTACGGACGGCGTCGGCGCCCGCAGGTCCCGGCTCGGCGACCAGCCGTACGGTCGTGGCGCGGTCCTCGACGACGGCCTGTACGGCGGCCAGCTCGACGTCCCAGCGGGCGGCCGTCTCGTACAGCCACTCGGAGGGCATGGGCACGCCCGCGAGCCGGCCGAGAACGGGGCGCAGGGCGCGGGCGGCCTGGCGCTCGGGCGGGAGCAGGCGGCGCAGGTAGCGGCGGAGTTCCTCGGGCAGGGAGAGGAGGGCGAGTGCCTGCGGGGCGGGCGGCAGGTCCACGACGAGGAGGCCGTACGCGTCCGACAGCGCGGCGTCGCGCAGGGCCCTGAGCAGGGCGAGTTCCTCGGCGCCGGGCAGCGGCGTGACCTCCTCCGCGTCCAGGCGGGAGGCGCCGAGCAGGTCGAGGGCGGTGGTGGCGCGCTGCTGGAAGGCGGTGAGGTCGTCGCGGAAGCGGGCGGCGGCGTCGGGTCGCCACGCGGTGAGGCCGGGGGCGGCCTCGACGGGGTCCGGGCCGGTGGGGACGCCGAGGACGGCACCGAGGGTGTCGGTGCGGTCGGCGGTGAGCACCAGGGTGCGGGTGCCCTCGCGGGCCGCCTTCAGCGCGGTGGCCGCGGCGACGGTGGTACGGCCGGTGCCGCCCTGGCCGGTGATCAAGATGGTGCGCATGGGGGTGAACGCTACCGGTCTCCGGCCGGGGGCCGATCCCGGGCGAGGCCCGGTGAGTGGGCCGGGGACGTAGGGGCACATCCGCCCGTCGCCGCTGGATCAGGCGTGGGCCGGGACGCGAAACCTGCTGGATCCGAACGGGAGCGACGGGCGTCCGATGTGCCGGCACGGCGCCTCACGCCGGATCCCGGGTGCGGGCCGCGGACGGCTCGGGCGCGTCTCCTTCGGCGGCTGCCGGGATTTCAGCCCCTCCGGCGTTCGAGGAGCGGGGTCCGGGCGGAGCCGCCGGGACGGGAGGGGCGGAGGGGGCGAGGAAGGGCTGTGACCCTGACGGGCGGGGGTTTCCCGGGCTCGCCAGGGTGGAGAAATGGCCGGGAGAGCAGGCGCCCCTCGGGGCTAGGCCGTCTCTTCGACGCGCTTCTTCAGGCCGGCCAGCGCACGGTCGATGATGACCTTCTCGGCCTTGCGCTTGATCATCCCGAGCATCGGGATCTTGACGTCGACGGTGAGCCGGTAGGTCACCTCGGTCGCCCCGGCACCGACGGGCGCGAGTAGGTACGACCCGTCGAGCGAGCGCAGCATCTGGGACTTGACCAGGGTCCAGGAGACCTCGCGGTCCCCGGTCCAGGTGTAACCGAGGGTCTGGTCGTCCTTGATCGCGCCGGCGTCCATGACGAGGCGGACCTGTTCCGCGCGGCCCCGCGCGTCCGTCCCGAGCACCTCGGCCTCCTTCACCTCACCCGTCCAGTCCGGGTAGCGGGCGAAGTCGGCGATCACCGCCATGACCTCCTCCGGTGCCGCCTCGATCGTGATGCTCGAACTGGTGTGTTCCGCCATCGCGGTGGCTCCTCCAGATGCGGTCCGGTGAGGGAGGGTGGTGCGCACGTCTGTGCAGCGTGAAGGCTACCGCGCACAGCCACGGCCGCTGTCACCCCGCCCGGCGTTCACCACCGCCGACGGCTCACCACTCCAGCACCCAGGGCCGGCCCGACCCCGCGAAGTGCCCCACATTCACGCATTCCGTCGCCCCGACGCGCATCCGGCGGGCGAGGGGCTGATGGACGTGGCCGAAGAGCGCGTAGCGGGGGCGCGTGCGCCGGATCGCGTCGAGCAGGGCGCGGGAGCCCCTTTCGAAGCGGCGCGCCACGGTGTCGTAGACCAGTTCCGGAACCTCCGGCGGGATGTGCGTGCAGAGCACGTCGACCTCGCCGACCGCCTCGATCTTGGCCGCGTACTCCTCGTCGCTGATCTCGTACGGGGTGCGCATCGGTGTCCGCAGTCCGCCGCCGACGAAGCCGAACACCCGGCCGCCGATCTCCACCCGCTCGCCGTCGAGGACGGTGGTACCGGGTCCGGCGTACTCCGGCCACAGGTTCGGCATGTCGACATTGCCGTAGGTGGCGTACGTCGGAGTGGGGAACGCGGCGAACATCTCGGCGTACTGCTTGCGTACGGCCTTCTCGATGGCGGCGGCCCGCTCGGTGCCGATGCCGGCCCACAGCCGGGCGCCGAACGCGCGGGCCTCCTCGAAGCGGCGGGCGGTGCGCAGCTCGACGATGCGGTCGGCGTTCTCCACGCCGAAGAGCTCGGGGAAGATGCCGCGCGAGTGGTCCGCGTAGTCCAGGAAGAGGACCAGGTCACCGAGGCAGATCAGGGCGTCCGCGCCGTCGCCCGCTCGGGCCAGGTCCCGGACGTTGCCGTGCACGTCACTGACCACATGAACGCGCGTCCTCGGGTTTCCGACCGGTGTGGGTGCCATGACGATCAAGCGTAGGCGTGTGCGGCAAACGTGAACAGAGGCGGCCGGACCTGCGATTACTGGCTGGCCGGGAAAGGCGTGGACTACTCTGCGCCAAGGAACGCCAACACGTGTGACGCATGGAACATCTCGCTCGACCCCCCTGTCGAAGAAGCCATACCGACGGGTAACGTCCGGCCAGTCCAGTCGTACTCAGGATTTCAACCAGTGATCTTCCGAGTACCTGCCCGAGCCTTGGACCGCACCGTCGCATCACACAGAGTCGTGGCGTCGGCGCCCTATGAGGAGCAGCAGTCTTGCGCGAGTTCAGCCTTCCGGCTTTGTACGAGGTCCCTGCGGACGGAAATCTCACCGACATCGTCCGCAGAAACGCCGCGCAGCATCCCGACGTCGCCGTCATCGCGCGCAAGGTCGGCGGCACATGGACGGACGTGAGCGCCACGACCTTCCTCGCCGAGGTGCGCGCCGCGGCCAAGGGCATGATCGCCTCGGGCGTGCAGCCCGGGGACCGGGTCGCCCTGATGTCCCGCACCCGCTACGAGTGGACGCTGCTCGACTTCGCGATCTGGAGCGCCGGCGCGGTCACCGTGCCGGTGTACGAGACCAGCTCCGCGGAGCAGGTCCAGTGGATCCTCGGTGACTCGGGCGCGACCGCCTGCATCGTGGAGCTGGCCACGCACGCCGCCTCCGTCGAGTCGGTGCGCGACCACCTGCCCGCCCTCAAGCACGTCTGGCAGATCGAGACCGGCGGCGTCGAGGAGCTGGGACGCCTCGGCCACGACGTCAGCGACGCCGCCGTCGAGGAGCGCAGCTCGCTCGCCAAGGCGGACGACCCGGCGACCATCGTCTACACGTCCGGGACGACGGGCCGCCCCAAGGGCTGCGTCCTGACCCACCGCGCGTTCTTCGCCGAGTGCGGCAACATCGTGGAGCGGCTGCGCCCCCTGTTCCGCACGGGCGAGTGCTCCGTGCTGCTCTTCCTCCCGCTCGCGCACGTCTTCGGACGGCTCGTGCAGGTCGCGCCGATGATGGCGCCGATCAAGCTGGGCTGCGTCCCGGACATCAAGAACCTCACGGACGAGCTGGCCTCCTTCCGGCCGACGCTGATCCTCGGTGTGCCGCGCGTCTTCGAGAAGGTCTACAACTCGGCGCGCGCCAAGGCCCAGGCGGACGGCAAGGGCAAGATCTTCGACAAGGCCGCGGACACGGCCATCGCGTACAGCCGGGCGCTGGACACCCCCTCGGGCCCGTCCCTCGGCCTGAAGATCAAGTACAAGACGTTCGACAAGCTCGTCTACAGCAAGCTGCGCGCGGTCCTCGGCGGACGCGGCGAGTACGCGATCTCGGGCGGCGCCCCGCTCGGCGAGCGGCTCGGCCACTTCTTCCGCGGCATCGGCTTCACGGTCCTGGAGGGCTACGGCCTCACCGAGTCCTGCGCCGCCACGGCCTTCAACCCGTGGGACCGCACGAAGATCGGCACGGTCGGCCAGCCGCTGCCCGGCTCCGTCATCCGCATCGCCGACGACGGCGAGGTCCTGCTGCACGGTGAGCACCTGTTCAAGGAGTACTGGAACAACGAGGCCGCGACAGCCGAGGCGCTGGCCGACGGCTGGTTCCACACCGGTGACATCGGCACCCTCGACGAGGACGGCTACCTCCGCATCACCGGCCGCAAGAAGGAGATCATCGTCACCGCCGGCGGCAAGAACGTCGCCCCGGCCGTGATCGAGGACCGCATCCGCGCGCACGCGCTCGTCGCCGAGTGCATGGTGGTCGGCGACGGGCGTCCGTTCGTGGGCGCGCTCGTCACCGTCGACGAGGAGTTCCTGGTCCGCTGGGCCGAGGAGCACGGGAAGCCCGTCAGTTCGACCGCGGCGTCGCTGCGCGAGGACCCGGACCTGCTCGCCGCCATCCAGGACGCGATCGACGACGGCAACGCGGCGGTCTCCAAGGCGGAGTCGGTCCGCAAGTTCCGCATCCTGGCGCACCAGTTCACCGAGGAGTCGGGGCACCTGACGCCCTCGCTGAAGCTGAAGCGGAACGTCGTCGCGAAGGACTACGCGAGCGAGATCGAGGCGCTCTATCGGGGCTGACGCCCTTCAGCGGGGCTGCTGCCCGAGTGCCGGGGTTCCGGCCCCGGCCCCTTGCGGCTGCGCCGCGAGGCCGGCTGTCCGCCAGGATCCGCCGTAGGGGCGGAGGTCCCTCCCGGACGAACGGCCCGTCGTGGTCGCTCGCGCAGTTCCCCGCGCCCCCAAAGGGGGGCCGCTCCTCGGAGCGGCCCCCCTTTGGGGGCAGACCTTTGGCGTCAGAGAAGTTCCCTCAGCCTCTCCGCCAGCAGGTCCCAGCGCCACTTCTGTTCCACCCAGGCGCGGCCCCGCTCCCCCATCCGGCGGCGGAGTTCGGGATCGCCGAGCAGGGTGGTGACGCGGTCGGCGGTCTCCTCGGCCGAGCCGCCGTGGACGACCCAGCCCGTCTCGCCGTCGAGGACGGCGTCGGGCGCGCCGCCCGAGTCGCCGCCCACCACCGGCAGACCCGTCGCGGACGCCTCCAGGTACACGATGCCGAGCCCCTCGACGTCGAGGCCGCCGCGGCGCGTACGGCACGGCATCGCGAAGACGTCCCCGGCGCCGTAGTGCGCGGGCAGCTCCGACCAGGGCACCGCGCCGGTGAACCGCACCGAATCCGCCACCCCGGTGTCGCGGACGAGGGCGCGCAGGTCCTTCTCGTAGGGCCCGCCGCCGACGATCAGCAGCACCGCGTCGGGGTGCTTGGCCAGGACGCGGGGCATCGCGCGGACGAGGGTGTCCTGGCCCTTGCGCGGGACCAGGCGGGAGACGCAGACGACGACCGGCCGGTCGGTGAGGCCGAGCCGGGCGCGGACCTCCGCGCCGCCGGAACCCGGATGGAAGGTCCCCTCGTCGACGCCGGGCGGCAGCTGGACCATGCGGGCCGCGGCCTCGGGCGTCAGCGCGGCGGCGATGCGCGAGCGCGTGTACTCGCCGAGGTAGGTGATCGTGTCGGTGGACTCGCCGATGCGGCGCAGCAGGGTGCGGGCGGCGGGCAGCTGGGCCCAGCCGGCCTCGTGCCCGTGTGTGGTCGCCACGATGCGGCGCGCGCCCGCCCTGCGCAGCGCGGGTGCCATCAGCCCGAGCGGGGCGGCCGCCCCGAACCACACCGACGTACAGCCGTGTTCGCGCAGCAGGCCGACCGCCCGGCGGGTGGCGCCCGGGGTCGGGAGCAGCATCGTCGTGCGGTCCCGTACGACGGTGAAGGGCTGCTCGGCGTCGAACGCCGCGGTCGCCTCGGCACCCTCGTGGCCGCGCTTCCACGTGGAGGCGTAGACGACGAGCTGTTCGGGGTCCAGGCGCAGCGCCATGTTGTGCAGGAAGGCCTGGATGCCGCCCGGACGGGGCGGGAAGTCGTTCGTCACGATCAGGGTCTTGTGCATCGTGTTCGACACTATCGAACCTATACTCACAGGTCGGCACGGCCGCGCTCGACGGCTCGCACACAGGCCGGCGCGTCAGCCTGACTCTTCGAAGCACGGCGGCGACGCACACGGATTCCGGACGAAGAGGGCCAGGTGGGCATGACGGGGGCCAGTCGCGCGAGGGTCGCGTTGGGCATGACCGCGCTGCTCGGCGTCTGGGCTCTGACCAGGGTGCTGCTGCTGCTCTTCGTGACCAGGGTGAACGTCTTCCCCGGTCCGGACGTCACGAGTGACGTGTCGGTGATCTACCAGGGCTGGTACGACGTCCTGCGGCACGGCTCCTTCCCGCGGCAGGACGTCACCTGGCAGTATCCGCCGGCCGCCGCCCTCGCGATCCTCTCCCCCGGCCTGCTGCCGTTCCTGGACTATCCGCACGCCTTCTTCGTGCTGGCCTTCGTCGCCGACCTGGTGGTGTTCGGGCTCCTCCTGTACGCGGGTTCGCGCTCCGGCAGCACGCGGCGGGGGACCTGGGTGTGGGTGATCGGCGTGCCGCTGCTCGGTCCGACCGTGTACGCCCGCTACGACCTGATGGTGACGGCCGTCGCGGTCGCGGCGCTGCTGGCCGGGGTGCGTCATCCGCGGGTGATGGGGGCGCTCGTGGCCTTCGGCGCGATGGTGAAGGTGTGGCCGGTGCTGCTGCTGGTCGGAGCCGTGCGGCGGCGGGCCTGGGTGTCGGCCGCGGTGACGGCGGCCGTGATCGCGGCGGTGTTCTGGATGACGATGCCGGGCGCGTTCGCCTTCCTGACCTTCCAGCGCGACCGCGGCACCGAGGTGGAGTCGCTCGGCTCCCTCGTCTTCCACGTGGCCCGGCACCACGGCTGGAACGGTCAGGTGCTGCTCAACTACGGCTCGGTGGAGTTCCTCGGCCCGCACGTCGACCTCGTGAGCACGGCGGCCCTGGTGCTGACCGCGCTCGCGTTCGGCTGGCTGCTGCTGTGGCGGCTGAGCGCCAGGCGGTTCCTTCCGCACACGCTCGCCGACGCCGCGTTCGTGGCCGTGCTGATGTTCACCGCTACCAGCCGGGTCATCAGCCCGCAGTACATGGTCTGGCTGGTCGGGCTCGCCGCGGTCTGCCTGTGCTTTCGCGCGAGCCGGATGGCGCTGCCCGGGGCCCTGGTGCTGATCGCGTGCTTCGTGACGGTGCTGGAGTTCCCGGTCTACTTCGCGGACGTCGTGGCCAGCGACACGCTCGGCATCACCCTGCTGGTCGTCCGCAACGGCCTGCTGGTGGCCGCCTCGCTCCTCGCGGCCCGGTCGCTGTGGCTCGGCACGGTCTCCGAGCCGGCGCCGGACCTCCCCGCTCAGGCGGCCCGCACCAGGGAGCCCCTGGCCTCCTCCTGACGCGCCGCCCGCCTTGCCCACAACGGCAGGGCGGCGCACTGCACCGTCATGGACAACGCGAGGGCGAGGCAGATCCCGGGCAGTCCGTGTCCGGACAGGACGTGGGCGAGCACCAGCTGGACGGCGGTTCCGGCCAGCGTCACCCGGAGCAGGACCGGCGCTCCCCCGCTGCCCTCGAAGACCCCGCCGAGCGCGATGAAGCAGGCCGTCAGCACCACGTAGGGACCGACGCAGCGCAGGAACAGCGCGCCGTCGTGGGCTACGGCGGGACCGGCGCCGAAGGCCCGCATGATCCAGGGGGCCGCCACGGCGAGGATCCCCGCGGCGGCCAGGCCGACGGTGCCCGACACGAGGAGTGCCTGCCGCCCGATGGCGCGCCGCTCGTCGCGGCCCTCGCCCCGGGTGTGCGCGGTGTGGATCGCGGCGGCCTGCCGTACCGAGTAGAACGCCATGGTGGCGACGTACATGACCTTGTAGGCGATCGCGTACGCCGCCACCGCCGTCGTCCCGATCCGGGCCACGATCGCGACCAGCACCAGGGTGCCGCCCTGGCGGACGGTGAAGTCGGCGGCCATGGGCAGACCGGTGACGAGGGTGCGGCGCAGCGCGGCGCCGGTCGACTCGGCGGGTGACGCGGCGGCGGCCCCGGCCCGCAGGGCGCTGCGGAGCAGGACGCACAGACCCGCAGTGAGGGCCACGCAGCGGCACAGCACCGTCGAGAGGGCGGCTCCCCGCACCCCGTAGGCGTGGATGAGGACGGGGTCGAGGCCGAGGATCAGGCCGTTGGCCAGCAGGGCGAGGCGCATCGGGGTACGGGTGTCGCCTGCGCCCTTCAGGATGCCGTCGACGAGGTTCTGCACGAAGAACACCGCGATGCCGGGCAGGGAGACGGCGAAGTACTGGACGGCGAGGGATACCGCGCGTCCGTCGCCGCCGAGCACGAGGTGGGCCAGCGGCTCGCGCAGCAGGTATCCGCCGAGGGCGATCACGGGCGTGACCAGGGCGCAGAGTGCCCAGCCCCCGCGGACGGCCGACCGGACCGCGCCCGGATCGCGGGCGCCCCGGGCGTGCGCCACCAGCACGGTGGTGCCGGAGGCGAAGACCAGGGCGACGCCGAGCAGCACGTTCTCGGCGTTGGTCGCCACGGCGACGGCCGCGACGGCGGCGCCCCCGAGCCGGGACACCCAGACGGTGTTGATGATCCCGGCGGCGACGGAGGCGAGCAGCGAGAGGTAGACGGGGTGGGCGAGCGCTATGAGGCGGCGGCGATGGGCGTTCATGGGGACTCCCTCGAATCGCCCGGCCGGCGTGGACCCGCCGACCGGGTGCCGCGGCGCGGGCGAAGTCCTCTTATCGAGCTACCTCGTTTCGAGGTAACTCGATAAGAGGTACCATGCCTGAGGAGCGCCCGCAAGCATGTGGGAACAACGGCGAACAGAGGAGCCTGCCGGATGCTGGAGCTATCGATCCTGGGCTTTCTGTACGAGGAACCCCTGCACGGCTATGAGCTGAAGGAGCGCATCAAGGCGCTGAGCGGCCACGTCCGCCCGGTCAGCGACGGCGCCCTCTACCCGGCGATCACCCGCCTGGTCACCGCGGGCAGCGTCGACCAGCGCACCGAGCCCGGGAGCGGAGCGGTACCGCGCCGCGTCCTGTCGCTGACCGGCGTGGGCCGCGCGGACCTGCTGGAGCGGCTGCGGCGGCCCAAGCAGGCCGAGATCACCGACCAGGTGCGCTTCAACACCCTGCTCGCCTTCCTGCGTCACCTGGAGGACTCCGGTGAGCAGGCCGCCGTGCTGCGCCGCCGCCTGGAGTTCCTGGAGACCCCGGCGAGCTTCTTCTACCGGGACGGCCGGCCCGTCCGCGCGGAGGAGACCGAGGACCTGTTCCGGCAGGGCATGCTGCGGGTCGCGCGGGCGACGGGCGAGGCGGAGCGGGCCTGGCTCAGAGAGGCGATCGAGCTGCTCGACCCACGAACGGCCGGGCCCGTCAGCCCAGTTGCTCCCTGAGGTGGTCCCGCCACTGCTGCGTGAACCGTTCCGGCGTCGTGTGCAGCACGTCCCGCAACGCGTCCTCGACGGCGCCCGGGCGTTTCCGGTGGTCGCCCACGGCCCGGTAGAACGCGTTCAGGCGGGCCTCGCCCCAGTGGCCGGCGATCAGCCGGCAGGCCATCCAGCCGCCCTCGTAGGCCTGCGCCAGCGCGGTCGCGTCGCCGGTGAACCCGAAGTCCTTGTCGTCGGGCAGGGCGGCCGGCACATGCCCGTCCGTCACGGCGCGCTGGAGCTCGGAGGCGATCTGCCCGGGCGACCGCCCGCTCCCCCGGTAGCCGACCCAGTCCGCGTACCCCTCGGAGAGCCACAGCGGGGTCGCGGCCGTGGTGTGGGCACGGGTCGCGACATGCGTGCTCTCGTGGGTGAGCACGACCTGCTTGCCGAAGTCGCCGAGGACGCCGTACGCGTCCGGATTGACGATGATCCGGTCCGCGGGCGCCTCGGCCGAACCTCCCACCTCACCGGTGGTGACCGCCGCGATCCCCCGGTACCCGGCCGCCGGAGCCCCCAGCAGCCCCGCCATCCCGTCCAGCGACTTCGGTACGAGGACGACGACGTGCCCGGCCCAGTCGGGGCCCCACGCCCGCGACACGGCGGGCACCGCGTGGTCCGCGAGGGCGGCGAAGGAGCGCAGCCGCTCACCGGACTGCCCGACCCCGAGCACGAGGCTGTGCTCCCCCCGTGCGACCGTCACCGCCCCCTGCTCCCACAGCTGGCGGCCGCTCCTGCCCGTGGGCTCGTCCGAGTCGACGCGCCAGGCCCCGGCCGTGCGGATCAGGCCCAGGGTGCGGCCGGCGGTGACCGGCGCCGTGTCGTAGCCCTCGATGCGGTAGCGGAGCTGGACGCGGGCCGTGGCCGTGTGGCCGGAGACGCTCAGCCGGTCCAGGTGGTAGGACCAGGCCGCGAGCGGCACCTCGCGCAGGTTGGCGAACTCGTCGGAAGCGGCCGACGGGTCGCCCGTGGCCCGGTACGCGGACACGTCCCCGTCCAGGACCGCGGCGGCACGCCGGTCGAGGACGCGTTGCACCGCGGCCGACGACGCGGTGTCGGAGGACGGCCCACCGGAGCAGCCGACGAGCACGGCGAGCAGCAGCACCAGGGAGAGCCCCGCTCGCGACGCACGCCTTCGACCAGCCACGTCGACGATCGTACGGTGCGCGCGCCGTCCGGCCTGGTCCGTGACCCGGGGCCCGGTCCGAGCGGGGGGCCCTGGTCCCGCCGCGCGTCCGTCACGGCCGGGTGACGGACGAGATCGGCATCATCCCGACCGGGTCGTAACGCACCGGGGCTCCCGGGTAGGGCGCGTGGATCACCTGGCCGTTGCCCACGTACATCCCGACGTGGCTGGCGTCGGAGCGGTAGGTGACGAGGTCGCCGGGCTGCGCCTGGGACAGCGGCACCTGCCGTCCGGCGTACCGCTGGGCCTGCGAGGTGCGTGGCAGACCGACACCGGCCCGCGCGTAGGACCACTGCATGAGGCCCGAACAGTCGAAGCCGCCCGGCCCGTTGGCACCCCAGACGTACGGGCGGCCCAGGGCCGAGCGGGCGGCGGCGACGGCGGCGGCCGCGCGCCCCGAGGCCGGAGCGTCGCTCCCGAAGCCGGGCAGGTCCGCGCGCGTCGAGCGCGAGGCGCGGTCGTAGGCGGCGCGGTCGGCGTCGGGCATCGAGTTGAGCAGCCGCCGGGCCTGGGCGAGCTTCCGCTCGACGGTGCGCTTGTTCTGGGCGACGGCCTTGCGGCTGCTCTCCAGTTCGGCGAGTTTCCCGCCGGCCTCCTCGCGTTTCTGGGAGAGGTCGCGCAGGGCGAGCTGGAGGTCCCTGAGTTCACCGGCCTGGTGCGAGGTGATGCGGTCCAGGGCGGCGGCCTTGTCGAGGTAGTCGGCCGGGTCGTCGGAGAAGAGCAGCGCGAGGGAGGGGTCGATGCCGCCGGAGCGGTACTGGGCTCCGGCGAGCGAACCGAGCGCCTCCCGCATGGTGTTGATGCGCTCCTGCTGCCGGGCGATCTCGTCCTGCGCGGTGCCGACCTGCCTGCGCAGGGTGTCGGCGCGTTCGTCGGCCTTGTCGAACGCCTCGGTGGCCTTCTCCGCCTGGGTGTACAGGCGGTCCACCTCGGCGCGGGTGTCGTCCTGCGGTGCCGCGGAGGCGGGCAGGGTACCGAGTGCGGCTGCCGCCGCGGACATCACGCAGGCGGCGATGCCGAAGGCGCCGGCGCCCCGGTCGAAGCCGGTCGGTGCAAGGCGGCGATGGAACCCCACGGGTGGCCGCTCTCCCTTCCGCTGACGGTCCCCCGCTGTTGGGGGAAACGCGCCAGACAGTAGCCGTGCGACCACACACCGGCCAAAGACCTCCGCGGGCACACACAGTGACGCCCCGCCGGAGACGCAGGTCACCGACGGGGCGCGGGGTCAGCGGGAGTTGTCGCAATTCGCCCGTTTGGGCGGCGTGGCGAGGGGTCCCGTCAGGCGGCGGAGGCAGGCTCCGGACCGCCCGTCCGGATCAGATCCGGACGCCGAACTGGAAGGGCATGTTGCCGATCGCCTCGTAGCGGACGACCGCGCCGGTGTGCGGGGCGTGCAGCACCTGGCCGCCGCCCGCGTAGAGACCGACGTGGTGGAAGTCGCCGTAGAAGATGACCAGGTCACCGACCTGGAGATCGCTCTGCGAGTAGATCCGGGTACCGGCGTTGGCCTGGGCCTCGGAGGTGCGCGGTATGGAGACGCCGGCCTGGGCGTAGGCCCAGGAGGTGAGGCCGGAGCAGTCGAAGGAGCTGGGGCCGGAGGCGCCGTAGACGTACGGCGATCCGATGGCACCCTGGGCGGCGGAGAAGGCGGCACCGGCACGGCCGGAGCCCTTGCTGCTACCCAGGTTGACGCGCTCGGTGGCGCGGGTGGCGCGTTCCTGCTCCTTCGCGGCGAGCGCGGCCTTCTCCGTGGCCGTCAGGGAGTTCAGGAGCTTCTGTGCCTCGCCCAGCTTGCCCTGGACTTCCTTCTTCTTCTTCGCGAGCTCGGCCCGGGTGTCGGCGAGGTCCTTGAGCTTCTCGGAGGCCTCGGACCGCTGCTGGGCGAGCGAACGCTGCTTCTCCTGGACCTTCTTGAGCGACTCGACCTGCTGGGCGCTCAACTGGTCCATGGCCGAGGCCTTGTCCAGGTAGCTGTCCGGGTCGGAGGAGAGGAAGAGCGCCACGGACGGGTCGATGCCGCCGGTGCGGTACTGCGCGCTGGCCATCGAACCGAGGCCGTCCCGCAGGTCGTTCAGGTCTTCCTGGCCACGGGCGACGTTGTCCTGGAGGGAGCTGATCTCCTTCTGGAGCTTCTGCTGCTTCTCCTTGGCACCGTCGAGCTTCTCGGTGGCCTTCTCGGCCTCTTCGTAGAGCTTGTCGACCTTGGCCTTGACCTCGTCCTTGCTGGGCTTCTCGGACGGTGCGGCATTGGCGACGTTGGCGCTGAGGGCAACGGCAGCCGCGGCGGCGGTGGTGAGCACGGTCACACGGGTGCGGCTCGGCTGCTTGGGTCGACGGTGGGACGCCACGAAGGCGAGCTCCTTCTTCCTCCAGCCGCCTGCCGCGTAACGCCGACGGGCGGTGCCCCTCCACCGTCACTCCTGATGAGCGATCACCCTAGTTGGAGGTTCGAGGCATGACCCTAGTGACCTTCTTGTGATCAGTTCAAATCCAAACCTGAAAATTCTTTGTCACGGAGCGCATTCTTTGCATTCAACTCACGTGCAGTGATGTCCGCTTGACACTACGTCGCGTGAACACCGGACCAATTCGGGCATGCGGGCCAGAGGTTACGCAAGGTACGTAGGTTGCTCTTGCGACGTACACCCCAGATCGGCGGAGCGCCGTCTCAGCCGCGCGTGAAGCGCTTCAGCAGGACCGCGGAGGCCACCGGCCGGGCGCCCGCCTTCGCGATGCCGTCGGCCACCTCACGGTCGGTCGAGGCGACGATGACCGGCCGGCCCGGCGGCTCGGCCCGCACCAGCTGGCGGATCACCTCGTCCGCGGTGACCCCCGGCTTGGAGAACAGCACCCGCACCCCGCGCGGCGGCGCGAGCAGCACCGGCGCGGCCAGCTCGGCCCCGTCGAAGACACAGGTGACCTCGGCGCCGGTCTGCGCGGCCAGCTGGGAGAGCTGCCCGAGCAGCCTGAGCCGCTGCTTCTCCAGCGGCATCTGGGGATAGCCGGTCTTGGTGACGTTGTAGCCGTCGACGACCAGATGCGCCTGGGGCAGCGCGAGCAGCTGGTCCAGGATCGCGGGGTCGTTCTCCGACAGGGCGCGGGTGGCGATGTCCTTGGGCGTCATCCGCCCCGGCTCGACCGCCTCCACCGTCTCCGCGGGCCGCACCGAGACGGGCGGCAGCGCCAGTTCGCGGCGCAGGCCCTGAGCCGCGTCCAGCACGGTGTCGAGAAGCAGCCGCAGCCGCATGTCCTCGACACTGCGCCCCTCGCGGGCGGCCTTGCGGCCGGCCTCCAGGGCCGCCTCGGCCTCGGTGAGGCGCGCCTTGAGCCGCCGGCCCTCGCTCTCGGCCGCGGACACCTGGGCCTGGCTCTCCGCCCGCGCCGCGTCCGTCTCGCCCTGGAGCTTGCGCAGCGCGGCCTCGCCGCGCTTCACGTCACTGAGGGCCCCGCGCAGCTTGCGGTGAAGCGATTCCGCTTCCTTGCGCGCCGTGTCCAGTTCGGTGCGCAGCCGCTCGGTCTCGGTCCTGATCTGGCCGCGCGCCGCCGCGAGTTCCCCGCGCAGCCGCTCCAGCTCGGCCCGGCTCTCCTCGTCGGCGCGCTCGGCGTCCGCCCGCAGGGCCTCCTCGCCCGCGGCGGTCACCAGCTTCACCCAGCCCGCGGGGCGCAGAACATAGGCCGCGGCCGCCACGTCCAGCGGGTCCGCGGCCGGGGGCGGCGCGGCCGAGTCGAGGGCCGCGGTCAGTTCGGGCTGCGTCTCTCTCAGCTTCTCGGCGATGCGCTGTCTGAACAGCGGGTCCGTCTCCAGCGCCGCCGCCATGGCGGTGCCGGCGAACTTGGCCCGCCGGTTCGGCGCGAAACGGGCGTACTGCCGCAACTGCGCGGGCAGTTCGGCCAGCGTCAGCCCGCCGAAACCGTCCGAGACGATCTGCACGACGCGCCGGCGCACGCCGTCGGGCAGCGGACGATCGAGCACCTCGGCGGCGCCGTCGTCCGGCTCCCCGCCTGTGGTCTCCATCATCCGTCACCCCAATATCCGTGCGGGTCCCGCTCCCTCAGGAGCCGGCACCCGGCCTGTCCACGAGTTCGACCTGATCCACCGCGTTGCACCAGCGGCACCGCACCGACTCGATGGTCTCACTGACCACCTCACGCTCCTCGACCTTCGGCTCACCGGCGAGGTCGAGGTGCATGTACTCGACGACCTTCGAGGAGCGGGTGACGTCGAACCGCGTGAGGTTGCCGCAGAGCGAGCAGCGCCAGCGCGTCTTGGCGTCCGGCAGGGGAACCGTCATAGGGCAGTCGCTTCCTTCTAGTGTCCGTCCGGCACCGGTCTCCCGGTGCATGTGGCTCGTAACCCTACGGCCTGGCGGGTAGTCGACGCTCGGCCGTCCACGGCGGCGAGGCTGTCTGTGCCGATCCGTCCGGTACGTCATGCTCTGCACCATGATCGGCAATTGGAGTACGGCAATCGGCAGAGCGGTGCGGTCCCAGTCGGCACCGGTGACGTACGGGCTGATCGTCCTGTGCTGTCTGATCTTCGTCATCGGTCCCGCCTCGGGCCTCAGTCCCGTGTACGGCACCGGGGACGAACTGCTGGCCGTCCAGCGGGCCTATTTCCGGCGCTGGGGCGTGGTGCCGGCCGATCTGTTCGGCGGGCCACCCCGCGAGGTGCTCACCCCGGCCACGGCCCTGTTCATCCACGGCAGCTGGCTCCACCTCCTGGGCAACATGCTCTTCTTCTACGTCTTCGGACTGCTGACCGAGGAACGCATGGGCCATGTGGAGTTCGCGCTGTTCTACCTCGGGTGCGGATACCTGGCCCTGCTCGGGTACGCGGCCGCCAACACGTCCTCGGAACAGTCCCTGGTCGGGGCGTCCGGGGCGATCTCCGCGGTGCTCGGCGCGTTCCTGTACCTGTTCCCCAAGGCCAGGGTGACCAGTCTCTTCCCGTTCCTGTTCTTCCTGCCGTTGCGCTTCCCGGCCTGGGTGGTGCTGCCGTTCTGGTTCACCCTGCAGTGGCTGGCGGCGGGCCGGAGCGAGTCGGGCCCCGGCGTCGCCTATCTGGCGCACCTGGTGGGCTTCTCGCTGGGCTTCGTCTACGCGTGGGTGCGGTTCGGGCGCCGCGGCACCGCGGTGCCCGTGACGGGTGCACCGCTCGGCGCCCCGCCGGACGGACGGGGCCGGATGGAGCGCGAGTAGGGTGAGATCCCCAGCAGTGGCCCCCTAGGGAGAGAACCAGCCGTGATCACCGCGATCGTCCTCATCAAGACCAGCGTGGACCGGATCCCCGAGATCGCCGAGTCGATCGCGTCGCTGGAGAGCGTCAGCGAGGTCTTCTCCGTCACCGGCACCTACGACCTGATCGCCATGGTCCGGGTCGCGGCCCACGACGACCTCGCGGACGTCATCCCCGGCAGCATCAGCAAGATCCCGGGCGTCGAGGCGACGGACACGCACGTGGCGTTCCGTACGTACTCCCAGCACGACCTGGAGGCGGCGTTCGCGATCGGTCTCGACTCCTGACCGAGGCGTACGCCGCCTCGCGGCGGGCCGTCGTGGGTTCCTAGACCGCCGGCACGCAGCGGCCGTCCTGGGTGCGGTACTGCCACCGCGCGCCGTCCCGCACCAGCTCGCGCACCGCGCGGACGAACCGCTCGACGTGCTCGTCGGGCGTGCCGGCGCCGAAGCTGACGCGGATGGCGTTGAGGGACTTCTCTCCGGGTGCCGCCTCGGGGGCGCCGCACTCCCCCTGGCTCTCGGGGTCGCTGCCGAGCAGCGTGCGGACCAGCGGGTGGGCGCAGAAGAGGCCGTCGCGGACGCCGATGCCGTACTCGGCGGACAGCGCGGCCGCGAAGTGCGAACTGTTCCAGCCCTCGACGACGAAGGAGAGAACGCCGACCCGCGGGGCGTCGTCACCGAAGAGCGAGAGGACCCGGACCTCCGGGACCTCGGCGAGGCCGGCGCGGACGGTGCGGATCAGGTGCTGCTCACGGGCGAGGAGGTTGTCGAAGCCCTCCTCGGTGAGCGCCTTGCAGGCCGAGGCGATGGAGTAGGCGCCGATCACGTTCGGCGAGCCGGCCTCGTGCCGGGCCGCGCTGTCGTGCCACTCCACGTCCACGCCGCCGTCCGCGCGCCGGGTGACCTTGCGGCTGGCGCCGCCGCCCGCCAGGTACGGGTCGGCCTCGCGCAGCCAGTCCGAGCGGCCCGCGAGGACACCGGAGCCGAACGGCGCGTACAGCTTGTGCCCGGAGAAGGCGACCCAGTCGCAGTCGAGGTCCTGGACCGACACCGGGTGGTGCGGGGCGAGCTGGGCGGCGTCGAGGACGATCCGGGCGCCGTGGGCGTGCGCGGCGGCGGCGAGTTCCCGCACCGGCCACAGCTCCCCCGTGACGTTCGAGGCCCCGGTGACGCAGACGAGGGCCGGCCCGTGAGGGTCGCGTGCGGCGAGGGCCTGCTCCAGGGTCGCGACGGCCTCGCCGGGGGTGCGCGGGGCGTTGAGGTACGTCACCCGGGCGTCGCGCCAGGGCAGCAGCGAGGCGTGGTGCTCGGTCTCGAAGACGAAGACCTGGCAGTCGGCCGGGAGCGCGGCGGCGAGCAGGTTGAGCGAGTCGGTGGTGGAGCGGGTGAAGACGACCTGGTCGTCGGTCCGGCAGTCGAGGAACTCGGCGACGGTCCTGCGGGCGTTCTCGAACAGGTCGGTGGACAGCTGCGAGAGGTACCCGGCACCCCGGTGGACGCTGCCGTAGTACGGGGCGTACGCGGCGACGTCGTCCCACACCCGCTGGAGGGCGGGCGCGCTGGCGGCGTAGTCGAGAGCGGCGTAGTCGACCTCGCCGCCGGTGACGAGCGGAACGGTGACGTCCCGGCCCAGGACGGGCAGCGGGGCACAGACGGAGACGTCGGCGGTGGTGGTGACAGACATGGCGGGCTCCTGTGAGGCAGGCGGGATCGCCGCGCGAGCCGGCCGCCCGAAGGCAGCGCTCGGCGCAGGAAGGGGAAAAAAGGGTGTGCGGAGGCGGGGCTCGGCGCCCTATCGCATTCGCTTGCTCACAGAAGGCTCCCTCGAACGACCAGGACCCCTGGTTACGTCCACTCGAAAGAGTGGGAGGGGTCCGCGCTTGCCGTAGACCTCGCTGCCTACGACCTGGTCCTCACCCGGGGCACCCCGCCACGGACGGAGGGTTGCCGGACAGCCGGCCGGGGCCTGATGGCTGTCGCTCATGACCTGATACAGCATCTTGCCAGAAGATCTTCGACGCGCAAGGCGCGGTCCGGATTCTGGACCGCGCCCCGCGTCGCATCACCGGCGCCTCAGGCGTTGCTGGCCGCCACCCACCGGTCGAGGGTGCGCTTCGCCGCCCCGGAGTCGATGGCCTCGGCCGCCTTCGCCATGCCGGCCCGGAGCTGGTCCGCGAGCGGCGCGTCCGTCGGCGACAGGGCCACCAGGGCGGCCGCCGCGTTCAGCAGCACGGCGTCCCGTACCGGCCCGGTCTCGCCGTCCAGCAGCCGATGGGCGACCTCCGCGTTGTACGCCGCGTCGGCGCCGCGCAGCGCCTCGACGGGAACGACGTCGAGACCGACGTCACGGGGGTGGAAGTGCTCCTCGGTGACCTCGCCGTCGCGGACCACCCAGACCCGGGAGCCGGCGGTGGTGGTCAGTTCGTCGAGGCCGTCGTCGCCGCGGAAGACGAGTGAGGAGTTGCCGCGCTCGGCGAAGACGCCCGCCACGATGGGCGCCATCCGTAGGTCGGCGACCCCGACCGCCTGGGCCCTGACCCGGGCCGGGTTCGTCAGCGGTCCCAGCACGTTGAAGGTCGTCCGGATGCCGAGCTGTCCACGCGCCGCCGCCACATGGCGCAGAGCCGGGTGGAACTTGACCGCGAAGCAGAAGGTGATCCCGGCCTCCTCGGCCACCTCCGCGACGCGCTTGACCGTCAGCTGGAGATTGACGCCGAGCTTCTCCAGGACGTCCGAGGAGCCGGACGCCGAGGACGCGGCGCGGTTGCCGTGCTTGACGACCTTGGCGCCGGTGCCGGCCACCACGATCGAGGACATCGTGGAGATGTTGACGGTCTTCGCGCCGTCGCCGCCCGTGCCGACGATGTCGACGGTCCGCCCGGGCACCTCGATCACGTTGGCGTGCTCGTACATCGCCCGGACGAGTCCGGAGATCTCCTGGACGGTCTCGCCCTTGGCCCGCAGTGCCACCACGAAGCCGGCGATCTGCGCGTCGGTCGCCTCGCCGCGCATGATGCGGTCCATCGCCCAGGCCGTGTCGTCCGCGCTCTGGTCGCGGCCTTCGAGGAGACCGTTCAGTACCTCGGGCCAGGAACGGCCCGCCGCGGTGTCGCCTCCAGCGGGGTTCACAGCGCTCATGGTCGCTCCTGGGTTCATGGGTCACGCGAGTGGGTCCGCCCCGCAGCACGGGGGTGAGTCCACCCTATCCAGCCCCGGAGACGGCGAAGAGCCCCGTCCGTGGACGGGGCTCCTGCCGTGGCGAACCGGGGGTGTCGCGGGGATCAGTGGTGGCCGTGGCCGCTCGTGATCTCCTTGTACTCCTCGACGGTGGGCTTGGGGATCTGGTTGTCCTCCCCGTAGTAGCCCTTGCTCATCTTGGCGCGCAGCTTCTGCGCGCTGTTGACCTTGCGCTCGACACCGTTCTCGTCGACCGCCGGGCCGATCTCGGCCGGCTTGTACTGCTCGTGCGCGGTGAGCGTGTGCAGCGCGTCCTGGCTGAGCGGCTCGTGCACCTCGATGAACTCACCGTGCGGCAGGCGCTTGATGATGCCCGACTCGCGGCCGTGCAGCACCTTGTCCCGGTCCCGGCGCTGGAGGCCGAGGCAGATCCGCTTGGTGGCGAGGAACGTGAGCACCGGCACGACGAAGAAGGCGATGCGCACGAACCAGGTGATCGAGTTGATCGCCAGGTGGAAGTGCGTGGCCCAGATGTCGTTGCCACCGCCGACGAGGAGCACGAAGTACCAGCTGATCCAGGCGACACCGAACGCGGTCCGGGTCGGGACGTTGCGCGGGCGGTCCAGGATGTGGTGCTCGCGCTTGTCGCCGGTGACCCAGGACTCGATGAACGGGTAGACCGCGATCGCGACCAGCACCAGCGGGAAGATGACCAGCGGGATGAAAACGCCCAGGACGAGCGTGTGACCCCAGAGGTTGATCTCCCAGCCCGGCATGACGCGGATCAGGCCCTCGGAGAAGCCCATGTACCAGTCGGGCTGGGCCCCCGTGGACACCTGGTCCGGACGGTAGGGGCCCAACGACCAGATCGGGTTGATCGAGGCGATCGCCGCGATGGCCGCGATGACACCGAAGACCAGGAAGAAGAAGCCTCCGGCCTTGGCCATGTAGACCGGCAGCAGCGGCATGCCGACGACGTTGTTGTTCGTCTTGCCGGGGCCCGCGAACTGGGTGTGCTTGTGGTAGAAGACCAGGATCAGGTGGCCGACGACCAGGCCGAGCATGATGCCCGGCAGCAGCAGCACGTGCACCGAGTAGAAGCGGGCCACGAAGTCGCCGCCCGGGAACTCGCCGCCGAACAGGAAGAACGACAGGTACGTGCCGACGATCGGCACGGACAGGACCGCGCCCTCCATGAAGCGCACACCGGTACCGGAGAGCAGGTCGTCCGGGAGCGAGTAACCGGTGAAGCCGGTGAACATGCCGAGGACGAACAACAGGAATCCGAAGACCCAGTTGACCTCGCGGGGCTTGCGGAACGCACCCGTGAAGAACACGCGCATCATGTGCACGAACATGCCGGCGAGGAAGATCAGCGCGGCCCAGTGGTGGATCTGACGGATCAGAAGCCCACCGCGCACATCGAAGGAGATGTGCATGGTCGAGTTGAACGCCTCGGACATCAGCTGTCCCTGCAGCGGGACGTAACTGCCGTGGTACTCCACCTCGTTCATCGACGGGTGGAAGAACAGCGTCAGGTACACACCCGTGAGGATGATGATGATGAAGCTGTAGAGGCAGATCTCACCCAGCATGAACGACCAGTGGTCGGGGAAGATCTTGCGCATGTTGGCCTTGGCCAGGGAGTAGATCCCCAGGCGGCCGTCGGCCCAGTCGGCGACCCGCTCACCGGCGGGCGCCTTCTCGCGCGAGCGCGAGTCGGAGGTGCTGGCAGTACTCATCCGCGCTCCCAGAATGCAGGACCGACGGGCACATCGAAGTCGCCGAGCGCTTCGAGGTAACCCTCATCGTTCACGCCGATGCGCAGCTGCGGCAGCGGGTGACCGGCCGGGCCGAAGATGACTCGGGCACCGTCGGAGAGGTCGAAGGTGGACTGGTGGCACGGGCACAGCGCGTGGTGCGTCTGCTGCTCGTACAGGGAGATCGGGCAGCCGACGTGGGTGCAGATCTTCGAGTACGCCACGATGCCCTGGTAGGACCACTCGAGTTCCTGCTTGTCCTTGATGTTGTCCGGCTGGAGCCGGATGATCATCAGGGCCGACTTGGCGATCTCCTTCTGGAAGTCCTCGTCGTGCTCCTCCAGGCCCTCGGGCTTGACGAAGGTCAGAGAACCGACGGCCACGTCCGAAGGACGGAGCGGCTCGTTGGTGTTCATGTTGACGAGGAGCTTGCCCTTGGACCACAGGGTGTGGCGGAGCTTCGTGCCGGGCAGCGGACCGAGGTCGCGCAGCAGCATGACGCCGGAGAGCGGGAACAGGGCCAGCGCGCCGAACATCGTGTTGCGGATCAGCTTGCGACGGCCGAGCGCGGACTCCTTGGCACCCTGCTTGAAGTCGGCCAGGACCTTGGCCTTGACCTCGGGCTCCGCCTCGATCGCGTGACGCTCGTCGGCGATCTCCACGTCGGACATCAGGGTGCGGGCCCAGTGGACCGCGCCCGCTCCGATCGCGAACAGCGCCACGCCGAGCGTCAGGCCCAGCGTGAAGTTCAGCGCGCTGATGTGGCCGATCGGGAAGACGTAGATCGACCTGTCGTTGGGGATCGCCACGTACGCGACGATGAAGGCGACAGTCGCCAGCATCGACAGCACGAACAGCAGAGCGACAAGTCGCTCGGACCGCCTGGCGGCCCGCTCGTCGATGTCCTGGACGCGGTGCTCGTGGGGCGGGAGCCCCGGGTCCGCGAACGGGTTCTGCTCGTCCGCGACGGCTACCGCGGCATGACCGTGACCGGCGTGGTCGTCGGTGGCCCGCTCAGCGGGCACGTTCTCTTCTGGAATGTCTTGGCTACTCATGACTTCTTGGCCTTTGCGGTCCGAGCGGCGACCCAGACGGCGACGGCGACCAGGGTGCCAAGTCCGAAGATCCAGCCGAACAGGCCCTCGCTGACCGGTCCGAGACCGCCCAGTTCGAGACCACCGGGGCTCTCGGTGTTGTCACCGTTGACCGCGTCGAGGTACGCGATGATGTCCTTCTTGTTCTTCTCCGTCAGCGTGGTGTCGGGGAAGGACGGCATGTTCTGCGGGCCCGTCTGCATGGCCTCGTAGATGTGCTTCGGGTCGACACCCTCAAGAGTCGGCGCGAACTTGCCGTGGGTCAGCGCGCCGCCCTTGCCGGTGAAGTTGTGGCACTGGGCGCAGTTGGTGCGGAACAGTTCGCCACCCTTGGCGATGTCCGCGCCCTCGGGACTGACCTGGCTCTTCGTCGGGACCGAAGGACCGGCGCCGAGCGAGGCGATGTACGCCGCGAGCTGGTCGATCTCGGCCTGCGAGTAGATGACCTTCTTCTTCGGGATCTGCGCGCCGGGCTGCTGGGCCGGCATACGTCCGGTGCCGACCTGGAAGTCGACCGCCGCGGCGCCCACTCCCACCAGGCTCGGCCCGTCGGAGGTGCCCTGACCGCCGGTTCCGTGGCAGCTTGCGCAGCCCACGGCGTACAGCTTCTTGCCCTCGGTGATGGCGAGGGACTGGGCGGTTTCATCGGCCTGCGCCTTGCCCGCGGGTGCGAACGCGGCGTACAGCCCCCCGGTGGCCGCCAGCGCGAGGAGTAGGACGACGACCGCAGCCAGCGGATGGCGTCGTCGTGCGGAGAGCTTTTTCACGGATTACCCCGGTGTCAGGATCTTCTGCGTCGGTGCTTCTGGATGTTTCGGGCGCCGGGCCCGATTACTTGATCAGGTAGATCGTGGCGAAAAGGCCGATCCAGACGACATCGACGAAGTGCCAGTAGTAGGACACGACGATGGCGGCGGTTGCCTGCTCGTGAGTGAACCGCCGAGCCGCATAGGTGCGACCAAGGACCAGCAGGAAGGCGATGAGTCCGCCCGTCACATGCAGTCCGTGGAAGCCGGTGGTCAGGTAGAACACCGAGCCGTACGGGTCGGAGGAGAGCGAGAGCCCGTCCTTCTTGACCAGTTCGGTGTACTCGAAGACCTGACCGCCGATGAAGATCGCACCCATGATGAAGGTGACGGTGAACCACATTCTGAGCTTCTTCACGTCCCCGCGCTCGGCGGCGAAGACGCCGAGCTGACAGGTCAGGGAGGAGAGCACCAGGATCGTGGTGTTCGTCGCCGAGAACGGAAGGTTCAGGCTGGACGCCATTTCCTTCCAGTGATCCGGCCCGGTCACCGATCGCAGGGTGAAGTACATCGCGAAGAGGGCCGCGAAGAACATCAGCTCGGAACTCAGCCAGATGATGGTTCCGACGCTGGTGAGGTTCGGCCGATTGACCGACGGGTGCGCGTGCCCGGTTTCTACTGTCGTTGCTGTCGCCACGACCGACATTATGTCGGTCGCTTATCCCGCCCTCACCCCGGGGGGTGCCGTTCGGAGTGTTGACGGGGTGTGTCCAGCCCGTATGGCCCATCGAAGCCCTGTCCGAACCGGTGTTGACGAGGTGTTCAAGGGAGTAGCATCCGCGCATCGGGCAGGCTCCGGCCGGCCCGGCCGCTTCAGGTCCGTACGACGCCGACGTCCCGGAGGAAGAATGCAGCCGACCGCCACGGTGCTGGTCTACAGCGACGACTCCAACACCCGCGCGCAGGTGCGGCTCGCCACCGGGCGCAGGCCCGCTCCGGACGTTCCCCTCGTGGAGTTCGTCGAGTGCGCGACGCCGGCCGCCGTCATCATGGAGCTCGACAAGGGCGGCATCGACGTGTGCGTGCTGGACGGTGAGGCGGTTCCGCTGGGCGGCATGGGGATCTGCCGGCAGATCAAGGACGAGGTCTTCGACTGCCCGCCCGTCCTCGTCCTCATCGGGCGCCCGCAGGACGCCTGGCTGGCCACCTGGAGCCGTGCGGACGCCGCGGTCACCCTTCCGGTCGACCCGGTGGAGTTCGCCGAGTCCCTGGCCGCGCTGCTGCGCCGCAAGAACCTGCAGAGCGTCTGAGAACCCGCGCCCCCGGGTCCTGTCGTCACCTCCGCGCCTGCGCCCTTCGGGCGAACGACGGGAAGGTGACGACAGGACCTGGAGGGTCGCGGTCTCACACACTCTCGGGGCGAAGCCTCGCGCGCTCGGCCGGAGTCGGGGCGTCCGGTGATCCGCCCACGAGCGCGCTGCCCTCGCGCCAGCTCTTCCAGCCGAGGTTCCAGTCGCCGAAGCCGTTGCCGAACGGGTCCATCATGTCGCCGTTCGAGTTGACGACCTTGACGATGTCGCCCTCGCTGAAGGTGTCGAAGAACCACTCGGCGTTGCTGGTGCTCATGCCGGTGCAGCCGTGGCTGACGTTGGCGGACCCCTGCGAACCGGTCGACCAGGGCGCGGCGTGCACGTACTCGCCGCTCCAGGTCACCCGCGTGGCGTAGTACACGGGCAGGTCGTAGGAGTCCGAACTGCCCTCGGCGATACCGATGCTGGTACCGCGCATCTGTACGTAGTACTCCTTGCCCAGCACGACCTTGACGCCGTTGCGGGTCTCGAAGCCGGGCTTGCCGGTGGTGATGGGGATCTCGTTGATCTGCGCGCCGTTGCGGTAGACCGTCATCTCGTGCGAGCCGGCGTCGGTGACGGCGATGAGCCGGTCGCCCGTGGTGAGCTTCAGGGTCTTGGCGTTGCCGCCCCACAGCCGCTCACCGATCTTGATGCCGGCGAGGTTGCTGTGCGCCGTGATGGTGGCGTGGGTGGGCCAGTACTCCTTGGGGCGGTAGTGGAGCGTCTTGTCGTCCACCCAGTGCCAGGTGCCCTCCACGGCGGGCGAGGAGTCGACCTTGAGGGCACGCTCGACGACCGCGCGGGCCGCCTTGTCCTTCACGGGGGCGCTCAGTTCGGCGGTGACGGGCTGACCGACCCCGTACTTGCCGGCCTTGGGGCCGAACTCGACGTCGAGCGTCTTCTTGGTCTTGGGCGTACTGGTGTCGAAGCCGAGGACCTTGCGCCCGGGGGCGCCGTCCTCGTCCTCGGTGCTCACCCGGACCGTGTAGTGGGCTCCTGCGGCCAGCGGGGACGTGCTGTGCCAGCGACTGCCGTCGGCGGCCAGTTCGCCCGCCACATAGCGTCCTGACGCGTCGGTGGCCGTCACGTCGGTGATGCGCCCGTCGTCGTCCTCGGAGGTGATTTCGAGCGGCTTGTCGGGGTCGACCTTGCCGGGCTTCTTGCTCTCTCCGACGGGGCCGTTGAACGAGATCTGTCCCGCCGCGTCGTACGGCTTCGCCGAGAGCGGGTGGCCGTCGGAGCCGCAGGCGGTGGCGCCCGCTCCGAGGGCGACCACCAGCGCGGTGCAGCTGACGACCGTGCGGATTCGCGGTGAGTGGTTCATGAGCTCACGCTATGAACGCGCGTCAAGGACGGCGCGCCGGGTGGGCCGAGTGAGGGACAGAAGGCGTGGCAAACGAGGGAGCCCGGACTCTCCTGACGGAGTGTCCGGGCTCCCCGGGGTTCAGCGCGTGCTACTGGGTGCGATTCTCACCGTGGTAGTACTCGAAGACCCAGCCCCACAGGCCCATCACGATGAGCGGGGCCGAGAAGTAGAGCAGCCACCAGCCGAAGACGACGCCCATGAAGGCCAGGGCGCCACCGGTGCCGAGCGCGAGCGGCTGCCAGCTGTGCGGGCTGAAGAAGCCCACCTCGCCGGCCTCGTCCGCGACGTCGGCCTCCTTGTCGTCCTGCGCCAGCTGGTCGACGCGCCGGGCCGTGAAGGCCAGGTAGTAGCCGATCATCACGCTCAGGCCGAAGCCCATGAAGAGGGCCGTGGTGCCGGCCGGCTCCTTGGACCACACGCCGTAGACGATCCCCATGACGAGGATGAACGCGGCGAGCCAGAGGAACATCTTGCCTTGGACCTTCACTTGCCGGCCTCCTTGCCACCAGCGAGAGCCGACGAACCGGAACCGGCGTGCTCGAGCTGGTCGAGCGCGGCGATCTCGGGGTGGTGCAGGTCGAACGCCGGGGATTCACTGCGGATCCGCGGCAGGGTGAGGAAGTTGTGCCGCGGCGGCGGGCACGAGGTGGCCCACTCCAGCGAGCGGCCGTAGCCCCACGGGTCGTCGACCTCGACCTTCTTGCCGTACTTGGCCGTCTTCCACACGTTGTAGAGGAACGGCAGGATCGACAGGCCGAGCAGGAACGAGCTGATCGTCGAGATCGTGTTCAGCGCGGTGAAGCCGTCGGCCGCGAGGTAGTCCGCGTAGCGACGCGGCATGCCCTCGGCACCCAGCCAGTGCTGCACCAGGAACGTGCCGTGGAAGCCCACGAACAGCGTCCAGAAGGTGATCTTGCCGAGCCGCTCGTCGAGCATCTTGCCCGTCATCTTCGGCCACCAGAAGTGGAAGCCGGAGAACATCGCGAACACCACGGTGCCGAACACCACGTAGTGGAAGTGCGCCACCACGAAGTACGAGTCCGAGACGTGGAAGTCCATCGGCGGCGAGGCCAGGATGACGCCGGTCAGACCACCGAAGGTGAAGGTGATCAGGAAGCCGACGGCCCAGAGCATCGGTGTCTCGAAGGACAACGAGCCCTTCCACATCGTTCCGATCCAGTTGAAGAACTTCACGCCCGTGGGTACGGCGATGAGGAACGTCATGAAGGAGAAGAACGGGAGCAGTACGCCACCGGTGACGTACATGTGGTGCGCCCACACGGTCACGGACAGACCGGCGATCGCGATGGTCGCGCCGATGAGACCCATGTAGCCGAACATCGGCTTACGGGAGAACACCGGGATGACCTCGGAAATGATGCCGAAGAACGGTAGCGCGATGATGTACACCTCTGGATGGCCGAAGAACCAGAAGAGGTGTTGCCAGAGCAGTGCTCCGCCGTTGGCCGCATCGAAGACATGCGCCCCGAATTTTCGATCCGCCTCCAGGGCGAACAGGGCCGCCGCGAGAACGGGGAAGGCGAGCAGCACCAGTACGGCGGTGAGCAGCACGTTCCAGACGAAGATCGGCATGCGGAACATCGTCATGCCGGGAGCGCGCATGCAGATGATCGTGGTGATGAAGTTGACCGCGCCGAGGATGGTGCCGAAGCCGGAGAAGGCCAGACCCATGATCCACATGTCGGCGCCGATGCCCGGCGAGCGGACCGCGTCGGACAGCGGGCTGTAGGCGAACCAGCCGAAGTCGGCCGCACCCTGCGGGGTGAGGAAGCCACCGACCGCGATCGTCGAGCCGAACAGGTAGAGCCAGTAGGCGAACATGTTCAGCCGCGGGAACGCCACGTCGGGCGCGCCGATCTGCAGCGGCATGATCCAGTTCGTGAAACCGGCGAACAGCGGCGTCGCGAACATCAGCAGCATGATCGTGCCGTGCATCGTGAACGCCTGGTTGAACTGCTCGTTCGACACGATCTGCAGCCCGGGGCGCGCCAGTTCGGCGCGCATGAGCAGCGCCATGACGCCACCGATGCAGAAGAACGCGAACGACGTGACCAGATACAACGTGCCGATCGTCTTGTGGTCCGTGGTGGTGAGCCACTTGATCACAACACTGCCGGGCTGCTTGCGCCGAACCGGCAGCTCGCTCTCGTACGAGTCTTCGGCTGCGTCGGCACCCTGGGGTTCGTTGAGGATGCTCACAGGTTGTTCGTCTCCCGGTTCTTCTCGTGGCCCGTCTGCTCAATGCCGGCCGGGACGTAACCGGTCTGTCCCTTCGCCGCGAGCTCCTTGAGGTGGGCCTCGTAGCGCTCGGGGGAGACGACCTTCACGTTGAAGAGCATCCGGGAGTGGTCGACGCCGCACAGCTCGGCGCACTTGCCCAGGAAGGTGCCCTCGTGGTTGGGCGTCACCTGGAACGAGTTGGTGTGCCCCGGGATGACGTCCTGCTTCATGAGGAACGGCACCACCCAGAAGGAGTGGATGACGTCACGCGAAGTGAGGACGAAGCGGACCGTCTTGCCCTTGGGGAGCCAGAGGGTCGGACCCGGATTGTGGGTCTGCGGGTTCCGCGTGCCGGGCGTACCGACGTCGTAGACACCGCCGGCGTTCGCCGGGAAGTCCTTCTTGAACCGGTCCGGAATGGCCGCCAGGTTCGGGTCTGTCTTGGCGTTCCCGGAGGAGCCGGGGACGTCCGCGACGTAGTTGAAGCCCCAGCTCCACTGGAAGCCCACCACGTTGACCGTGACGTCGGGCTTCTTGTCGAGGCTGAGGAGCTTCGTCTCGTCGCGGGCGGTGAAGTAGAACAGCACCGAGACGATGATGAGCGGGACCACGGTGTACAGCGCCTCGATGGGCATGTTGTACCGGGTCTGCTGAGGAACTTCGACCTTGGTCCGGCTGCGCCGATGGAAGACGACGCTCCACAGGATCAGGCCCCAGACCAGCACGCCCGTGGCGAGCGCGGCCGCCCACGAGCCCTGCCAGAGGGAGAGGATCCGCGGAGCCTCATCCGTCACCGGGGTGGGCATACCAAGGCGGGGGAAGTCTTCCCAGTTGTACGAGCAACCAGTGGCTGTCGCCAGGACCAGGCCCGCAGTCATTGCCTGCAGCAGCTTCCGCCGCATCGGGCGCCGCGGCGTGGGGGTACCGCCCGCGCCCCCCAGGGCGTGGGGGAGGTCGGAGCCGTTGGGACTCACGTAGCGCCTTCCCGAGAGTCTCGCCCGCGCTGTTGGCTGCGGCCTTCTCGCTGGTCGGTCGCCGCCCTGCGTCGGGCAGGGGTTTGGATGTTTATGCGGACCAAACCCTACTGGACGCTATTTGGGGTCGCGCGGGGAGGGTGCCCAACGCGCCGCCCGACTCCCCGAAGGAGTGCTGTTTCGCCTGGGAGGCACTCTTCCCCGTCCTGGAATGCCCCAGTCCGGATGCCTTCTGACGGCCCTTCGGGGCGACGGACTAGCGTGGTGGCGTGTCCTACTTCGACGCCGCGTCCGCGGCTCCGCTGCATCCCGTCGCCCGACAGGCCCTGCAGGCCTCGCTCGACGAGGGGTGGGCCGACCCAGCCCGCCTGTACCGGGAGGGACGGCGGGCCCGGCTGCTGCTCGACGCCGCACGCGAGGCGACGGCCGACGCGGTGGGCTGCCGCCCGGACGAGCTGACCTTCACCACCTCCGGGACCCGCGCGGTGCACTCCGGGATCGCGGGCGCCCTGGCGGGCCGGCGGCGCGTCGGAGGCCACCTGATCGTGTCAGCCGTCGAACACTCGTCGGTACTCCATTCGGCGGAGCGGCACGAGGTGTCGGGCGGCACGACGACACGGATCCCGGTCGACCGGACGGGCCGGGTGTCCCCTTCCTCGTACGCGGAGGCCCTGCGCGCCGACACCGCGCTGGCCTGCCTGCAGTCGGCCAACCATGAGGTGGGCACCGAGCAGCCGGTGGCCGAGGTCGCACAGGTGTGCCGGGGGGCGGGTGTGCCGCTCCTGGTGGACGCGGCGCAGTCGCTGGGCTGGGGCCGGGTGGAGGGAGACTGGTCCCTGCTGACGGCGAGTGCCCACAAGTGGGGCGGGCCTTCGGGGGTCGGACTGCTCGTGGTGCGCAAGGGAGTCCGGTTCGCTCCCCAAGGGCCCTCGGACGAGCGGGAGTCGGGACGTTCGCCCGGCTTCGAGAACATCCCGGCCGTCGTCGCGGCGGCCGCCTCGCTGCGCGCGGTCCGCGCGGAGGCCGAGCAGGAGGCGGTGAGGCTGCGGGAACTGACGGAGCAGATCCGGGTACGGGTGCCCGGTCTGGTCCCGGACGTCGAGGTGGTCGGCGACCCGGTCGGGCGACTGCCGGGGATCGTCACCTTCTCCTGTCTCTATGTCGACGGGGAGACACTGCTGCACGAGCTGGACCGGGTGGGCTTCTCCGTCTCCTCGGGCTCGTCGTGCACGAGCAGCACCCTCACTCCCAGCCATGTCCTGAGGGCCATGGGCGTCCTGAGCGAGGGCAACGTCCGGGTGTCGCTGCCGCCCGGGACCCCGGAGGAGGACGTCGAGCGGTTCCTCGCGGCGCTGCCGGGCACGGTCGCGGCGGTACGCGAGAAGCTCGGCGCGCCGACGTCGGCGGTGCGGGAGGCCGCTGTCCCGGTCGACTCCCTGGTGGTCGACGCGCTGGGCAGGCGCTGCCCCATCCCCGTCATCGAGCTGGCCAAGGTCATCGGGGACGTGCCGGTCGGCGGCACGGTCCGGGTCCTCGCCGACGACGAGGCGGCCCGGCTCGACATCCCGGCGTGGTGCGAGATGCGGGGGCAGGAGTACGTCGGTGAGGAACCGGCGGACCACGGTTCGGCCTATGTGGTCCGCCGGCTGTCCTAGTCGCTCACGGCAGGACCGGGTCCGGCGTGGTCCCGGGGTCCGCCGGTGCTGCTAGGAGAGGTGTGTCCGGACCTCGGCGGCGGCCTCGTGGCCGTACGCCTTGGTGAAGCGGTCCATGAAGTGGCCGCGGCGCAGCTGGTACTCCTGCGTGCCGACCGTCTCGATGACGAGGGTGGCGAGCATGCAGCCGACCTGGGCGGCGCGCTCGTGGGAGACGCCCCAGGCGAGGCCGGAGAGGAAACCGGCCCGGAACGCGTCGCCGACGCCGGTCGGGTCCGCCTTGAGCTCCTCCTCCGGGCAGCCGACCTCGATCGGGTCCTCGCCGACACGCTCGATGCGGACACCGCGCGCGCCGAGGGTGGTCACCCGGTGGCCGACCTTGGAGAGGATCTCCTCGTCGGTCCAGCCGGTCTTGGACTCGATGAGGCCCTTCTCGTACTCGTTGGAGAAGAGGTACGTCGCGCCGTCCAGCAGTATCCGGATCTCTTCGCCGTTCATGCGCGCGATCTGCTGCGAGAAGTCGGCGGCGAAGGGGATCGCGCGGGAGCGGCACTCCTCGGTGTGGCGGAGCATCCCCTCGGGGTCGTCCGCGCCGATCAGGACGAGGTCGAGGCCGCCGACGCGGTCCGCGACGGACTTGAGCTCGATGAGGCGGGCCTCGCTCATCGCGCCCGTGTAGAACGAGCCGATCTGGTTGTGGTCGGCGTCCGTCGTGCACACGAAACGCGCGGTGTGCAGCACCTCGGAGATGCGGACGGACTCGGTGTCGACGCCGTGCCGGTCCAGCCAGGCGCGGTAGTCGTCGAAGTCGGAGCCGGCCGCCCCGACGAGGATCGGCCGGGTGCCGAGCTGGCCCATGCCGAACGCGATGTTCGCGCCGACCCCGCCCCGGCGGACGTCGAGGTTGTCGACCAGGAAGGAAAGGGAGACCGTGTGCAGCTGGTCCGCGACCAATTGGTCGGCGAAACGGCCGGGAAAGGTCATGAGGTGGTCGGTGGCGATGGAGCCGGTGACTGCGATACGCACGGCTAGGACACGCTCCTGCGAGGGGAGGGGATTGACAGTTAACGCTACCGGGTCGGTACGGGACCTCTGAAGCGGGCAAAACTACCCGATAGTAGATCTTTCTTCGTGGCGGCAGGCGTGCATACGGTTCCGGTATGACGAACCTCAAGGTCCCAGGCACCGCTCCGCTCGGCCCGGCCGGCGACCTGGACGGCGATCTCGCGACGTTGCGCGGCGACTGTGCGCGTATGGCCGGGAACTGGGCCGCGCCCACGGCGGTCTCGACCCTCCCCGCCCCTCCTCCCGCCCTCCCTGTCTCTCCCTCCAGCATCCACGGGGTGACCGTGCCGTCCACCTCCGCGCGGATGCTGGACGAGATGTCCGACTACGGCGACTGACGCGCGCCGCCGGAGCGGTGCCGCCGTCCGGGTGAGAACCCGGCGGCGCCGTTCGGGTGAAACGCGCGGAGCGCCCGCAGGGAACCGTGCGCTCCCCCGCTGCGTCCCATCGCTGTCCCCTGTAAAGGGGATGCGGTGTACGACCTTGCGGAGCCCGTCTTCGACAGGGCCCCGCCTGGGGACAGCAGTGGAGCCGAAGGAGCGATGCGGTGAGCACCGAGCGACCCGACAACGACGCGACCGATCCCGTCGAGGGTGACGCCAGGGGTCCTGTCGAGGACGCCGCGGAGGACACCGTCGCGGAACCCGCCGTGAAGGGCGCCGAGGCGGATGACGTGCGCCCCTCCGGGGACTCCGGGGACTCCGGGGACTCCGGGGACTCCGGGGACTCCGGGGACTCCGGGGACTCCGGGGACTCCGGGGACTCCGGGGACTCCGGGGACTCCGGG
>NZ_JBIWLU010000012.1:0-54227 GCF_044766365.1 Streptomyces sp. NPDC102279 | reverse complement strand
GGGAGGCGCCTGCCGCAGGCCTCTCCGGGGAGCGCCATGAGGACGACAGGCCGGCTGTGCCGCGTCGTCGGCACACCCCCGTGATCGTCGCGGTCGCCGCGGCGGTGCTGCTCGTCGGGGGCGGCGGCGCGTACGTCGCCACGAGCGCGGCGGGCGGCAGCGGCTCCTCGGGGGCGCCCGGCGGCAATGGCACTCCCCCGCCGCTCACGCTCGACGGTTACTCCGAGACGGCCACGAGCACCGGACCCACCGGCGGCTCGAACGGCATCGCGCCCGGCGAGCCCGACCCCTACGGCACGACCTACCGCGCCGAGGGCAAGCTGCCGGCGGGGCCCGGTTCCGCGCCGGTCCGCTGGGCCGAGGGCAGCGTGACGCGGGTGGAGGTGGAGCGGCTGGCGAAGGCGCTGGACCTGGCCGGTACGCCCCGGCTGGTCGGGGACGCCTGGACGGTCGGTGCGGTGAAGGACGGTTCGGAGCCCAATCTGCGGGTGAACGCGGACGCTCCGGGGACCTGGACGTTCAGCTACGCGGTCCCCGGGACCGACAACTGCCCCCGGGGAAAGCCGTGCCGGCCCGGCGGGTCGGGCGGCCTGTCGGGGAAGGGGCCGGGTCCGGTCGGCGAGGCCGCGGCGAAGAAGGCGGCGGCTCCCGTGCTGAAGGCCGTGGGCCAGGACGAGGCGAAGGTCGACGCGACCCAACTCATGGACCGGGTACGGGTGGTGAACGCCGACCCGGTGGTGGGCGGTCTGCCGACCTACGGGTGGACGACGGGGCTCCAGATCGACGGTGAGGGTCATGTCATCGGCGGCAGCGGTCAGTTGAAGACGCCGGTGAAGGGCGACACGTACCCGGTCGTCGGGGCGCGCCGGACACTGGACCTGATGAACGGATCCACCTCGGGCGCCTCGCCGTCGGGAGGCGGGCGCATGGGGATCGGCGGCTGCGCCAGCCCCGTACCGCTGAAGGACCGGGACGAGATGCCGTGCGAGCACCCCACCGCGGCGGGCCGGGCGCCGACGGTGACCGTGGAGAAGGCGACCTTCGGACTGGCGGCGCACCGGGCGGACGGGCGGCAGGCGCTGGTGCCGTCGTGGCTGTTCGAGGTGCGGGCGCCGGGTGGAGGGGACACCTACACCGTGACGCATCCGGCGATCGACCCGGAGTTCCTGACCGCGCCCGAGTCACCGGGGCAGCCGACTCCCGCTCCCACCTCGCCGGGCGGCGAGCCGTCCCCGTCGGTGACCACGCGGGACGTGCACGTCCAGGGCTACACGGCGGACGGCAGGGAGCTGACCGTCTCCTTCACGGGCGGGGTGTGCGCCCACTACACGGTCGCGGCGAAGGAGAGCGGGGACCAGGTGACCGTCACGGTCACGGAGAAGCCCGAGCAGGGCAAGGTCTGCATCCTGATCGCCAAGATCTACGAGCGGACGGTGCGTCTGGACGGGCCTCTGGACGGCCGGAGCGTCGTCGGGAGTGACGGCCGGGCGATCCACCAGGGGCGGGTCACCGAGCCCGGAGCGTCCGGATCCACCGCCGCGGGACCGCGCTAGCGACGGCGGTCACGGCGGAGCGCGAGGTCGGCTGCGGCGGCCCGGCGGGTTCCGGATACACGAAGGCGGCGTCCCTGTCGGAGGGGGACGCCGCCTTCGTCCGTACTCGGCGTGCGGACGTGTTCGGCCGGAGCCGTGAGCCGCGGGCTCGGCTCAGTGGCAGTCGGCACCGGCGAACCCGGGCCCGGTCGATGCCGGGCCCGGCCGGGCCGTGCCGTCCTAGCTGAAGGAGTCGCCGCAGGCGCAGGAGCCGGTCGCGTTCGGGTTGTCGATCGTGAAGCCCTGCTTCTCGATGGTGTCCACGAAGTCGATCGAGGCGCCGCCGAGGTACGGGGCGCTCATGCGGTCGGTGACGACCTTGACGCCGTCGAAGTCCTTCACGACGTCGCCGTCGAGGGAGCGCTCGTCGAAGAACAGCTGATACCGCAGACCGGAGCAGCCGCCGGGCTGAACGGCGACGCGCAGCGCCAGGTCCTCACGGCCTTCCTGGTCGAGCAGGGCCTTGACCTTGCCCGCGGCGGCGTCCGACAGCATGATGCCGTCGCTCACGGTGGTGGTCTCGTCCGATACGGACATCTGCTTCTCTCCCGGGTTGTACGGAGACTGCTTGCCGACGGTTCCAACCGGCGGGGCCGCGGATTCATTCCGGGCCGTGTGCGTGTCTTTGCCTTCTCCGTTCATGCTCGCACACACGCCCGCGCACGGGCCACGGCCTGTGGACAACCCCACGGACACCGGGGGCACCCCGCCGGAACGGCGACCGGGATTCACGTCACATGGACGCTATGGACGTCGTCAACATGACGTGAAGCGGTTATGATAGATAACGTCAATTCGACGAAAAGGCACCGTTCCCGCCGGGCCCGCTCCCTTACGAGCCCGGCGAGCCGCAGAACAGAAAGGGTGCGTGTCGTGACCACCGCCCAGACCCAGGATCTCGACGTACAGCCGACGCCCCTCGCCCTGCTGCTGCTCGGCCGCGAGGCCGACCCGAGGAGCGAGCGCGGCGTCGAGTGCCCCGGCGACCTGCCCTCCCCGTCCGACCCGGACCTGGTCGAGCGCGCCCGCGCGGCCAAGGAGAAGCTCGGCGACAAGGTCTTCGTGCTCGGCCACCACTACCAGCGCGACGAGGTCATCCAGTTCGCGGACGTGACCGGTGACTCCTTCAAGCTCGCCCGCGACGCGGCGGGCCGCCCGGAGGCCGAGTACATCGTGTTCTGCGGTGTGCACTTCATGGCCGAGTCCGCGGACATCCTCACCGGCGACGACCAGAAGGTCGTCCTTCCCGACCTCGCCGCGGGCTGCTCGATGGCCGACATGGCCACCGCCGAGCAGGTCGCCGAGTGCTGGGACGTGCTGACGGAGGCCGGCATAGCCGAGCAGGTCGTGCCCGTGTCGTACATGAACTCGTCCGCCGACATCAAGGCGTTCACCGGCCGGCACGGCGGCACGATCTGCACGTCCTCGAACGCCGAGCGGGCCCTGGAGTGGGCCTTCGAGCAGGGTTCGAAGGTGCTCTTCCTGCCCGACCAGCACCTCGGCCGCAACACCGCCGTCCGCGACCTGGGCATGTCCCTGGACGACTGCGTGCTCTACAACCCGCACAAGCCGAACGGCGGGCTCACCACGGAGCAGCTGCGCGACGCGAAGATGATCCTGTGGCGCGGCCACTGCTCGGTGCACGGCCGCTTCAGCGTGGACTCGGTGAACGACGTGCGCGAGCGCATTCCCGGCGTCAACGTCCTCGTGCACCCCGAGTGCAAGCACGAGGTCGTGGCGGCGGCGGACTACGTCGGCTCCACGGAGTACATCATCAAGGCCCTGGAGGCCGCCCCGGCCGGGTCCAAGTGGGCGATCGGCACGGAGCTGAACCTCGTGCGGCGCCTCGCGAAGCGCTTCGCGCCCGAGGACAAGGAGATCGTCTTCCTCGACAAGACGGTCTGCTTCTGCTCGACGATGAACCGCATCGACCTGCCGCACCTGGTGTGGACCCTTGAGTCCCTCGCCGAGGGCAACCTCGTCAACCGGATCGAGGTCGACAAGGAGACCGAGGCGTTCGCCAAGCTGGCGCTGGAGCGGATGCTGGCGCTGCCGTAGTCCGTGCTCCGCGGGCCGTGCGTCCGCGGAGCACACGAGGGCCCCCGTCCCGGCGCGTGAACGCCGGGACGGGGGCCCTGTGCGGAACCGGGTCAGACTCCGGCCGGCTCCGGGGACCTGTCCTCGTGGCTGACGTCGTCCTGACCGGACGTCGCCGCCCGCTTCGCCGCCTTCTTCTTCGCCCGGCGCTCCTTGCGGAGTTCGACCATCGCGTAGAGCGTCGGGACGAGCAGCAGGGTCAGCAGGGTCGAGGTGATGAGACCGCCGATCACGACCACCGCGAGCGGCTGCGCGATGAAGCCGCCCTCGCCGGTCACACCCAGCGCCATCGGCAGCAGGGCGAAGATCGTCGCCAGTGCCGTCATCAGGATCGGACGGAGCCGGTGCCGGCCGCCCTCGACGACGGCCTCGACCACGCCGTACCCCTGCCTGCGGTACTGGTTGACGAGGTCGATCAGCACGATCGCGTTGGTCACCACGATGCCGATGAGCATCAGCATGCCGATCATCGCCGGCACGCCCATGGGGGTGCCGGTGAGGACGAGCAGGCCGATCGCGCCGGTCGAGGCGAACGGGATCGACACGAGCAGGATCAGCGGCTGGATCAGCGAGCGGAACGTCGCCACCAGCAGCATGAAGACGATCGCGATCGCCGCCAGCATCGCGAGGCCCAGCGACGCGAACGCGTCGTCCTGGTCCGACGAGACGCCGCCGATCGACGCCGTGGCGCCCGCGGGCAGCTTCAGCTTGTCGAGCTTCGCCGAGAGGTCCGCGCTGACCGCGCCCGTGTTGTCGCCGGTCGGCTTGGCCGTGACGGTGGCCGCGCGCTGACCGTCGATCCGGGTCATCGAGACCGGCCCGTCGACCAGCTCGACGTCCGCGATGTCACCGAGCTTCACCGCGCCGAGCCGCAGCCCGCGCAGCTCCGCGAGGGTGGTGGCCGGCTCGGCGGACCTGATGACGACGTCCCGCTCGGAGTCGTCCAGGATCGCCTTGCCGCTGGTCGTGCCGCGGACCGCCTCGCCGACGGCCGCGCCGAGCGTGGCGTCGTCGAAACCGGCCGCGGCCGCCTTGGAGTTGGCCTTGACCGAGATGCGCGGCACGCTCTGCGCGAGGTCGCTCGTGACGTCGGTGACGTCGTCGAGCTTCGCGACCTCGTCGCGGACCTTGCCCGCGGCCTCGCGCAGCACGTCCCCGTCGGCCGCCTTCACGACGACGCTGAGGTCCTGGCTGCCGAAGCCGTCACCGGCGGACACCGTGGTGGTACCGACGCCGGAGAGCTCGCCGAGCCCCTTCTCGATGCGGTTCTGGACGTCCTCGTACGACGCCGAGTCGTCCAGCATGACCTGGTAGGACGCCTGGTTGGTGTCCGTACCGCCGCCGAAGGCCGCCATGAAACCGGAGGAGCCGATGGTGACCTGGTAGTTCTTGACGCCCTTGATGCCGCCGAGGAGCTTCTCCACCTTCTTCGCCTGCGCGTCGGTCGCGGCCAGGCTGGTGCCGGGCTTCAACTCCTGCTTGACGGTGAGGACTTCCTGATCGCCCTGGTCGAAGAAGTTCGTCTTCAGCAGGGGCGCCATGCCGAACGTGCCGACGAGGACGGCGGCCGCGATCAGCACACTGGTGAGCCGGCGACGCGTCGCGAAGCGCAGGACGGGGACGTAGAAGCGCTGCAGGCGGCTGCGCTCCTCCTTCTCCTCGGCCTTGCGCCGGGCCTCCTCGGCGTCCGCGGGCGTGCCCTTGGGTGCGCGCAGGAACCAGTAGGAGAGCACCGGGACGACCGTCAGCGAGACGAGCAGGGAGGCGAGGAGCGCCGCCGTGACCGTCAGGCTGAAGGAGCCGAACAGTTCGCCCACCATGCCGCCGGTCAGGCCGATCGGCAGGAAGACGGCGACCGTGGTGAGGGTCGAGGAGGTGACCGCTCCGGCCACCTCGCGTACCGCCGCGAGGATCGCCTGTTCGCGCTCCTCGCCGTATCCGAGGTGCCGCTTGATGTTCTCCAGGACGACGATCGAGTCGTCGACGACCCGGCCGATCGCGATGGTGAGCGCGCCGAGCGTCAGCATGTTGAGCGACAGGTCGCGGGTCCACAGCACGACCAGCGCCAGCACCACGGACAGCGGGATGGACACCGCGGTGACCAGCGTCGAGCGGACCGACGCGAGGAACAGCAGGATGACCAGGACCGCGAAGAGGAGGCCGAGGGCGCCCTCGGTGGTCAGTCCGTGGATGGACTTGGAGACGGCGGGTCCCTGGTCGCTGACGACGGTGATCGTCGAGCCGGCGCCGAGGTCCTCGCGCAGACCGGGGAGCTTGTCCTGGACGGCGTCGGAGATGGCGACCGCGCTGCCGTCGTGGTCCATGGTGACGCTCACGGCGAGGCTCGGACGGCCGTCGGTGCGCGTGATGGAGTCGGCCGGGGCCTGCTCCTGCCGGACGGTGGCGACGGCGCCGAGGCGCACCGGCTTCTTGCCGGGGCCGCCGGAGACCATCAGGTCCTTGATCTGTCCGAGCGAGGTGAAGCCGCCGCCGACCTGGACGGTGCGGTTGCTGCCGTCCTCGTCGAAGGAGCCGGCCGGGACGGTCGCCCCGCCGGCCTGCAGCGCCTGGCCGAGGGCGGTGGAGCCGAGTCCGGCCTTCGCCATCTTCCCGTCGTCGGGCGTGACGGTGACCTGGAGGTCCCGCACACCGGCGACGGTGACCCGGCCGACGCCGTCGACGTCCTCGAGGGCCGGGACGACGGTGCGGTCGAGCCGGTCGGAGAGCGCCTGCTGGTCCTTGTCGGAGGTGACGGCGAGGACGACGGTCGGCATGTCGTCGGTCGAACCCGCGATGACCTGCGGGTCCACGCTGTCCGGGAGCTGGGCGCGGGCCCGGTTCACGGCCTGCTGGACGTCGGCGACGAGCTGCTTGGTGTCGTTGCCGTAGTCGAAGGACGCCATGATCACGGCGTTGCCCTCGGCGGCGGTGGAGGTGACACCCGTGATGCCGTCGACGCCTTCGAGGTTGTCCTCGATGGGCTCGACGACCTGCTTCTCGACCACATCCGGAGAGGCACCCTGGTACGGCGCGAGCACGGACACCATGGGCAGTTCGATGGTGGGCAGCAGTTGCTGCTTGAGCTGGGGGATCGCTATCGCCCCGAAAGCGAGCGCGATGATCGACATCAGCCCGATGAGGGCCCGCTGCGCGAGGCTGAATCTGGACAGCCAGGACATGGGTGGTGGGTCTCTCTTCTGTGGTTCGAGCGGAAGGCGGGGAGCGTGGGATCCCCACGTCACACCCTGGGCCATGAACGGGCGACGATCCGTAGCCCCTGGGTCCATTTCCTTACGCGGAACCTACTCCAGGCGCAGTACGCCCAGGTGAACCTCAGTCCACCCGTGGACGTACCAGGCCGGACTCGTACGCGATCACGACGAGTTGGGCCCGGTCGCGGGCGCCGAGCTTGGCCATGGCCCGGTTGACGTGCGTCTTCACCGTGAGCGGGCTGACTTCGAGGCGCTCGGCGATCTCGTCGTTGGAGTGGCCTCCGGCGACCTGGACGAGGACCTCGCGCTCGCGTCCGGTGAGTGCGGCGAGCCGGCCGGCACCGGCCGGGCCGGGCCCGTCCTCGGCGCCGTCGCCCTGCGCGAGGAACTTGGCGATCAGCCCCTTGGTCGCCGCCGGGGACAGCAGGGCCTCGCCGCCGGCCGCGATCCGGATGGCGGCGAGCAGTTCGTCGGGTTCGGCGCCCTTGCCGAGGAACCCGGAGGCGCCGGCCCGTAGCGACTGCACCACGTACTCGTCGACCTCGAACGTCGTCAGCATCACGACCCGGACGTGCGCGAGGCCCGGGTCGGCGGTGATGAGGCGGGTGGCGGCGAGACCGTCCGTGCCGGGCATACGGATGTCCATGAGCACGACGTCGGCCCGCTCGCTGCGGGTCAGCGCGACCGCCTCGGCGCCGTCGGCCGCCTCGGCCACGACCTCCATGTCCGGCTCCGAGTCGACCAGCACGCGGAACGCGCTGCGCAGCAGTGCCTGGTCGTCGGCGAGCACGACACGGATGGTCATACGGGGTCCCCCAGGGCAGGCGTGCGGTTCTTGACCGGAAGGATCGCATGGACGCGGAAGCCGCCTCCGTAGCGGGGACCGGCCGTGCAGGTGCCGCCGATCGCCGTGACCCGCTCCCGCATGCCGAGCAGTCCGTGCCCGCCGCCCTCCTGCGGGCCGATGTCCTGTCCCGGCCCGTTGTCGAGGACGGTCACCTCCACGTTGGTGCCGACCCGCACGACGCTGACCTCGGCCTTCGCCCCCGGCCCCGCGTGCTTGCGGACGTTGGTCAGGGCCTCCTGGATCACGCGGTACGCGGCGAGGTCGACGGCGGCGGGCAGCACGGTGTCCCGGTCGGAACGGGCCACTTCCACGGGCAGGCCCGCGTTGCGGAAGGTGTCGGCGAGTTCGTCGAGCCGGGCCAGTCCGGGGGCGGGTTCGGTGGGGGCCTCGGGGTCGCCGGTCTGGCGCAGCAGGCCGACGGTGGCGCGCAGCTCGTTCAGCGCCGACCGGCTGGCCTCGCGTACGTGGGCGAGGGCCTCCTTGGCCTGGTCGGGCCGCTTGTCCATGACGTGGGAGGCGACGCCCGCCTGCACGTTGACGAGCGCGATGTGGTGGGCGACGACGTCGTGCAGGTCACGGGCGATGCGCAGCCGTTCCTCGGCGACCCGTCGGCGCGCCTCCTCCTCGCGGGTGCGTTCGGCGCGTTCGGCGCGCTCCCGGATGGCGTGCACGAAGGCGCGCCGGCTGCGGACGGCGTCGCCCGCGGCGGCGGCCATGCCGGTCCAGGCGAAGATGCCGAGGTTCTCCTGGGCGTACCAGGGCAGCGGCCCGGCGAGCATCGCGACAGCGGTCAGGACGGTCATGGTGACCAGTCCGACCCGCCAGGTCGTGGGACGGTCGGTCGTCGAGGCCACGGTGTACAGGGCGACGACGGCGGACATCACCACCGGGGCCCGGGGATCGCCGGTGAACAGCTCGACGAGGGAGAACCCGACGGTCGCCAGAAGGACCTTCATGGGGGCCCGGCGGCGGAAGACCAGCGCGCCGGCGCCGAGCACCATGAGGACGAGGCTGAGGGCGTCGGGGGTGCGGGCGCTCCAGGTCGTGCCGTTCTCACCGTGCGGGTCGACGAAGGAGCCGGCCGCCATACAGGCGAGGACGCCGGCGGCGAGGGCGGCGTCCAGGGCGAGGGGGTGGGCCCGCAGCCAGTCCCTCGTACGCTCCAGGGTGCTCACCCCGCCCACGGTACGGTGCCCTGCCGTGGCCGGGACCGGGTGGTACGGGTGCTGTCGGCCACGCTCCCGCCGCTGTCCCGGGCCGCGCCGGACACCGGCACCGGGACCGGGGCCGACCCCGCCGTTGGAGGTGGGGTCAGCCCGGGATCAGGCCGTCGTCGCTGAGCATCTCCCGGACCTCTTCGAGCGTGGCGTCCGGGGACGGGAGGATGAGTTCCGACGGCTCCAGCGAGTCGTCGGGGAGCGGGGACCCGGCCGCGCGGACCGCGTCCAGGAGTGCCCCCAGGGTGCGGCGGAAGCCGGAGTCGTCGCCGCGCTGCATCTCGGCGAGCAGCTCGTCGTCCAGCCTGTTCAGCTCGGTGAGGCGGGCATCGTCCAGCCTCACCTGCCCCTCCCCCATGATCCGTACGATCATGTCGCCTCCTCAGGCGTGGGCCCGGTAGGTCACTGCTTGTCGAAACGGGGTGTGTCCTGGGGCTGCGGCGACGACTGGGACTGACCCGGGCCGCCCTCGATCGCCTGCTGCGACGACGAGGAACCGCCGGCCAGCTCCGCCTTCATGCGCTGCAGCTCCAGCTCTACATCCGTACCACCGGAGAGCCGGTCCAGCTCGCTCTGGATGTCGTCCTTGGCCAGACCCGACTGGTCGTCCAGGGCGCCGGAGGCGAGCAGTTCGTCGATCGCGCCGGCCCGCGCCTGGAGCTGCGCGGTCTTGTCCTCGGCCCGCTGGATGGCCATGCCGACGTCGCCCATCTCCTCGGAGATGCCGGAGAAGGCCTCCCCGATCCGGGTCTGCGCCTGCGCCGCCGTGTACGTGGCCTTGATCGTCTCCTTCTTCGTGCGGAAGGCGTCGACCTTGGCCTGGAGGCGTTGGGCCGCGAGGGTGAGCTTCTCCTCCTCGCCCTGCAGCGTCTGGTGCTGCGTCTCCAGGTCGGTCACCTGCTGCTGCAGCGCGGCGCGACGGGACAGCGCCTCACGGGCGAGGTCCTCGCGGCCGAGCGCGAGGGCCTTGCGGCCCTGGTCCTCCAGCTTGGTGGACTGGCTCTGGAGCTGGTTCAGCTGCAGTTCCAGGCGCTTGCGGCTGGTCGCCACGTCGGCGACACCACGGCGCACCTTCTGGAGCAGCTCCAGCTGCTTCTGGTACGAGTAATCGAGGGTTTCGCGCGGGTCCTCGGCCCGGTCAAGGGCCTTGTTCGCCTTCGCGCGGAAGATCATCCCCATACGCTTCATGACACCGCTCATGGGCTTCGCGCGCCCCCTTCTGACGGACTCCAGCTCCAGGTACTGCAACAGAACCCACAGTACGGGCCCTGCATCCATTACCGCACTGTTCGGGGACGGATGCGCTCATCCCCAAGGACGACTGCGAGCGGCACCACTCCGGCGTAGGGAGTAGGTGACACCCGGGTTCCACCCGGGCGCAACGTCCCCTCTGTCCCACTACAGACGTACGGTGTTGCCGGATCGTTCCCCACTCGCACGACGTCCATGCCCGCGAACCCCGTACCCTTGGGTTTTGTGTTCCGAAGCCGTGCGAAGGAAGAGAAGGCCCCCGCCGCCAAGGCGCAGGCCGACTCCAAGATGACCCGTGACCCGCAGGCCCCCAAGGGCCGCCCCACTCCGAAGCGCAGTGAGGCCCAGACCCAGCGCCGCAGCGTCGCCACGACGCCGACGACGCGCAAGGAGGCGGCCAAGCGCCAGCGCGACGACCGTCGCACCCAGATGGAGCGCCAGCGCCAGGCACTGGCCAGCGGCGACGAGCGCTACCTGCCCGCGCGCGACAAGGGCCCGGTGCGCCGCTTCGCGCGTGACTTCGTGGACTCGCGGTTCTGTGTCGCCGAGTTCTTCCTGCCCATGGCCGTGGTCATCCTCATCATGAGCATGCTGCGCGTCGGCGCGCTGCAGAACATCGCGCTGCTGCTGTGGCTGGTCGTCATCGTGCTGATCGTGCTCGACTCGGTCGGCATCGCGATCCGCATGAGGAAGCAGCTCGCCCAGCGCTTCCCCGACCAGCCCACCAAGGGCGCGGTCCGCTACGCGCTGATGCGCACCCTCCAGATGCGTCGTCTCCGGCTGCCGAAGCCGCAGGTCAAGCGCGGAGAGCGGCCCTGAGCGCGACGTCTTTCTCCGGGGGCGCGGCGGATGCCTGGCTGAGCAGGCTGAGCGGCCTGCGTGATGTCGTACGACAGGAGCTGGTGGCCCGGCAGCTCGACGAGCAGATAGCCGGGCGCTACCCGGTGGGGCAGCGGCTGCGGGTGCTGGACGTCGGGATGGGCCAGGGCACGCAGGCGCTGCGGCTCGCCCGGGCCGGCCACCAGGTGACCGGCCTCGAACAGGACGCGACGATGCTGTCCGCGGCCCGGCAGGCGCTGGCCGCCGAGCCCGAGGGCATCCGGAGCCGGGTGCGTCTCATCGAGGGCGACGGGCGCGAGACCGGTGTGCACTTCCTGCCGGGCAGTTTCGACGTGGTGCTGTGCCACGGCGTCCTGATGTACGTCCAGGAGCCGGACGCGCTCCTCGCGGGCCTCGCGCGGATGCTGGCCCCGGGCGGCCTGCTCTCGCTGCTGGTGCGCAACGCGGACGCGCTGGCCATGCGCCCCGGTCTGCACGGCGACTGGGCGGCGACGCTGTCCGCCTTCGACACGACCGCCTACACGAACCGACTCGGGCTGGACGTCCGCGCCGACCGGCTCTCGACGCTGACCGGCGCGCTCGCCGGGATCGGGGCACCGCTGCACGCCTGGTACGGGGTGCGGGTCTTCACGGACACCGCGACCGACGGTGCGGCCGTTCCCGGGGACGTGGAGACGCTGCTGGCCGCCGAGGAGCGGGCCGGGCGCACCGATCCGTACCGCCAGGTGGCGGCACTGCTGCACCTGTGCGGCGTACGGGGCTGACGGCCCGGCCGACAGCAGGGCCCGTAAGAGCCCCTCGACCCGTTCGGGTGAGCACCGGAGGCAGTGACGCCCGGCGCGAAGCGACACTTCGGGCATGGATGCCTCCCGTGCCCCCGCCCGCGCCCGTGTTCATCCCCTCCGCCGCCGCGCGTCGCTGGCGCTGCTGGCCGGCGTGGCGGTGCTGGTGTCCGGCTGCTCGGCCGACGAGGCGGCGACCGGCTCCGGCCGGAAGGAGGGCTCGACCACCACGCGGGCGGCGGTGCCCGCGGCGGCAGACGACCTCCAGGACAACTACCTGAAGGTGATCAAGAACGTTCTGCCGTCGGTGGTGCAGATCCAGGCGAGCGGCGCGCTCGGCTCGGGCGTGGTGTACGACGACTCGGGACGCATCGTCACCAACGCGCACGTCGTCGGGGACGAGAAGAAGTTCACGGTCACGACGGCCAGCGACGAGGGCGAGCTGACGGCGAGCCTGGTCTACGCGTACCCGGAGCAGGACCTCGCGGTCATCAAGCTGGACAAGCCGCCGCAGGGACTGAAGGCGGCGGTCTTCGGGGACTCCTCGAAGGTGCAGGTCGGGCACATCGTGCTCGCGATGGGCTCTCCGCTCGGCCTGTCGTCCAGCGTGACCCAGGGCATCGTGTCGGCGACCGGACGCACCGTCAGCGAGGGCGGTTCCGGGGGCGGTACGGGCGCCACCATCGCCAACATGGTGCAGACCTCGGCGGCGATCAACCCGGGCAACAGCGGGGGCGCGCTGGTGAACCTCGACGGCCAGGTCATCGGCATCCCGACCCTCGCCGCCACCGACCCCGACCTCGGCAACAGCGCGGCGCCCGGCATCGGCTTCGCGATCCCCGCCTCCATGGTGAGAACGGTCGCGGACCAGATCATCAAGGACGGCCGGGTCACCGACTCGGGCCGGGCCGCGCTCGGCATCACCGGACGGACCGTGGTGGACTCCGCCTCGCAGCCCGCGGGCGTCGCCGTGGCTCAGGTGAAGAGCGGCGGCGCGGCCGACAAGGCCGGGATCGAGCCGGGCGACGTCATCGTCGGGCTCGACGACACGGCGGTCACCAGCATCACCTCGCTCTCCGAGGCGCTCGCCGCGGACAAGCCGGGCGACAAGGCCAAGGTGACGTACACCCGCGACGGGAACCGCAGGACGGTCGAGGTGACGCTGGGTGAGATCTAGGGCGTGATCCGAACCAGGGGCCCCGGGACGGGCCGGCCGCGCGGGTTGCCGGGGCGGGGCCCCGGCAACCCCGACCGGCCTACTCCGGTTCGGCGTGCAGACTCATCGGACCATAGATCCGCGTGCTGTCCTCGGAGAGGAACACCTGGTCCGCGCCGCCCGCCAGCAGGTCCTTCCAGACCTCGCCGATCCAGGACTCGGCGTCGCCCTGCGTGGTGAACTCCTCGGGCTGCACCGCGGGTTGGACCTCTGTCCCGTCGGACTTCTCGAACCGCCACGTCCATGCCGCCATGTACGCCTCCAAGATGTGAGCACACTGCACAGCGCGAGCCGGACAAGATCCGGCTCCCGTCAGAAGCCTAGCCGGACGCGCAAGACCTGCGGGGACACGGGAAAATCGTCGGCGTGGAACTGACTCTGCTCGGCACCGGTGCCCCCGCGGGCCTGCCCCGCCCCGACTGTCCCTGCGCGGCCTGCGCGTCCGCGCTCGGTGAGAGGGCGCGCGCGGCGACCGCGCTGCTCGTCGACGGCACGCTGCTCCTCGACCTGACCCCGGGCGCCGCGTTCGCGGCGGCGCGGGCCGGACAGTCGCTGAGCGGCGTCCGGCAGGCCCTGCTCTCGCATCCGCACGACGGGCCCGCCGTCGAGGTGCCGGCCGGGCTGCCGCAACCCGGCCGGGTGCCGGACGGGCGGGAGTTGACGCTGCTGACCGGACACCGGGTACGGGCGGTGCCGATGGACGCGCCCGGCACGGGATACGCGGTGACCGGGCCGGACGGGCTGCGGCTGCTGTATCTGCCGCCGGGCGGCGCGCCGGCGGGCCTGGACGAGAACGGCGATTCGTACAACATGGTGCTCGCCGACGTCGTGGGGCGGCCTGACGCGCTGGCGAGGCTGCGGGCGGCCGGTGCGATCGGCCCGACGACGGACGTGATCGCGGTGCACCTCGACCACGACGTGCCGCCCGGGCCCGAGCTGCGGCGGCGGCTCGCGGCGGCGGGCGCGCGGGCGGTGCCCGACGGGACGACGCTCGACGTGGGTGTCTACGAGGACGTGCCGGACGTGCCGCGCAGGACGCTGGTGCTCGGCGGGGCGCGGTCGGGCAAGTCGGTGGAGGCGGAGCGGCGCCTGGAGGCGTTCCCGGACGTGCTGTACGTCGCCACCGGGGGCACGCGCGGCGGGGACTCCGAGTGGGCGTCGCGCGTCAGCACCCACCGTGAGCGGCGGCCCGGGTCCTGGCGCACCGTCGAGACCTGCGACCTGGTCCCGCTCCTCACGGAGAACGGGCCGCCGCTGCTCGTCGACTGCCTCTCCCTGTGGCTGACCGACGCCATGGACGAGGTGAACGCGTGGGACGACGCCGAGTGGTCCGGCGGCGGCGAACGCGCCCTGCGCGCCCGTACACGGGAACTGGTCGCCGCGGTCCGCGCCACCCGCCGTACGCTCGTCGCCGTCTCGAACGAGGTCGGCTCGGGCATCGTCCCGGCCACGGCGTCAGGGCGCCGCTACCGTGACGAACTCGGGCGACTGAACGCGCAGTTCGCCGACGAGTGCGAACACGTGCTGCTGCTGGTGGCGGGGCAGGCGTTGCGGCTGCGGGGCTGAGGCGGAGGCCGCGCGGCTCTTCCCTCAGGGCTCCCGGCGGGCGACGACGCGGTACGCGTTCGAGAAGCGGGTGCGGCGCAGGAGGGGGGCCATCAGATGGTCGAGGGCCGCGGTGGTGGCGAGCAGCGGGGCGGACGCCCTGGTCAGGCCCGTCCGCAGCCTGCGCTTCAGGGGCGTCGGGGGCGCGGGGCGCCAGGGGGCGTCGAGGCCGGGGAGGGCCCGGCCGATGGCCAGCGCGACGGCGCCCGCGAGGTCGTAGGGGACGTGCGGCTCGCGGCGGTCCGTCACGACGACGGCGCAGCCGAGGGACTCCAGTTCGCCGAGCAGGTTGGGCAGCGGCATGAGGTGGAGATGGCGCGGCTGGCCGTACGCCACCCACCACTTGCCGAGCAGGGGGCCGAACGCGCTGTCCGGGTCGGGGACTTCGACGAGGAGGTGGCCGCCGGGGCGGAGCACCTCCAGGGCGGCGCGCAGTTCCTCGCGCGGGTCGGGGGTGTGCTCCAGATGGTGGAACATGCTCACGACGTCGTACCGGCCGCGCAGCCGCTCGGCGATCCGCGGGTCGGTGAGCAGGCCGACGTGGGCCTCCTCCACCCGCCCGGCGGCGCGCGCCGTCTCGACACGCCGTGTCGCGTCGAGCCCGTCGAAGGACGTGTACGGGAGGACCTCCCGCGCCGCCTCCGGGAAGTGTCCGAGCCCGGTGCCGATGTCGAGCCAGCTCTCCGGCTCGGGGAAGGGCAGCATGGCGCGGGCGGCGGCGCGGTGGCGGCGGGTGCCGCCGCGGGCGCCGAGCAGCCGGTCGGCCAGGCCCGCGTGGGCCTCCTCCCGGCCGTCCCGGTCATAGAAGGCCAGCCCCTCGGCGGTGAGCCGGGGGTTCTGGAAGGCGTGGGCGCAGTCCCCGCACTGATCGACGACGAACGTCCCCGGCTTGCGCTGCCGCAGGTCGGGCGTCCGCAGCCGGGTGCGCAGGCGCCGCGAGCCGCACCAGGGGCAGTCGGCGCGGCGCGGTTCGTGGAACCGCTCGGTGCCCTGGGCGAGTTCGGCCGCGTAGGCGGCCCGGCGTTCGGCGATCGGCAGCGAGGTGGGGGGCATGGGCGCTCCTGTCGGGGACGAGCCGTACGACAATCCGACACAAACGGTACGTATGTGAGCGCGTTCCGGAGCGCAACGACGTGGCGCGGACGTGTTCGATCGGGGCCGGTACTGTTCGGCGAATGAGCTCGCTTAATCTCGACGACTTCACCGATCTGATCGAGCGCCCCGACGGAGGCGTACGCCGTGACGCCGAGGCGCGGCGGGAGCGGCAGATCGTCCCGCCCGGCGCCCTGGGCCGCCTCGACGACCTGGGTGAGTGGCTGGCGGCGGCGCAGTCCGCGGTGCCGGTGCGGCCGATCGAGCACCCGCGTGTCGTGCTGTTCGCGGGTGACCACGGGATCGCCGCCCTGGGCGTGTCGGCACGTCCCGCGGGCAGCGCCTCCCTTCTGGTCCGGTCGGTTCTGGAGGGCGCCAGCCCCGCCGCGGTGCTGGCCCGCCGGCTCGGCGTGCCGGTGCGGGTGATCGACATGGCGCTGGAGGCCGACCCCGAGGGGCTGCCCGACGAGGTCGTGCGGCATCGGATCCGGCGCGGTTCGGGCCGGATCGACGTCGAGGACGCGATGACGCTGGAGGAGGCGGAGGCCGCTTTCCGTGCCGGGGTCGCCCTCGCGGACGAGGAGGCGGACTCCGGTACGGACCTGGTGGTGCTCGGCGACATCAGTGTCGGCGGGACCACGGCGGCGGCCGTGCTGGTCGCGGCACTGTGCGGGACGGACGCGTCGGTCGTGACCGGCCGGGGCGGCGAGGCCATCGACGACCTCACGTGGATGCGCAAGTGCGCCGCCGTGCGGGACGCGCTGCGGCGCGCCCGGCCGGTGCTCGGCGACCAGTTGCAGCTGCTCGCGACCGTGGGCGGTGCCGACCTGGCGGCGATGACCGGGTTCCTGCTGCAGAGCGCGGCGCGGAAGATGCCGGTCATCCTCGACGGTGTCGTGTCGGCCGCGTGCGCGCTCGTCGGCCAGCGCGTCGCGTTCCGCGCCCCGGACTGGTGGCTGGCCGGACAGAACAGCGGGGAGCCGGCGCAGGCGAAGGCGCTGGACCGGATGGCCCTCGAACCGCTCCTCGACCACGGGGTGACGGTGGGCGAGGGTGCGGGCGCGCTGCTGGCGCTCCCCCTGGTCCAGGCCGCGGCAGGCCTCGCGGCGGACCTCCCGGAGGCCCCCTCCCCCGCGGCCGCCCCGGAGCCCGGGACCAAGCCCGACCCGGACCCCGACCCCGACCCCGGGTCAGAGCCGGTTCCCGAGCCCGGCACCGGCTCCTGAACCAGAACCGCCCCGGCCCCTGACGACGAGCCCGCCGCCGGGGGCCCGCCGCGTTCCCGGACCACACCCGGTCCGGGCCCGGGCGGGCGGCACCCTTCCCGTGCGGTGCCGCCCGGCGTCGAGAGTGGGCAGCGTCCGGAGCGGCGGGGCCTCGGTCGGCACGCGGGTCCGGGGCGCGTCGCCCGTCCCGTCCCTCCCTCGCACCGGCGGTCGCGCCCCATATCATCGCGATTTATGGGAGATGCCCGAATTGCGGTAGATCAGGAACGGGCGCCGGCCCGCCGGAGCGACGGGGACCGGCGGTCCACTGCCGCCTCACGGCGGGCCGCGTCCTTCGCCGTCTGGTATCTGCGCGCGGTCACGTTCATCAACTTTCTGAGCGCCGCGTGGGTCTCGCTCGGACAGGACGTACGGCGGCACAACACGGAGAACTACTTCACGCCCTACCTGCTGACCGCGGGTTTCGCGTCCGGGGTGTTCACCATGTTCCTGGCCATCACGATGCGGCGCCGCAAACGGGCCGCGTGGATCCTCAACTCCGTTCTCAGCGGTCTGTTCCTGCTGCTCTTCACGGTCGCGATGGCGTTCCCGGAGATCCGCCAGTACGCGCAGAACTGGGTCTCCCTCGCGCTGACCGCGGGCTTCGTGGCCGCGCTGGCCGCCGGCCGCCGGGAGTTCTACGCCAAGGGCGACCGGTCGAACCCGAGGCTCGCCGCGGTCGTCGCGGTCGGCGGCCTGCTGGCCACCTCACTGCTCGCGGCCCTGCTGGTCACGGTCACCAACACCGCGGGCGACGCGTACCGTTCGACCTTCCTGGACCGCTGGCGCTACGGCACCCTGCGGCTCGTGTCGGTCGCCGCGGACGACTCCCACTACTCCGGCATCACGACGCCCAACTGGGTCAACGTCACCGTCAACGTGCTCAGCACCCTGCTCGTCCTCGCCGTGCTCTACGCCGCGTTCCGCTCCCGGCGCGCCGTCGACCCGTTCACGGAGGAGGACGAGAAGCACCTGCGGGTCCTGCTCGAACGCAACGGCGACCGGGATTCGCTCGGCTACTTCGCGCTGCGCCGGGAGAAGAGCGTGGTCTGGTCGCCGACCGGCAAGGCGGCGGTGGCGTACCGCGTGGTGGGCGGGGTCTCGCTGGCCAGCGGCGACCCGCTCGGCGACCCCGAGGCCTGGCCCGGCGCCATCGAGCCCTGGCTCGCCGAGGCGCGGGAGCACGGCTGGATCCCGGCGGTGATGGGCGCGAGCGAAGAGGCCGGCACGATCTACGCCCGGCATGGTCTCGACGCGCTGGAACTGGGCGACGAAGCCCTGGTCGAGACCGCCGACTTCACCCTCGAAGGGCGCGCGATGCGCACCGTCCGGCAGGCCTACAACCGGGTCCGGCGAGCCGGGTACCGGGTGCGCGTCCGGCGGCACGAGGAGATCCCGGCCGACGAGATGGCGTACCTGCTGCGGCGCGCGGACGACTGGCGCGACGGGGCCACCGAGCGGGGCTTCAGCATGGCGCTCGGCCGACTCGGCGATCCGGACGACGGGCGCTGCGTGATGCTCGAATGCACGGACGCCGAGGGTGAGTTGAGGGCGGTGCTGTCCTTCGTCCCCTGGGGTCCGAACGGGCTGTCCCTGGACCTGATGCGACGTGACCGCGACTCCGAGAACGGGCTGATGGAGTTCATGGTGATCGAACTCCTGCGGAACGCCAGGGAGATCGGGAGCACGCAGGTCTCACTGAACTTCGCCATGTTCCGCTCGGTCTTCGAACGTGGCGCGCGCCTCGGCGCCGGACCGGTGTTGCGGCTGTGGCGCTCGCTGCTCAGCTTCTTCTCCCGCTGGTGGCAGATCGAGTCGCTGTACCGCGCCAACGCCAAGTACCGGCCCATCTGGGAACCGCGGTTCCTGCTCTTCGAGAAGAGCGCGGACCTGCTGCGCATCGGTGTCGCGTCCGCGCGGGCCGAGGGGTTCCTGGAGGCGCCGGGCCTGCCGAAGTGGCTGCACCGCAAGCATTTGGAGTCGCACAGATGAGACGGACGGGGACCGACGCGGGGCGAGCCGCGGGAACCCGCGGATGAACCGACTCGCCCGCTGGGCCCGCGCCGAGTGGGGTCCGCTGTACCTCGCCGTGCGGCGGGGCCTCGCGCGGCGGCGGTGGCGGGCGGTCCCGGTGACGCTCGGCGCGGTGTGCCTGACGGCGGCGCTGCAGTTCGTCCAGAACCGGTCGTGGGGCTTCCAGGCGGTGCAGGACTTCGGCTCGGTGCGGGCCGAGGACCCGCTGTGGCTCGCCCTGCTGCGCACCCCGCTCTCCCTGTTCGTACCGGCGCTGGACCTGCCGGTGTGGGGCGCGCTGGCCCAGATCCTGATCGTGTTCGGGATCGCCGAGATCTGTCTGGGCTGGTGGCGCACGCTCGTCATCGCGTACGTCGCCACGCTGGCCGGGACCCTGTACGCGCGGGTCGGCATCGCGCTCGGCCCGCACCATCCGCTGGGACTGCCCGGCGCCGACGCGCAGATCGTGGACACCGGCCCGTCGGCGGCCGTGGTGGGCCTCGCGGTGTTCCTCGGCTGGCGCTACCGGGCGTACGTGACGGCGGGCCTGGTGATCGCGGCGATGGTGGTCGAGGTGCTCCTCAAGGACAACCTGGCCGGCAAGGAGCATCTGGCGGCCATCGCGGCCGTGCTGGTGATGTGCGGCGTCTCCGCCGCACGTCACCGCCGGTCGGGCAGGGCTCGGGCGGGCTCCGGGTCGGGTTTGCCGCCGATCCATTCCTGAACTCTGCGGCTGGGGCCCGCCCAGCGGCGGTCGTGCCGGTAGGCACGCAGCCGGGACCGGGCACGCGCGCGCGGCCGGCGCCGGTAGAAGCGCTTGGCCCAGGGCGAGCCGGGCTTGGCCAGCCGGATCATGCCGATGAGCGCGACGAAGGGGACGATGATCCCGAAGATCGCCGTGCGCGCCTTGCCCTTGCTGAGGGCGAGCAGCGCGAAGCAGAAGTTGAGGGCGATGGTCACGATCGCGCTCGTGCGGTCCTGGAGTTCCTGGTCGTTGACGTCGTTGACGCCGAAGGGCGAGAAGCCGCTGAGCACCAGGCCGACGAGGGCCGCCGTCAGCACCACGACCTCGACGCTCTTGCGCCCGTCCTCGGTCCAGTAGACGTCGTCGAGGTGCAGGATGAGGGCGAACTCGTCGAGCACGAGGCCGGCGCCGACGCCGAACACCACGGCGAACGCGGAGGCCCCGAAGCCGTACCGGCCGCTGGCCACCGCACCGAACCCGCCGATCACCGTGAGCACGATGCCGGGGACCACGTGGTGGATGTGCAGGTCGCCGGCCTTGACGTTGCCGAAGGGGCCCTTGCCGGCCCGGATCATCCGCACGATGACGCGGGTGACGACGAAGGTCACGACGAACGAGGCCAGCGCGAGCAACATGGGGAGTTTGCCCGGCTCGACGATGTTCCGCTGCAACCAATGAACCATATGCGAACTTTATCCACCGGCGCCGTGTCCGCCCTCCGAACGTCCGGATAGCCTGCGCCGGTGTCCACGACCCCTCCCGCCCCCTCCCGCGCCGACGGCCTCCGCTTCGCCTTCGGCACCCTCACCGTGCTCCCCGTCAACGTGACCCGCTGGGACCGGGACGCGGCCCGCGGCGGCATGCTGTGCGCTCCGCTGGCCGGCCTGGTGGTCGGGGCGGGCGCGGCGCTGGCCGGCGTGGCGCTGCTGGCCATGGGGGCCGGGCCGTTGCTCGCGGCCGTGGCCACGGCTGCCGTCCCCGCGGCCCTGACCCGGGGTCTGCACCTCGACGGCCTCGCGGACACCGCGGACGGGCTGGGCAGCGGCAAGCCCGCCGAGGACGCGCTGCGGATCATGAAGCAGTCGGACATCGGCCCGTTCGGGGTGATCACCCTCCTGTTCGTGCTGCTGGCCCAAGTGGCGGCACTCGCCGAGGCCTACGGCACCTCGTGGTCCCGTGGTGTCCTCGCGGCCGTCCTGTCGGCGGTCGTGGCCCGCCTCGCGCTGACCCTCGCCGCCCGCGCCGGAGTGCCCCCGGCCCGCCCCGAGGGCCTGGGCGCGGCGGTCGCGGGCACCGTGCCGGCTCGCTCGGCCCTGCTGGTGGCAGCGGCCGTGACGGTCGCGGCGGCCGGCGGCGGTGCGCTCGTCGGGGTGGCCGACCCGGTGCGCGCCGTGGTGGCGGTGGCCGCCGCCTGCCTGGCCGCCGAGCTGTTGCTGCGGCACTGCACGCGCCGCTTCGGCGGCGTCACCGGCGACGTGTTCGGCGGCCTCGCCGAGACGGCCGCCACGACGGCGCTCGTGGTGCTGGCCCTCGGCTGACGGCCCCGCGCCGCGGGCCCGCGCGGTTCACGGCGCGGGCTCCAGGCCGCAGGGAAGGGTGCCCCAGGGATGGTCGCCGACGCCGGGAACCGCGCAGTACAGGCCGGCTCCCCGCTCCCGGGCCAGGGCCGCCGGATCGGCACCGGCCGGCACCCCGTGGACGAGATGGCACACGTCCGCCCCGGTACCGGTCCACGGCGGCGGGGCCTTCCTGCGGTAGCCGGCCCAGGTCCCCTCGAAGGTGACGAGCACGTCGGCGACGCGGGCGTACGCGGGGTGGGGTGTCGTCCCGTGGTTGAGGACGAGCGTGCCCCGGGAGGCCGCCGCGAGCCGCCGGTAGTAGGCCACGCCCGTCTCGGAGGCGGCGGCCCGGTCGAGGAACGTGCCGTCGGTGTCGTACCAGGAGCGGTGCCGGGACACGTCGCGCAGGACGTCGGCGAGGGGCCGGCGTCCGTAGTCCGTGTCGACGTAGCCGAGGACCCGGACGTCCGCTGCGCGCAGCCGGGCGGCGACCGCCGCGAACGCCGGGTCGGGGTCCTCGCCGGGTCCGTCGGCCGGGTTCAGCACCACGCCGTACAGCCGGGGCGCGGCGGCCAGGAGCGCGTCCCATTCGGCGGGACGGACGGAGGGGTGCTCGTAGTACGGGACGAGGAGCGACCGGTCCGTGGGGGAGGTGGCCGGGCCTCCGGATCCTCCGGACGGCCCGAGGTCGGGGGTGCGCATGGGCGGGCTCTCTTCCGGATGCCGGGTGTCGGACGGGGTTCATCGGTGGGCCGTGGCCCTGCGCAGCCGGACGCAGACCAGGGCGGTCTGGGCGACGGCCGCGGTGCCGTACACGAGCAGGGCCACCCGGTTCGGGTCGCCGGTGCGGGTGGCGAGGGCCGCGGTCTGGGCGAGCGCGGCGGCGCAGGCGACGACGGCCGTGCCGGTGACCGCTCCGAAGGACTGGAGCAGCAGCCCGGTCCACAGGACCGCGCCCAGCAGGAGCAGCCCGGCGAGCCGGATCCCGTCCGTGGAGGCGGTCGCGTGCGGCCACAGCGCGGAGGTGCCGAGGATGAGGGCGAGCAGCGCGGCGAGGTAGGCGGCGAGGCAGCGGACGAGGACGCCCCCGGTGACCCGCCGGAAGGCCCGTGCCGAACCGCTGGCCCGCAGTCCGGCGAGGCTCCCGCTGCGGAAGCGGTACAGCAGCCACTCGGCGGGTCCCATGCTGAGGGTCAGCGCGACGGCGGCCGGCGCGGCGACGGTCGTACGCGCTCCCGCGAGGATGTCGTCGAGGGCCGCGTGGAGCACGAGGACACCGCTGCCGAGGCCGAAGAGGGCGTACGGGAGGGTGCCGGCGGGGCGGCGGGCGGCGGACCGGCGCGCGCGGATCCGGCGGGCGACGCCTCGCCGTACGGGAGGGACGGTGCGTGTCCCGCCCGCAGGCCGGCCCGCGGAGGCCGGGCGCGGCACTCCGGTGCGCCCGGCGGGGTCCGCACCGCGCCTCCGCGATCCGTACGGCAGCAGCGCGGCGAGCCCGGCCCACCGGCCGCCCTCCCCCGACTCCTTTGCGGTGGGCGCCACTTCGAGGAGACCGAACAGGGCGACGGCGGCGAGCGAGACCAGCAGGAGGGCCGTGCGCGCGAGGTCGGGGACCGGGTGCAGGACGGTGACCATCGCGCCCGCCGTCATGGGAGCCAGGGCGGCGAGCAGGAGGCGCTCCCGCCCCATCACCAGCAGCACGGTGGCGGCGCCCAGGTAGGCGGACTGCCCGGCGGCGAAGACGACGGCGCCGGGCCGGGCCGGACCCGCCGCCGCGAGGGCCACCAGGGAGCCGAGCAGCACACCGGCCGGGGTCCCGACGAGCAGCACGCGGCGCGCGGCCGCCCGGTCGCCGAGCCCGAGCCAGGTGTACGCGCGGTGCGCGAGCCCCTGGTTCCAGGTCCAGCCGCACAGCGCGCCCGCGAGCATCGGGACGGTTCCGGCCGGGAGCCCGAACGCGTCCGCGGGGCCTGCGAGAAGCGGTCCGGCGAGGACGTGGCCGAGGCCGGGGAGGGCGAAGACGATGCCCCGGAGCAGGCAGCCGAGGAGGCCGATCCGCCAGGGGTCGTGGGGCGGGTCCGCGGGTTCGGGGTGGTGGCGTGCGACCCGGCCGTACAACTCCTCGGCGAGGGCGAAGGAGTTGCGGACGCCGTAGCGTTCGCGTATCTGGTCGTCGGACATGCCGTCCGACTCCAGGGCCGCGGCCACCTCGTCGGGGTGGACGGCGGCGGCGACGAACTCCGCCATCCTGTCCGCGAGTTCGTCGATCGGATCAGGGTGTGCCCAGTTCGGCGGACGTCGTCGGGCCGGCAGTGGGGCGAGCGTGACCTCGAAGGCGCCCGGCGGGCGCAGGGTGTCGCTCACCAGCCGGTCCCGTCCGTGGCGACGGCTTGGTACCAGGGGTCGCGGAGTTCGAGGGTCCAGTCGGTGACGGTCTCGACGGTGGGCTCGTAGACCGCGGGCCGTCCGGCGAGTTCCTGGTAGATCGTCCGGAAGGCGTCGACGGAACGGCGCAGCGTGAACCGGTCGATGACCCGCTGCCGGGCCGACTCCCCCAGCTCCGCGCGCCGTTCGTCGTCGCGGAGCAGGGTGAGGGCTGCGGCCGCCATCCTCTCCGGCTCGCGGGGCGGGACGACGATGCCGGTGTCGCCGACCGCCTCACGGACCCCGCCGACGTCCGTGGAGACCGTCGTCCGGCCGCACGACATCGCCTCGATGATGGAGAACGGGAAGCCTTCGGAGATGGACGACAGCATGACGACGTGCCCGGCCGCGTAGGCCCGCCACACCTCGCCGATACGGCCCTCGAAGGTCAGCCCGTCGGTGACGCCCAGTTCGGCGGCGAGCTTCTCCAGGCGGGTCCGGTACGCCTGCCCGCCGGGTGGCACGGGGCCGAACAACCGCAGCCGGGTTTCGGGGAGTTCGGCGCGCACCATGCCGTAGGCGCGCAGCAGTGTCTCCAGGTCCTTGATGGGGTCGACGCGGCCGCACCAGGTGAGGGTGGGCACGGCGGGTTCGGGGCCGGCGTGCGGGAAGGCGTGCGGGTCGACGCCGTTGTAGACCGTGCGGATCCGGTCGCCGTCGGCGCCGCCGCGCTCCTCCCACCGCCGGTTGTACTGGTTGCACGGCGTGATGAGGTCGGCCGCGCGGTACCCCAGGGAGTTCAGTTCGCGGTAGAAGCCGAGCATGAACGCCTTGACGGGCCAGCGCTGTTCGGCGGCGCGGTAGCCGAGGTAGCGCTCGCGCAGGTAGATGCCGTGCTCGGTGAGCAGGAACGGGACGCCGTCCAGCCGGTGTGCCGCGAGGGCGGGCAGGGTGGCGAGGCCGCTGCTGACGGCGTGGGCGACGGAGTCCTCGGGGATGCGGACGCCGAGCGGGCGCAGCGCGTGTTCCAGCAGGTCCGTCGCCGTGAGCGCGTCGTGCACGGTGGGCGCGGCGGCTGCCGTCGGCAGGTGCGGCAGGGTCCAGATCCACATCAGGGAGCGCAGTGCGGCCTCGCTGCGCAGGGCGGCGCAGAGGCGTCCGTCGCGGGCGAGGACGGCCAGTTCGTACAGGGCGTCGCCGAAGTCCCCGGGCCGGTCCGGATCCGGGTCGAGGAAGGCGAGCAGGAACCGCTCGTAGGTGTCGGTGAAGCGGCGCCGGGCCCGGCCGAGCGGTGCCCGGGTGCGGCCGGGCCGGGGGCCCCAGGTGGGCACGGACGTGTGCCGGTAGACGTTGGGCGGCAGGTCCCAGGTCACGGGTTCGCGGCCGCTGCCGGTGAGCGAGACGATGTGGAAGTCGACCTCGGGCATGCCCTTGACGAGCTGGTCGCACCAGGTGCTGACCCCGCCGTGGACGTGCGGGTAGGTGCCTTCGGTGAGCATGGTGACATGACGGCCGGTGCGCATCACGCGCGGTTCCCCCCTGGGACGGTTCCGTCCGGAGGGCACCCCCGGCCCCCCGGTTGCACGGCTCGGACGCGCACCCCGGCCCGTCGGACCGGGGTGCGCGTCGTGCCGCGAGGCTGCCTGGCTAGGCGGGCAGGGTGAGCTTCAGAGCGGACTGGAGGAGCTCCGGGGTGGTCCAGTCGTTGCGCTGCCCGGCGTACGCGGTGCCGAACACGGCGGTACCGAGCAGGAGTTGCTTCTTGGTCCCCTCGGGCACGGTCACCGGGATCTGGGTGCCGGACGGCGCGGTGACGGTGACGGTGCCGCCGACGCGGTAGGCCGTGACCTTGCCGCCCGCCAGGGCCGCCTGCCAGGCGCCGCGGCGCTGGAGTTCGGTGCCGATGGCGCTCTGCCGGGGGTTCTGCAGCGGGGCGTTGTCGGCGTAGACGGCCCGGTAGTCGGCGAGCACCCTGTCCAGGACCGGGTACAGGATGCGGTCCTCGGCCAGGTTGGACTGGTGGACGTAGTGCGGGCGCGGGTCGTTGCCGATGGCGTGCCCGAGCGCGGTGCGCGCCTCCAGCGGGACGATGTGGTCGGCGTAGCCGGTGGCGGTGTCCAGCGGTGCCGGCAGGCAGGTGGACGTCGCGTTGTTCTCGCAGATGCCGCTGCCGCCGTCGGCCTTCGAGGTGTAGATCCAGTTGTACTCGTCGGCCATCTCCTCGGCCCGGCCTGCGTTGTAGTACACGTTCATCGGATAGCGCGGCACCGTCAGCGCGCCGCCGACCGAACGCTGCTCGGGCTCACGGGAGTTGTCGGAGCCCGTCCACTTGACGCCGTTCGCGGAGAGCGCGCCCGCCAGGTTCGGGTTGTCGTCGGGCTGCTGGGGCAGCGTCCGCAGGCCCGAGTGCTCGCCGGTGACCAGCTCGGTGCGGTCGGTGGACAGACCGTGCGAGGACGCCCAGCTGTTGTTCTGGGAGATCTCCGCGGAGATGTCCGCCCGGCTCATGTACTTCGTCGTGCCGCCGGCGTTCTTCGAGCAGCTCCACGGCACGGTCGTGGTGTCCTGGACGCAGCCGAGGAACAGGTGCGTGTAGGTGTGGTTCACCCAGCGGTACTTGGCCCGGTCGGCGAGCAGCCTGGTGGTGAGGGCGTCGGTGCCGCCGTTCTCGCTCTTCCACTCCTCGCCCGCGCCCGCGTTGAAGACCATGTCGAGGGTGAAGCCGTGGGCGGCCTGCCACTGGGCCGCGTAGGTGGCGTCGTCGGCGGTCATCCGGATCGGCGTGGTGGTGTCCTCGCCGTTGCCGCCCGCGCAGTCGATGTCTCCGGGCGTGCAGTTGCGCGCGGAGTCCCAGCGGGCGTCGGGGGCGAAGACGTCGTCGACGTGGACGGAGAAGTAGTTCCTGCTCTGCCCGAGGTGCACGCCCTGCGTGAGCCACTCGACGATGCCGCGGGCGAGGACCTTGAACTGCTTCTGGTACTGGTTGTACGCGAACGTCACCACGAGTTCGCGGCGGCCGTCGTGCGCGTACTGCCCGAGGAGCGTGCCGCCGGTGGGGGCGTCCAGATAGCTGGTGAAGCCCTCCCTCGGGTGCGCCGCGTAGCCGTAACTCTCCTGCACAGCGGGGTCGTTGTCCTCGAAGGTGAGCGGTCCGTCGAGGTAGCGGAACGGTCCCGCCGTGCCCGCGGCGGTGACCTGTGTGCGGACGCCGTCGAGGACCCCGGACCATCCGCCGTTCTGGTCGGTGTAGTCGAGCCCGACCTCCGGGTGCGCCCACGTGTAGGCGTCGACCTGGGGGACGGCGAACGTCTTCTCGTACGTCTCCAGGGCGGTCTGCTCGGCCGAACCCTGTCCGAACGGCGCCTCGTTCGGCAGGACGACACCCTGGTACTTGGCGCGCGGGGCGCCGTTGACCGTGTCGCTCAGGAAGGCGGCGTCGATCTTCGGGCGGCCCGTGTCGGTCAGGTCGAGCGTGGCGTACGGGATGCCGCTGTTCCTCAGCTCGGCGGTGACGGCAGCGACCTGGCCCGCGCCGTTGTCGACGACCAGGACCTTGAGATCGATCCTCGGCGTGGTCGCGGCGGTCGCGCCGGGAGCCCCCACTCCCAGCGCCAGAAGTCCGGCGGCCGCCGCGACGGCGGCCGTCGCTCTCTTTCGGTGCGTGTTCGGTGCCATGTCGACGTCTCCCCCTCGAAGATCCCCATTTCGGTGGATACCGAGTGGGATCTGTGGAAATCATGCAAAGCAGTGAGCGCCGTGCCCACTGGAACACGACGAGTGTTGCTCAGGTCACCACGAGTGAGGGGCGGGAACCGGACAATGGCACCACCTGTAGGTGAACGCCCGCAGGAATGAGCGAAACGCGGCCCCGAGCGTAGGCTCGTCCCGGGTACTCGCCCGGCTCCTGGCAGGGGCCCCGGCAAGGACCGCCCCCGAGGACGGATCTAGGGTCAGCCGTCGGGCCCGGTCGACCCACCTCTCTCGGCCAGAAGAACTTTCAAGGAAGCGGAGATCTCACCACCGTGACTGCTCTCACTCTCAGCACCGCCGCAGCGTCCGGTCTGCGGGCCGACGCGATCGTCGTCGGCGTCGCGAAGGGCCCCAAGGGCCCGGTCGTCGCGCCGGGCGCCGAGGCCGTGGACAAGGCGTACGACGGCGGGCTCGCCGGAATCCTGGAGACCCTCGGCGCCTCCGGCTCCGAGGGCGAGGTGACCAAGCTGCCCGCGCCCTCCGGATTCAAGACCCCCGTCGTGCTGGCCGTGGGCCTGGGAGCGGCCCCGGAGGACGACGACAGCTTCGACGCCGAGGCGCTGCGCCGCGCCGCCGGTGCCGCCGCCCGCGCGCTCGCCGGTGCCAAGAAGGCCGCGTTCGCGCTGCCCGTGACGGACGCCGCCGACGCCGGTGCCGTCGCCGAGGGCGCGCTCCTCGGCGCGTACTCCTTCGACGCCTACAAGGACACCGCCCGCTCCGGCGACGCCGCGAAGAACGGCAAGGGCCCGCTCGGCGAGGTCACGCTGCTCGGCGGCAAGCCCCGGGACGCCGCGTACAAGGCGGCCGTCGCGCGGGCCACCGCCCTGACCGACGAGCTCAACCGCGCCCGCGACCTGGTCAACACCCCGCCGAACGACCTCAACCCGGAGTCCTTCGCCGCCGTCGCCACCGCGGCCGGCAAGGAGCACGGCGTCAAGGTCCAGGTGTTCGACGAGAAGGCGCTCGTCAAGGGCGGCTTCGGCGGCATCCTCGGCGTCGGCGCCGGCTCGGCCGCCGGTCCGCGCCTGGTGAAGCTGTCGTACACCTCCTCGAAGGCCAAGAAGCACCTCGCCTTCGTCGGCAAGGGCATCACCTACGACTCGGGCGGCATCTCGCTGAAGCCGGCCGGCCACAACGAGACGATGAAGTGCGACATGGCCGGCGCCGCCGCGGTCTTCGCCGCCGTCGTCACCGCCGCGCGTCTCGGCCTGGACGTCAACGTCACCGGCTGGCTCGCGCTCGCCGAGAACATGCCGTCGGGCTCCGCCACCCGCCCGGGTGACGTGCTGCGCATGTACAGCGGCAAGACCGTCGAGGTCCTCAACACCGACGCCGAGGGCCGGCTGGTCCTCGCCGACGCGCTGTGGAAGGCCTCCGAGGAGAAGCCGGACGCGATCGTCGACGTGGCGACGCTGACCGGCGCGATGGTTCTCGCGCTCGGCAACCGCACCTTCGGCGTGATGGCCAACGACGACGCGTTCCGCGCCTCGATCGTCGACGCCGCCGCGGAGGTCGGCGAGGAGTCCTGGCCGATGCCGCTGCCCGAGCACCTGCGCAAGGGCATGGACTCCCCCACCGCCGACATCGCCAACATGGGCGAGCGGATGGGCGGCGGCCTGGTCGCCGGCCTGTTCCTGCGCGAGTTCGTCGGCGAGGGCATCACCTGGGCGCACGTGGACATCGCGGGCCCGGCGTTCAACGAGGCCGGTCCCTTCGGCTACACCCCCAAGGGCGGCACCGGCTCCGCGGTCCGCACGCTGGTCCGCCTCGCCGAACTGACGGCGGCAGGCGACCTGGGCTGAGCCTCCGGGCGACGAACGGCCCCGGGTGTTCCCTCACCCGGGGCCGTTCGTATGGCCGTACGAGGGTTTCGCCTTCGACGAAATCCGCAGGTTCTCCGTACCCCGCACCCTGTCGACGTGATGGATCAGACGTCCCACACACCGGCCCGGCGTCTCGCTCGCCCTCGACAAGTGCGAAGATGGGTTCTCGGCAGGACAGGGCCCCCACCACAGGGCCGAAGAAGAGCGGCCGGACACCAGCCGCCGACCGGTCACTGGAGACCGGCGTGGCGCACATGCATGGAGGACGTGACGTGGCGAACGACGCCAGCACCGTTTTCGACCTAGTGATCCTCGGCGGTGGTAGCGGCGGTTACGCCGCGGCGCTGCGCGGAGCGCAGCTGGGCCTGGACGTCGCCCTGATCGAGAAGGACAAGGTCGGCGGTACCTGCCTGCACCGTGGGTGCATCCCCACCAAGGCTCTGCTGCACGCGGGCGAGATCGCCGACCAGGCCCGCGAGAGCGAGCAGTTCGGCGTCAAGGCGACCTTCGAGGGCATCGACGTACCCGCCGTCCACAAGTACAAGGACGGGGTCATCTCCGGTCTGTACAAGGGGCTGCAGGGTCTGATCGCGTCCCGCAAGGTGACGTACATCGAGGGTGAGGGCCGTCTGACGTCCCCGACCTCGGTCGACGTGAACGGCACGCGTGTGCAGGGCCGCCACGTGCTCCTCGCGACCGGCTCCGTGCCGAAGTCGCTGCCGGGCCTGGAGATCGACGGCAACCGCATCATCTCCTCGGACCACGCCCTCGTCCTGGACCGCGTGCCGCAGTCCGCGATCATCCTGGGCGGCGGGGTCATCGGCGTGGAGTTCGCCTCCGCGTGGAAGTCCTTCGGCTCCGAGGTCACGATCATCGAGGGTCTCAAGCACCTCGCGCCCCTCGAGGACGAGAACTCCTCCAAGCTTCTTGAGCGCGCGTTCCGCAAGCGCGGCATCAAGTTCAACCTGGGCACCTTCTTCTCGAAGGCCGAGTACACCCAGAACGGTGTCAAGGTCACCCTCGCCGACGGCAAGGAGTTCGAGGCCGAGGTACTGCTCGTCGCCGTCGGCCGCGGCCCGGTCTCGGCCGGCCTCGGCTACGAGGAGCAGGGCGTCGCGATGGACCGCGGCTACGTCCTGGTCGACGAGTACATGCGCACGAACGTCCCGACCATCTCCGCCGTCGGTGACCTGGTCCCGACGCTCCAGCTCGCGCACGTCGGCTTCGCCGAGGGCATCCTGGTGGCGGAGCGTCTGGCCGGTCTGAAGACCGTCCCGATCGACTACGACGGTGTCCCGCGGGTGACGTACTGCCACCCCGAGGTCGCCTCCGTGGGCATCACCGAGGCCAAGGCCAAGGAGATCTACGGCGCGGACAAGGTCGTCACTCTGAAGTACAACCTGGCGGGCAACGGCAAGAGCAAGATCCTCAACACCTCGGGCGAGATCAAGCTCGTCCAGGTGAAGGACGGTGCCGTGGTCGGCGTCCACATGGTCGGCGACCGTATGGGCGAGCAGGTCGGCGAAGCCCAGCTGATCTACAACTGGGAAGCGCTGCCGGCCGAGGTCGCCCAGCTCATCCACGCCCACCCGACGCAGAGCGAGGCGCTCGGTGAGGCCCACCTCGCCCTCGCGGGCAAGCCGCTGCACTCGCACGACTGATCGGCCTCCGGGCTGTCCCCAGTCACCCGCGTCGAGCAGGGCGCGACGACGACCACAGACTTCCGCAAAATTCGTAAGGAGCAACAGAAACCATGCCGGTTTCCGTAACCCTTCCGGCGCTCGGTGAGAGCGTCACCGAGGGCACCGTCACCCGCTGGCTGAAGGCCGAGGGCGAGCGCGTCGAGGCCGACGAGCCGCTGCTGGAGGTGTCGACGGACAAGGTCGACACCGAGATCCCCTCGCCCGCCGCGGGCATCCTCGCGTCCATCAAGGTCGCCGAGGACGAGACCGTCGAGGTCGGCGCCGAGCTGGCCGTCATCGACGACGGCACGGGCGCGCCCGCCGCCGCCCCGGCCCCCGCCGAGGAGGCTCCGGCCGCCGAGCCGGAGCCCGCCCCCCAGGCCACCCCGTCCGCCGAGGCCGAGGCCCCCGCGCCGGCCCCGACCGCCGAGGCCGCGTCCGGCGGCGGTTCCGCCGAGGGCACGGACGTCGTCCTGCCCGCGCTCGGCGAGTCCGTCACCGAGGGCACCGTCACCCGCTGGCTGAAGGAAGTCGGCGACGAGGTCGCGGAGGACGAGCCGCTGCTGGAGGTGTCGACGGACAAGGTCGACACCGAGATCCCCTCGCCCGCCGCCGGCGTGCTGCTGGAGATCGTGGTCGGCGAGGACGAGACCGCCGAGGTCGGCGCCAAGCTGGCCGTCATCGGCGCTCCCGGTGCCGCTCCGGCCGCCGCGGCCCCGGCCGCTCCCGCCGCCCCCGCCGAGCAGCCCGCACCGGCTCCGGCTCCGGCCCCCGCCCAGCCGCAGGCCCCGGCCGCCCCCGCCGCTCCGGCTCCGGCTCCGGCCGCAGCCGCTCCGGCCCCCGCCCAGCCGCAGGCCCCGGCCGCTCCGGCTGCTCCGGCCCCCGCGCCGGCCGCGCCCGCTCCCGTCACCCCGGCCCCGGCGCCCGCCGCGACCTCCGGTGACGACGGCGCGTACGTGACCCCGCTGGTGCGCAAGCTCGCCGCCGAGAACGGCGTCGACCTGGCCGCCGTCAAGGGCACCGGCGTCGGCGGTCGTATCCGCAAGCAGGACGTCATCGCCGCCGCCGAGGCCGCGAAGGCCGCCGCTGCCGCTCCGGCTCCGGCCGCCGCCGCTCCGGCCGCCTCCGCCAAGAAGGCGCCGGCGCTGGAGGCCTCCCCGCTGCGCGGTCAGACCGTCAAGATGCCGCGCATCCGCAAGGTCATCGGCGACAACATGGTGAAGGCCCTGCACGAGCAGGCGCAGCTCTCCTCGGTCGTCGAGGTCGACATCACGCGGCTGATGAAGCTCCGCGCGCAGGCGAAGGACTCCTTCGCGGCCCGCGAGGGCGTCAAGCTCTCCCCGATGCCGTTCTTCGTGAAGGCGGCGGCCCAGGCGCTGAAGGCCCACCCGGCCGTCAACGCCCGGATCAACGTGGACGAGGGCACGATCACCTACTTCGACACCGAGAACGTCGGTATCGCGGTGGACTCGGAGAAGGGCCTGATGACCCCGGTCATCAAGCGCGCGGGCGACCTGAACATCGCCGGTATCGCCAAGGCCACCGCCGACCTGGCGGGCAAGGTCCGGGCGAACAAGATCACTCCGGACGAGCTGTCCGGCGCGACCTTCACCATCTCCAACACCGGTTCGCGCGGCGCGCTCTTCGACACGATCATCGTGCCCCCGAACCAGGTCGCGATCCTCGGCATCGGCGCCACGGTCAAGCGTCCGGCCGTCATCGAGACGGAAGAGGGCACCGTCATCGGCGTCCGCGACATGACCTACCTCACGCTCTCCTACGACCACCGTCTGGTGGACGGCGCCGACGCGGCCCGTTACCTGACCGCGGTCAAGGCGATCCTGGAGGCGGGCGAGTTCGAGGTCGAGCTCGGCCTGTAGTCAGCGCCGCGGCACCGACCGCACCTTCACAGCGCCCCCGTCCGGAGTTCCGGGCGGGGGCGCTGTGTGCTCGGACCCGCCGCCGGCCCCCCGCAGACGTCAGTCCAGCGGGCCCCCAGGGCCCTCCACCGCCCGGGAGACCGCGGCCTGCGCCCGTCCGGACCCCGGGTCCGCCGCGCGGGTCTCCATCGGACGGCAGCCCGTCAGCACGCCCGCCACCAGCGCGGCCACCGCCACCGTGACCGCCGCGCGGAGTCCCCGTACGTGTGCCCGACCGTTCATGACTCCCCCTGGTGCGGACCGGGGCACACCGTAGGCGCCCCTGTGTCCGTCACCACCGCGAGCCGGGCGGCGGGGTTCCCGGGGTGACACGGACGTGACGCGTCCGGACACCGTCCGGTACGGGTCTTTACGAGCGGGATCACTCTGACAACGTGTAAGTCTCGTCTCACCTGCGGTAAAGCGCCCCCATGCGCCCCTCACCGACACGGGCACGGCCTTATTGTCTAAACGTCAAACGCCCTCGGGGTCCCGCACTCCTCCCAAAGGAGCCTTCATGACCGCGCCCGTCGTCCACTCGCTGCGCGAACAGATCCGCGAGCACATCGTGGAGGGGATCGTCAGCGGTCGCTGGAAGCCGGGCGAGCGGATCGTGGAGCGGCGGATCGCCACCGAGCTGGAGGTCAGCCAGACCCCGGTGCGGGAGGCGCTGCGCGAGCTGGAGTCGCTGCGGCTGATCGAGTCGGCGCCGAACAAGGGCGTGCGGGTGCGGAACCTGACGGCCGCCGACCTGGAGGAGAGCTACCCCGTACGCGCCGGTCTGGAGGCCATCGCGGCGGAGCTGGCGGCCGAGCGGCTCGCCGACGACTGCTCGGCCCTGGAACCGCACGTGACCGCCCTGTACGAGGCAGACCGGCTCTCCGACGGAACCGGCCAGGTCCGGCACACCGTGGCCTTCCACCGGGAGCTGGTGCGGGCGGCCGGGAACTCCGTCCTCCTGCACACCTGGGAGGGCCTGGGGATCGAGGTCTTCACGGCCCTGTCCATAAGGTGGCTGGGGACTGTGCAGCAGTCGTACGCGGAGGAGCACGAGGCGCTCGTGGACGCCTTCCGGCGGCGCGACCCGCTGATCGCCGACCTGGTCAAGGCCCATGTCCTCGGGTGCGCGCCCCGTCCGTGAGAAGTGCGCGGCAGCCGTGCGCCAGGAGCCGTGACCGACACCCGGCGGCACCCGGCGGCACCCGGCGGCACAGTGGAGCACACCCGCGCTCAAGCGTGTTCTCACCTGCGGCGATCCCCGATTTCCACGGCACCGCGTGCCTGAGGGCGAGGCACGCCGTGCCGACTTTTCCGATCTGAAGAGGTTTTCTCCCGGAACCCTTTGATCGATCATCGATCAGGGAGTTACAGTCACCGACAGGCTCCCACCCGAGCCTCCCGCCCTGTCCTGCCAAAGACCAAGGGCACCCCCGAAAACCCCTTGCCGATGAGGGAACCCCCCTCCGCATCCGGAAGGCGGCGCAATGACCGACCCCACCGCTATCCAGCCGAGCGAGCTCGACCAGCTCCCGGACCGCGACCCCGAGGAGACCGCCGAATGGCAGGCCTCCCTGGACGCCGTCACCCAGGCGGCCGGGCCGCACCGTGCCGCGTACCTGATGCGCCGCACCCTGGAGCGCGCCGAGGGCAACGGTCTCGCGCTGCCCAAGCTGCTCGAGACCGACTACGTCAACTCCATCCCGACCTCCGCCGAGCCCACCGTGGACGGCGACGAGGCGATGGAGGCCCGGATCACCGGGTGGAACCGCTGGAACGCGGCCGCCATGGTGACCCGGGGCGCGAAGCACGGCGTAGGTGGCCACATCGCCACCTTCGCCTCCGCGGCCTGGCTCTACGAGACGGGCTTCAACCACTTCTTCAAGGGCAAGGAGGGTGACGGGTCCGGCGACCAGCTCTACATCCAGGGCCACGCCTCCCCCGGCATCTACGCCCGCGCGTTCCTCGACGGACGGCTGAACGAGCAGCAGCTCGACAACTTCCGCCAGGAGGCGGGCGGCAACGGCCTCCCGTCGTACCCGCACCCGCGCCGGCTGCCCTGGCTGTGGGAGTTCCCGACCGTCTCCATGGGCCTCGGCCCGCTGTCGGCGATCTACCAGGCCCGCTTCAACCGCTACCTCACCAACCGCGGCATCAAGGACGTCTCGGCGTCCCACGTGTGGGCGTTCCTCGGTGACGGCGAGATGGACGAGCCGGAGTCGACCGCGGCACTCGCACTCGCCTCCCGCGAGGGTCTGGACAACCTGACCTTCGTCATCAACTGCAACCTCCAGCGCCTCGACGGCCCGGTGCGAGCGAACTTCAAGATCGTGCAGGAGCTGGAGGCCCAGTTCCGCGGCGCCGGCTGGAACGTCGTGAAGTCGCTGTGGGGCAACGCCTGGGACGACCTGTTCCGGCTCGACACCACGGGCGCGCTCGTCCGCCGCCTGCGCCAGGTGCCCGACGCGCAGGTGCAGACGTACCAGACCCGCGACGCCGCCTACATCCGCCAGGACTTCTTCGGCGCCGATCCGGCGCTCGTCGAGATGGCGAAGCTGCTGAGCGACGACAAGATCCTCGAGTGCTTCCACCTCTCGCGCGGTGGCCACGAGGCCCGCAAGGTCTACGCCGCGTACCGGGCCGCCGTCGAGCACAAGGGCGCGCCGACCGTGATCCTGGCCCAGACGGTCAAGGGCCACACCCTCGGCGAGGGCTTCGCGTCGAAGAACGCCAACCACCAGATGAAGAAGCTGTCGACGGACGAGTTCAAGCAGATGCGTGACCTGCTCGAACTGCCCATCTCCGACAGCCAGTTCGTCGACGGCGTGGTCCCCTACGGCCACCCGGGCGCCGACTCCCCCGAGGTCCGCTACCTCCAGGAGCGCCGCGCCGCCCTCGGCGGTCCGGCCCCGGCCCGCCGCACGCATCCGCTGGCCCCGCTGCCCGCCGCCGCCGACAAGACGTTCGCGTCCTTCGACAAGGGCTCCGGCACGCAGAACCTGGCGACGACCATGGCGTTCGTCCGCCTCGTCAAGGACCTGGTCCGCGACAAGGAGACCGGCAAGCGCTGGGTGCCGATCGTCCCCGACGAGGCCCGTACCTTCGGTATGGAGTCGCTCTTCCCGTCGCTCGGCATCTACTCGCCCAAGGGCCAGACGTACGAGCCGGTCGACCGCGACCAGCTGATGTACTACAAGGAGGCCAAGAACGGCCAGATCCTCAACGAGGGGATCACCGAGGCCGGTTCGATGGCCGACTTCATCGCCGCGTCCAGCGCGTACGCCACGCACGGCGAAGCGATGATCCCGTTCTACATCTTCTACTCGATGTTCGGCTGGCAGCGCACGGCCGACCAGATGTGGCAGCTCGGCGACCAGCTCGGCCGCGGCTTCCTGGTCGGCGCCACCGCCGGCCGGACGACGCTGACCGGTGAGGGCCTCCAGCACGCCGACGGTCACTCCCCCGTCATCGCGGCGACCAACCCGGCGGCCCTGTCCTACGACCCGGCGTTCGCCTACGAGATCGCGGCGATCGTCAAGGAGGGTCTGCGCCGGATGTACGGCGAGGCCGCCCCGGGCGAGGACCAGAACGTCTTCTACTACCTGACCGTCTACAACGAGCCGATGAAGCAGCCCGCCAAGCCGGCCGGTGTCGACGAAGGCATCGTCAAGGGCCTGTACCGCTTCAACACGGCGGAGTCGGCCGGCCTGGACGTGGCCGCCGCCAACGCCCCGCGGATCCAGCTCCTCGGCTCCGGCACCGCGATCCACTGGGCCCTCGCGGCCCAGAAGCTGCTCGCCGAGGAGTGGGGTGTGGCCGCCGACGTGTGGTCCGCCACCTCCTGGACCGAGCTGCGCCGGGACGCGCTGGAGGCCGACGCGGCCCTGCTGCGCGGCGAGGAGCGGGTGCCGTTCGTCCGTCGGGCACTGCAGGGGGCGGAGGGCCCGGTCCTCGCGGTCTCCGACTACATGCGCCAGGTCCCGGACCAGATCGCGCAGTGGGTCGAGCAGGACTACTCCTCGCTCGGTGCCGACGGCTTCGGTCTCTCCGACACCCGCGCGGCGGCCCGCCGTCACTTCGGTGTCGACGCCGAGTCGATCGTCGTCGCGGCGCTGGCGCAGCTCGCCCGCCGCGGTGAGGTCAAGGCGTCCGCGGTCAAGGAGGCCCGGGAGCGCTACGGCCTGTAGGCCTCGGCCGCGACAGCGGCGGTAGGGACGACCCGATGAGGGGCACGGCGTTCGCCGTGCCCCTCATCGGCGTTCCGCCGTGGCCGGGGTGTCAGCGGTCCGTCCCTTCGTTGTCAGTGGGGCCCGGCATCATGAACGCATGCGTGCTGCTCGTCTGATCAAGATGGTGCTGCTGCTCCAGACCCGGGCGTCGATGACCGCCGCCGAGCTGGCGCGGGAGCTGGAGGTGTCCGAGCGCACCATCACGCGGGACGCGCAGGCGCTCTCCGAGGCGGGCGTCCCGGTGTACGCGGACCGGGGCCGGGCCGGCGGTTACCGCCTCGTCGGGGGCTACCGCACCCGTCTCACGGGTCTGGCGCGCAGCGAGGCGGAGGCGTTGTTCCTGAGCGGGGTGCCGGGGGCGCTGCGCGAGATGGGCCTGGAGGACACGGCGTCGGCGGCGAGGCTGAAGGTGTCTGCGGCGCTCCAGCCCTCCGTGCGGGACGCCTCCCAGACGGCGGCGCAGCGTTTTCATCTGGACGCGCCCGCCTGGTTCAGCGAGCCGCAGACGCCCGAGCTGCTGCCGTCGGTCGCGGACGCGGTGTGGGACGACCGTCCGTTCGTCGCGCGGTACCGGCGGGACGCCTCGGAGGTGGAGCGGACGCTCGAACCGTACGGTCTCGTCCTCAAGGCGGGCTTGTGGTACCTCTGCGCACGTGTGTCCGGGACGGAGGCCTTCCGGGTGTACCGGATCGACCGGTTCACCGCCGTCGAACCCGGCGCGGAGCGGTTCCGGCGGGAGGACGCGTTCGACCTGCCGGGGTTCTGGGCGGAGCGGGCCGAGGAGTTCGCGCGGTCGATCCTGCGCGCCGAGATCGACGTACGGCTGTCCCCGGACGGTGTCCGCCGGCTGCCGTACGTACTGGATCCGGCGTCCGCGAAGGAGGCGCTGGGTACGTCCGGTGTGCCCGACGGGCGGGGCTGGGTGGGCCTCACGTTGCTCATGGAGTCGGAGGAGGTCGCCCGCGCCCAGCTGCGCGGACTCGGACCTGAGGTGGAGGTGCTGGCCCCCGCGACGCTGCGGGAGCGCTGCGCCGAGGACGCCGCCCGATCGGCCGCGCTCTACCGGTGATCGCGGTCCCGTGGAGGGCCGTGACCGCGCGCCGCTTGAAATCCGTACGAACCCGGCGGTTTTACCTTCGGCATGTGCACGCATAACAATCTGCGCCACTCCGCGTGCGTCGCTCCCGCGCAGGCCCGATGCTTGACCCGTGATGGACGAGACGGAGTTCTGGCAGCTGGTGGATTCGACCCGCGAGACTGCCGAGGGAGACCCCGAGGAACAGGCCGACCTGCTGGTCGAGCGGCTCGTCCAGTTGGACCCGGACTCCGTCCTCGACTTCGCGCGGCACTTCGAGTCCCGCTACAACCGTGCCTACCGCTGGGACCTGTGGGGCGCCGCGTGGGTGCTGCTCGACGGGGCCAGCGACGACGCCTTCGACTTCTTCCGGTGCTGGCTGATCGGCCAGGGCCGGGAGGTCTTCGAGGGCGCGATGCACGACCCCGACACGCTCGCCGAGCTGCTGGACGACTTCGACGAGGAGATCGACGGCGACGGCGAGGAGCTCGGTTACGCGGCGGACGAGGCCTATGAACAGCTGACCGGCGCCGTGGCGCCGGATCTCGGCATCCCCGCCGCGGCCTCCGAGCCCGCGGGCACCCCGCTCGACTTCGAGAACGAGCCCCTCGTCGCGGAGCGTTACCCCAAGCTGTGGGAGCGGTTCCGCGAGAGCTGACGGCCGCATGTGCCCGCAGGAGGGCCCGGAGTACCTGTCCGGGCCCTCCTGGACGGTGTGCCGCGCCGACCGCCGGCCGCGGGCTCAGGCCGTCGTCCGGCGGCGGGCGAGGTCCGCGGCGAGGTAGGCCCGCGGCTGTTCGACCCGCACGGTGTGCCGCGGCGGTGCCGCGTTGGCCCGGTCCAGCGCCGAGGCCGTGACCGCCGCCGGACCGAGGACGACCGTCGCCACCGCGCAGAGCACCACCCAGGGGCCCCGCACGGCCTTCGTCCAGCCGGCGGTCCGCTCCGGCGCCTCCGCCCGTTCCGGGCTCCCGCCGCTCCCCCGGCATCCGGTGCGTGCCGCGCGCCGGGCGTGGCGCGGGTGTCCGACGTGCCCCGGGTGAGCCGGGGCCGCCGGGTGCCCTGGGCTCTCCGGCCGACTGATCCTCATGATCCCCACCTCCGGTCGGTACGTACGACGACGCTAGGCCGCTCGGCTCTGCGGAGTCTGTGAGTGGCCTGCGGCGTGCCTGTGACCGGTCGGCCGGGCTCGTACGGCGCGCCGGGGCGCGGGACGGGGCGGGTGGTCAGCGGCCCTGGTACCGGGCCGCTGCGGCGCGGATCTCGGGGAGGCGGGCGGTGAGGGCGGCGCCGGGGCAGCTCGTCATGAAGCCGTCGTTGTGCCCGGCGATGGTGGGCAGGACGGCGGTGCTGCCCTTGGGGTAGCGGCTGAGGCTGTTGCTGGAGACGAGGCGGACGGTACCCCGGGGGTCGACGTCGCCGAGACCGAGCTTCCAGGCGGCGAGGCGGGCGATGGCGTCGGTCATGGCCTTCGGCACCGGGGTGCCCGCCGTGAACGTGCCGATCGCGGCGATCCCCGCGGTGCGGTGGTTGAAGCCCTGGGCGTGGGCCCCGGTGACGGGCCGGTCGACGCCGCCCGCGCGGCCCTCGTAGATCGTGCCGCAGCGGTCGACGAGGAAGTTGTAGCCGATGTCGTCCCACTGCTTGGCGCCGGTCTGGCCCGCGTAGAGGTCGCCGATGATGTGGGGCACGTCGGCGCAGTCGTAGCCGTTCGGCGAGTCGGTGTGGTGGACGAAGACCGCGACGACGCGGTCGTCGTAGCGGGGCGGTGGCTGCTTGTGCGGGCTCGCGGAGCCGAGCCATTTCGACCGCGGCACGATCGGTGGCCGCTCGACGGGGCGTTCCGCGGCCGCGCGAGCCGTCACCGGTGGCGGGACGGCGGCGCGGGTCGCGGTGCGGTCCACGCCCGCCGCGCAGGTCACGAGCGCCGCGACGGCGAGGAGGCCCGGCACGCAGGCCAGCAGGACGAGGGCCGGTTTCGGCAGCGCCGCCCAGGGGCGGCGCGGACTCCACGGTCCGGGGGGCCGGGGCTCGCGCCCCGATCGTATTCGGGCCCCGTTCGCCCGGTGTTCCGGGCGTCCGTGGCGTACGGGGCGGGGTTCTCGCCGCCCGTTCCGTATTCGAGGCCCCCGAGTCTTCCCGAAGACACGCATGGACCCACCCTGACCCGGATCCGCGCGGGCCGCGATGTGTGGTGTGCCACCCGGTGGAACCATCGGGCGTGTCCGGGACGTTTTTACAGGTCCACGGGTGTGTGGTCGTTTCCGCGGCACCACACGCGCGTGGCTGATCAATGGGCCCGCCCGGCGCGTACTAAGGGGCCCCAGAGAAAGGCGGCTCCGTGGACGTGCTCGACCTCCTGCTGATGCTGGTCATCCTGGCCTACGCGGCGTCCGGGTACCGCCGTGGCCTGGTCGCCGGCTGTGTCTCGTTGGCAGGTTTCGTGGGCGGCGCCGTGATCGGCGTGTGGGTGCTGCCCTGGATGATGGAGCTGGCCACGGCGGGCACCCCCGCGGCGACGGTCACGGCGGTGCTCACCGTGCTGGTGCCCGCGGTGGTGGGTCACGAGCTGGCCGGACGGCTGGCCCTGAAGCTCCGCCGGGAGCTGGACCGGGGACCGCTGCGGGTGGCGGACGGGGTCGGCGGGGCCGCGGCGAACACCCTGGCGGTGCTGCTGGTGGCCTGGGTGGCCGCGAGCGTGCTGGGCGCTTCCTCGTCACCGGTGGTGACGCAGTCGATCCGCAACTCGGCGCTGCTGGGCGCCGTGCAGAAGACCATGCCGGAGACCACGCCGACCTGGTTCTCGCGCGCCACCTCCGCGCTCACCGAGGCGGGCTTCCCGCAGGTCTTCAACCCCTTCGAGAACGAACCGACGGCGGGTGTCGCGCGCCCCTCCGGCGACAGTGTGACGCCGTCCGCGACGAACGCCGCGAAGCTGAGCACGGTGAAGGTCGAGGGCGTCTCGGGCAACCAGGGCCGCGAAGGCAGTGGTTTCGTGTTCTCCGCGCAGCGCGTGATGACCAACGCCCACGTGGTGGCGGGCATCGACCGGCCGACCGTGCGGGTGGGCGGGGTCAGCCGGCCGTATCCGGCCCGCGTGGTGCTGTTCGACCCGCAGAAGGACGTCGCCGTGCTGTACGTGCCGGGGCTGCGGGCCCCGGTGCTGCACTTCGACGGGGTCGCCTCGCGCGGCGACTCCGCGGTGGTCGCGGGCTATCCGCAGGACGGCGGCCTCGACCTCCAGGCGGCCACGGTGGCGAGCCGGATCAACGCGACGGGCCAGAACATCTACAACTCCGGCACGGTGACCCGCGAGATCTACTCGATCCGCTCGACGGTCCGCCCGGGCAACTCCGGCGGCCCCCTGCTGACCACCGACGGCAAGGTGTACGGCGTGGTGTTCGCCCGGTCGACCTCGGACAGCGAGACGGGGTATGTCCTGACGGCGCACGAGGTGGCGGGGGACGCCCGCAAGGCGACGCACGCCACGGCCCGCGTCGACACGGGCGACCTGGTCACGTCCTGACCCGCACCTGACCCCGGCCCTGGCGCCGGTTCCCACCGGGGCCCCACGGCTCCCCGGCGCCGGGAGCCGGCGGCTCAGAAGTGGGTGCCGCCGTCGACGCGCACCTCGGTTCCGGTGATGAACCGGCCGTCCTCCGAGGCGAGCATGGCGACGACGCCGGCGACCGCCTCGGGCCCCGCGAAGCCCTCGCCGAGGGCCGGCGCCAGCCTGGTGAACAGGCTCCGGTCGGCGTCGGCCGGCAGTCCGGGGCCGACGCTCAGCCGGCTGGCGCCCGAACCGTCCGTCATGCCCGAGGAGATCGATCCGGGCTGCACGGCGGTGAAGCGCACGCCCTGCTTGCCGTACTCGCTCGCCAGGGCGTGCGTCATGGACTGGATGCCACCCTTGGAGGCCGCGTACGCCGCCATGTAGGGGTGGGCGAAGGCCGCCGAGGTGGAGCTGAAGTTGACGACGGCGGGGCCCTGTCCGGCCAGCAGGTGCGGCAGCGCCTCACGGATCATCAGGAACGTGCCGGTCAGGTTGACGGCGATGACCTGGTTGAAGTCGGCGAGCGGCATCGTGTGGGTGTGCGCGGAGCGCAGGATCCCGGCGGCGTTGACCAGCACGTCCAGACCGCCGAGGACGCGTACGGCCTCGGCGACGGCGGCCCGGACGGAGGCCTCGTCGGCGATGTCCACGACGACGGTGGCCAGCCGCCCGGCGTGGGCGCCCGCCCTGGCCACGGTGTCGGCGAGGCCCGCCTCGCTCACATCCGCGGCGACGACGTGCCCGCCCTCGGCCAGCATCCGCTCCACGGTGGCCTGGCCTATGCCGGAGCCGCCTCCGGTGACGAGCGCACGGCGTCCTGTGTATCGGTTCATGGTGGGTCTCCCGGTCCTCGGGCCGCTGCCGGGTCTCCGGGCACCGGCCGCAGCATGGCGGTGATACGGCGTTACGTACTGCACAGTACGTCGATGTGGCACGTTTTGCCATTGCGGCGAAGCGTGCCCCTCACCACGTTCGCGGCGTACGCTTTCCCCGTGACCAGCCAGCCGTCCCCGGCCCCCGAACCCCCCGCCCTCTCGCTGACCGAACGCCGCAAGGCCGCGACCCAGCTCGATATCGCCCGAGCGGCGGCGGAGCTCTTCACGGAGTTCGGTCCGGACGGCACCACGGCCGAGGACATCGCCCGCCGGGCCGGGGTGGCCCTGCGCACCTTCTACCGCTACTTCCGCAACAAGCAGGACGCCGTGGGCCCGTTGCTCGCGTCGGGCGGCGACCGCTGGCGCGCCGTGCTCGCGGCGGCCGAACCGGGCACGGCGCTGCCCGAGGCACTGGAGCGGGCGACCGCCGAGGCGTTGTCCGCGCCGGACGCGCGCGCGGTGGACGGGCTGGAGCAGACGCGGGCACTGCTGCGCGCGGCGGCCGACGACGCGGCGCTGCGGGCCGTCTGGTACCGGGTGAACCAGGAGTCGGAGGAGCGGCTGATCCCGGTGGTGGCCCGGCTCGCGGGCACCGGCGCGGACCCGCTGGAGGTCCGGCTCGCCGCCGCGGCGGCCACCGACGCGATCCGGGTCGCGCTGGAGACCTGGGCGGCCACGGACGCGGCGGCCGACGGCCCGGGCTCCCCCGCCGAACTGGCGGTCCGCTGTCTGCGTCATCTCCTGGGCGGCATGCGCCCTTCGCTCACCGCGGGCGGGAACTGACGGACACGTGCGGGGACATCGGCGCGCCCGGCCGGGAACGGAGCGGGTCGGCGCGGCCGGTTCGACCGGGGGAACGCGTGTGGGTCAGAGGGAGCGGCCCATGAAGACGTCGTCCACGTAGACCCCGTCCAGCAGGAACTCCTCCCGCAGGACCCCCTCGACGACGAAGCCCTCGGACGCGTACAGGCCGCGGGCCGGGGCGTTGTGGCCGAGCACCCGCAGCGTGACGCGCCGGGCGCCCTGGCCGCGGGCCTCCTCGCACACGGCCCGCAGCAGCGCGCGGCCCACCCCGGCGCCGCGCGCCTCGTCGGCGACGGCGAGTCCGAGGATCTGCCGGACGTGCGCGTTGCAGGCGAGCGGGGTCGGGAAGCCCAGCCGGATGTACCCGACGACCCGGCCGTCGAGTTCGGCGACGAGGTGGTCCCGGGGGCCGAACCGCTCGCTGTAGAACGGCTCGTACGGCGGCTGGGGCCGCGGCATGACGGCGTGCAGCGTGGACCAGGTGTCGCGGTCGAGCCTGCCGAGCGTGTCCTCGTCGTCGAGGGTGGCGGTACGTATGTGCGGTGCGGCTGCCATGCCGATCACTGTACGGCGGCCGTACGGAGGTCCGTTCCGGGATTTCCGCCGCCTTCCGGGCAGGATGGACCCATGAGCGACTCCCCCCTTCCCCCGGGTTCCCGTATCGCGATCGCCGGCGCGTCCGGCCTCATCGGCTCCGAACTCGCGCGCTCCTTGCGGGCGGACGGACACGAGGTGGTCCGGCTCGTGCGGCACGCCCCCCGTTCGGGGGACGAGGTGCGCTGGGATCCGCAGCGGCAGCTGATCGACGCGGCCGGGCTCATCGGGTGCGCCGCCGTGGTCAACCTGGCCGGCGCCGGTGTCGCTTCGCGGCCGTGGACCCAGGCCTACAAGAAGCAGATCCGGGACAGCCGGGTGCTCGGTACGGCGACGCTCGCCGAGGCGGTGGCCTCGCTCGACGAGCCGCCCCGGGTCTTCGTGAACGGCAGCGCGATCGGCTTCTACGGCGACACGGGCAGCCGCGCGGTCGACGAGTCGGCGGCGCCCGGCGACGGGTTCCTCTCCTCGGTGTGCGTGGAGTGGGAGGAGGCGACGGCTCCCGCGCAGGAGGCCGGGGTGCGCACGGTGCTGCCCCGGACCGGGCTCGTGGTGTCCCGGGCGGGCGGGGCCTGGGCGAAGCTGTTCCCGCTGTTCAAGGCGGGCCTCGGCGGCCGGCTGGGCGACGGCGGCCAGTACTGGAGCTTCATCGCCCTGCACGACGAGGTGGCCGCGATCCGGCACCTCATGGACACGGAGTCGGTGTCCGGGCCGGTGAACCTGACGGCTCCCGACCCGCTCACCAACCGGGAGATCACCGAGGCCATGGGCCGGGTCCTGCACCGCCCGACCCTGCTGGCCACGCCCGCTCCGCTCATGCGCCTCGCCCTGGGCGAGATGTCGGGGGAGATCCTGGGCAGCCAGCGTGTGCTGCCGACCCGTCTCCTGGAGTCGGGCTTCGCGTTCGCGTTCCCGTCGATCGACGGGACGCTGCGGGCCGCTCTGGGCTGAGGCCCGGAAAGGGGGAGCGCTCACGCCGGGCGCGCCCCCGTCCGGCCGCTCCACCGGCCTCTTGGCCTCCCCCGGCGGGCACATGCACCCCCCCGTGCCCCCGTGCACGGCTGCCGCGCGGCTTCCGCCGGGGGCGCGGGCCTCGCACCCTCGATCCGAACTCGGGTATTCCTGAAGCCTGTTGGGGGCATGACGTTCCCACCGGCCGCGCAACCTCGAGGAGGGGCACGTGCCAGAGCCCGCACGCCAAGCCGCGCACAGGGCGGCGACAGCGGAAGACGCAGAAGACGCGGACGTCGTGGTGGTGGGAGCCGGTGTCGCCGGTCTCGCGGCCGCACGACATCTGACCGGGGCGGGGCTGAGGACCGTCGTCCTGGAGGCCGCCCCCCACGTGGGCGGCCGGATGTCCACGGAGAAGGTCGACGGCTTCCGGCTGGACCGGCTCGGCCGGCTCCTGTCCACCTCCTACCCGGAACTGCGCCACACCCCGGGCCTGGACGCCCTGACCCTGCGGCCGTTCTCGCCCGGCGTGCTGCTGCACAGCGACGGCCACCACCACCGGGCCGTCGCACCCGGCACGCCGCGGAGCGCAAGGGGCGCATTCACCACCGCACGCGCCCTCGCGAGCGCCCCCCGGCTGCCGCTGGCCCGTCCGGCGCGCGGCACCTCCCGGCCCGGACCACTCGGCGGCCCGCTGGACCAGTCCCGTCTGGCGATGGCCCTCGGGCGGCTCGCCGCCACCGAGCCGGAGCGGCTCCTCGCGCGCCCCGACCTCACCGCGACCCGTTCGCTGATCGCCCGGGGGCTGCCACCCCGTACGGTCGACGGGTTTCTGCGCCCCCTCCTGGCCGCCCTGCTCTGCGACCCGGAACTCGGGACGTCGAGCCGGTGCGCGGACCTCGCGCTGCACGCGTTCGCCACCGGCCGGCTGTGCCTGCCGGAGGGCGGCGCGGACGCCCTCCCGGAACTGCTCGCGGCCGGCCTGCCACCGGGCACCGTGCACACCAACGTCGAGGTCACCGCCGTCTCCACGACCACCGTGTCGACGCGGGACCACGGCGAGATCCGCTGCCGGTCCGTCCTGCTGGCGACCGGGGCGCGCGCCGCCGCGGACTTCCTGCCGGGGCTGCACGTCCCGGCCTTCCATCCGGTGACCGTCCTGCACCACACCATGGACGAGCCCCCGCTCACCGACCCGGCCCTCCTGCTGGACGCCGACCGGGGCGGTCCGGTGGCCCACACGGCGGTCGTCAGCCAGGTCGACCCGACGCGGGCCCCGGCGGGCCGCGCCCTGGTCTCCTCGACCGTGCTCGGGACCCCGCCCGGCGCGGCCCACCTGGACGCGACGGTCCGCGCCCAGCTGGCCCGCCTCTACGGGACGTCGACGTCCCGCTGGGAACTGCTGGCGGTCCACCACGAACCCGAGGCGGTCCCGGCGATGCCTCCCCCGCACGACGCGCGGCGCCCGGTACGGCTGCTGGCGGGCCTGTACGTGTGCGGCGACCACCGGGACACCAGCACCGTCCAGGGCGCGCTGCACTCGGCCCGGCGGGCCGCCCACGCCCTCCTGAGAGACCTGGACGTCCGCCCGGTCCCGTCGGCGGAACAGCTGGAGTCCGCGGCCGCCTGACCGTTCCCGCCCCGGGGGTGCCGGCGGGCACGGCGAGCTTCCCGGTCTCCGGCACCCCAGGCCGGAGACCGGGGACGACCGCCGCGGTCCCCCGGCTCAGCTCAGCGTGGACACCTTGTCCCGGTACCCGCGCACGGGCGCCGCGTCCTTGTACGGTTCGAGCCGCTTCTCGAAGTCCCGTACGTACTCGATGGCCCGCGCCGACCGCATCTCCGCCGCCTGACCGGCCGCCTCCGCCCCCAGCAGGCAGGCCTGGTCGAGCTCGCCGAGCCCGAGCCGGGCGGAGGCGAGCACCACCCGGCAGAACAGCCGGCTGCGGGCGTAGCCGGGCGCGCGCAGTTGCAGCGAGCGCTCGGCGTGCTGCGCGGCGGCCCGGAACTGCTGGAGGTCCCGGTGGCAGTGCCCGAACTCGTCGGCGAGCTGCGCCTCGTCGAAGAAGCGGGCCCAGTGCGGGACCTCGTCGCCGGACCGGGACGCCTCCAGCGCCCGTTCGGCCCGGACCAGCGAGGCCGTGCAGGCCCGCACCTCGCCGAGCACACCGTGCCCCCGCGCCTCGACGGCGTGCAGCAGCGCCTGCACCAGGTGCGGTCCCGACGACCCGAGTCCCTGCTGGGCGACCCGGGCGAGCTGCACGGCCTCGCGCCCGTGCCCGAGGTAGACGGCCTGCCGGCTCATCGTGATGAGGACGTACGCGCCGTACACCCGGTCACCCGCGGCCTGGGCGAGCCGCAGCGCCTGGACGAAGTACCGCTGGGCGAGCCCGTGCGCTCCGATGTCGTACGAGGTCCAGCCCGCGAGCCGGGTGAGGTCGGAGGCGGCGGCGAACAGGTGCCGGCCGGTCTGCTCGCCGTACGCGCCGCGCAGCATCGGTTCGGTCTCGTGTTCCAGGTAGCGCACCAGTGCCTGCCGGGCGTGGCCGCCGCCGTAGGCGTGGTCGAGGACGCGGAAGAGCTCGCCGACCGAGCGGAGGGCGGCGATGTCCCCTCCGGTGACCCGCTGCCCGGGCCCCCGCTCGGTGCGAGCGCGCCGGGCCGTTGGGACGCCCGGTTCGGGCGGCGCCGTGAGCCGGGGGACCGCCGGGCGGCCCTGGGGAGGCACCCGGGAGTGCTGGTCGCCGTGGGCGACGCGGTCGTCGGCCCGGCCGATCAGCCAGTCCCGGCTGGGCACGACGAGTCCGGCCGGGGTGAAGGCGATCTTGCGGAGTTCGGCGTGGCTGCCGGAGTCCTTGCGCCACAGGCCGCTGACGATGTCGACGGCCTCCTCCGGGGAGGCGGCGAACTCCAGCCCGGCGTAGACGGGTGCGCAGGCGTCGAGTCCGAGGTCCTGCGCGGTCAGGCGCCGGCCGAGGCGGCGGGTGAAGACCTCGGCGATGAGCGCGGGCGTGGTCCCGCGGGGCTGCTGCCCCCGCAGCCACCGCGTCACCGATGTCTTGTCGTATCTGAGGTCGAGTCCGTGTTCCAGACCGAGCTGGTCCACGCGACGGGCGAGACCTGCGTTGGAGAACCCCGCTTCTGCGATGAGCGCGGCGAGCTGGCGGTTGGGAGTGCGCTGCGCGGGTCGTTCCGTCATCTGCGGTGCGGTCTCCTGCCTTTCGGGTCACCAAGGGCTCGGGGCGGCGTGGAGCGTGCTCGGGCCGCCCCGAGGCCGCCTGGTGCCCGGATTGCCTGTGAGCAGCCCTTATGGCCTCGTGAACGGCGCGAATGTAGCGGAGCGTGAGCACGTCATCGCACACTTCGACATTCATTCATCCGATCGTGTGAGGATTGACCGTCGGGCTGACGCGTTTCCGGCGGACGTACAGTGGCGTGGGCGCCGACGGACCTGACGAAAGGTTCTTTCGCGTGCCGCGCACGGGGCCACCACCGCCCCAGGAAGCTTCGAGGGAGGCGCTTGCCGTGAGTGAGTTGCGGTTCGTCCGCATGGGATTCGGCGACGAGGCCGTCGAGTACCAGGAGGCGTGGGACGAGCAGCGCCGCGTGCACGCCGCCCGGTTCCTGGACGAGATCCCCGACACCTGTCTGCTCCTGGAGCACCCGCCGGTCTACACGGCGGGCCGGCGCACGGCGGACAGCGAGCGGCCCCTGGACGGCACGCCGGTCATCGACGTGGACCGCGGCGGCAAGATCACCTGGCACGGCCCGGGCCAGCTCGTCGGCTACCCCATCCAGAAACTCCCCCGCCCGGTGGACGTCGTAGCACACGTGCGCCGGCTGGAAGAGGCCCTCATCCGTACGTGTGCGGAGTTCGGCCTGGAGACCAGCCGGGTCGAGGGCCGCAGCGGCGTGTGGATCCTCGGCGACGCCAAGGACCCCGCCGAACAGCGCACGGCGCTCGGCGGTCTCTCCCTGGACTTCGACCCGAGGCTCCAGGACGAGGAGTTCGACCCCCGGCTCGACGGCCCGGAGTACGCACCCTCCAACGCCGGCCAGCGCCGCGAGGACCGCAAGATCGCCGCGATCGGCATCCGCGTCGCCAAGGGCGTCACCATGCACGGCTTCGCGCTGAACGTGAACCCGGACAACGCATGGTTCGACCGGATCATCCCGTGCGGCATCCGCGACGCGGGCGTCGCCTCCCTCGCGGGCGAACTCGGCCGCGACGTGACCATCGCCGAGGTCCTCCCGGTGGCCGAGCGGCACCTGCGGGACGTACTGGAGAACGCGGAGCTGCAGCCGCGGGTCGTGGAACGGACGCCGGCCTAGAAGCCCTCCCCCGGACGGAGCGGCCGTACGGGAATGGACCCCCGTTCCCGAAGGTTGCCCACCTCGGGGGCCGAGAACCGCACGGGCGTACCCTGGTGTACGCCGAAGAATCGAAGCTACAGGGAGCCGATGTGTCCGCAGTCGCACCCGACGGACGCAAGATGCTGCGCCTGGAGGTCCGGAACAGCCAGACCCCCATCGAGCGCAAGCCCGAGTGGATCAAGACCCGGGCGAAAATGGGCCCCGAGTACACGAAGATGCAGGCGCTCGTGAAGAGCGAGGGCCTGCACACCGTCTGCCAGGAGGCGGGCTGTCCCAACATCTACGAATGCTGGGAAGACCGCGAGGCCACCTTCCTCATCGGCGGTGACCAGTGCACGCGGCGCTGCGACTTCTGCCAGATCGACACGGGCAAGCCCGAGGCGCTGGACCGTGACGAGCCCCGCCGTGTCGGCGAGTCCGTCGTCACGATGGACCTGAACTACGCCACCATCACCGGCGTCGCCCGCGACGACCTGGAGGACGGCGGCGCCTGGCTGTACGCCGAGACGGTCCGCCAGATCCACGCCCAGACGGCGGGCCGCGAGACCGGCCGCACCAAGGTCGAGCTGCTGGCCCCGGACTTCAACGCCGAGCCCGCGCAGCTCGCCGAGGTCTTCTCCTCGCGCCCCGAGGTGTTCGCGCACAACGTCGAGACCGTCCCGCGGATCTTCAAGCGCATCCGCCCGGGCTTCCGCTACGAGCGCTCGCTCAAGGTCATCACCGAGGCCCGTGACTACGGTCTGGTCACGAAGTCGAACCTGATCCTCGGCATGGGCGAGACCCGCGAGGAGGTCAGCGAGGCGCTCCAGCAGCTGCACGACGCGGGCTGCGAGCTCATCACGATCACGCAGTACCTGCGGCCCACCGTGCGCCACCACCCCGTGGAGCGCTGGGTCAAGCCGCACGAGTTCGTGGAGCTGAAGGAGGAGGCCGAGGAGATCGGTTTCTCCGGCGTCATGTCGGGTCCGCTGGTCCGTTCCTCGTACCGCGCCGGCCGGCTTTACCAGATGGCCGTCGAGAAGCGCGGGGCCTACGTCGCCTCCCAGGCGGTCTGATTACGCCGAACGGGAGTCGCTCGCGATTTTTTGCGAAACGAAGGCGGTGGCACTGAGTGCCACCGCCTTCGTGTGAGTCCGCGCACAGCCAACTCGCCGTTCACACCGGCCCGTTCACGGCCGTCGCGGCCATCCGCGCAGTTCGAGACGCCACCGGGGACGCGTCGGAAATACGACCCTCGGCATCAAGGTTTCATTGGTGTTTGACCGGTCGGTCACGCCCTGGTAACACCAATCAGTGACCCTTGTCCTACACCCCGTACCGTCCCGCACGAGCCGCCTATCCCGAGGGGGGACCTCCACCATGCAGGCCGCGCCCGTTCGCGCCACCGCGATCCCGTCGTTCACCGATGCACTCCGTGCCGTCGAGTCGCTGCTCATGAGCAGTGGTCAGCGCACCGCCCGCCGCAACGCGTGGACCTCCGTCCTGGAGGACCGCCGCCGTGCGAAGGACCGGGTCGAGGCGCAGCTCGTGCTGGAATCCGTTCTCACGCGTCCCTGACCCCGACGCGGGCACCTCGCGGCCCCGCTCGCCCGGGTACTGCCGTCGTAGGCGCTTCCCGGGCCACGTAGACTTCCTGGCATGGCGAGGAAGGAACCCGCAGCGGACGCTGCGAACCCCGGGCGACTCAAGCAGATCGTCCAGACGTACAAGATGACCCGCAAGGCCGATTCGTTGATCGGTCTTGTACTCGCGGCTGTCGGAATTGTCACCTTCGGTGTCATCCTCGCGATCGGCTTCTTGATCGGCCACCCGGTCTATCTCGGCATCCTCGGGCTCCTGCTCGCCTTCCTCGCGACGGCGATCGTCTTCGGGCGCAGGGCCGAGCGGGCCGCCTTCGGGCAGATGGAAGGGCAGCCCGGCGCAGCCGCGGCGGTGCTCGACAACATCGGCCGAGGCTGGACCACGACTCCGGCGGTGGCGATGAACCGCAGCCAGGACGTGGTGCACCGCGCGGTCGGCAAGGCCGGCATCGTGCTGGTCGCCGAGGGCAACCCGAACCGGGTGAAGAGCCTGCTGGCCGCCGAGAAGAAGAAGATGGCGCGGATCGTCTCGGACGTTCCGGTGCACGACATCCTCGTGGGCACGGGCGAGAACACGGTGGAGCTGAAGAAGCTCCGCACGACGATGCTCAAGCTGCCGCGCGTCCTCACCGGCCCGCAGGTCACCGCGACCAACGACCGGCTGCGCGCGATGGGCGACCTCATGAGCAACATGCCGCTGCCGAAGGGCCCGATGCCCAAGGGCATGCGGATGCCGCGCGGCGGCAAGGGCCGCTGACGCTCCCCCAGAACTCAGAACGCCGATGGGGCGCCCGGAGAATTCTCCGGGCGCCCCATCGGCGTCTGTGCGTCGGGTGCGCCGCGCTCCGGGATGCCGCCGCGGCCCGCCGGGCGGAGGGGGATCGCTCACTTCTCGACCGGCCAGGTGTCACTCCCCCGCAGACCCTCCAGGACGCAGCCGGGGCGGTCGGCGCCGCATACGGGGACGGCCCGGACCGGCGTCGTACAGGACCAGCGGGGATGGATCAGGACCACGGGGCGGTCAGGACCGGCCGTCCGTGACGGGGCGGGGCGGCCACGACGGCCGGGGCTCACGGAGCGGCGGCGCCGTGCGCGTCAGGCGCGGACCTCGACCGTGCGGGCCAGCCGGTCGTGCAGGCCGCGGCCGTCGCGGTCCCAGATCAGCGCCGGGACGGCCACGCACAGGAGCGCGGTACGCAGCAGGACGCGCAGCGGGTTCAGCCGGCCGCCGCCCTCGGGGACGACGCGCAGGCCGAACAGGCGCTTGCCCGGTGTGAAGCCGAGGGTACCGACCGTGAGCAGGCCGAGGACGAAGAAGACGAGGAGGGCCCAGTTGCCCGTGGCCTGGTCGTAGCCATGGGTGAGCAGCCCGTATGCGATCAGGAGGCACAGGCCCCAGTCGACGACCAGGGCGCCGAGCCGGCGGCCGGGGCGGGCGATCGAGCCAGGTCCCTGCTCCGGCAGACCGAGCTGCTCGCCGCGGTATCCGAAGTCGACACCGGCGTCCTCGGCGGCCGCGCGGGGTCCGGAGAGCCACGATCCGATTGCTTGCCTGTTGTCCACGCGTCCACGGTACTGTGCCCGTTTTGACCTGTGGACAGGAGGGGCCTTACGGGCCCGGGTCGGTTAACTTGGGCGAAACAAATGGGTCACGCTTGAGAAATCCCCCGTCCCTATGGTCGGCTCCAGCGTGTGCCACCGCACTGGCCGCACGAACGAACTACCACCCCGGTCCACAGTGGGCGGGAGTAGGAGGAGCTGGATGTTCCAGAACGCCGACGAGGCCAAGAAGTACATCGCGGACGAGGGCGTCAAGTTCGTCGATGTCCGCTTCTGCGACCTGCCGGGTGTGATGCAGCACTTCACGATCCCGGCCGAGGCCTTCGACCCGGCCGAGGAGCTTGCGTTCGACGGCTCCTCCATCCGCGGCTTCCAGGCCATCCACGAGTCCGACATGGCGCTCCGCGCCGACCTGTCCACCGCGCGCGTCGACCCCTTCCGCCGCGACAAGACGGTCAACATCAACTTCTTCATCCACGACCCGATCACGGGCGAGCAGTACTCCCGTGACCCGCGCAACGTGGCCAAGAAGGCCGAGGCCTACCTCGCGTCGACCGGTATCGCCGACACGGCGTACTTCGGTCCCGAGGCCGAGTTCTACGTCTTCGACAGCGTGCGCTTCAAGACCGCCGAGAACGAGTCCTTCTACCACATCGACTCCGAGGCAGGCGCCTGGAACACCGGTGCGGTCGAGGACAACCGCGGTTACAAGGTTCGCTACAAGGGCGGCTACTTCCCGACCCCGCCGGTCGACCACTTCGCCGACCTGCGTGCGGAGATCTCCCTGGAGCTGGCCGCGTCCGGCCTCCAGGTCGAGCGCCAGCACCACGAGGTGGGCACCGCCGGCCAGGCCGAGATCAACTACAAGTTCAACACGCTGCTCGCCGCGGCCGACGACCTCCAGCTCTTCAAGTACATCGTGAAGAACGTCGCCTGGCGCAACGGCAAGACCGCGACCTTCATGCCGAAGCCGATCTTCGGCGACAACGGCTCGGGCATGCACGTCCACCAGTCGCTGTGGAGCGGCGGCTCCCCGCTGTTCTACGACGAGGCCGGTTACGCGGGCCTGTCGGACATGGCCCGCTACTACATCGGCGGCATCCTCAAGCACGCCCCGTCGCTGCTCGCCTTCACCAACCCGACGGTGAACTCGTACCACCGTCTGGTCCCCGGCTTCGAGGCCCCGGTCAACCTGGTGTACTCGCAGCGCAACCGCTCCGCGGCCATGCGTATCCCGATCACGGGCTCCAACCCGAAGGCCAAGCGCGTCGAGTTCCGCGCGCCCGACTCCTCCGGCAACCCGTACCTGGCGTTCTCGGCCCTGCTCATGGCCGGCCTGGACGGCGTCAAGAACAAGATCGAGCCGGCCGAGCCGATCGACAAGGACCTGTACGAGCTGGCTCCCGAGGAGCACGCGGGCGTCGCCCAGGTGCCGACCTCGCTCCCGGCCGTCCTCGACCGCCTCGAGGCCGACCACGAGTTCCTGCTCGCCGGCGACGTCTTCACGTCCGACCTGATCGAGACGTGGATCGACTACAAGCGCACCAACGAGATCGCCCCGCTGCAGCTGCGTCCGCACCCGCACGAGTTCGAGCTCTACTTCGACGTGTAAACCCCGCCCCACCGCGACACCACCGGCCGTGTCCCACCACCGGGGGGGGGACCCGCCGGCCGGGTGCCCCGGCCCGGGCCGGGGTGGGGGCGGGCGGAAAAACTGGGGGTTGTAAGGGGCGATCTTTTGCCGGGTGGGGGGGGGTCGGGCCC
>NZ_JBIWLU010000011.1:0-404601 GCF_044766365.1 Streptomyces sp. NPDC102279 | reverse complement strand
GCGGGGGCGGGGGGGGGGGGGCGCGGGGGCGGGGGGGGGGGGGGGCGGGGGGGGGGGGGGCGGGCCGCCCCCCCCCCCCCCCCCCCCCCCCCCCCCCCCCCCCTCCCCCGTTCCACGTCTCTACCGGGCCCGGCCGGTCACCGTCCCGGCGCCCGTCGGACGGCGTCGCGCGCCCCGCAGTCCGCCAGGTGGTCGTTCACCAGTCCGCACGCCTGCATCAGGGCGTACGCGGTCGTGGGGCCCACGAAGCGGATACCGCGCTTCTTGAGCGTCTTGGACAGCGCGGTCGACTCTTCGGTGACGGCGGGCACGTCGGAGAGCCCGCGCGGGGCCGGGCGGGTCGCCGGGTCGGGGGCGAAGGACCAGATCAGCTCGTCCAGCTCGCCCGGGGCCCAGTCGGCCAGCACGCGCGCGTTGGAGACCGTCGCCTCGATCTTGGCGCGGTTGCGGATGATGCCCGGGTCGGCGAGCAGGCGCTCCTTGTCGGCGTCCGTGAACGTCGCGACCTCGGCGATCTCGAAGCCCGCGAACGCGGCGCGGAAGCCGGGGCGGCGCCGCAGAATGGTGATCCAGGACAGGCCCGACTGGAAGGCCTCCAGGCACAGCCGCTCGTACAGCGCCTGGTCGCCGTGGACCGGGCGCCCCCACTCCTCGTCGTGGTACGCCACGTAGTCCTCGGTCGACAGCGCCCAGGGGCAGCGCAGCACCCCGTCGGGACCGGCCAGCGCGTCGCTCACTGCTCGTCCTGCGGGTGCTTGCGCAGCGAGGTGGGCGCGCTCGCCGCGCGGGCCCCCGCGAGCGCGGACTCCAGGTCGGCGATCCGCGCGTCCCGCTCACCGATCTCGGCGCTGAGGCGCCCCAGGACGTCGTCCACGTCCGCCATGCGGTAGCCGCGCACGGCGACCGGGAAGCGCACCGCGTCCACGTCGCCCCGGTGCACCGGACGGTCGTAGGGCAGCGGGTCGTGCAGCCGCTCGGGCTCGGCGTCGGGAAGCGGGGTGCTCTCGCCGCCGCCCACCACGGACACGGTGACCGCGGCGACCACGACGACGAGCGCGACGACGAGGAACAAGAACATGAACATCGCTGGAGGTCCCCACGCTCTGGTGCCGGCGCGCAACGCGTCGGCGCGAAGTACGGATGCCGGCGATTACTGGTGCCGGAGGTGCTGATGCTGACGGGAAAGCAGTCTGACGCCGGAAGTGTCAGGCTCCGATCGTGCCATGCGAGTCTGACAGTTAAGGTCGCAGGCGGCTCATCGGCGGTAACCACTGGGAGAGGTCATAGGGGATGCTCAGGCTGGGCAGGCGTGAATTCGACCCGCAGGAGCCGGTGATCATGGCGATCGTGAACCGGACCCCGGACTCGTTCTACGACCAGGGGGCCACCTTCCGCGACGAGCCCGCCCTCGCGCGCGTGGAGCAGGCGGTGTCCGAGGGCGCCGCCATCATCGACATCGGCGGGGTCAAGGCCGGCCCCGGCGCAGAGGTCACCGCCGAGGAGGAGGCGCGCCGGACGGTCGGTTTCGTCGCCGAGGTGCGCCGCAACTTCCCCGACGTGATCATCAGCGTCGACACCTGGCGGCACGAGGTGGGCGAGGCGGTCTGCGAGGCCGGCGCCGATGTGCTGAACGACGCCTGGGGCGGGGTCGACCCGCGGCTGGCGGAGGTGGCCGCCCGGTACGGGGCGGGCCTGGTGTGCACGCACGCCGGGGAGGCGGAGCCGCGGACCCGCCCGCACCGGGCCACGTACGACGACGTGATGGCCGACATCCTGCGGGTGACGGTCGGTCTGGCGGAGCGCGCGGTCTCCCTGGGGGTGCCCCGTGAGTCGGTCCTCATCGATCCCGGGCACGACTTCGGGAAGAACACCCGGCACAGCCTGGAGGCGACCCGGCGGCTCGGAGAGATGGTCGAGACCGGGTGGCCGGTACTCGTCTCGCTCTCCAACAAGGACTTCGTCGGCGAGACGCTCGACAAGCCGGTCAAGGAGCGGGTCGTCGGAACCCTCGCGACGACCGCCGTCTCCGCGTGGCTGGGGGCGCAGGTCTACCGCGTCCACGAGGTCGCCGAGACCCGGCAGGTGCTGGACATGGTGGCGTCGATCGCGGGCCATCGGCCGCCGGCGGTGGCCCGGCGGGGGCTGGCGTAGGCCGGCGCCACAGGGCTCGGGAGGGGCTGAACCCGCAGTCCCTCCCGGGCCGTGGCCGGTTGCCGGCGCTCGCTAGCGGCCGGCCTCCTTCGACACCAGGGCCACCGCTTCGTCCACGTCGTCGGTCAGGTGGAACAGGAGCAGGTCCTTCTCGGAAGCCTTGCCCTGGGCGATGAGCGTGTTCTTGAGCCAGTCGACGAGACCGCCCCAGTACTCCGTGCCGAACAGCACGATGGGGAACCGGGTGACCTTCTGCGTCTGGACCAGGGTGAGCGCCTCGAACAGCTCGTCGAGGGTGCCGAGTCCGCCCGGCAGGACCACGAAGCCCTGCGCGTACTTGACGAACATCATCTTCCGGACGAAGAAGTACCGGAAGTTCAGGCCGATGTCGACGTACTGGTTGAGCCCCTGCTCGAAGGGAAGCTCGATGCCGAGGCCGACGGAGATGCCCTTCGCCTCGCAGGCACCCTTGTTCGCTGCCTCCATGGCACCGGGGCCACCGCCGGTGATCACGGCGAACCCGGCCTCGACGAGACCACGCCCGAGGGCGACGCCCGCCTGGTACTCGGGCGAGTCGGCCGGCGTCCGGGCGGACCCGAACACGCTGATCGCGGGCGGCAGTTCGGCCAGTGTCCCGAAGCCCTCGATGAACTCCGACTGGATGCGCAGCACCCGCCAGGGGTCGGTGTGCACCCAGTCCGACGGGCCTCCCGCGTCCAGCAGCCGCTGGTCCGTGGTGCTCGCCTGCACCTGGTCCCGCCTGCGCAGCACCGGGCCCAGCCGCTGCTCCTCCGGTGGCCGCTTCTTGCCCTCCGGGTTGCCAGTAGCCATGTCCACTCCCTCCGCGTACGGGTCTCCCCCGCCCCGGCCGGAGCCGGGTCCTGGGGAAGGTCGTTCCGCCCCAGCGTAGATCTCCGCTGGTTACGGCGGGGGGACGTGAGCATGTCCGCCACGAACAGCGGTCGGGTCGGTCTCAGGCGGTGAGCCAGGAGCGCAGCCGCTCCTCGCCCGCGAGGATCTTGGCCGTCTCCACCCGCTCGTCCCTCTTGTGCGCCAAGTGAGGGTTGCCGGGGCCGTAGTTGACCGCCGGGACGCCGAGCCGGCTGAAGCGGGAGACGTCGGTCCAGCCGTACTTGGGCTGCGGGGTGCCCCCGACGGCCTCGATGAACGCGGCGGCGGCCGGGTGGGAGAGGCCGGGCAGGGCGGCGCCGCTGTGATCGTCGACGACGAACTCGTCCACGCCGCAGTCGGCGAAGACCGTGCGGACGTGCTCGATCGCCTCCTCCTCGGTGCGGTCGGGCGCGTAGCGGAAGTTGACGGTGACGACGCACTCGTCGGGGATGACGTTGCCGGCGACCCCGCCGGAGATTCCCACCGCGTTGAGGCCCTCGCGGTACTCCAGGCCGTCGATCACCGGGTGGCGCGGCTCGTACGCGGCGAGCGCGGCGAGGATCGGGGAGGCCGCGTGGATCGCGTTCGAGCCCATCCAGCTGCGGGCGGAGTGGGCCCGCTCGCCGCGGGTCTTCAGCAGCACCCGCAGCGTGCCCTGGCAGCCGCCCTCGACCTGCCCGTCGGAGGGTTCGAGAAGGACCGCGAAGTCGCCCTCCAGCCAGTCCGGATGGGCGTCGGAGACGTGCTTCAGCCCGTTCAGGTGGGCCGCCACCTCTTCGTTGTCGTAGAAGACGAAGGTGAGGTCGCGGTTGGGCTCGGGGACCGTGGCCGCGATCCGGAGCTGGACCGCGACGCCCGACTTCATGTCGCAGGTGCCGCAGCCCCACAGCACGCCGTCCTCGTCGAGCCGGGAGGGCACGTTGTCCGCGATCGGCACCGTGTCGATGTGACCGGCCAGGACGACCCGCTCGGCGCGGCCGAGGCGCGTGCGCGCCACGACGTTGTTGCCGTACCGGTCGACCGTCAGGTGCGGCAGGGCGCGCAGGGCGGCCTCGACGGCGTCCGCGAGCGGCTTCTCGTCGCCGCTCTCCGAGGGGAAGTCGACGAGCTGCGCGGTGAGCTCGGCTGCGTCCAGGGTGAGGTCAAGGGAGGTGTCGGCCATGGCGTCGACCCTAGCGCGCCGGGCCGGCGCCCCCGAAAGGGTCCGGAATGGGTCCGGAAAGGCGCCGGAAAGGGGCCGGAAGCGGTCGTACGTCCCGGCCGGCCCGGCGGTTGTCCACAGCCACAGGGGGTGCCGACAGGGACCTCCAGTACCTTGTACGCGTGTCAGAGCCGCCCCCCACCCCCGCCCGGCGCCCGCGCCGCCGACTCCTCCGCTTCGGAGGGGCCCTCGTGGTCCTGCTCGCGCTCGCGGGCTATCTCGCGGTGCAGTACCTCACGGGCGGCACGGGCGCGCCCCGGTGCAGCGTGGTCTCCGGCAAGGGCGACGGCGCGTCGTACGAGTTCAGCCCCGAGCAGGCGGTGAACGCGGCGACGGTCTCGGCGGTCGGCACCTCCCGGGGGATGCCCGAGCGCGCGGTGGCCATCGCTCTCGCGACGGCGCTCCAGGAGTCGGGGCTGCGCAACATCCGGCACGGCGACCGTGACTCCCTCGGCCTGTTCCAGCAGCGGCCCTCACAGGGCTGGGGCACCCCGCGCCAGATCATGGACCCGGCGTACGCGTCGGGCGTCTTCTACGAGCACCTGGCGAAGGTCCCCGGCTACTCACGGCTGCCGCTCACCGTCGCGGCGCAGCGGGTGCAGCGCAGCGGCTTTCCACAGGCGTACGCCAAGCACGAGCCGGACGCGACGCTGCTGGCCGCCGCCCTCACCGGCCGTGCAGCCGCCACGCTGACCTGCGAGGGGCGTCCCGACGCGACACCCGCGGGGGGTGCGGACGCGGTGCGCACGGCACTCGCCAAGGACTTCGGGCGTGACGTCCTCCAGGAGGCGGGCGCGACCGTCGGCGCCGACGGGGTCTCGGCGTCACCGGAACCCACCGCCTCCGTCTCCGCCTCGGCCTCGTCCTCCGCGTCGACCGGCGCCCGGACCGTGACCGTGCCGGTGCGCGAGGGCGCCACCTCCGGGACCGGGACTCTCCGGCGCGGCTGGGAGCTGGCCCACTGGGCGGTGGCCAACTCCTCGGCCCTGCACATCGAGCGGGTCTCGTACGCGGGGCGCGAGTGGACCGCCGGACAGTCCGAGGGGTCGTGGCACACGACCGACGCGAAGGGCGCTTCCCCCACCGGGAAGGCCGCGTCCGAGGTCCGGATCATCGCCGGGCAGTAGTGCGGGCCGTCACTCGTGCGGATTACCCCGCCCGCGGCGGACCCGCGATTCGTACGGCGTGTCGTCCGCCAACTCGGCGGCTCGCGAAATCCCTTGACAGCAAAGGGCCGTAAGGATTCGTCAGGCGTTCTCGACGGACTCCGTTTGCCCGTTTTTATCCACAACCGATAATGCGACGCATTACCAACTCTTTGCTTCGGGTCACCGCAACCTTCGAGGGCTTCGAGCGGTAGTCACTGCGTCCGAGCCCGGAACGATCACCGGAGGCACACCAGCAGCCGGTACGCCGGTCCGGTCGGACAGTTCACCGTTCCCTCCCGTCTAAGGAGCACCATGTCCCTCCCCCTGACCCGCCGGATCGCCCGTGTCGCGCTGCTCATCGCAGCGGGAGCGGCGCCCGTGGTCGGTGCGGCCGGCTCCGCCGGCGCGGCGGCCGCACTGCCGGCCACCCCCGACCTCGGCGGACTGACCGCCCTGGACGGGGCGAGCGTCGGCAACACCCTCGACGGAGCGACGCAGCACGTCACCGGGACGGCCGGCAAGTCCGGTGGCGACACGGTCAAGAAGGCGGTGCCCGCCGCGGGCAAGACCGGCGGCAAGGTCGCGAAGACCGTGACGCCCGCCGCGCAGAAGGTGGCCGGGGACACGGCCGGCCAGGCCGGCGGCCTCCTGGGTGACACCGCGAAGACCGCGACCGGCGGCGGCCTGCCGACGGACGGCGTGGCCAAGGGCGGCCTGCCGACCGACCAGCTGCCGCTCAAGGGCCTGCCGCTCGGCTAGTCCGGCCGGGCTGTACGACGACGGGGGTCCGGGGAACTCGCTTCCCCGGACCCCCGTTCCGCTGATCCCGACCGCCGCACGCCGCCGTCCGGCCGCGCCGGGCGCGGGTTCAGGAGGTGAGGCGTTCCACCGCGGCGGCCACGCGCTCGTCCGAGGCGGTCAGCGCCACGCGGACGAACGTCTCACCGGCCTCGCCGTAGAAGTCCCCCGGGGCCACCAGGATGCCCAGATCGGCCAGGTGGGCGACCGTCGACCAGCAGGACTCGTCGCGGGTGGCCCAGAGGTAGAGGCTCGCCTCGCTGTGCTCGATACGGAAGCCGTGGTCCACCAGAGCGTCGCGCAGGGCCGCTCGGCGGGCGGCGTAGCGCTCGCGCTGTTCGTGGACGTGGGCGTCGTCCCCGAGGGCGGCGACCACGGCGGCCTGGGTCGGCGCGGAGGTCATCATGCCGCCGTGCTTGCGGATCTCCAGCAGCTCGCCGAGGACGGCGGGGTCGCCCGCGAGGAACGCGGCGCGGTAGCCGGCCAGGTTGGAGCGCTTGGACAGCGAGTGGACCGAGACGATCCCCTCGTACGAGCCGCCGCAGACGTCCGGGTGCAGGACGGAGACCGGCTCGGCCTCCCAGCCCAGCTCGATGTAGCACTCGTCGGAGAAGACGAGGATGCCGTGCTCGCGGGCCCAGGCGACGATCCGGGTCAGCTCGGCCGCGGAGAGGACCCTGCCGGTCGGGTTCGACGGGGAGTTCAGCCACAGGAGCTTCAGGTCCGTCGGGTCCAGGTCGGTCGGGTCGTCGTAGGCCACGTAGTCGGCTCGGGCGAGCCGCGCGCCGACCTCGTACGTCGGGTAGGCGAGGCGCGGGTAGGCGACCTTGTCCCCCGGACCGAGGCCGAGCTGGGTGGGCAGCCAGGCGACGAGTTCCTTGGAGCCGACGATCGGCAGGACGTGGCGGTGGGTGACGTCCCGGGCACCGAGCCGTCGCTCCACCCAGCCCGTGAGCGCGTCCCGCAGCTCGGGCGTGCCCCACACCGTGGGATAGCCGGGCGAGTCCGCGGCGGCGACCAGAGCTTTCTGGATCAGCTCGGGCACCGGGTCGACCGGGGTGCCGACGGACAGGTCGACGATGCCGCCCGGGTGAGCTGCGGCGGTCGCCTTGTAGGGCTCCAGCTTGTCCCAGGGGAAGGTGGGAAGCCGGTCGGAGACTGCGGACACGGGATCGGGCTCACTTTCTCGTACGTACGGCCCGTACGTTGTCGTGCTCACGGCCCTGCCCACGGCCCGTTCGGAAGGACACGGGCCGCCGTACGGGCCGGAACGGCAAATGCCTCGGTCCCGTACGGCGATCGGAGCGATCGGGGCCGTACGGGACCGAGGCGGCGCTCCTCGAGCTACCGCCGGGGATACCCCGGCGGTCCGCTCACCGGTGCTACTGGTTCTGCGGCGGAAGGGCTGCGATGAAGGCGTGGTCGCGCTCGATCAGGCCGAGCTTGCTGGCGCCGCCGGGCGACCCGAGCTCGTCGAAGAACTCGACGTTCGCCTTGTAGTAGTCCTTCCACTCCTCCGGAGTGTCGTCCTCGTAGAAGATCGCCTCGACCGGGCACACCGGCTCACAGGCTCCACAGTCGACGCATTCGTCCGGGTGGATGTACAAGGACCGGGAGCCCTCGTAGATGCAGTCGACCGGGCACTCCTCGATGCACGCCTTGTCCTTGACGTCGACACAAGGCTGCGCGATGACGTAGGTCACGCTGTCGTTCCTCCTCGATAGGGCGCTGGCGGGCCTGCGTAGGCTCCGCCGCCTGGCGCGCGGGAGCGCGGCGTCGTCGATGCCCGCCCCTAGTATCTCCGTTCTTGGGCATGATCCGAACAGGAGGGGTGGACCGACCTGTGGAAATCTCTGCTTCCGGCCGACTCGAGGTCCGTATCACCGCTGCTGACGTGGGGAAACGCGTCTCCGTGCGCCGCATGACCGACGATGGAGACACGGTGGAGAAGTTCACCGATACGGTCGGTGTTCTCACATCATGGGACGACGGTGTGCTGCTGATCACACGACGGACCGGTGAGCGGGTCCGGATCGCGGAGTCGATGCTGGTCGCGGGCAAGGTCGTCCCGTCCGCTCCGGCTCGTCGGCGCGGTCCGGCCGCGTCGTACGAGGAGCTGGCGCGGGTCGCCGCCCGGGCCTGGCGCCCCGTGGAGAGCGAGCGGCTCGGCGACTGGGAGCTGCGCGCTGCCGCCGGGTTCACCCGGCGCGCCAACTCCGTGCTGCCGCTGGGCGACCCGGGCGTGCCGCTGGACGACGCGCTGACCCTGGTCCGGGACTGGTACGGCGACCGTGGCCTCCCGGCCTACATCCAGACCAGTACCGGTGCCGAGGGCACGCAGGAGCTGCTGTGCGCGGAGCTGGAGGCGCGCGGCTGGTCGAACGAGGTGACCGCCGAACTATGGATCGGCGCCCTCGCGCCGCTCGCCGAGCGCGAGGCCCCCGAGGTGACGCTCTCCCGGACGGCGGACGCGTCGTGGCTCGGCCGCTACCAGCGCAGGGGAGTGGGCGAGGTGGCCCTGCGGGTGCTGGGCAGCGGGCCCTCGGTGTGGTTCGCGACGGTTCCGGGTGCGCAGGGTGAGCCGCCGGCCGCGATCGGGCGGTGCGTGGTGGACGGCCGCTGGGCGGGTTTCGCGGCCGTGGAAGTGGACCCGGCACACCGGCGCCGGGGCCTCGCCGGCGCCGTGATGTCCGCCCTGGCCGACCGCGCCCTGACCGAAGGCGCGTCGGCGGCCTGGCTCCAGGTGGAGACGGACAACACGGCGGCCCGCGCCCTGTACGCCGGCCTGGGTTTCGCCGCCCACCACGCGTACCACCACTACCGGTGGACGCCGGGCGAGGAAGCCGCGGAGGGCGCGGGCGTGGCCGGAGTGGAGCGGGACACCTCCGAGGGCGCGACCGCCACGGCGGCGGACACGTCCGGCGGTGCCGAGATGTATCGATCGGCGTGAAGGGGCACGAACCCGCTATGTCTTCCCCGCAGCCCCCGGAGATGGAGCGCGCCGACGAGGTGCGGCGTCGGTTCGCCGAGGAGGCGCGGGCCGAGCGTCCCGATCTCGCGCTGCTCTGCCTGCTGGTGGGAGCCGCCGCGGACGGCACGCTCGACGAGGCGGCGATCGACGCGGCGCAGATCGAACTGGACGACCTGGCGGGGCGATTGCCGTTCCGCCCGGGCGGCCCCCGCTCCTGGGCGGCCGCGCTGGCCGGACTGCTCGGCGGGCGCTGCGGTTTCCGGGGATCACCGGCCGCCTACCAGCGGCTGGAGTCGTCGCTGCTGCACACGGTGCTGCGACGGCGCCGCGGGCTGCCCATCCTGCTCTCCGTGGTGTGGATGGAGGTCGCCCGCCGGGCCGGCGCGCCGGTCTACGGGGTCGCGCTGCCCGGCCATTTCGTGGTGGGCTTCGGACCGCCCGAGGAGCAGGTGCTCGCCGACCCCTTCGACGGCGGGCGGGTCCTGTCCGGGGCGGACGCGGAACTCCTCGTCGCGGGTGCGACCGGCGCTCCGCTGGATCCGTCGATGCTCTCCCCCGCCGACCCGCTCGACGTGGTCCTGCGCATCCTCAACAACATCCGCGCCTGGGCCACCGCCCGCCCGGAACGCTCCGACGTGGCCCTCTGGGCCGTCGAACTCTCCCTGCTGCTCCCGTCCCACCCGGCCCGGCTCCGCTACGAGCGCGCGCAACTCCTGGTCCAGAGGGGCGACTTCCTGACCGGTGCGGCCGAACTCGACGCCTACGCCGACGTGGTGTCGGCGGTCGACGAATCCGCTGCCACCCGCGTCCGCCAACAGGCCCTGGCCGCACGGGCGATGCTCAACTGACGGGCCCTGAGGGGACGGAGGAACCCCACCCCCGGTTGCCTCCGCAATGAACATCTTCCGGTCAAGCTCGGGCAAGATCCCAGAAAAGCAATCCCCGCGGCCGGGCCGATCACGCACACCAAATCACCAACAGCCGTACGTACACGGTGTTTTCACCCCGCGACCCCTTGTTACTCTCCGCCACGGCCCTGAACGCAACATGACCACCAGGGCCGACAAACAACGGGAGAATCAAGTGCGGAAGTTCGCAGTAGGGATCCTGGCGGCCGGCCTGTTCGCGGCCGGTGCCGGAACCGCGTTCGCAAGCTCGTGGCACGCCATTCCGAAGCTCACCACCGGTGGCGCCGAACTCAACTCCGGCCAGTACACGTTCTGGCCCGCCGGCACGAACCACGGCGCCTTCGAGTGGAAGGGCAACCTCAAGGACGCCGACAACGGCGACGGGCACAACGTGTACACGCAGGTACGCGTCGAGGGCTACAGCTGGAGCCGGTACAACGGCAAGCAGAAGAAGACCGTCCCGCAGGACTACCTGAACTGGAGCGGTGACGAGCGCTACACGTCCGACGCGTACATACGTGTCTGCCGTGACCGGGGCTCTCTGCACCCCGACAACTGCTCCGTGACCAAGCACTACCGACGGTAGGCCGCAGGCCGCACGACCGAGGGCCCAGGGGTGCACACCTGGGCCCGTTCGCTTCTTGGGGGAAGCCATCAGCAGTCCGGAAGTCCATGCCCCGGAGATCCTCTCGGCCAGGGGAGTCGACCTCTCCTACGGTGCTCAGCCCGCCGTGCGGGACGCGTATCTCTCCGTGGCGCGCGGAGAGGTCGCCGCCATCACCGGGCAGAGCGGTTCGGGGAAGTCCTCGCTCCTGTACTGCCTGGCGGGCGTGCTGCCCGTCGCCCGGGGCCAGGTGCGGTTCGAGGGGCGCCCGCTCGGCGGGCTGAGCGACGACGAGATCAGCACGCTGCGCCGCGAACGCTTCGGATTCGTCTTCCAGTACGGCGAGTTGCTTCCCGAGCTGACCATCGAGGAGAACACCGCCCTGCCCCTGCGGCTGGCGGGACAGCGCAAGGGTCCCGCCCTCGCCGCCGCCGGTGAGGTCCTCGGCAGGCTCGGACTCGGCGGACTGCGCGAGCGCCGGCCGTCGCAGGTGTCCGGCGGACAGAGCCAGCGCGTCGCCGTGGCCCGGGCCCTGGTCCACCGCCCGGCCGTCGTCTTCGCCGACGAACCCACCGGCTCGCTCGACAGCGCCAACGCCTCGGCCGTGCTGGAGGAGTTCCTCGGTCTGGCCCGCTCGCAGGGCACCGCGGTCGTCCTCGTCACCCACGATCCGGCGGTGGCCGCGCAGGCCGACCGGCGCTACTCGATGACCGACGGAGTCCTGTCCCCGGGGGAGCCGCTGTGAAGGAGTTCCTGCTCGGGCTGCGCCTGCTGCTCGGTGCCGGACGCGGCAACCGTGTCCGCTTCCTGCTGATGGCCGCGGGCGGCTCCCTCGGGGTGTGCTGTCTCGCGCTGGTGCTGACCATCCCGGCGATCCTGGACGCGCACGACGGACGGGCCGCCGCCAGGGAGCCCACCACGTCCTCACGCGCCCCTTCCGCGCGGTCGAGTCTGGTCCTGGAGCGCTCGGACCCGCACGGTTCGAAGGCCTTCACCCGCGTCTTCGTCGCCCGCGGCACGGACGCCGCAGCCCTCCCGCCCGGCCTGCGCGAACTCCCGGGCCCGGGCGAGGTGTTCGTCTCCCCCCGGGTCCACGCCCTGCTGCGGGAGGAGCCCGCCCTCAACGGGCTGCTGCCGGGCCGCGAGAAGGGCCTGATCGGCGCCGCCGGCCTGACCAACCCGGACGAGCTGTACGCGTACGTCGGCACGACCCGTGCCCAACTCGGCGGCAAGGCGCGCGTTCTGACGGGATTCGGCTACGGCTACGCGCCGATCCCCGCCGTCGATCCCTCCACGCTGACCATTCTGCGCTTCGCCCTCGCCACCATCGTCCTGCTGCCCCTGGGTGTCTTCCTCTCGGTCTGCGCGCGGCTCTCCGCGGCCAGCCGCACCCGGCGTCTGGCCGCCCTGCGCCTGCTCGGACTGAGCGTGAAGGGCACACAGCGGGTGAACGCCGCCGAGACGGTCATCGCCTCGCTGCTCGGCGCCGTGCTGGGCCTGGGCGAGTACGTGCTCCTCAACCAGGTGATGTCACGAACCGGGCTGCCGGAGCTGCGGTGGTACCCCGCGGACGGCGCCCTCTCGCCGACGACCGTCGGCGTCTGCCTGATCGGCTGTCCGGCGCTCGCCTGGTTCGTGGGACGGGCGAGCGCACGCAGCGCGGCGACCAACCCGCTCGCCGTCCGCCGTACCGCGCTGCCCAAGGCGCCCTCGCGATGGGGCGCTCTCCTGCTGGTCACCGGCCTCGGCATCGTGACCGGCTACTGCGCGACCGGCCTGACGACCCACCCGGCTTCGAGCGACGGCCCGGCCGCGCTCCTCGTCCCGGCCGGTGTGCTGCTGACCGGCGCCGGGCTGGTCCTGACCCTGCCGTTGCTCTCGTACACGCTCGCCCGGAAGGTCGCCGGCGCCACGCAGTCGCTCACCCTGAACCTGGCGATGCGCCGCAACGAGGTGGAACCGGGCAGCACCATGCGCGTGGTCACGGGACTCGTGCTCCTCGTGTACGCCGCCTCGCTGGCCCAGGGCATCCTGATCGAGGAGAACCAGGTCACCCGGCCCGACAGCCCCACCCAGGACTACTCCATCGCCCTGTCGGGGCTCACCTCCCGCCAGCAGAGGGACCTCGCGGACGTGCCGGGTGTCCGGGCCCACGCCCTGACGATGGATTCGTGGGTGTCGCTCAAGGGCGGCTCGCAGGTGGAGCCGCAGGTCACCGCGCTCGTCGCCACCTGCGCCCAACTTCGGCAGTTCGTCGAGCACTCCGCGGGCTGCGTGGACGGCAAGGTCCTGCGGCTCGTCGACCCGAACACCGCCGCGGACCCGGGGGTGCGCCCCGGCGCCGCCTTCCCCTTCAGGATCCGGAGGGACGGACAGCGCGCCACGCTGTCCCTCACGCTGCCGTCCGACCGCATCGTCTACGGCGCCTACGACCCCTCGGCGGTCGGTGGCGCCGCCGTGCTGGTCCCGCCCTCGCAAGTGCCCGCAGCGGCACGCCCGGAGTCGGCCCGCTACGTCCTCACGGGCAGCTCCGATCCGGATGCCGTCCGCCGGGTGCTCGACGGGATCGGCGCGGCCGCCCCGACCGCCGACGTCGACCCCATCGGCGTCAACATCGACGGACTCCAGCAGATCGGCGTCATCGAGACCCTGCTCGGACTCGGCATGGTGATGGGGCTGGTCATCGGCATCGCCGCGTTCCTGGTCTCCGTCACGGACCGTGCCGTCGAACGCCGGGCGCACGTGACGGCCCTGACCCTGATCGGGGCACGGGCCAGAACGCTGCGGGCCGTCCAGTGCGCCCAGGTCGTCCTGCCGCTCGCTATCGGGCTCGCCCTGGCACTCGTCGCGGGCAGGCTCGCGGAGTCGAGCTATCTCGTCACCGGCGGCGGCGAGGTCTTCTGGGACACGGCCGGCCTGCCCCTGCTCGTGCTCGCCGCACTCGGTGTGGTGGGGGCCGCGGCCTTGGGGACGCTGCCCCTCGTGGGCCGGGACATCAAACCGGAGCTGATCAGGCGCGATTGACGGCCCAGCGCGTCGCCGCCCTCAAAGCCACCCCTTCTCCCGAGCCGTCCGTACCGCTTCCGCGCGGTTGCGGACCGCGAGTTTCTGAATGGCTGTGGAGAGGTAGTTGCGGACCGTGCCCTGGGAGAGGTGGAGGGCGGTGGCGAGTTCGGCGTTGGTGGACCCGTCGGCCGCGGCGCGGAGGATCTCGCGTTCGCGGTCGGTGAGCGGATTGGCGCCGCCGGCGAGTGCGGCGGCGGCCAGGGTGGGGTCGATGACGCGCTCGCCGGCGAGCACCTTGCGTACGGCCGCGGCGAGTTGGGCGGCCGGGGCGTCCTTGACGAGGAAGGCGTCGGCGCCGGACTCCATGGCGCTGCGGAGATAGCCGGGACGGCCGAAGGTCGTGAGGATGAGCAGCTTGATGCCGGGGAGTTCCCGGTGGACCTCCGCCGCCGCCTCGATGCCCGTCATGCCCGGCATCTCGATGTCGAGGAGCGCCACGTCCACGTCGTGGGCGCGGGCGGCCGCCAGCACCTCGTCACCGCGGGCCACCTGGGCGACCACCTCGATGTCCGGCTCCAGTCCCAACAGGGCGGCCAGCGCCTCGCGGACCATCGACTGGTCCTCGGCGAGCAGGACCTTGATCGTGCGGCTCATGCACCGGATCCTACGGTGTCGTCCGCCGGGCCCAAAGGGGCCCGATCGCCGGTGAGGGGGACGCGGGCGACCAGCCGGAACCCGTGCCGGGTGCGGCCCGCCTCCAGTGACCCCGCCTCCTTCTCCAGGCGTTCGGTCAGCCCCGTCAGGCCGTTGCCGGGGGTGCCGCCGGCGGAACCGCCCGAGCCGTCGTCCTCCACCGACAGTTCGAGGACGGGACCGTCCAGGGTCTGGCGGCGCATGAGCTCCACCGTGCAGCGCCGGGCACCGCTGTGCCGTACGACGTTGGTGACGGCCTCGCGCAGCGTCCAGGCGAGCGCGGACTCGCTCTCCGTGGGCACACCGTGCAGGTCGGGTTCGGCCGGCAGGTCGGCGACGACGCCCGCGGCGGTCAACGCGACCTGTGCTCCGGCGAGTTCACCGGCGAGCCGGGGCCGCCGGTAACCGGTGACCGCCTCGCGGACGTCGACCAGGGCCTGGCGGCTCACCTGCTCGATGTCGGCGACCTGCTGGGCCGCCTTGTCGGGGTGGTCGGGCAGCATCCGCCCGGCCAGTTCGCTCTTCAGCGTGATCAGCGACAGCGAGTGGCCGAGCAGGTCGTGCAGGTCCCTGGCGAGCCTCAGGCGCTCCTCGTTCGCGGCGAGTTGGGCGACGGTTGCGCGCGCCCGCCGCAGTTCCACCGTGGTGCGCACCAGTTGGCGTACACCGGTCATCGCGTAGCCGATCAGGACCACCAGGAGGACGAGGTTTCGCGCGTCCTCCTCGCCGCCGTGCAGGCCGACGAGGAGCATCACCACGGCGGTGAGCGGGATCGTCCAGTACGAGACGCGGAGCGGGAACGCCGTCCCGCAGGCCACCGAGACGTACACGAACAGGCCGAGCCACGGCGGGCCGAGAGTGAAGCAGAGGACGGTGGCGAGCGCGCCGAGGGCGAGGACCATGAGGGCCACGCTCAGGGTGCCGGCGGAGGCCTTGCCCATGTTCCGGAAGACCAGGGTCAGATAGATCGCGACGAAGGCGGCCAGGCCCACCCAGCCGGCCACGACGGCCGGTGTGGTGTGGTCGCCGGAGACGAGGTCGTGGACCGGTGAGCTGAGGAACACCAGCCAGATGACGATCCACACCGACTTCCGCAGGGCCTCGCGGATGTCGCGGGGGGACTCCCCCATCCGCATCAGCCGGTCCGATCGGGCCTGGTCGGGCAGCGGGTCTTCCGTCATGGCACTCACGCCTTCAGCGTGTCCTTCCGGTACAGCCACGCCGCGCCGCCCGCGAAGAGGGCGAAGAAGGCGACGAGGATGGCGATGTCCTTCGCGTGCGGGGCGTCACCGAGTTCGATGGCCTGCCCCAGGGCAGCGTACGCGTGCGTGGGCAGCCACTTCGCGATGTTCTGCAGCCAGTCCGGGAAGGTCGTCGAGGGGATCCACAGGCCGCCGAGCATCGACAGGCCGAAGTAGACGATCATCGTGATGGGGCGGACCGCGTCACCGCTGGCCACGTATCCGATGGCCACGCCGAGCGCGGCGAACACGAAGCTGCCGGCCCAGATCACGCCGGTGAGCGCGAGCCACTGCCAGGCGTCCAGGCGTACGTCCTTCACCGCGGCGGCGACCACGAAGACGATGACGATCGACGGCAGGCTGATCACGGCGGCGCTCGCGGTCTTGGCGAGGACGTAGCCGCGGCCGGGCAGCGTGGTGAGCCTCAACTGCCGTACCCAGCCGCTCTCGCGCTCCTTGGCGATGCGCTCGCTGTTGCCCATGAGCACGGCGGTCAGGGCGCCGAAGGAGGCCATGGAGACCATGAAGAAGGTCGGCAGGGTGAGGCCGGTGCCGTCCACCTTGGTCGTGCTGTCGGCGTTGCCCGCGATCAGCAGGAACAGGGCCGAGGGGTAGATGACCGAGAAGAACAGGAACTTGCGGTTGCGCAGGGCGCGGGTGATCTCCAGCTTGATGAGACTGTTCACTTGGAGGTCGCCTCCTCGGCGGCGGTGCGGTTGGCCTCTTCGGCCGCGGTGATGGCGACGAAGGCCTGTTCGAGACCGAGTCCGGCGACTTCGAGGTTGCGGGGGAAGACACCGAGCCCGTAGAGGGCGTGGACGGTCGCGTCGGCGTCGGCGGACTGGATGCGGACGGTCTGCCCGGACACGTCGATCGAGGTGAGGAAGGGCAGCGCGCGCAGCGGGGTCTCGTCGATGGGGCCCTCCAGGTCGAAGGCGACCCGGCGGGCGCCCGCCCTGGCCTTGATCTCGGCGGCGGTGCCGTCGGCCAGCAGCCGTCCCCGGTGGAGCACGAGGACGCGGTCCGCGATGGCGTCGGCCTCCTCCAGGTAGTGCGTGGCGAAGAGGACCGTGCGGCCCTGGTCGGCCTGCTCGCGCATGGTGGCCCAGAAGGCCTGGCGGGCGGTGACGTCCATGCCGGTGGTCGGCTCGTCGAGAACGATCAGGTCGCTGTCGCCGGCCGTGGCGAGGGCGAAGCGGACGCGCTGTTCCTGGCCGCCCGAGAGCTTGTTGACCTTGCGGGCGGCGATCTGGGTGATGCCGGCGCGGGCGAGGACGTCGGTGACGCGACAGGGCCGGGGGTGCAGGTCGCAGGCGAGCTTGACCAGTTCACCGACCGTGACCTCGTCCATCAGGCCGCCGCTCTGCAGCATGGCGCCCACGCGGCCGGCGACGATCGCCTCGCGCGGGCTGGTGCCGAATACCCGGACCGTGCCGCTGTCGGCGTTCTTCAGGCCGAGCAGCAGGTCCAGCGTGGTCGACTTGCCCGCGCCGTTCGGACCGAGCAGGGCGACCGTCTCGCCCGGGTGCAGGTCGAGCGTCAGGGCGTCCACGGCCCGGACGTCGCCGTAGCTCTTGGTGACCGATTCGAACCCGACCACCGAGGTCGTGGCCGCCGCAGTCGCAGTGATTGTCATGTGATCCATCGTGGCGGCGTAGGGGGTCCCGGCGGCAGTGCGGTGTGTCCTCGGTCCCGGATGACAGATGTCATGTCGCCGCCCCGCGGATCGCCGCGGGCCAGGACGTCCGACCACGGACCGCCACGCCGCCACTCCGCGGGGAAGGGCAGCCGAAGCCCGCATCGCCCCGTGACGTGCGGGAGGGCACCGGGCCGGTGGGATTCCGGCCGGGTGCCCTCGATGCGCGAGGCGCGCCGCTGACGGGCGCTGCGCGGTGCTGCTCGGCGCCGGGCGGCGCTAGCTGGGGTCGGTGGGGATGGTCACGATGCGGTCCGCGGTCGTCTTCCCGAGCAGTGCCCGGCCGACGGCCGAGGCCACCTCCTGGGGGCTGATGGCCTTCTTGCTGCCGTCGCCCTTGGTGACCGTGACGCCGTCGAAGGCGCCGCCGTACAGCGATTTGAGCGCCTTGAGGTCGTAGCGCTCGACGAGTTTGCCGTCGACCGGCTGGACGCTCAGGAACTTCCAGATGGATTTCTCCGGGCTGAAGGAGATGGCGTGGGCGGCGTCCGTGCGGACGGTGATGTTCGCCGACATCGCCGGCGTCGCGAACGACGCCATCTTCTGGTCCACCGCGTCCTTCGACACCGTCGGCTGACGGGTCGTCGTGGCCACCTTCACGGGGGTGGTCGCGTCGGTCTCCACCTGGGCGCGGTACGCGTCCTCGACGGCCTGTATCGAGGGCGCGATGTCGATGCCCTTGCCGACCTTGCCGTAGACGGGAACGGCCTTGCCTGGCTGGAACTTGATCGTGCCGTCGCTCGCCGAACCGGAGCCGCTCGCGGCGCGCTCCAGGGCCGCCTGGAGCTTCTCCTCGTCGACCGGCATGTCCGGCTCCACCACGCGCCGGCGGCCGAACAGCGAGCCGATCACGGAGACCGGGTTGTAGTCGCTGCCCGCGGCGGCGCGGACGGTGGCCTGGGCGTCGAGCTGGAGTCCGGCCTGGTCGGGCTTGAGGGAGACCGTGTCCCCGTCGACGGACAGCTTGAGCGCCTTGTTCGTACGGTCCCCGAACGCGTCGTCGAGCTTCCTGACCGCGTCGTCGCGGGTGCCGCCGCCGATGTCGACGCCGAGCACGGTGGTGCCCTTGGGCACGTCCGAGTGGTTCATGAGCAGGCCCGCGCCATAGGCGCCGCCGGCCAGGACCACGACGAGGGCGCCGAGGAGCGCCGGCTTGTTGCGGCCCTTCTTCTTCTTCGCCGGCCTCGCCGCGGCGGGCGGCTGCTGGACCGGCTCGGGCAGCTTCGGCGGGGTGTGCGGCAGCGGCCCGTCGGGGTGCGAACCGGGCCCGAACGGCGAGTTCTGGCCGGGGTTGATGACGGGGATGCCGCTGGTCAGGGTGTGCCCGGAGACGTTGTCCACGGGAGCGCCGTAGCCGCCGGGGCCCGGGTCGGGTGCCGGCTTCTGCGGGGTGAGGATCGCGGTGTCGTCGCTGAGACCGCCGCTCAGGCCGCCGCCCGGATATCCCTGGCCCGCGCCCGGGTTCGGGTTGCCGGGGCCCGGCGCCGCGGCCAGGCTGCCGGGAGCGACGCCCGGGCCGGCCGGGGGCAGCAGCGGGCCGTCACCGGTGACCGGACCGCCGGTCGCGCCGGACGGGCCGCCCTCGGAGAAGTAGGGGAGGTCGTCGCGGCGCGGTTCGCCGGGACCACTCGGGCCACCGGGTCCACCGTGCGAACCGATGGCCGGGAACGAGCCCGTGTCCCGCAGGGCGCCGGAGACGTCGAAGGACCCCGTGCCGCCGCCGTGGCCGGGAGCCACGGGTCCGGCACCGGTGGCACCGGGCAGCCCGGCGCCGTTGGTGCCGCCGCCGTTCGGGCCGCCGGGGCGGACCCCGCCGGTGATGCCCAGCGGACCGGCGCCGCCGGACGGCGCGGGCCGTCCGGTGCCGGGCCGGTTGCCCGAAGGTCCGCCCTGGCCCGCGGGACCGGCAGCGCCTGCGGGCCCGGCGGGAGCCGAACCGCCGGGCAGTCCCGCCCCGTTGGTCGACCCGCCGCCCTGGCCGCCCTTGGGGGCGCCGGACTTGCGGGGGGCGAACCAGTCGCTGGTCTTCTCCTCGGGCCCACCGGGCTGGTCCCCGGGCTGTGCCGCCGCGGGGGCGGGCACGGACGGGGCCGCGGTGGTGGTGGCCGCCGCGGAGGCGCCCGTGGGCGCGCTCACGCCGCGGGAGGGCTGTGCCGCACCGGTGTTCGCGCCGTCGCCGCCCTGGGCGGGCACGTCGGAGTCCGCGACGGGTGTGCGGACGACCACGGGCGGGATGGGCCGCGATCCGGGGATGTTGATCCGGATCCGGGTCGTCAGGGTGGTCTCGGTCTTGCGCTCCTCCGGCGGCTTGCCGGCGGCCGAACGGCCCGCGTCGGCACCGCTCTCGGAAGCCGCGGGGGTCCCGTACGGCGGCGTCCCCGACGGGTACGCGGCTCCACCGCGCCCGTTGGGCCCGGAGGACGAACTGTCAGTTTCACGACTCAAGGCAGGTTCTCCCGGTTGGCTCCGCCGCCCGTTTCCTCGACCTCATCTCGGGCAGCTCGGCGGCGCGCACCACCATACTGGCCGTGTACGCCGCGCAAACCTCGCCCGATGGGGAAACTCGCACGGGACCCGCACCTGACCGATACGGCGAAGTAGTACGTCACTTGCCAAGTCGGGCGCCGGAGCCGCCCGGTTGCCGCCCCTGACCCAGGGTGGCGCACATCACAGCGACGGCCATCCCTCCGAGGAGGAACAGGTAGGAACCGATCCCGGCGCCGAAGAGGAAGTCCCCTTCGGGACGACTTGCGGTGAGCAGGACGACGGCGAGCACCCAGCCGGCCGCGGGCGCGACGGCCCCCGCCCGGGTTCCGGTGGCCCGGGATCCGCCGAGGAAGAGTCCGGCGCCGCCCGCCAGCGCGAGCAGCAGCCCGAGCGGGAACCAGCCGGGCTGTACCAGCGCCCCGGCGGCCCCGACGACCGCGCCGAGCAGGAAGAGCCCCACGTAGGCGGCGATGCGGCCGCCCGAGGGCCGTGTCAGTGGCTGCGCGAGCATGCTTCCGCCGCCGCGCTGTCCCGTCGTACTCATCACAGATCCGTCCCTTGCCCGGTCGTGCTCGTCGCTCGTGCGTCCCTCACCGGTCGGCCCTCCCGGCCCCCGCGATGTCCTCGATCCCCTCGAAGAGGTCCGTCTCCCGCGCGGCGGGGCGCGGCGCGTTCACCAACTCGTAGTACTCGGTGGTGAAGAGGGGCTGGGCCAGATCGTTCGAGAGGGCGAACCACGGGCCGTCCACGGTGATCTGGGTGGTGTGTGCCCGCATGGCGGCGATCTTGGCGGCGGCGAACGCGGTTCCGTCGATCTCGGTGGTGACGGTCGCCTCGTCGACCACGCCCGGTACGTCGTCGACGGCGGCGGCCCGCTCGAACGGCAGCTCGGGGAGCGCCGCGCGCAGCCGGGTGAAGGCCTCCTCGACGACCGGTCGCGGCATGCGGTTCCAGTAGGTCTTGGTGATCCGCCAGGCGTCGCCGAGGTCGGGGCGGTGGGCGGGGTCGGCGGCCAGTTCGGCTGCGCGGGTGGCGACGCGGTGGGCCTGGATGTGGTCGGGGTGCCCGTATCCCCCGTCCGGGTCGTAGGTGACGAGCACCTGGGGGCGCACCTCGCGGACGACCGCCACGAGGCTGTCCGCGGCCTCGTCCAGGTCGGCGGACCAGAAGGCGCCGGGGCGGTCGTTCTGCTCGACGCCCATCATCCCGGAGTCGCGGAACCGCCCGGGGGCGCCGAGGAAGCGGTGGTCGTGGACGCCCAGCTGCTTCATGGCGGCGCTCAGCTCACCCGTACGGAACGGGCCGAGTCCGCCCTCGCGGTCGGCGGCGAGATGGGCGAGTCCGGGCGGGATGACCTCGCCCTCCTCGCCGAGGGTGCAGGTCACCAGCGTCACATGGGCGCCCTCGGCCGCGTAGCGGGCCATGGTCGCGCCATTGTTGATCGACTCGTCGTCCGGGTGCGCGTGCACCAGGAGCAGACGCCGGTCGGGCAGTTCCGTCATGGGGCCAGCCTACGAGGCAACGGCCGGGGCGGGCTCGGGCAGGCCTGGGAGCGACGAGGAGCTCGTGCCCGTGTCGGCCCGAGTGCCCACGGCGTCCTCCGGAGGGTGCCTCGGGGCGGCCTGGGGTACGAGCGGGACATCGAGGCCGCTACGTGTCGTCAGGCGGCGCTCCGGAAACCCGGCCGGCAGTCCCGGCAGCGGCCCGGTCCCGGCGCCCGGAACGCCCGCTCGCAGCCGTCGCAGGTCTGGAGGGGATGGCGGATGTCCGGTGAGGATGCGGAGGTGCGGAACGGCGGGGGTGGGGGCAGCTGGACCGTGAGCCGGTGAGCCAGGAGCGCTGCCGGGCGCCTGAGCCCTTCGGACGGCAGGTCCCGGGTCAGCGCGAGCCTTACGGCACCGGGGCTGACGTCGCGCTCCAGCCAGGCGGCGACGCCAGGGGCGAGGTGCGCCGTGTCGCGCGCGGAGAGCAGGAGGCGGGGTTCGTGGTGGTGGAGGCCGGCGAGCAGGTCGGTGGCCGCCTGGAGGAGGGCGGGGACGGGCCGGGCCGGGTGGGGCACCTCGGGAAGAACCCTGCCGGGCGCACGCCGTTCGGGCGGCTCCCGCCGTTCTCGCCGCTCGCGCGGGTCCGGAGTCGCCGCCGGACCCGGAGGGGCGGGGTGCTGTTCCGGCTCACCCTCGCCCTCGTGCCCGGCCCCCGCGTCGCCCCGGATCGTGGCCCCGGCCGCCCCACTCCGGATCGGGAGCTCGACCGCACCTCCTCGTCCTGGCTGGTTGCAGGAGACCGTGCGGGTGACGATCCGGCCGCCGGGGACGCGTTCGCGGGTGCGACGGAGGTAGCCGTGGGCTTCGAGTTCGCGCAGCGCGGCGGCGATCCGGGTCGCGCCCTCGGGGAAGCGGCGGGTGAGGGACCTGATGTCGACGGGGTGACCGGCCGGGAGCGACTGGATGTGGGCGCCCAGCCCGATCGCGAGCCCGGACAGGTTCGGGTGCTGCGTGAGGTGGTTGCCGATCACCGTGAAACGGTCGGTGTGGCGGGTGTTGTCGTGGATGACGCCACCGGCCCGCACCGGACGTCCCTTCGCATGCCTGTTGGTGGCAACACGGGACTGGGCGCGCGGGGGCGCGCTAAGGTTTTTGGTGTCCATCAGGAAGGGCCTAACTTCCTCGGTGGTCAGGCCCTCGCCTCGGGATTGCACTCCCCGGCGAGGGCCGTCGCATGTCTGCGGTGGTGTTGCGCCGAGCGTAGGGCAGCCAACGGCCCCCGGATCCAGCCGAGTCGGTGATGTTCACTCGCGCGAGTGAGTTTGCGCCGGGGACGGGAGGGGTGGGGCTTGGCCGGGTCCTTTCACTCGTGAGTTCCTTGGGAAAGACCTCCCCCGGCACCGCAGCACGGGCGGCCGGATTCCGGTGGCAGGTCGATCTCCGCCCATACCGTCTTGCGCGGGGGCGGCCCCGGTACGGCACCCCAGCGGTCGGCCAGGGCGTCGACGAGGACGAGCCCACGGCCGGACTCCGCATCGCCCACCGGGTTCTGGATGCGCGGGACGCGGTCGCCCCGGGTGTCGGCGACCTCGATCCGCAGGGTGGCGCCGACGACGTACAGCGTGAGCCGGAAGTCGCGGCCCGGGACCCTGCCGTGCGTCGCCGCGTTGGCCGCCAGCTCGGCGACGACGTGCGGCGCCCTGTCCAAGGGGATTCCCCAGTCCCGGAGTTGCTCCGTGGCCAGCAGCCGGGCGAGACGGGCTCCCCGCGGTGTCGGCGACAGGAGGACGCTGGAGTTCCTGATGGGCGCCGTGAGCCGGGCCTCGGGGTCGGCGATTTCTTGATTCACGTCACTCAGCGTGGCGGCGTCCACCTACCGTGAACAGTGACGACGCCGGTACGTACGGTGACTGTCCGGAGGTTGTCCGGTGGTGTCCGGGCTGTCCGGAACCGTCGTGCGGGTAGGTCGCGTTGCGGTTCGGCGGTACGGCGGAGGGGTGCGGGATGTCGGTGGACGACGGCGTGAGGCGGCTCAAGAGCGAGGCGGACGAGCCGGGGTGGGAGGTGGACCCTGACGACGACTGGGGCGTCGCGGTGGTCGCGACCGTCGGACGCCAGCTGAAGCTGCGACGCGAGGCGGTGGGGATGCGGGCCGCGGAGTTCGGTGAGGCCGTGGGGTACGGCGAGGACATGGTGTACAAGATCGAGGCGGGCAAGCGGATCCCCCGCCCCGAGTACCTGGACAGGGCCGACGAGGTGCTGGCGGCAGGCGGGTTGCTCTCGGCCATGCGAGAGGACGTCGCGAAGGTCAGGTATCCGAGGAAGGTTCGGGAGCTGGCGAAGATGGAGGCGCAAGCAGTCGAACTTGGGGCTTACGTGGGGCTCAGCCTCCACGGCCTGCTCCAGACGCCGAGCCATGCGCGGGCTTTGTTCGAAGCATGGCAGCCCGCGTACACGCCCGAGGAAGCCGACCGGATGGTCGCCGCTCGTATTGCCCGTACGTCGATCTTCGAACGGCTGCCTGCGCCGGCCCTCTGCTTCGTGCAGGAGGAGGCGACGCTCCGCCGTCCGGTCGGAGGCACAATGGTGTGGCGTCAGCAGCTCGAACATCTGCTGGAGGTGGGCCAGTTGCGCAATGTCACGCTCCAGGTGATGCCGACGAGCGCCGACGCCCACCCCGGACTGAGCGGGAAGATCGAGGTGCTGAAGTTCGCGGACGGCACAGCGGTCGGCCGCTCCGACGGCGCGTACAACGGCCGACCCATCTCCGATCCGAAGCAGCTGCGGATCCTTGAGTTGCGGTATGGCACCATCCGGGCCCAGGCGCTCACGCCACGGGAGTCGCTGGCCTTCATCGAGCAAGTGCTGGGAGAAACATGATCCGCACCACCTCAGCCCAGGACATTTCCGAACTGGCGTGGTTCAAAAGCAGTTACAGCGACGGACCTGACGGCAACTCCTGCGTCGAGGTGGCCACCACCCCCGGCGTCGTCCACGTCCGCGACTCCAAGGACGCCGCCGGCCCCCGGCTCACCTTGGCGCAGGGAGCCTGGGCCGACTTCGTCTCGTACGCGTCCGAGGACCGGCCGGTCAGAACTTGATGCTTCCGATCATCCCCGCGATGTTGGTCGTCAGGTCGTTGATCGTCGGAGCGATCGTCGACGAGGCGAGGTAGAACCCGAGCAGGACACACACCAAGGCGTGGACGGCCTTCAGTCCTGACTTCTTCACCAGGATGAAGACGATGATCGCCAGCAGCACCACCGCCGAAATCGAAAGTGCCACGGCGGCTCACCTCCAAAGTTCCCAGGGACCAGGGGGTTGTACGGGTGACACACAGATCCCCGTACGAGGCTCGTACGGGGTCGGGTACGTCGTTCCAGCAGCCAGCAGGTTCTTACCCACGCAGCGCTAGTGATCATAACTATCCGTACGCGCGCATCGATCGGCGCACGGCCGCACAAGGGGGCGCATGGCCAATATGGTCGGGGGATGACGAACGAGCCTCTGTCCTTCCCGCGCCGGTCCGCCCGGACGCAGCGGTTCACCTCCGGAGCACCACGGGCGTTCACCGTGGCGCCGGACGGTTCCCGCGTGGTGTTCCTGCGGTCTTCCACCGGCACGGACCGGGCGAACCAGCTGTGGGTCCTCGACGTGGCGGAGAGCCGGGAGCGGTCCGCCGCCGACCCGGCGGTGCTCCTCCGGGGCGCCACCGAGCGGCTCCCGGCGGCGGAGCGGGCGCGCCGGGAACGCAGCCGCGAGGGCGGTGCGGGCATCGTCGGATATGCCACGGACATGGCCGTCGAGCTGGCCTCCTTCACCCTTTCGGGGCGGCTGTTCACCGCGGAACTGCGGGCCGGGACGGCGCGGGAGCTCCGGGTCCCCGGTCCGGTGATCGACCCGCGGCCGTCGCCCGACGGGCGACTCGTGGCGTACGTCGCCGGGGGCGCCCTGCGGGTCGTCGGGGCCGGGGGCGAGGACGACCGGGCGCTCGCGGAGCCGGAGCCCACGGAGGGAACGGGGTCGGTTTCGTACGGTCTGGCGGAGTTCATCGCGGCCGAGGAGATGGGGCGTTCGCGCGGTTTCTGGTGGTCGCCCGAGAGCGATCGGCTGCTGGTCGCACGGGTCGACGACTCGCCCGTGCAACGCTGGTGGATCTCCGATCCAGCACGTCCGGAGAGCGAACCGCAGCGGGTCGCGTACCCGTCGGCGGGCAGCGCCAACGCGGAGGTACGGCTCTTCGTCGTCGGGGTGGACGGGGCCCGCAAGGAGGTCTCCTGGGACCGGGCCCGGTACCCGTATCTGGCGCATGCGCACTGGTCAGCGGCGGGTGCGCCGTTGATCCTCGTACAGGCGCGGGACCAGCGCAGCCAGCTGTTCCTGGCCGTGGATCCGGACTCCGGCTCGACCCGGATGGTGCACGCCGACGAAGATCCAATTTGGCTTGATCTTTTCCCCGGTGTGCCGTGCTGGAGCCCCGGCGGACAGCTCGTACGGATCGCCGACGAGGGGGGCGCGCGAGTCCTGGCGTTCGGCGAACGGCCGCTGACCGGGGCGCAGTTGCACGTCCGTGCGGTGCTCGACGTGTCGGCGGACGACGTGCTGGTCGCGGCGTCGGCGGGCGAGGCGGCGGCCCTGCCTGAGACCGGCGAGGTGCACGTGTACCGCGTGAACGAGCTGGGCGTGGAGCGCCTCTCGCAGGAGCCCGGCGTGCACTCGGCGGTTCGCGCCGGGGGCGTGACCGTGCTCGTGTCGTCGGTGCTCGACCGGCCGGGCGCCCAGGTGCAGGTGCTGCGCGGCGGCAAGAAAGCGACGACCGTCACCTCGCACGCCGAACATCCCGGTTTGTCCCCGCGCGTGACACTCACACAGGGGGGCGCACAGAAAATCCCATGCGCCCTGCTTATGCCGAACGACTACGACGGCGACAATCCCCTGCCCGTCCTGCTGGATCCCTACGGCGGCCCGCACGGCCCCCGGGTGCTGGCCGCGCACAACGCGTACCTCACCTCGCAGTGGTTCGCCGACCAGGGGTTCGCGGTGGTCGTGGCGGACGGCCGCGGCACCCCCGGGCGCTCCCCCGCCTGGGAGAAGGCGATCCGCGACGACTTCACGGTCACGCTCGACGACCAGGTCGAGGCGCTGCACGCGCTCGCGGAGCGGTTCCCGCTGGACCTGTCGCGGGTCGCGATCCGCGGCTGGTCGTACGGCGGCTGGCTCGCGGGGCTCGCCGTGCTGCGCCGCCCGGACGTCTTCCACGCGGGCATCGCGGGCGCGCCCGTCACGGACTGGCGGCTGTACGACACCCACTACACCGAGCGGTACCTCGGCGATCCGGCCACGAACGCCGCCGCCTACGCGGGGAGTTCGCTCGTGACCGACGAGGGTCTGTCCACGCCCGCCGAGCCGCACCGGCCGCTGATGATCGTGCACGGGCTCGCGGACGACAACGTGGTGGCGGCGCACACCCTGCGGCTGTCCTCCGCCCTGCTGGCCGCCGGCCGCCCGCACGAGGTGCTGCCCCTGTCGGGCGTCACCCACATGACGCCCCAGGAGACGGTGGCGGAGAACCTGCTCCTTCTCCAGGTGGACTTCCTCAAGCGCGCTCTCGCCCTGACCTGAGCGGAACGCTCCGAGAACGGCAACGAGCCGGGGTGACATGGCGCACCCCGGCTCGTTTACGGCACCCGCACGGCCGTACGGTGTTCACCTTGGCGTGTCCGTATATCGGTACCGCTTCCGTCAAGTTGCCTGCGTGTTAACGACGTTCGCTCACATTTGTGCGGTTATGCCACCCCGCCGGGGGGCTCCTCCGGCGGGACGACCTGCTTCTCCTCGGCGAAGTGGCAGGCGGAGTCGTGGGCGGCCGGACTGTCGCCGATCCGGAACTCGGCCGGCACCGCGAGCAGCGGCACCTCCAGCGCGCAGCGCTCCTGCGCCTTCCAGCAGCGGGTGCGGAACCGGCAGCCCGACGGGATGTTCGCGGGCGACGGGACGTCCCCGGCGAGGATGATCCGCTCCCGGTGCTCCCGGGCCTCGGGGTCCGGCAGGGGTACGGCGGACAGCAGCGCCTGCGTGTAGGGGTGCGTCGGATGGTCGTAGATCTCGACGTCCCTGCCGGTCTCCACGATCCGCCCGAGGTACATCACCCCGACCCGGTCGGAGATGTGCCGCACGATCGACAGGTCGTGCGCGATGAAGACGTAGCTGAGGTCGAACTCGTCCTGGAGCTTCTCCATCAGGTTGATGACCTGGGCCTGCACGGAGACGTCGAGCGCGGAGACGGGTTCGTCGGCCACGATGATCTCGGGCCGCAGCGCGAGGCCGCGGGCGATGCCGATGCGCTGCCGCTGGCCGCCGGAGAACTGGTGCGGATAGCGGTTGATGTACTCGGGGTTGAGTCCGACCACGTCCAGCAGGTCCTGGACCCGCTTCCTGCGGTCGCCCTTGGGCGCGACCTCGGGATGGATGTCGTACGGCTCGCCGATGATGTCGCCGACGGTCATCCGCGGGTTGAGGGAGGTGTACGGGTCCTGGAAGACCATCTGGATGTTGCGGCGTACGGCCTTCAGCGCCTTGCCGGACATCCGGGTGATGTCCTCGCCCTTGTACTTGATCGTCCCCTCGGTCGGCTTCTCCAGGTTGACGAGCATCTTGGCGACGGTCGACTTGCCGCAGCCCGACTCACCGACGATGCCGAGGGTCTCGCCGCGGGCGAGGTGGAAGTCGACGCCGTCGACGGCCTTGACCGCGCCGACCTGCTTCCTGAACAGGATTCCCTGGGTGAGCGGGTAGTGCTTGACCAGCCCGCTGACCTCCAGCAGGGGTTCAGTGGCTGTCTGTGCCATCGAGGCATTCCCTCCAGAAGAAGCAGGCGCTCCCGCGGTCCGCGTCGACCTCCGCGAGCGGCGGCACCTCGGTGCGGCAGATGTCCTGGGCCATCGGACAGCGCGGGTTGAAGGCGCAGCCCGGCGGGATGTGCATCAGGTTGGGCGGCAGTCCCTTGATCGCGTAGAGCTCGGACCCCTTCTGGTCGAGGCGCGGGATCGAGTCCAGCAGCCCCTTCGTGTAGGGGTGGGCGGGCGCTTTGTAGATGTCGTGGACCGGCGCCGTCTCGACGATCCGCCCCGCGTACATCACCGCGATCCGGTCGGCGACGTCGGCGACCACGCCGAGGTCGTGGGTGATGAGGATGAGCCCCATGTTGAGTTCGCGCTGGAGCTCGGCGAGCAGGTCCATCACCTGCGCCTGCACGGTGACGTCGAGCGCGGTGGTCGGCTCGTCGGCGATGATCAGGGCCGGCTCCAGGGCCAGCGCCATGGCGATCATGATGCGCTGGCGCATACCGCCGGAGAACTGGTGCGGGTAGTCGCGCACCCGCTCGGCGGCGGCCGGGATACGCACCCGCTCCATCAGCTCGATCGCCTTGGTGCGGGCCTGCTTGCGGGACATCCCGCGGTGCACGGTGAACATCTCGCCCAGCTGGTCGCCGACGCTGAGCACGGGGTTCAGGGACGACAGCGCGTCCTGGAAGATCATCGCCATCTCGGCGCCCCGCACCTTGCGCCGCTCCTCCTCCTTGAGCTTCAGCAGGTCGCGGCCCTGGAAGAGGATCTCGCCGCCGGTGATCCTTCCCGGCGGGATGTCGAGGATGCCCATCACGGCCTGGGCCGTCACCGACTTGCCGGAGCCGGACTCGCCGAGGACGGCGAGCGTCTCGCCCTCGTCGACGCTGTAGTTGACCCCGTTGACGGCCTTGGCGACTCCGTCCCGTGTCCGGAACTCCACGTGCAGGTCGCGCACTTCGAGCAGCACGGCGGTCACCTCAGCTTCGGGTCGAGGGCGTCGCGCACCGCGTCGCCGAGCATGATGAACGCGAGCACGGTGATCGCGAGGGCGCCGGCCGGCCACAGCAGCATGTGCGGGGCCTGGCGGATGTACGCGGAGGCCGAGGAGATGTCGATCCCCCAGCTGACCGTGGGGGGCTTCAGACCGACGCCCAGGTAGGACAGGGTCGCCTCCAGGGAGATGTACGTACCGAGCGCGATGGTCGCCACGACGATGACGGGGGCGACCGCGTTCGGGGTGATGTGCCGCAGCATCAGCCGGGAGTTGGAGGCGCCGAGGGCGCGGGCCGCCTGGACGTAGTCGTTCTGCTTGGTGGTGATGACGGAGCCGCGGGCGATCCGGGAGATCTGCGGCCAGCCGAGCAGCACCATGAACCCGACGACCGGCCAGATCGTGTTGCTGGTCACCACCGACAGCAGGACCAGGCCGCCGAGGACGACGGGGATCGCGAAGAAGATGTCGGTGATCCGGGACAGGATCGAGTCGCTCACTCCGCCGTAGAAGCCGGCGAGGCCGCCCAGAAGCGAGCCGAGGAGCGCGACCCCGAGCGTGGCGAGCACACCCACGCTGATCGAGACCCGGGTGCCGTACACGGTCCGTGTGTAGACGTCGCAGCCCTGTCCGTCGTAGCCGAAGGGGTGTCCGGGCTGGGATCCCTCCTGGGCCTTGGCGAGATTGCACTGGAGCGGGCTCTGGGAGGTGATCAGCGAGGGCCAGATCGAGATGACGACCAGGAAGACGATGACGAGTCCGGAGATGATGAAGACCGGGTTGCGGCGCAGGTCGTGCCAGGCGTCGGACCACAGGGACCGCGGCTTCTCCCTCGGCCCCGTGCCCTCCGGGCCGCCCGGGGTCCTCTCCAGCGTCTCCGCCTCGCTCGACCCGAGATCCATCGGGCCGCCGAAGCCGGTCGGGGCGATGGCGAGGTCCTCCGGCGGCGGGCCTTCGGGGCCGTGGTGCGGCTCTTCCTCGTACGGCGGCTGCTCAGGCATAGCGGATCCTCGGGTCGAGTACGGCGTACAGGAGGTCGACGAGGAGGTTGGCGACCAGGAAGATCAGGACGAGGATCGTCACGAAGCCGACTACGGTCTGGGTGTTCTGACGCACGATCCCCTGGTAGAGCTGGTAGCCGACACCGTGGATGTTGAAGATTCGCTCGGTGACGATCGCGCCGCCCATCAGCGCGCCGATGTCGGTGCCGATGAAGGTGACCACGGGGATGAGCGAGTTGCGCAGCAGGTGCCGGATGGTCACCCGGCGCCGTGGCAGGCCCTTGGCGACGGCCGTACGGACGTAGTCGGACCGCCTGTTCTCCGCGATGGAGGTCCGGGTCAGCCGGGTCACGTAGGCGAGGGAGACCGAGGCCAGCACCAGACCCGGCACGATCAGCTCGCTGAACGTGGCGTCGGTGGACACCGATGGTTCGATCCAGTGCCACTCGACGCCGAGCAGGAGCTGGAGCACCAGACCGGTGACGAAGACCGGCACCGAGATGACGACGAGGGTGAGCAGCAGGACCAGGGTGTCGACGGGCCGGCCGCGGCGCAGACCGGTGACGACACCGAGCGTGATGCCGATGACGATCTCGAAGAAGATGGCGACGATCGTCAGCCGGATGGTGATCGGGAAGGCGGATCCCAGCAGCTCGGTGACCGGCTGTCCGTTGAACGCGGTGCCGAAGTCACCGGTGAAGATGTTGCCGAGGTAGGTGAGGTACTGCTGCCACAGGGGCTTGTCGAGACCGAAGTCCTTGCGCAGCTGGGCGGCCGTGGCGGGGTCGCACTGCCGGTCACCGCACAGGCCCGCGATGGGGTCGCCCATCACGTTGACCATCAGGAAGATGAGCAGTGTGGCGCCGATGAAGACCGGGATCATCTGCAGCAGACGCCGGACGACGTACCGTCCCATGAGTGCTCCGGAGGTAGTGGGGCGGGCCCGCGCGGCGGGCCCGCCCCGGGCGGCTCAGTTGACGGTGATCTCGTTGTAGACCGGGACGCTGAACTGGTTCAGGGCCACGTTCGAGACCTTGTCCGAGTAGCCGGCGCTGCCGTTCTGGTACCAGAGCGGGATGGCGGCCATGTTGTCCCGCACGACGCCCTCGGCCTGCTGGAAGAGCTTGACGGCCTTGCCGGTGTCGGTCTCCGCGTTCGCCTGGTTGACGAGCTTGTCGAAGTCCTTGTTGGTCCACTGGCCGTCGTTGGAGGAGGCGTTCGTGTAGTACAGCGGCTGGAGGAAGTTCTGGATCAGCGGGTAGTCCATCTGCCAGCCGGCCCGGAACGGACCGGGCATCTTGTGCTGCCCGATCTGGTTGCGGAAGTCGGCGAAGGTTCCGATCGGGTTGCCGACGCACGCCTTGTCGTTGCCGAGGGCGTTGTTGATGGAGTTGCAGACGGCGTCGACCCATTCCTTGTGGGAGCCGGTGTCCGCGTTGTAGCTGATCTTGACCTGGCCGCCGGGCAGGCCGCCGCCCTCCTGGACCAGCTTCTTGGCCTCGGTCGGGTTGTAGTCGCAGGAGTCGCCGCACAGGCCCTTCTGGAAGCCGCCCTTCTCGCCGAGCACCGGCGAGGTCCAGTCGCTGGCGGGGGTGCGGGTCTTCTGGAAGATCGTGTCGGTGATCTGCTGGCGGTCGATCGCCATGGACAGTCCCTGACGGACCTTCTTCGCGCCGCTGGTGTTCCACTTCGCGTCGTAGAACGGGAAGGCGAGCGTCTGGATGATGCCGGCCGGGGTGTTGATGTACCGGCCGCTGAGGTCGTTCTTGGCGTTCTTGAGCTGGGCGGCGGGCACGTCGTCGACGAGGTCGAGGTTGCCGGCCAGCAGGTCGTTGTAGGCGGTGTTGTTGTCCGTGTAGACCTTGAGGGTGACGCCGCCGTTCGCGGCCTTGTCGTCACCGGAGTAGTCGTCCCACTTCACCAGGGACATCTGCGAGCCCTTGGTGTACGAGCCGATGGTGTAGGGGCCGTTGCCGACCGGCTTCTTCACCCAGGCCGCGTGGTCGTCGAAGAACGCCTTGGGCAGCGGCGAGTAGGCCGCGTAGCCGAGGGTGTCCGGGAAGGTCGAGAACTTCTGGTTGAGCTTGACGGTGAAGGTGTCCGTGCCGGTGACCTTCAGCCCGGAGAGGGTGTCCGTGCTCTGGCTGCCCGAGTCGGGGTGGACCTTGTCGTAGCCGTCGATGTACCCGAAGAAGTACGCGTTCTTCTGGTTGTTCTTCAGGCTGGCGCCGTAGTTCCAGGCGTCCACGAAGGACTGCGCGGTGACGGCCTCTCCGTTGCTGAACTTCCAGCCGTCCTTGATCGTGATCGTGAAGTTCTGCGAATCCGAGGTGTCGATCTTGTCGGCGAGCATGTCCTCGGCGGCGCCGGTCTTGGCGTTGTACCGCTTCAGCCCGCGGAAGATCATGTCGAGGACCTTGCCGCCCTGCACCTCGTTGGTGTTGGCGGGTTCCAGCGGGTTCTGCGGGTCGCCCCAGGAGGCACTGACCGTGCCGGAGCCGTCGCCGCCGCCGCTGTCACTCCCTCCGCCCCCGCAGGCGGTCGCCGCGAGGGCTACCGCCACCGCACATGCGGCCCATCTGGCGTGCGTGGCTCCACGCATGGAGTGCCTCCTCAAGAGTGCGCTGTGCCGCCGGCGCCGGGGTCGGGCGTTCGGCTCCGGTGCGTCGTGCCTTTACGGCCCAATATCTGTCCATATGAGCCGTATCGCACATTCACTCCACCCTTCCGGGTGGCGAAGTGGTCCAGATGGATCGCCGGGCATCGATCCGGGAGGGGGCGCTCCGGACGAGGCGTCAGAGGATCACGTAAAGGATCTTGAAGGTCCGGCCAAAGGATCTTGAAGATCCGCGCAATGGATCTGCGCGGTTCGATGCGGAACCGTTCATTTGCGCGCACCACATGTACGCATTCCGAGACTCCACCGTCCGGTTATCGAACTCATTGACCGTTTCGCGCAGTTGGTCCGAATCTGGACACAGTACGGCCACAGTGCGCTACACGCGTAGTTACGCTTGGGTCATGCGGAGGTCAAGAAAGTAAAGAGAAACCCAAGGCGACCGAGATTTTATTGACCTTGCATGAATTGCGTTGAAAAAGTCCGGCGTAGCCCGTAGGGAGCGCCCTGCGGATGCCGTTGACCCCATCGGGCATGGAGCACCATGACACTCCCCACTCCTTCCGCGGCCGCATCGCTTGAGGTGACCGACGAGATCGGATCGATCCCGGATTCGTCCATGAACCCCAAGGGCTCGGAGAGTCGCTCCCCGGGACGACTCGCCTGGAAGCGGTTCAAGCGTGACCGCACCGGTGTCATATCCGCGTACATCGTGATCTTTTTCTTTGCGATCGCGATTCTGGCCCCGCTCATAGCCAAGCTGTACGGGAAGAACCCGTACACGACCTATGCGAGCGACCGTCCGGAACTCCTCGACGCCTTCTCCTACCCGGCCGGCGCCAACGGCGGGATGAGCTCGGAGTTCTGGTTCGGCATCGAGCCGCAGCTCGGCCGGGACGTCTTCACCTTCCTGCTCTACGGCATCCGCACCTCCCTGGGCATCGCCGTCGCGGCGACCCTGGTGACCACGATCGTCGGCGTGATCGTCGGTGTCACCGCGGGCTACCTCGGCGGCCGCACCGACTACTTCGTCGGCCGGGTCATCGACATCCTGCTGTCGTTCCCCTCGACCCTGTTCTTCATCGCCTTCATGCCGGTGGTCTACGGACTGTTCGTCGCACCCGACGACAACATCCCCACCTCGCTGCGGGCCATCTCCCTGATCGTGGTCCTCTCCGGCTTCGGCTGGGCCTCCATCGCGCGTCTGCTGCGCGGCCAGGTCCTCGGCCTGCGTGAACGCGAGTACATCGAGGCCGCCAAGGTCACCGGCGCCTCCTCGCGGCGGATCGTGTTCAAGGAACTGCTGCCGAACCTGTGGACTCCGATCATCATCCAGTCCACCCTGATGCTTCCGGCGTACGTCACCGCGGAGGCGGGCCTGGCCTTCCTCGGCGTCGGCATCATCGACCCGACCCCGGACTGGGGCGTCATGATCCAGCGCGGCGCCCAGTTCTACACCGAGGACCTCACCTTCATGCTCTTCCCGGGCCTGTCCATGGTGATCTTCGTCCTCGCCTTCAACCTGCTCGGCGATTCGGTGCGCGACGCGCTCGACCCGAAGTCCAAGCGGTAGCCACCACAGCTCCACCCGGCCGGTTCAGTGTCGTGCGGCCGGATCATCCGTCTCGATCGTCCCTATAAGGCAGGATTCTCCATGTCTTTCTCCCGTAGAAACTTCCTGATCGCCACCGGCGTGGTCGCGGCCTCGTCGTCCGTGCTGACGGCCTGTGGCGGCGGCAGCGACAACAAGTCGAGCCGCAAGGCCCCGTCGGTCAGCGGCTCCAAGACCCAGGAGATCCTGGTCGGCACGAAGGCCGACTCCACCGGCCCCGCGCCGGAGGTCCAGGGAGCGGTCAAGGGCGGGACGATCTACTCGCTCGACCAGTTCGACATGGACCACATGGACCCGGCCCAGATCTACGTCTCGACCGAGGGCGCCATCACCCGTCCGATCCTGCGTGGCCTCACCGGCTACAAGATCGACGACAAGGGCGGCGCGACGCTGGTCGGCGACGCCGCCACGGACGCCGGCACCACGAAGGACGGCGGCAAGACCTGGACCTTCACGCTGAAGGACGGCGTGAAGTGGGAGGACGGCTCGGACATCTCCGGGGACGACCTCCGCCACACCTTCGAGCGCCTCTTCGCCTCCTTCGTCACCGAGGGTCCCCGCTACGTCCAGCAGTTCCTGGTCGGCGGCGACAAGTACAAGGGCCCCTACAGCGGCAAGAAGCTCGACTCCATCGAGGTCGACGGCAAGACCATCACGTTCCACCTGAACGAGGCCCGTGCCGACTTCAACTTCACGCTCGCCATGCCCGGCTACGGCCTGGTGAGCAAGAAGCACGACACGAAGGAGAAGTACGACAAGCGTCCCTTCTCCTCCGGCCCGTACAAGATCGGCAGCCGTAGCATCGGCAAGTCGCTCACCTACGTGCGCAACGAGCACTGGGACCCGAAGACGGACTCGATCCGGAACAACTACCCGGAGCAGTACATCTTCCAGTTCGGCTTCCAGCCCCTGGCCGCGACGGACCGCTTCATCGCGGACTCCGGCAAGGACCAGCACGCGATGGCCATCTTCAACGAGGTCGCGGCCGAGCGCATCGCCCAGGTGCTCACCAACGCCAAGCTGAAGAAGCGCGTCCTCACCGAGGTCGACACGGTCACCTACTACTGGCCGATCAACACCACCCGCATCACGGACGTCAAGGTCCGTCAGGCCATCAACTGGGCCTGGCCGCACCAGCAGCTCCAGACGATCCGCGGTGGCGCCTCCACCAGCGAGCTGGCCACCACGGTCCTCTCGCCCGTGACCCCGGGTTACCAGAAGTTCGACCTGTACGGCGTGACCAAGAAGCCCGGTGGCGACGCGGCCAAGGCCAAGGCGCTCCTGAAGGAGGCCGGCAAGGTCGGCCAGAAGCTGGTCATCGCCTACCAGCAGTCGGACAACGCCCAGAAGCAGGCTGTCGCGATCAAGAACGCTCTGGAGGCCGCCGGCTTCCAGGTCGTCAACAAGCAGATCGACAAGTCGACCTTCTACACCCAGATCGGCAAGATCGACAACGACTTCGACCTGTTCGCGGCGGGCTGGAGCCCGGACTGGCCGAACGGCTACTCCGTCTTCTACCCCTGCTGGAGCGGCAAGAACATCGGCGACGGCCGCAGCAACTACGCCCAGCTGAACGACCCGAGCATCAACAAGGCCATCGACGCCGCCGCCAAGATCACGGACACCGCGGCCGCGAACAAGGCCTGGGGCGACGTGGACCGCCAGATCATGGAGACCTCCGCCGTGGTCCCGGACTACCACTCGATCCGCAACTGGATGTACGGATCCAAGGTCGGAAACGTCATCTACGACAGCGGCAACACCTGCATCGCGCTCACCAAGCTCTACGCGATGAAGTAAGCCGTACGACCCAGGGGGGCGGCCGTTCGCCCGGCCGCCCCCTCAGGCCCACCCCCCTTCACGCCCCCGGCGACGGCGCCCCGTCCGGAAAGTCACGCCCCCATGTCCCGCTTTCTCATCCGCCGAGTCCTCGGCGCACTGGTCATCCTGCTGATCATCAGTGCCATCACCTTCGGCCTCTTCTACGCCATCCCGCGTGACCCGGCGATGATGTCCTGCGGCAAGAACTGCACGCCCGACATGCTCGCGCAGATCCGGCACAACCTGGGCATCGATCACCCGATCCCGGTGCAGTACTGGGACTGGCTCAAGGGCGTGTTCGTCGGCCGTGACTACGGCAGCTTCGGCAACTGCGACGCCCCGTGCCTCGGGTACTCCTTCGCCAACCGCGAGCCGGTCCTCGGCACGATCCTGGACCGCCTGCCGACGACCCTCTCCCTGGCGTTCGGCGCGGCCGTCGTCTTCCTGATCTTCGGTATCGGCGCGGGCATGCTGGCCGCCGTCAAGCAGGGCAAGTTCCTGGACAAGTTCGCCAGCTCCGCCTCGCTCTTCGGCTCCTCGCTCCAGATCTACTTCGTCGGCTACGTCGCGATGTTCTTCCTGGTCTCCAAGGTGCACCTGTTCTCGCAGCCCTCGTACACGCCGCTCACCGAGGACCCGGTCAGCTGGTTCTCCGGGATGCTGCTGCCGTGGCTGACGCTGGCGATCATCTTCACCGCCAACTACACGCGTATGACCCGCTCGCAGCTCGTCGAGCAGCTCAGTGAGGACTACGTCCGCACCGCCCGCGCCAAGGGCCTCTCCCGTGCGAACGTCTTCTTCCGGTTCGCCTGGCGCGGTGCGATGGGCCCCATCGTCACGGTCTTCGGCATCGACCTGGGCACCCTGATCGGTGGCGCGATCATCACCGAGTCGGTCTTCAGCATCCAGGGCATCGGCCGCCTCGCGGTGGACTCCGTGAGCAAGAGCGACCTGCCCATGCTGCTCGGTGTCACCGTCCTTTCCGCCGGCGCGATCGTGTTCTTCAACATCATCGTCGACGCCGTGTACGCCCTCATCGACCCGCGGATCCGGCTCGCCTGACCCCGGGCACCCCGCCCCCGACAGCAACCCCGGCATCACCCCCCTCAGGAGCGTCCCCGTGACGAGCACCGATCAGCAGCCCTTCCTGTCCGTCAGGGATCTGAAGGTTCACTTCTCCACCGAAGACGGCGTCGTCAAGGCCGTCGACGGTCTCACCTTCGACCTGGCCAAGGGCAAGACGCTCGGCATCGTGGGCGAGTCGGGCTCCGGCAAGTCCGTCACGAACCTGACGATCCTCGGCCTGCACGACCGCGACCGCACCGCCATCGACGGCGAGATCCTGCTCGACGGCAAGGAGCTGCTGACCGCCTCCGAGCGGGAGATGGAGCGGCTGCGCGGCAACAAGATGTCGATGATCTTCCAGGACGCGCTGGCCTCGCTGTCGCCGTACCACACCATCGGCAAGCAGATCGGCGAGACGTACCGCAAGCACACCGGTGCCTCCAAGAAGGAGGCCCGGGACCGGGCGATCGAGATGCTGCGCCGTGTGGGCATCCCGCAGCCGGACATGCGCGTGGACGACTACCCGCACCAGTTCTCCGGCGGTATGCGCCAGCGCGCGATGATCGCCATGGCGCTGGTCTGCGACCCCGAGCTGCTCATCGCGGACGAGCCGACCACCGCGCTCGACGTGACCGTGCAGGCGCAGATCATGGACCTGCTCAAGGACCTCCAGCAGGAGTTCGGCACCGCGATCATCTTCATCACCCACGACCTCGGTGTCATCGCCGACATCGCGGACGACGTGCTCGTGATGTACGGCGGCCGGTGCGTGGAGCGCGGGACCAAGAAGGAGGTGCTGCGGGCGCCGCAGCACCCGTACACCTGGGGTCTGCTGGGCTCGATGCCGAGCCTGGACGGACCGGTCGACGTACCGCTGTCGCCGATCCCCGGTTCGCCGCCGTCGCTGCTGAACCCGCCGTCCGGCTGCCGCTTCCACCCGCGGTGCACCTTCAAGGAGAAGGTCGAGGGCGCGCTCTGCTCCACCGAGCAGCCGCTGCTCCAGGTCACGGACGGGCGCGGTGCCGCCTGCCACCTCACGGCGGACCAGCGCCAGGAATACTTCGCCGACCTCGCCGCGACACGGTCGCACTGACGTAACTGAGACGGGACTTCACGATCATGAGCAACACGAACCCCCTCCTGGACGTCACCGGGCTGACCAAGCACTTCCCGGTGATGGGCGGCTTCCCCTTCAAGCGGAAGATCGGCGCGGTGCAGGCCGTCGACGGTCTCGACTTCCAGGTGGCCGAGAGCGAGAGCCTCGGCCTGGTCGGCGAGTCGGGCTGCGGGAAGTCGACGACGGGCCGGCTGATCACCCGGCTCCTCGAGCCCACCGGCGGCCGGATCAGCTACCGCGGCCAGGACATCACGCACGCCAACCGCAAGCAGCTGGCGCCGATCCGCTCCGAGATCCAGATGATCTTCCAGGACCCGTACGCCTCGCTGAACCCGCGGCAGACGGTCGGCAAGATCATCTCGGGTCCGATGGAGGTCAACGGGATCAACCCGAAGGGCGGCCAGGAGAACCGCGTCCGCGAACTCCTGGAGACGGTCGGTCTCAACCCCGAGCACTACAACCGCTTCCCGCACGAGTTCTCCGGCGGCCAGCGCCAGCGCATCGGTGTCGCCCGCGCGCTCGCCCTGGAGCCGAAGCTGATCGTCGCGGACGAACCGGTCTCCGCGCTCGACGTCTCCATCCAGGCGCAGGTCGTCAACCTCCTCCAGGAACTGCAGAAGGACCTGGGGATCGCGTTCCTGTTCATCGCCCACGACCTCGCGATCGTGCGGCACTTCTCGCAGCGCGTCGCCGTCATGTACCTCGGCAAGATCGTCGAGATCGCCAACCGCGAGGACCTGTACGACAACCCGCGTCACCCGTACACCCGCGCGCTGATGTCGGCCGTGCCCGAGGCGACCGCGGACGACGTCCCGGCCCGCGAGCGCATCCTGCTCAAGGGTGACGTGCCCTCGCCGCTCAACCCGCCGTCGGGCTGCCGGTTCCGCACCCGCTGCTGGAAGGCCACGGACAAGTGCGCGACGGAGGCTCCGCCGCTGGTGCAGATCTCGGGCAGCAACGCCGGTCACCTGACGGCGTGCCACTACCCGGAGACGGCGGAGACCGTGCCGGCCCCGCGTTTCTCCAAGGACCCCGAGGCGGCGGTCTGACACACCCCAACTCGTCAGCCGCCCCCTTTCGGAACTGACCTTCACCGGCCCATTGACCCGAGCCCACGAACGTCGTGTTCCAGGGGAACGAAGGCCCGCGCCCTCCAGGGTGCGGGCCTTCTTCGCGGACCGGGGCCCCGTGGGCCTCCCGGTGGCGTGGAGCGGACCTCAGCCCAGCTCCCCCCGCTCCACGCAGAACTCGTTCCCCTCCGGATCCGCGAGGACCACCCAGCCGCCGCCGTCCGGGCGGGTGTGGTCGGCGATCCTGAGGGCGCCGAGGGCTACGGCACGCTCGACCTCGGCGGTGCGGGTCCGACCGTGCGGCTGGAGGTCGAGGTGGACGCGGTTCTTGGCCGTCTTGCCCTCCTCGACGTGGACGAACAGCAGGGTCGGACCGCCGGACGCGTCGGTGATGACCGCCTCGGGATCGCCCGGCTTGTCGTCGTCGGCGAGCGGCCGGCCGAGCAACTCGCTCCAGAACAGCCCGAGATCGTACGGGTCACCGGTGCAGTCGAAGGTGATGGTGCGGATGGTCGGGTTCAACGCCCCTGTCTCTCCCATGATCTAGTCCCCGGTCCGGCCGTCGGCCAGTTCGCGCAGGATGTCGATGTGCCCGTTGTGGCGGGACGTCTCCTCCACGAGGTGGAGCAGGATCCAGCGGAGGTCGACGTGCCGGCCGTCGCGGATCGTCCGCTCGGCCTTCGCGTCGAGATCGTGCTTGGCGACCAACTCGCGGTATCGCGCGCTCTGTTCCTCGTACGCGTCGAGGATCTCGGCCAGCGGGATGCCGACGGCCATGCTCATCTCGCGGTCGGGTTCCTCGTCCGTCCAGGGCCCCTCGTCCTCCTCTCCGAGGAAGACGACCTGGAACCAGGAGTACTCCACCCAGCGCAGGTGGTTCACGACCCCGCTGAGGGTCATCAGCGGGGACCCGGGCAGCGGCGCCTTGCGGGCGTCCTCCTCGGAGAGTCCCTCGCACTTGGCGCGGGCGGTGGCGCGGGCGTAGTCGAGGAAGGTGGTCAGCTGGGTGCGCTCGTCCCAGGCCGCGGGCGTGTCCGTACGTGTCTGCGAAGTCGAAGTCATCGGGGTGAAGCATCCCGGTCGGGCCGGGCGATGTCGACCGATTAACCGGGCGCCGGGCGAGCGCACTTGCCGGGCTCCCGCGCCCCCGGTCAGACTGTCGCGCCATGGCCTACCACCTGCGCGGAACGGTCCTGCCCGACGGCGCCGTCCGCGACCTCTGGACACTCGGCGACCGGATCACCTTCCAGCGCCCCTCCGTTCCCGCGGAGACCGTCGCCGACGGCGGGTTCCTGCTGCCCGGCCTCGTCGACGTCCACACGCATCCCGGCGGCTCCGCCGCCGACGAGGCGCACTTCGACCCCGAGGTGTTCGCCGAGCAGATCGCCGCGCACCGGGACGCGGGGGTCACGGCTCTGCGCTTTCCCGGGCTGCTGGACGAGATCCCCGAGGGACTGCGCGAGGACCCCGGCTCGCCCCGGATGATCACGGCGGGGCGCTGGCTGGCCTGGGCCGGGCTCTCCCGCAGCGCCGCGTTCCACACGGTGACGGACGACCTGGTCGCCGCGGCGGTGGCCGAGGCGAAGGCGCACGACGGCTGGTGCAAGCTGATGGGCGACTGGGACTTCGAGGCCCCGCCGGTGCCGTACGAGCTGCTGCGGGCGGTGGTGGAGGGGGTGCACGCGGCCGGCGGGCGGGTCGCGGCGCACTGTCAGTCCGCCGCGGGCGTCCTGGGCGCGGCCCGCGCCGGGGTCGACTCGATCGAGCACGGCATGGGGATGCCGGAGGAGTGCGTGGAGCTGATGGCGGGGCACGGCAGCGCCTACGTCCCGACGCTCACCGCCTTCGCGCGCAGTGCCACCCGGATCAAGGACAACTCCCGGGGCCGGCTCTGGCACGAGGGGCACCGCACGATGATCCGCCGGGTCCGTGAGGCCCACGACGCCGGGGTCACCGTTCTCGCGGGCACGGACTCGGCGCCCCACGGCAACGTCGCCTCCGAGGTCGGGCATCTCATCGGGGCAGGCCTTCCTGCCGGGGCGGCCGTCGGCGCGGCCAGCTGGACCGCCCGCGCCTTCCTCGGCCTCCCGGGCCTGACCGAGAACGCCCCGGCGGACATCACGGTCTACCCCACGGACCCCCGCACGACCCCGCTCACCCTCCACCACCCCACCCGCATCATGCTCCGCGGCCGGATCATCCGCTGACCCCCCGCACCACCAGCTCGACCTCGAAGCCGTCGGTGTCCTCCAGATACGCGGCACAGTGACCGACCCCGCCCGCGTGCGGGTGCCGCTCCGGAAAGAGCAGGGCCCATCCGAAGGCGGGTGCTTCACCACTCCAACCTTGCTAAATCTTCACCTGGTTGATCGCTGGATTCCTTGGTGATCACTGTTTCGGACGGACCCGTTGGCTGAGAGACTGCTGCGATGGCTGATCGTTCGTTCAGTGACGTGTCGCTCGCCGCCCTGTACGACCAGCTCAATCCATGGGGGGCCGGCGACGACTTCTATCTGGACCTGGTGATGTCCGCGCGGTCCGTGCTCGATGTCGGGTGCGGGACGGGGCGGCTGTTGGCGAAGGCCCGGGAGGCCGGGCACGGGGGGCGGTTGTGCGGGCTCGATCCCGCCGCGGCGATGCTGGTGCAGGCGCGCCGGCGGGCCGCCGCCGAGTGGGTGCTCGGGGATCTCGGATCGGTGCGCTGGGAGCGGGAGTTCGACCTCGTGATGATGACGGGGCACGCGTTCCAGGTGCTTCTCGGCGACGACGAGGTGGGCACCGCCCTGGCCGCCGTACGGGAGGCTCTCGGTGACGGGGGCCGGTTCGTGTTCGAGACGCGCAATCCCGCCGCGCGGGCGTGGGAGACGTGGACGCCCGACCGGGCGCGCGAGGTGAGTGACGGATGCGGGGGCGTCGTACGGGTCAGTCACCGGGTGGATGGACCGGTGCTCGGGGACCGGGTGACGTTCAGCGAGACGTTCGAGCACCCGGACTGGGAGCGGCCCCGGGTCAGTCGCAGCACCCTGCGGTTCCTCGGGGCGGACGCGCTGCGCGGGTTACTCGGGGACGCCGGGTTCGTCGTGCGGGAGCAGTACGGGGACTGGGGCCGGGAGCCGCTGTCCCCCCACTCCCCCGAGATCATCACCGTCGCCTGCGCCGGCTGAGACGAAGGAAGGGGCGGGCCCGGCCGTGAGGCCGGGCCCGCCCGCGCACCACGAGGGGTGCGTCCCGCTCCGTGTGCCCCCTGTCGCGCTACTCGGCGCCGTCCTGGTCGTCCCGCTCCAGCGCGGCCAGCGCGGGGTCGAGGATGATGTCCTCCGCCCGCGCGGCGACCGACGGCTCCTCCGGGAAGTGGCAGGCCGTCAGGTGGCCGTCGGAGTTGCCTCCCAGCTGGACGAGCGGCGGCTCCTCCGACGCGCACTTGTCCTGCGCCTTCCAGCAGCGGGTGCGGAAACGGCAGCCGGAGGGCGGGGAGATGGGTGACGGCACGTCGCCCGCCAGCCGGATCCGCTCGCGCCGGGCCTCGCCCGTCCCGACCAGTTCGACCTCGGGGACCGCGGACAGCAGGGCGTGTGTGTAGGGGTGCCGGGGCCGGGTGTAGATCGATTCCCGGTCGCCGACCTCGATCACCTTGCCGAGGTACATGACGGCGACGCGCTGCGAGAAGTGCCGCACCACCGCGAGGTCGTGGGCGATGAACAGGAACGCGATCCCCAGTTCCTTCTGGACCTCCTGGAGGAGGTTGACGACCTGCGCCTGGATGGAGACGTCCAGGGCGGAGACCGGTTCGTCCGCGACGATCAGCTTCGGCTCCAGGGCGAGCGCGCGGGCGACACCGATGCGCTGGCGCTGACCGCCGGAGAACTCGTGCGGGAAGCGGTTGTAGTGCTCGGGGTTGAGACCGACCGTCTCCAGCAGCTCGCGGACCCGCTTCTCCCGGCCCCCCTTGGGGTTGATCCCGTTGACCTCCATCGGACCCGAGATGATCTTGCCGACCGTCTGCCGCGGGTTCAGCGACGAATACGGGTCCTGGAAGATCATCTGGATCTCGGAGCGGACCGGCGCCAGCTGTCTGCGGCTGGCGTGGCTGATGTCCTGGCCGCGGTAGGTGATCCGGCCGGCGGTGGGTTCGAGGAGCCGGGTGATCAGCCGGCCCGTCGTCGACTTCCCGCAGCCCGACTCGCCGACGAGGCCGAAGCTCTCGCCCACGTGCACGGTCAGGTCGATCCCGTCCACGGCCTGCACGGCGCCGATGGTGCGCCGGATCGGGAAGCCGCCCTTGACCGGGAAGTGCTTGACCAGTTTCTCGACCACCAGCAGCGGCTCGTCGGAACCGCCGTCCGTGGCCGTGCGCGGAGCGGGCAGCGTGGCATCACCCGTCGGGACGTCCTTCGCGACGTCTTCCTTCATGATGCTGTTCTCCCTAACGCAGCCGGGGCTGGATCTGCTCGATGAAAATGGCCTGCTTCTGCTGGGCCGTGAGGTGGCAGGCGCCGCCCCGGCCCGCGGGCAGCAGCGGAAGTTCGTCCACGCAGCGTGTGCCCCCCACCTCGCCCCGGAAGGTGCACCGGGGGTGGAACCGGCACCCGGACGGCGGCCTCAGCAGGGAGGGGGGCGCGCCGGGGATGGGCGCCAGCGGCGCGCCGAGGTCCGAGTCGAGGCGCGGCATCGAGTTCAACAGGCCCCAGGTGTAGGGGTGCTGGGGTGAGCGGAGCACCTCGCTCACGGAGCCGCGTTCCACCGCCCCGCCCGCGTACATCACCATGATGTCGTCGGCCATGTCGGCGATGACGCCCAGGTCGTGCGTGATGAAGATGATCGCCGAGCCGAACTCCTGCTGGAGGTCCTTCAGGAGGTCGAGGATCTGCGCCTGCACGGTCACGTCGAGGGCGGTGGTCGGCTCGTCCGCGATCAGCAGGTCGGGGTCGCAGACCAGCGCCATGGCGATCATCGCGCGCTGGCGCATACCGCCGGAGAACTGGTGCGGGTAGTCCTTCGCCCGCTCCCTGGGGTTCGGGATGCCGACCTTGCCGAGCATCTCCACGGCCCGGTCCCAGGCGGCCTTCTTCGACGCCCCGGTGTGCTTCATGAACGGCTCGGCGATCTGCCGGCCCACCGTGTAGTACGGGGACAGCGCCGTCAGCGGGTCCTGGAAGATCATGGCGGCCTTGTTGCCGCGCACCTTCTCCAACTCCGACTCGCGGGCGGTGATCAGTTCCTGCCCGTCGAGCACGATCTCGCCCTCGATGGTGGTGAACATCGGGTTGTGCAGGCCGAGGACGGTCAGGTTGGTGACCGACTTGCCGGAGCCCGACTCCCCCACGATGCCGAGGGTCTTGCCCCGTTCGAGGTCGAAGGAGAGCCCGTCGACGGCCTTGACGACACCGTCCTCGGTCTTGAACCGGACGTACAGGTCACGCACCGAGAGGAAGGCACCCGAGTCCGCCGGTACGCCGGCGCCCGATTCCTTGGTCAGAGTGGTCACGGAATGCTCCTAGGACAGCCGCACGCGCGGGTCGATGAAGGCGTAGCAGGCATCCACGATGATGTTGAACAGCAGGATCATGGCGGCGGAGAAGAGCATCACGCCCAGCAGCAGCGGAAGGTCGCTGAAGAAGACCGCCTGGACGGCGAGTTGGCCGAGACCCGGCAGGCCGAACGTGTACTCGGTGATGATCGCGCCGCCGAGCAGCGAGCCGAGGTCGATGCCGAAGATGGTCACGATGGGGATGAGGGAACCGCGCCAGGCGTAGCGGAAGAAGACGTACTTCCGTGACATGCCCTTCGCGCGCGCGGTGCGGACGTGCTCCTCCTGGAGCTGTTCGATCATCGACGAGCGCGCCATACGCGTGTATTGCGAGGCGAAGATCGTGGAGAGGATCACCCAGGGGATGAGCAGTCCGCTGAACCAGGTCACGGGATTGGCGGTGAAGTCGTTGTAGGCGGGCTTGGAGAAAAGGTGGGTCTGGTAGACGAGGGCCGCCAGCGCCAGCGGGCCGAGGAAGTAGATCTGCATCGAGCTGAGGATCATCGCCCCGGCCGTCACCGTCTTGTCGAAGAGCGTGCCCCGCTTCCAGGCGGAGAACATGCCCGTGCCGAGACCGACGAACAGGAAGATGACGGCGGCGCCCAGCGTCAGCGAGACGGTGGTGGGCAGCCGGTCCATGAGCGTGCCCCAGACCTGCTCGTTGGTGTGGTACGAGTACCCGAAGCAGGGCGCGGGGCACGGCCCTTGGGTGAAGTCACTGCTGCCCAGCACGAGGTTGTGCAAGAAGATCCAGTACTGCTCGGGGATCGACTTGTCGAGCCCGAGCACGTGATGGATGTTCTCGAGGTTGGCAGGCGTGCATGTCTTGCCGCACATCAGCAGCCCAGGGTCCCTCGGCATCCCGAAGAACAGCAGGAACGCGACGATACTCAGCAGAAACAGGATGACGACGGCGCCGAGTGAGCGGCGAATGAGGAAGCGCAGCATGACAGGGGCAGCTCTCAGACGTCAGCGGGCCCGGCGGGGCCCGGTGCGTGCGCTCGTCGAGCGGCAGGCGCACCGGGCCCCGTCAGAGCGACGGTTACTTGACGAACAGGCGACGCGGGTCGACGCCACCGATCACGTCGTCGTAGACCAGGCCGCCGACCTTGGAACCGGCGATCTGGGTCTGCTTGTAGTACGCGGTCGGGACGACGTTGACGACGTCCTTGACCAGGTACTGGTCGACCTTCTCCCACGCGGCCGCGGCCTTGACCGGGTCGGTGATCTTGTTGATGCGGTCGATGTCGGCGTTGACCTTGGGGTCGTTGACCTGCGAGTAGTTCTGCGCACCGTCGGCGATACCGCGGCCGTCGTACAGCGGCGGGATCACGGTCGAGGCGGACGGCCAGTCGGCACCCCACGCGGTGTGGAAGATGTCGTAGTTGTTGTCCAGCTTGCTGACCTGGTCGTAGTACGTCTCGGCCGGGATCTCCTGGCGCTGGACGTCGAAGCCGGCCTTCTTCAGACCCGCGGCCATGGCGGTGGAGTACTGCTGGCCCTCGGGGGTGTTGATGTAGCCGAAGGTCAGCTTCATGCCCACCTTGCCCGCTTCCTTCAGCAGGGCCTTGGCCTTGTCCGGGTCACCGGCCGGCTTCTTGCGCTTGCCGAACGGGTCGAAGGAGGCGTCGTAGCCGCTGACGGTCGGGCTGATGAGGCCGCCGGCGACCTCCATCGCGTCGTTGCCGCCGAAGGCACGCACGAACGGCGTGATCGGCAGGGCGTAGGCGATGGCCTCGCGGATCTTCTTGTCCTTGAGGGCCGGGTGGCTCAGGTTGATGTTCATCTGACCGACGTACGGCTGGAAGCCGGAGACGGTGCGGGTCTTCATCTTCGCGTCCGTGAGGACCTTGGACAGGTTGCCCGCGTCGACCTGGTTGTTGAAGCTGATGCCGGCCTGGTCGGCGCCGGAGTCGGCCAGCAGCGTCTTGGTGGACGCCTCGTACTGCTGGTTGAACGTGAAGTTGAACTTGTCCACGTACTGGTGACGGATCGGGTCGGTCTTCGGGTCCCAGTTGGTGTTCTTCACGAGGACCATCGACTTGCCGGACTTGAACGACTGGATCTTGTACGGTCCGGCCGCCACCGGCGCCCGGTCGTACTTCTCCTTGGTGTCACCCTTCGCGGAGACGATCGCGTAGCCCGCCATCGCGAGGGCGTACGGAAGGTCGGCGTGCGGCGACTTGAACTTGAAGACGATGGTCTTGTCGTCCGGCGTCTGCAGGATGCTGTCCGGCAGGTGCTTGCCCTTGTAGGGGCCGTCCTTCAGCAGCTTGCGGTAGTCCGCGCCCGGGCTGTCCGCGAGCCACTGCTGGATGTAGGGCGGGCCCTGGTTGATGAACGGCGCGAAGAGGCGCTCCATGGTCTGGCGGACGTCCTTGGACGTGATCGCCGTGCCGTCCTGGAACTTGATGCCGTCCTTGAGCGTGAACTTCCAGGTCTTGCCGCCGTCCGTCGTGGTGCCGGAGTCGGTGGCGAGGTCGCCGACGACCTCGTGCTTGGAACCGTCGTCGCTCGTGGCCTTGTAGCCGGTCAGGCCGCGGTGGAGCAGCGTCGCGAGGGAGCCCTCGTCGGACACGTAGATCTGACCCGGGTCAAGGTGCGCGTAACTGTCACGCTGGAGGACCTCCATCGTGCCGCCGGTCTTGGCGCCGGGAACCTCGGCCGCGGGGCCGGTGGAGTCGGCGGCGTCGCCGAACTTGATCGACGCCTGCTGCCGCTGCGCGTTCTCCTTGTCCTTCTTGTTGTCGTCCTTGCTGTCGCTGCCGCCCTTGCTGCAACCGGTGAGCACGAGAGCTCCCGCCGCGAGCACGGAGATCGCGGCGTATGCGTGGCGTCCGCCCCTACTCATCACTCAGATTCCTACCCATCTGTGTATCACCAGTGCGAACAAGTGCACCTGCGGTGCTGGTGAGTCGCTTTGGTCGACCAGTGAAGTGCCGTTGATGTGCTGTGGAAGTGCCGTTCGAAATCGGGGCGAAGGCGCCCACAACTCTGTGGTCAGCGAGCCGTCTTGGGATCGAAGGCGTCCCTGACCGAATCCCCGAGCAGGTTGAACGCGACGACGAAGATGATCATCGAGACGCCCGGGAAGAACATGTAGGTGATGTCGTTCTGCAGGACGAGTTCCGTCGAGGCCTTGGAGAACATCTGTCCCCAGTCGGGCGTCGGTTCGACGATGCCGACACCGAGGAACGACAGGCCCGCTTCGATCGTCACGAAGTTCGGGAGCAGGTAGGTGGCCTGCACCAGAAGCGGTGTCACCACGTTGGGCAGCACCTCCTTGCGGATGATCCGCCAGGGGTGCGCGCCGCTCACCTTGGCCGCCTCGATGAACTCCCGTTCTCGCAGGGCGAGTGCGGTGCCCCGCAGAATGCGGGCGAGACTCATCCAGCCGAGCACCCACTGGACCGCGATCAGCGCGACCACGCGGACGTAGGTGGGTGTCTCGTCGCGGGGGCTCACGAAGAGCGAGACCACGACGGGCATGCTCGCGATGAAGAAGAGCTGCGAGGGGAAGGCCAGCAGGAAGTCGATGACGCGGCTGATGCCGTAGTCGACCTTGCCGCCGATGTAGCCGGCGGTGACCCCCAGGAGGATGCCGGTGATCACGACCGCGATCGTCACCGCCACGGAGATCATCAGCGAGGTCCGGATGCCGAAGATCAGCTTGGTGAAGACGTCGTAGCCGTTGCCCGGCTCCAGACCGAACCAGAACTCGCTGCTGATACCGCCGTTGGGCTGGACCGGCACGCCCGCGCTGTCGAAGAGCTCGGGACGCTCGTCCGCGTACACCGTGTAAGGATTCTTGCCGTACATCTTGCCGATCAGCGGCGCGAGGATGGCGATCAGGAAGTAGAACCCCACGACATAGGCGGAGATGACCCCCGAGCGGTCCCGCTTGAAGCGGATCCACATCAACTGGCCGGGAGACCGGCCGACGAGCTGATCGGCCTCGGGTTGCGCGGCCGCCACCTGCCCGTCGCCCACGGCGACCGGTCCAGCGCCGTCCTCAGTCTCGATAGGACTCGTCACAATTCGCCCATTCCGCAAGTGTGGGTGTGCCGTACCCGGACGCGGCCGGTCCGCCGGAGCGGAGGAGGCTGCGCCGAGTCGGCGGCCGTCACCTGGTGTGCCAGGCCGCCGTTCGGTTGAGAAGAGACGTCAATTACCCGGCGGTCGACCGGAACTCCCAGTCGGACGCGCGTAGTTGGAACCACATCGGGGTCCGCCGCCAAGGACGGAAAACCGGGTGGTGCTCAGCGACGCACCGGGCCGGGCCTGCGCCCGGGCCGCGGCGTCAGCGCACGCGGGCACAGAGTCGTGATCGGAACTCCGCCTCGTCGCGGACCGCGGGGGGCGATGTGACCCACATGGTGCTGATGACACCGCACATGGGTACCTCCTCATGACTCAACCGGTGCACGGACAGGAGGGGCACTGCTGACCTCCGACACCCCTGACGGAGGATCAAGCACCCCACTGTGCTCGTGAGTCGGCACTGTCCCCACAGCGCATGACCCATTGACCCGAGCGTTACGCGGCTAACTATCTGACATGAGCCAGATAACCGACCACAGCCTTTAGGTCTCGGTTCCATCACAGCTACCGCGTACATCTTCCAAAATCTGGACAAAATGATCCGCCGGAGAAGCCCCCGAAACGGACGTGTTACATGCGTATCGGTCGAGGGGCTCCGCATTTCGGACATGGTGAGGCGGAAAACGGGTTGCAAAAAGCCCGGGTGCCCCCACGCTTGGGGACACCCGGGCTCGGTCGCCGGTGGATCGGCCCGTCACTCCGGGCGGATCAGCCCGGCCCGGCCGGCCGGCTCAGTGACGGCGCGGCGGGTCGGACAGGGCGCTACGGCCGGTGGATCAGCCGTGCTTGGCGCGGCTCGCGCTGCGGCCGCGCTCCTTCTGGTCCAGGACGACCTTGCGGATGCGAACGGCCTCCGGAGTCACCTCGACGCACTCGTCGTCGCGGCAGAACTCGAGGGACTGCTCCAGCGAGAGCTTGCGCGGCGGAACGATCGCCTCGAACGAGTCGGCCGCTGCCGACCGCATGTTCGTGAGCTTCTTCTCCTTGGTGATGTTCACGTCCATGTCGTCGGCGCGCGAGTTCTCGCCGACGATCATGCCCTCGTACACCTCGGTGCCGGGGTCGGTGAAGAGCACACCGCGCTCCTGGAGATTCGTCATCGCGAACGCGGTGACGGCGCCGGAGCGGTCGGCGACGAGCGAGCCGTTGTTACGGGTCGTCAGGGTGCCGAACCAGGGCTCGTGGCCCTCGTGGATGGAGTGGGCGATGCCCGTGCCGCGCGTGCCGGTCAGGAACTCCGTACGGAAGCCGATGAGGCCGCGGGACGGGACGACGAACTCCAGACGGACCCAGCCGGAGCCGTGGTTCGACATGTTGTCCATCCGGCCCTTGCGGACGCCCATGAGCTGCGTGACCGCGCCCATGTGCTCCTCGGGGACGTCGATCGTCATGCGCTCGACCGGCTCGTGGACCTTGCCGTCGACGATCTGGGTGACGACCTGCGGCTTGCCGATGGTCAGCTCGAAGCCCTCGCGGCGCATCTGCTCGACCAGGATGGCGAGCGCGAGCTCACCACGGCCCTGGACCTCCCACGCGTCCGGACGCTCGGTGTCGAGCACGCGCAGCGAGACGTTACCGACCAGCTCGCGGTCGAGGCGGTCCTTGACCTGGCGGGCGGTGACCTTGCGGTCCTTGACCGCGGCCTTGGCGTCCGCGCCCTTGCCGGTGGCACCGCGGCCGACCATCGGAGAGGTGTTCGTACCGATGGTCATGGAGATCGCCGGCTCGTCGACCGTGATCAGCGGCAGCGCGATCGGGTTCTCGGGGTCGGCGAGGGTCTCGCCGATCATGATGTCCGGGATACCGGCGACGGCACAGATGTCACCGGGGCCCGCCTTCTCGGCGGGCTTGCGGGTGAGCGCCTCGGTCATCAGCAGCTCGGTGATGCGGACGTTCGCCATCGTGCCGTCGCGCTTGATCCACGTGACGTTCTGGCCCTTGCGCAGCTCGCCCTGCTCGACACGGAGCAGCGCGATACGGCCGAGGAAGTTGTCGGCGTCCAGGTTGGTGACGTGGGCCTGCAGCGGCGCGGTCTCGTCGTAGGACGGGGCCGGGACCGACTCGAGGATCGTCGTGAAGAACGGCTCCAGGCTGTCGCTGTCGGCCGGGACGGTGCCGTCCTCCGGCTTGGTCAGCGAGGCCACGCCGTCACGCGCACACGCGTAGACGATCGGGAACTCGATCTGGTCCTCGTCGGCGTCCAGGTCGAGGAAGAGGTCGTACGCCTCGTTCACGACCTCGTCGATGCGCGCGTCCGGGCGGTCCGTCTTGTTGATGCACAGGATGACGGGCAGCCGGGCGTGGAGCGCCTTGCGCAGCACGAAACGCGTCTGGGGCAGCGGGCCCTCGGAGGCGTCGACGAGGAGGACGACCGCGTCCACCATCGACAGGCCGCGCTCGACCTCACCACCGAAGTCGGCGTGGCCGGGGGTGTCGATGATGTTGATCGTGATGGCGTCGCCGCCGGCCTTGGGGTGGTACTTGACCGCGGTGTTCTTCGCCAGGATCGTGATGCCCTTCTCACGTTCCAGGTCGTTCGAGTCCATCATGCGGTCGTCGAGCGACTCGGCGGCGTGCGCGGCGAAGGCACCGGCCTGCTTGAGCATGGCGTCGACCAGGGTGGTCTTGCCGTGGTCGACGTGGGCGACGATGGCGACGTTGCGGATGTCGTGGCGCGTGGCCATATTGAGGCGCTTCTCCCGGAGTGAGTGGACGGCCTCCGCGTCGCGGGGCCTGCCGGGCTGAACACGCCTCGGCCTTACCCCATGGTACGTGGCCCTGGCGGAGGCAACCTCCGCAGGGCCACGGGGGGCGGTTCCGCGCGGGCCCGCCACATGGCGGGCCCGCGCGGTTCATCCGCAGGTCATCCGGTCTTCGAGGGGCTCGCCACGGGGTGGGCGCCCTTCTTCAGGAAGCCCATGTCCTCGTACACCGGGGTCTGGAAACCGAAGGCTCCGGCGTTGGCGAGACCGGTGCGGACGGCGGTCAGCTGGGGACGCTGGTAGAGGGGGATGGAACCGGCCGCGGCCCAGATGCGGGAGTCGGCCTTGCGGACCAGGGAGCGCTCCTCGTCCTCGTTCAGCGTCGACAATGCCTGGTCGAACAGCTGATCCACCTGGTCGGTGCCGACGCGCGTGTAGTTCTGCTCCACGCTCAGCGAGCCGTCTGCCGCCGGGACGGGCTTGGAGTAGATCGGGCGGGCGTCGGTGGCCGGGTAGGCGGATGCCGGCCAGGAGTACAGCGCCAGGTCGTACTGGCCCGAGGCGATGTGGTCCTTGAAGTAGCTCGCGTCGGACACCTTGGAGATGTCCGTGCGGATGCCGATGCGCTGGAGCATCTGCGCGATCTTGTCGGCGACGGCGCGCAGCGACTCGGAGCCCTGACCGGAGGGCAGGACGAAGCGGAGGGTCAGCGGCTTGCCGTCCTTGGCGAGCGCGCCCGACGCGGCCCCCGCGGGAGCGGCTGTGCCCTTCGGCGCGTACGCGCCCGGGGCCCCGCCCTGCTTGGCGTACTGCTTGCCGGCCTGCTGCTCGTCCGCCTGGATGCCGGACTGCGCGCTGGTCCGCCCGTGTGCGCCGGTGTGGTCCTTGGGGTCCTTGCGCAGCTCCCGCTCGGCCTCGGACGGCTTGTTGTCCTCGCCGACGATGTACGTCCCGTCGTCGCCCGGGCTGTCGTCCGTGTCGGCCTTCCTGCCCTTGGACCCGGCGGCCTTCTCCGTCTTCTTCTGCTCGGTGACCGGCCCGCCGGGCACCCATCCGGCGTCCGCGAGGAGCGCACGCGCCTCGGCGGTGTCCTGGCCGCCGAGCGCGCCGCTGTTGTCGGAGTACGCCGCCTGCCCGACGAGGGCGAGGTGGCTGCCGACCGGCTCGACGGGCAGGCCCAGCGGCTTCAGGACCACCTTGGCCAGTTCCTTGCGGTCCAGGGCGCGGGCCACGGCGCGGCGGACCCGCTCGTCGGCGAGGGGGCCCTCGGAACCGTTGAGGGCGAGCTGGGTGTAGGCGGGTTCGAGGGACTTGCGCACCACGAAGGCGCTCAGCGCGGCCTGCTGGTCGGCGGCCTTCGCCTTGCTCCCCTTGGCGCCGCCGGTGTCCGCCTCGTCGCCGTCCGCGGACTCGTCACTCTTGCTCTTGCCGTCGTCCCGGGCCTTCTCGTCCTTCTCGTCCTTGCTCTTTCCGGTCTTCTCCCCGGAGCCGTCCTTCTCGCTCGTGCCCCGCTCGGCCCCCGGCGTGTGCGTGCCGGTCGTGCCGGTGGCGGACGCGCCCTTCAGCGGGCCGGACCTGCCGCGGGCGGCGGTGATGCGCTCCGCGTCCACGGGGTCGATCTCGGCCATGTCGAGTTCGTCGGCGGCGAGCGCGGCGGCCCGCTTGTCGCGGGCCACGGCGACCAGGTCGATCTCGGAGAGCTTGGTGGGGCTGCCCCACCAGCGCGGGTTGCGGGTGAGCTGGACCTCACCGCCCTTGACGTCGACCTTCTTCACCGCGAAGGGCCCGGCGGAGACCTTGAGCTTGCGGCGGGCTCCGTCGTTGAAGGAGTCCGCGGTGCCCATGACGCTCTTCGGGTACAGCGGCGAGAACAGTGACTTCCAGTCGGCGTAGGGCCGCGCGAAGGTGACGCGGACCTCCAGGTTGTTCTTGCCCCGCTCGATCTTCTCGATGCGGTCGTAGCCCGCGTTGCGGGCCGTCCAGTACGCGGAGTCCTTGCCGGACAGGGCGCGCCACTGGGCGGCGAAGTCGGCGGCGCCGATCTCGCGCCCGTCGCTCCAGACGGCCTGCTGGTCGAGCTTGTACAGCACCACCTGCTTGGGCTCGGTGCCGACGACCTTGGCCGACTCCAGGTAGTCGGGGTTGATCTGCGGCCGCCCGTTCGCGTCGAGGCGGTACATCGAGGGCAGGACGGCGCCGGCGACCCGGGAGGTGGCCGCGTCCGCGTCCGCCTGGAACGCGTTCAGCGTCTCCGGGACCGCGTCCACCGCCCAGCGCAGGGTGCCGCCGTCGGCGACCTGGTCTCGGGACGCGGGAGCGATGTCCTGCGCGGCCGCCGGCCTGTCCGCCTCGTCGTCCGCGCTGCACGCGGAGAGGGCGGGTACCGCGAGCACGCCCGCGGTGAGGAATGCGGCCGAGCGCATCACCGCGCGCAGTCCGACGCCGTCGTGGGACATCACTGCAACCTCCGGGGGACGCTCCGCTGTCTGGGGCACGTACTGCTTCTGATCACCATTGGGCTTATTTGGAGCTGATCAGATCTATGCGCCCACTGAAGGCCAGGGAGGGCGGCCGGAAGGGGCGACACGGCGGCAGGGACGCGGAACCCCACCCGTGCGGCGCAATCCAGGGCCCGGCGCCATGGGTCCGGCCCGCCCGCGGGGTCCGCGGGGAACCCCATACGCCGGTGAGCGTCCTCGGCGCGGGGGCGCGCGGTCCCGGCGCGGAGGCGTGCAGTCCCGGCGCGGGAGCGTGCAGTCCCGGCGCGGGGGCGTGCGATACCGGCGCGCGGGCGGGGGCAGCGGTGCGCACGGCGTGATCCGGAGCGTATGAGCCGCCAATCCGTGCACACGCCTTCACACGGGCGTGTGTGACGCGCAACACTCGCAGGCGCATGAACGTTGCCGCCTGGGGCCGCTGGGCCCGGAAGTGAGGGCAAGTCATGTCCGTGCACGACGACCTGACATCGGTCCAGCGCTGCCTCGACGACCTGCAGCGGTCGGTGCGACGCCTGGAACAGCACATGGGCACCGGCCTGGAGATGCGCCGCGTCCGCGCCGACGCCGACCATCTGCGCGAGAGCGTCGCGCTGCTGCGCGAGGCGAGCGCGGGCCCCTCCGGGCTCCCGGCCGTACCCGGACCGGCGGGACCCGCGTCCGGGCTGCGGCCCGACCTGGTGCGGATCCCGGACACCCCGTACGACAGCTCGCTGTGGACCGACTCCGACGACGAGGGTCTCGGCTCGTCCCACGGTCCCACCCACTGAGCGCCCTCGACACCGGCGCGCCCCCGAACCCGACCGGAGTGCGAAGTTGGCCACTGGTACGGAACCCCATCTGAACAGCGGCGGTGTACGCGCCGGCACGCGCGCCGCGATCGCCGCACCGCATCTGCGGACCGACCGCTGGTGGCTGGCGCCCGCCGTCACCGCGGCCGGGCTGCTGGCCTTCATCGTGTACTCGACGTGGAGGGCCTTCGCGGACACGGACTACTACGCGGCGCCGTACGTCTCGCCGTTCTACTCGCCGTGCCTGGCGGAGCGGTGCAGGACCATGCACGCCGGGCCGAACGCGGACCTCTTCGGGAGCTGGTGGGGCATCTCGCCCGCGATCATCATCCTGGTCTTCCCGCTCGGGTTCCGGCTGACCTGCTACTACTACCGCAAGGCCTACTACCGGGGCTTCTGGGCCAGCCCGCCGGCCTGCGCGGTCGCCGAGCCGCACAAGAAGTACTCCGGCGAGACCCGCTTCCCGCTGATCCTGCAGAACATCCACCGGTACTTCTTCTACGCGGCCCTCGTCGTCGCCGGCATCCTCACGTACGACACCGTGCTGTCCTTCCGCGACGAGCACTACGCCTGGGGCCACATGGGGCTCGGCACGCTGGTGTTCCTCCTGAACATCACGCTGATCTGGGCGTACACCCTGTCCTGCCACTCCTGCCGGCACATCGTCGGCGGGAAGCTGAAGCACTTCTCCAAACATCCCGTGCGCTATCGGATGTGGCAGTGGGTCGGAAAGCTGAATGCCCGTCACATGCTGTTGGCCTGGGCCTCGTTGATGAGTGTGGCGCTCGCCGACTTCTACGTGTACCTCGTCGCCTCCGGTGTCTTCGACGATCCGCGCTTCTTCTAGATTGGGTGGAGCCCCCTGATGTCCGTGGTCGACCGACAGGAGTGGGACGTCGTCGTGGTCGGTGCCGGTGGCGCCGGACTGCGAGCCGCCATCGAGGCTCGTGAACGCGGCGCCCGCACGGCGGTGATCTGCAAGTCGCTGTTCGGCAAGGCGCACACAGTGATGGCCGAGGGCGGCATCGCGGCCGCCATGGGCAACGTGAACTCCGGCGACAACTGGCAGGTCCACTTCCGCGACACCATGCGCGGCGGCAAGTTCCTCAACCAGTGGCGGATGGCCGAGCTGCACGCCCGCGAGGCACCCGACCGGGTCTGGGAGCTGGAGACCTGGGGCGCCCTCTTCGACCGCACGAAGGACGGGCGCATCTCGCAGCGCAACTTCGGCGGCCACGAGTACCCGCGCCTCGCGCACGTCGGCGACCGCACCGGGCTCGAACTGATCCGCACGCTCCAGCAGAAGATCGTGGCCCTCCAGCAGGAGGACATGCGGGAGACCGGCGACTACGAGTCCCGCCTGAAGATCTATCAGGAGTGCACCGTCACGCGGATCCTGAAGGACGGGCAACGGGTGTCCGGGACCTTCTGCTACGAACGTGAGTCGGGCCGCTTCTTCGTCCTCGAAGCGCCCTCCGTGGTGATCGCCACCGGCGGCATCGGCAAGTCCTTCAAGGTGACGTCCAACTCGTGGGAGTACACCGGCGACGGGCACGCGCTCGCGCTGCTCGCCGGGGCGCCGCTGCTCAACATGGAGTTCGTGCAGTTCCACCCGACCGGCATGGTCTGGCCGCCGTCCGTCAAGGGCATCCTCGTCACCGAGTCGGTCCGCGGCGACGGCGGGGTGCTGCGCAACTCCGACGGAAAACGCTTCATGTTCGACTACATCCCCGACGTCTTCAAGGAGAAGTACGCGCAGTCGGAGGAGGAGGGCGACCGCTGGTACGAGGACCCGGACCACAACCGGCGCCCACCGGAGCTGCTCCCCCGCGACGAGGTCGCGCGGGCCATCAACTCCGAGGTGAAGGAGGGTCGCGGATCGCCGCACGGCGGGGTCTTCCTCGACGTGTCGACCCGGATGCCCGCCGAGGTGATCCGGCGCCGACTCCCCTCCATGTATCACCAGTTCAAGGAACTGGCCGACGTCGACATCACCGCGGAGGCGATGGAGGTCGGACCCACCTGCCACTACGTGATGGGCGGCATCGCGGTCGACTCGGACACGGCGGCGGCGCGCGGTGTCCCCGGGCTGTTCGCGGCCGGCGAGGTCGCGGGCGGCATGCACGGCTCCAACCGGCTCGGCGGCAACTCCCTCTCCGACCTCCTGGTGTTCGGGCGGCGTGCGGGACTGCACGCCGCCGCGTACGCCGCCGGGCACACCGGCGGCCGTCCCCCCGTGGACGAGGTCCAGGTCGACACCGCCGCCGCGGAGGCGCTGCGGCCCTTCTCGGCGGAGGGCCCGGTACCCGGCGAGGACAGCGGCCGTCCACCGGAGAACCCGTACACCCTGCACCAGGAACTCCAGCAGACCATGAACGACCTGGTCGGCATCATCCGGCGCGAGGCCGAGATGGAACAGGCGCTGGAGAAGCTCGCCGACCTGCGGGTCCGGGCGCGCCGGGCCGGCGTCGAGGGACACCGGCAGTTCAACCCCGGCTGGCACCTCGCCCTCGACCTGCGCAACATGCTGCTCGTCAGCGAATGCGTGGCCCGGGCGGCACTGGAGCGCACGGAGTCCCGCGGCGGGCACACCCGTGAGGACCATCCGGCGATGGAGCGCGTCTGGCGCCGGGCCAACCTGCTGTGCAGGCTCGCCGACCCCACCGGCGGGCTGGCCGCCACCGATCCCGTACGCGGCCAGATCGATCTCACCCGCGAGAACACCGAACCCATCCGCCCCGACCTGCTCGCCCTCTTCGAGAAGGAGGAGCTGGTCAAGTACCTCGCCGAAGAGGAGCTCTACGAGTGAGCAGCTATGAGGCCCGCTTCAAGGTGTGGCGCGGGGACGTGAAGGGCGGCGGCCTGAAGGACTTCGAGGTCGAGGTCAACGACGGCGAGGTGGTGCTCGACATCATCCACCGCCTCCAGGCGACACAGGCCCCGGACCTCGCGGTGCGCTGGAACTGCAAGGCGGGCAAGTGCGGTTCGTGCTCGGCGGAGATCAACGGCCGGCCACGGCTGCTGTGCATGACACGGATGTCGGTGTTCACCCGGGAGGAGACGATCACCGTCACCCCGCTGCGCGCGTTCCCCGTCGTGCGGGACCTGGTGACCGACGTCGGCTTCAACTACGCCAAGGCGCGCGAGGTCCCGGCCTTCGTGCCGCCCGCGGACGTCGGGCCCGGGGAGTACCGGATGATGCAGGAGGATGTCGACCGCTCGCAGGAGTTCCGCAAGTGCATCGAGTGCTTCCTGTGCCAGGACACCTGCCATGTCGTGCGGGACCACGAGGAGAACAAACCGGCGTTCGCGGGTCCCCGCTTCCTGATGCGGGTGGCCGAACTGGACATGCATCCGCTGGACGCGGCGGCGGACTCCGGGCTGGACCGCAAACGCACGGCCCAGGACGAACACGGCCTCGGCTACTGCAACATCACCAAGTGCTGCACCGAGGTCTGCCCCGAGGGCATCAAGATCACGGACAACGCGCTGATCCCGCTGAAGGAACGCGCGGTCGACCGCAAGTACGACCCGTTGGTGTGGCTGGGCTCGAAGATCGGGCGACGGCAGGGCTGAGGCCCGGCGGACCGTTGCCAGGAGCGAGGAGCCGGTCGGGGCGGGGAGTGTTTCCCCGCCCCGGACAGCCACGCGTCACGTGACCGTACGTCAGTTGGTCCTGTTTCCGGGCGCTTTGGTGATGCGGCCCGGGTACTGTCCGAGCATCTGGAGTGCCTGGCCCACGACGAACAGGGCCACGCCGGTCATCGCGTAGGGCGTCATGTCGGCGTCGGGGCCGTGGAACGGGCCGAGGAACATGAACAGGGACATGCCCACGGAGCCGCTCAGCGCGCCCCAGCCCCACAGCCTCGGCCGGACGACCCGGCGGCGGAACCACGGCGGAACCCAGTACGTCGCGATCGCCGCGACCCCGAGTCCGGCGGCGACCAGCGCCGCCAGTGCCACGAAATATCCGTGCATCCGTCCCCCAGCCCCCGGTTCCCGCCCTGCCCCGGCCCGCGGGACTCCTCCGGATCATGGCACGCGTGGACGGGGAGGTCATCGCCCTGTGAGCCAGCCCTCGCGGTAGGCCGCCCAATCGGTCTCCGTGGCCGCGAAGTCGACGTAGAGGGCGACGCCGAAGTGTTCGCGGGTGCGGTCCGTGCGGGAGAGGCCGAGGCGGGTTCCGCGGACGGCCGCGGCGACCGTCTCGGCGTACGCGCTGTGACCCATCTTGTCCTCGTGGAAGAACGGCAGACCCATCAGGAGATCGGTCGACTTCGGGGTGACCTCCAGGGCGAGGGCGGTCTGCTGGGCCACGTAGCCGCCGTACAGGCTCTGGAGCGGCGTCGCGGTGTCGTACGACATGACGGCGATCTGGTCGACGCGGCGGGCGACCTGCCCGAAGTACGCCTGGGACCACCACTTGGGGTGTCCGGTGAGGGCGCCGGCCGCGGAGTGCAGGCCCGGGAGCGGGTCGATCTGGTGGGAGGCGACGGAGAGCGGGACGTGCCGGGCGCGGGTCAGGGCGTGCAGGCGGTCCAGGAGCGCGAGGTAGTGGGCGTCGCCCGAGTGGAGGGGCTCCAGGTCGAAGTGGACGCCGTCGAACCCGGCGTCCAGGATCCGGCCGGCCGAGCGCACGACGGCGTCGCGGGTGCCGGCCCGTCGCAGCCGCATGCCGTCCGGCGTCTCGGTCGCGAGTTCGTCGCCGAGCCAGGCCTGGACGCGGATGCCGGGCAGGCGCTCGTGCACACCGGCGATCAGCCGGCCCGCCGACGGATACGCCGTCGCGGGGAGTGAGCCGTCGTGCTCCAACGGCCCCGCGTGGACGTACAGGTCCCGTATCCCGGTGCCGCGCAGCCGCTCCGCCAGCGCGTCGAGGTCCGCGTCGCTCTTCCGCCCGTCCACCCAGGCGTGCCCGAGCCACAGCGCGTCCCGGTTCCGGGTCCTGGTGCCGTCGGCCGGATCACCGGCGTAGTTCACCCGCAGGGCGACTCCGGCGGCGAGGACGGGGAGCAGCAGGAGCAGCACCAGGCCGAGCGCGATCCGCTTGGGTATTCGCAGGCGGGGGTGGCGCCAGGCGCGGACGAGCCCGCCGTACCGAAGGGGCCTGCCCGGGCGCGGACCGGTGTCCTGGCCGGGGAGTGACGGTGTGGGTGACGGTGTCTCCCCCTCGGACCGCGCCTCTTCGGCGGGGTCCGCCTCGGCGAGGGACGGGGGTCCGGAGCACGGCGGCTCGGGTGTGGTGTGCGCGACCGGGTCGGGCAGCCCCTCCTGGGACCGCGCGACCGGGTCGGGCAGCCCCTCCTGGGACGCTGTCGCCCCGGCGCGTTCGCGCTGCCCGTCCGGCCCGGTGTCCCGTCCCGTGTCCATCCCCCGCACCCCTCCCGTACGCCCCCGTATCCCCCGTACCTTAGGCGCCCTCACCTCGGTGGATACGGGTCGCGGAGGTGGCCGGGCGGCCATACGCTCCCAAATGTGACGTCGTCCTCGAGTCGAAGCCGGTCGCCCCGGGCCCCGTCGCACATAGCCGTGCGGGTGGCGCACGCCGTGCTCGGGGCGCTGGTCGCGGTGGGGTGGCTGATGCTGCCACTTGCGCGCGGGGAGGGCGGCGGGAACGGGGAAGGCGTCGAGAACGGGGCCACGGTGACCGTCGCGCGGAGCGAGGGCGTCACCGCTCCGGCGGCCGACTCCTCCGACGCCGTCGGGGCGACGACCGGGGATCTGGTGCCGCCGCTCGTCGCGGCCGGCGCGGCGGGAGCACTGGCGGCCTACACGTACGGGCGGCGCAGACGGCGCGCGACGACACGGACGACACCCGGCGGCAACGGGCACCGACTCACACCCCTGCCGGAACTGGATCTCCAGGCACGGCAGTTGCTCGTCGAGATCGACGACTGCGTACGCGCCTCCGCCGAGGAGCTGGGCTTCGCGGCCGCCCGGGAACCGGCCGACGCCGTGACTCCCCACAGGGAGGCGCTGGCCTACGCGGAGGCCGAACTCCGGGCCGCCTTCCGGCTGCGGCGGCGGCTCGACGACGCGGGCACCGCACCGGACGGCGACGACCGCCGGGAGGCGCTGGAGGAGATCGTCTCCCGGTGCCGGGACGCGGGGCGGCGGCTGGACGCGGCGGCGCCGGGCTTCGACCAGCTCCGGGCGCTGGAGCGGGACACATCGGCGGCCGTGGAAGGTGCCGAGACCCGCTTCAGGGAGCTTGCCGCACGGACCCCCGCCACCGAGGCCGCGCTCGCCGGTCTGCACGAGCGGTACGCCCCCACGGCCTCGCTCCCGGTCACGGGTGACGTCGAACAGGCCAAGGACCGGCTGGTGTTCGCCACCCTGCGGCTCAACCAGGCCCGCCAGTGCGCTGACCGGGGCGAGGGCACGGAGGCGGCCGCCTCGCTGCGCGCGGCCGAGGCGGCGGTGGCGCAGGCCGGTGTCCTGCTGGACGGTGTGGACCGGCTCACGGCCGAACTGGCCACGACGGCAGCCCGGTTGCCCGTGGCGCTCGCGTCGACGGAGGCCGCTCTCGGCGCGGTCCACGGCCGTCGGCCGACCGCCTTGGGTACCGAGCCCTTCCCCGTCGGCGGCGACGCGCGGTCGGCCCGGGCCGAGGTGCTCCTGGCAGGCGTACGCCGAGAGATGACGTCCGGGCCCTACGATCCGCCGGACGCGCTGCGCCGGGTGGTGGAGGCGGGCGCGCTGCTCTCCGAGGCGGGCGAGGCCGAGGTTCCCGGCCTGCGCGACCACGCGCTGCTGTCCGCCCGCGGCGCGCTCACATCGGCAACGGGCTTCGTCGGCACGCACCGAGGAGCCGTCGGCAGCACGGCCCGTACGCGGCTGGCCGAGGCGGAACGCCTGCTCGGACCGGGTTCCTCCACCCTGGCGGAGACACGGCGGGCCGACGCACTCGCCCAGGAGGCACGCCGGCTCGCCGAACGGGACGTACGGGCGTACGGCACTCCCTCGGGCGGCGACGCGGGCGCCGGGACGGGCGGCGCGGTGCTCGGCGGGATTCTCCTCGGCGACGGCGAGGGCCCGGTGAGCTACGGCGGCCCGCGCACCCGGGGCCGCCGGTCGACGTCCCCCGGCTGATCCGACCGCCCGCACCGGTGGCGGCCGGATACCGGACGGGCGTCGGTCTCAGAACAGGCTCAGCAGCGCCTCGGCCGGATCGGTGAGGCTCGTCTCCCCGTCCGGCAGCGGGAGTTCGAACCAGACCGTCTTCCCGCGCGGGGTCCGGCGGGAACCCCACCCGGCGGAGAGGAGGCCGACCAACTGGAGGCCGCGTCCTCCCTCGTCGGTGTCGCGGGCGCGGCGGCGGCGCGGCTGGACGAGCCCCGCGTCCCAGACCTCGCAGACGAGGGTGCGGTCGAGCAGCAGCCGCAGCCGGATCTCGCCCTCGCCGTACCGCAGGGCGTTGGTGACCAGCTCGCTGACCAGCAACTCCGTCGTGTCGACGAGCGGTTCCAGGCCCCAGGCGACGAGCTGTGTGCGCGCGTACTCGCGGGCGCGGCCCACACTGCGCGGCTCGCGCGGCAGGGTCCAGTCGCCGACGGAGTCGGCGGGCAGCCCCTGGACGCGGGCCATCAGCAGGGCGATGTCGTCCTCGCCGTGGTGGGTGTCGAGGGTGTTGAGGACGTGGTCGCAGACGTCCTCCAGCGGGCTGGTGGGGTCGGTGAGCGCGCCGACGAACGCCTGCAGCCCCTCGTCGAGCGGGTGGTCGCGCGATTCGACCAGTCCATCCGTGTAGAGCGCCAGCAGCGCACCTTCGGGGAGTTCGACCTCCACCTCCTCGAAGGGCTCGCCGCCCACCCCGAGGGGCATGCCGGGCGGCACGTCGAGCATCAGCGCGTTCTCGCCGGGCTCGACCAGCACCGGCGGGAGGTGGCCCGCGTTGGCGAAGGTGCACCGGCGGGTCACGGAGTCGTAGACCGCGTACACGCAGGTGGCGAGGTACACCTCGGAGAGGTCGGCGTCGCGGGGCTGGCGGGCCGTGCGGGTCGCCTGCTGGACACCGCCGGGGGTACCGAGACCGCGGGCGATCTCGTCCAGCGCCGAGAGGACCTCGGCCGGTTCGAGATCGAGCAGCGCCAAGGTGCGTACGGCCGTCCGGAGTTCACCCATCGCCACCGCGGCGCGCAGACCGCGGCCCATCACGTCGCCCACCACGAGGGCCGTGCGGTGACCGGGGAGTTCGATGACGTCGAACCAGTCGCCGCCCACCTCGGTCGCCGCGTTGCCCGGCAGATAGCGGCACGCGATGTCGAGGCCGGAGGCCTCGGGGTCGCCCGGGGGCAGCAGCGACCGCTGCAGGATGAGGGCGCGTTCGTGCTCCCGGCGGTACAGGCGGGCGTTGTCGATACAGACGGCCGCGCGGGCCGCCAGTTCCACGGCCAGGGAGCGGTCACGTTCGCCGAACGGCTCGCTGCCCTTCGTCCGGGAGAACTGGGCGAGTCCCACGACCGTGTCGTGGGCGACCATCGGGACGGCGAGCGTCGACTGGATGAGGCCGCCGTCGTCCGCGGGGATGAACCGCGGCTTGGCGGTGCGCAGGGCGTCCGCGCAGGGCGAGTTGAAGGGGTAGTGATGGACGGCGCCCACGGCGACGGGTGCCTGGCCGCCGACGAACGGCGCGTCCGAGACCGCGCTGGCGAACGCGACCCGGCGCAGTTCCGCGCTGCCGTCCACGAGACCCGGCGGAGCCTCGTCACCGGCCAGCAGCCCCTGGTACAGATCGACCGTCGCGAGGTCGCAGAAGCCGGGGACCACGACGTCGAGGAGTTCGCGCGCGGTGGTCTCCAGGTCGAGGGAGTTGCCGATGCGGGCGCCTGCCTCGTTCAGGAGGGCGAGATTACGCCGCGCGGCGGCCGCTTCCCGGGCGGCCGCGCGACGGGAGGTGATGTCGGTTCCGAGCCAGGCGATACCGATCGGACGCCCGCTTCCGCCGTGTACGCGGTAGAGGTTGACGGACCAGTGGCGGCGCTCCTCGGAGCCGGGCACGTAGCCCGTGACGTGCATGTCCGTGATGGAGTCGCCGGTTTCGAGGACGCGGCGCAGGACGGCCGTGACGCGCTCGGCCTCCGGGTGCGGGAGGTAGTCGTGGACGGCCTTGCCGTGGTGGTCGTCGACGTCGCCGCCGAAGATCGAGGCGAACCGCTCGTTGGCCCGCCGGACCCGCAGGTCCGTGTCGATCAGCAGGAACCCGAACGGAGATTGACCGAAAATCGCCTGCGAAGCGGCGAGGTCCGTCTCGATGCTGCGCAGAGTACGGACGTCCACGACGATGCACACCGCGGCCCGCTCGCCGTCCTCGGTCCTGGTCGGCATCACATAGACCTCGGCGAGGCCCTCCACGGGCTCGGCCGTGCCCTCGGCGGCGGGCACCCGGAAGGGCACCACGCCGGTCCACTCACGGCCGTCCAGGATCTCCGCCATCTTGCGCTGACCGAACTCGCGCCGGTCGGCGGCGACGAACGCCTCGATGGGGTCCATGCCGACGGCCCGCTCCGCGGGGATCCCGAAGATCTGTTCGGCGCGCAGGCTCCACTGGTCCACCAGCCCGTCGGCGCCTATCGAGAAGGACGCGACCTTGATGTAGTCGTAGATCGAGCCGGGTGGACTGGTCTGCCACAGCGCGTCGCCCGGGGCCTCGCCGGCCGCCTCACCGACCGGACCGGCCGCCGCGCCGCCCGCCCTTTCGCCCGAGGTGTCACCCGCGTCGTCGCCGGGGGCCGTGCGCGCGGAATCGCTCGCCGCATCAGCCCTCGCGCCGCCCGACGGGTCCTCCGACTCCGTGGCCTTCGCTGGTATCTCGCTCACGCGAACCGTCCCCTCCAGCTCACCGCGTCCGGCACCGGTCACCGGGGGCGGCTGCCCGCAGTATCCAGCACTACGGCGCCGCACAACACGGTGTTCACGATCACAGCACGGTCCCGATGGTTTTTGGACCGGCCGCGACATACTCCCAGTCTTCTAACCAGGTGGCGCCCCGTCGAATCAAAGAATCCGACACCCGCCAGTGGCCTGAACCAGTCGAGCGCCGAGCGCACGCCCCGTCCCCCGGTCTCACGACCCGGCGCAGCGGGCCGCTCCCGGCCCCGAGCAGCCGGTTCGGGACCGGACGGGTATCTCTTGCGGACCCGGTCGAAACCCCGTTTCGGACTCTGCCGAAACTCTTCGCTCCAAGCCGGTCCGGGTCGGTCCGGGTCGGTCGGGGTCGGTCACGCGGTTCGGCGTGGTGGTGGGGATCCCGGCGGGCTGTCCGTCCCGGCAGGCTCACCTCACTCCGGCACGGCCAGTTCGAACCAGACGGTCTTGCCGTCGTCCCCGGGCCAGGTGCCCCAGCTTCTGCACGAGCCGGCCACCAGCTGGAGTCCCCGGCCGCTCTCGTCCTCGGCGGCGGCGGACCGTTCGCGCGGCGGGTCCGGCAGGGGATCGGAGACCTCGACGCGAAGGGCGCGCTGCCCGTCCACGGGACGCACCAGACGGACCCCGATCGGGCCCGTCGCGTGGCGCAGCGAATTCGTCACCAGCTCGCTGACCAGCAGCACGGCGATGTCACCGACGGAGTCCAGCTCCCACGCGCGCAGTTGTCCCCGGACGGCGGCGCGGGCGGTGCGGACGGCACCCGGCTCCGCCGGAAAGGTCCACTCGGCGCAGTCGCCTTCGGTGTCGATCAAGTCGATCACTTCCCAGACCAGGAACTCACCCATGTCCGGTTTCGTGGGATTAGTGGTCACATACCCGATATCGACGCCGGTTTACCGTGCTGGGCCACCCGCTGTGGGGCGAACGGCGTACGCGCCGCGCACGAGACGTGTCACCCCCTCGGGCCGGGCCGCACTCCCCGCGCGGGCGGAGCCCCGCTCCGGCCCGCACCGCGCCCCGGCATTCCGCGGGCGGAGTCCAGCCACCCCTTCGAGGGGCCGGCCGGCCCTCCGGGCGACACCCCGTCACGTCCTACGGGTGGAGCCACGGCAGCGGTCCCGTCACCGTCCGACGGACGGAGCCACGGCAGCGGTCCCGTCACCCTCGCTCGGTACGGAGCCACGGCAGCACGTCCTTGACCGCCGGTACGTCCTGGTCCAGCCAGTCCACGTCCCAGATCTGCTCGGGGGTGAGCCAGCGCAGTTCGTCGTGGTCCTCCAGCGGACGGGGGGCGGCGGAGCCGGGCAGCAGCCCGGCGGCCCACACCACGAGGACATAGCCCGGCTTCAGCGGCCACTCCCCTGGGACGCGCTCCAGCGGTTCCGTTTCGACGCCGAGTTCCTCGCGCAGCTCGCGTACGAGGGCCAGCTCGGGGGTCTCCCCCGGCTCGACCTTGCCGCCCGGCAGTTCCCATCGCCCGGCCAGTTCGGGGGGTGCGCTGCGGCGGGCGGCGAGCAGGCGCCCTTCGTGCACCAGGGCGCCACCGACCACCACGATCCGTTCCGTCATGCGCCGGAGCCTACGGGAGCGGAGCTGGGGTGCCGGCGCGGCGGATCACCGGCTGCCGTTCTGTCCGATCCGCTCGACCCAGTAGAGCTGTTTGTGGCCGCGGGCGTCGAGGCTGTCCGCGGTCTTCTGCGCCTCCGCGCGGGTCGCGTACCTGCCGACGCGGTAGCGATTGCCGTTGTCGTCCTGCCGTATGACGAGCCAGGGAAGAGTGATCGTGCCGTCGTTCATCCAGCTCCTCCGCTTCCCGCCCCGGGCCCCCGTCCTGCCCCGCCCTCTGACGAAACCGCACTCCGCATATGCCCGAGCCTACGCCTAACCTTCACGCAGCGAATACGGCTTTTCACAAAGAGGTACGCAACCAGCCAGGAGGGGACGCCGCCCCGGGGGGCGCACGCAGCCGAACACGCCGTCACCCGCCCCCCACGTGCCCGCGAACAGGGCGAAGGTCCTTTCGCACCCGGCAGTTGAGAACGGCCAGATTCCAACCGGGGCATTCACCCGTCCACTTGGGACCGGCGGGGGTCGCGGCGGACGCCTGATCACCCGACGGCGGGGCGAAGGCATCCCCCGGCGTCCCGGGTGTCCCGAACGGAGCCTCCGGCTCACTTCACCGGCCGCCGGGGACAACCCGGGTCAAGGGCAGGTCACTTCACCGGCAGGTGGTAGGCGATGCGGTACCGGTCCGCCGGGACCACCACGTCGGCCGTCTCGATCGGACGGCCCGAGGCGTAGAAGGTCCGCTGGATGACGACGACGACATGGCCGGGGACACCGCCCAGCGCCAGGAGTTCCTCGGCGAGGCCCGGGCGGGCGCCGACCTCCTCGGTGACGTTGTCCACGATCACGTCGATGGCGGCCATGCGCTCGACGACGCCCATGCCGCCGAGCGGGCCCTCCTCGGGGAGCATCACCGGCGTACGCCCGGTGACGGCGAGCGGTTCCCAGGAGGTGGAGAGCATCATCGCCTCGCCGCCGTCCCGGTAGACGTAGTTCGTGCACATCACGCGGTCGCCGGGCCGGATGGCGAGCCGCTCGGCGATCGCGCCGCTCGTCTCGACCTGTCGGCTGTGGGACTCCCAGGTGCCGCGCGCGGCCATGTCGGCCTGCTCCTGGCGGAACGGGGTCGCGCCACTGTCCGGCCGGTATCCCGACCGGGCCACCCGGCGCGGCACCGGGCGCTCGCGCACATAGGTGCCGGAACCGGAACGGCCCTCCACGAGCCCCTCCGCCATCAGGACCTTCCTCGCCTCCAGGGCGACGGTGTCCGACACCCTGTACTCCTCGCGGATCCTGGCCTGCGAGGGGAGGCGGGTGTGCGGTGGCAGTGAACCGTCGACGATCTTCTTACGGAGATCCCCCGCGACGCGCAGGTAGGCCGGCTGTTCACCGAAAGTCACTTGGCCGCTCCCATCAGGTTGTACAGACAGCAACAGCGTGGCAACCGTGGGTTGTCCTGTGCAAGCAAAGGCCAAAGAATCACTCGATGTGATGACGTGAGCCCCCCGAGGGCTTTACGCAGGCACTTTCTCCCCGCTATAGGCGTCGTCACACCTCCATTCCGCTGCCGCCTTCACCATCGCCGCCGCGGTCGCCGCCACTGCCGCCGGGGCCGCCGCCCGCCGGCGGGGTGGTGGCGAGACCCAGAGCCTCGCGGGTGGTGACCGTCGCTTTGGCGTCGATGAGCTTCAGGCCCTTCTCGTAGTGGGCGTAGAAGGTGTCCGCGTCCGGCGCCCCGGCGGCCTTCTCCCACTCCTTCTGGGACCGGTCGAGGTTCTTCAGCAGGGCGTCGACCTTGTCGCTCGCGACCGGGTCGAAGGTGTGGCGGCGCAGCTGCCCGGTCTGCTCGACGATCGCGTCGGAGACCCTGTCCGCCCACTTCTTGTGGCCCGGCAGGTCGTCCTCGACGTACTCCTCGTCGGGTGCCGATCCCATCGCCGTGTTGAGGAGGCGTGCCGCGCTCAGGTAGGCGAACTGGTCGCCGTCGAGCGTCGTCACGTCCTTGCGCAGCGAGCCGGTCAGGGTGCCCTGTCCGTCGGTGTTCCCGAACATGCAGGTGATCTCGCGGTCCCCGACACGCCAGCTCTGCAGGGTCGGCGTGAAGTGGTAGACGTCGACGTCGTCCGGGACGGCCCAGACGTCCATCGCGTACGTGTCCGTGAGCGCGTAGCACTTGTCGTCGGCCTGGTCGGTGACCGCGGAGTCGCCGGGGAAGGAGTCGCCGGCCACGGTGACCGAGGCGAACACCTCGGCGTCGTGCTTCCCGGCGCAGGGCACCTTGTCGACGTCGTAGGCGAGGCCCTCCAGGGTGTCGCCCGGCGCGTCGAAGCACTCGCCCTTCGTCAGCGAGAAGGTGCTTCCGGCCGCCCCTTCGCTGAAGCCCTCCCAGAAGTCGTCCGCTCCCCCGGTGGCGAACATGAGCGCGACCAGCAGGGCGCCGATCGACGACATCACGATGCCGCCGATCGCCATGCCCTTGCCACGTTCCCCGCGCTTCCTGATCTGGACGAGCGACACGATCCCGAGCACCAGCCCGACGCCGGGCAGGAAGCAGAGGATGCCGAGGACGAGCGCGGCGATCGCGAGCCCGTTGACGGGCGCGGGCCGGTTGTACGGGGAGTATCCCTGGCCCCAGGTCTGGTACGGAGTCCCGTACGGAGACTGCTGGTACGGGCCCTGCTGGTAGGGACCTTGCTGGTACGGGCCCTGATAGGCGCCCTGCTGGTACGGGTCCTGGGGGTGCGGGATGTGCGGATTCGGGGGCGGACAGGGCCCGGGCGCCCCCGGCGGTGTCCCTTGCGGCGGGTGCTGACCCTCTGGTTGCTGCGGCCCGGGCGGCGGGGGTATGGCCACGAGTTCCCTTGCTCCTAGTCCACGCGCGGTGGAACCTGCGTACGGCTGCCGGATGGCTGCGCGCATCGTAAAGGGGGCGCGGGTGGGGGCGGGACGGAGGGCGGGAGTACCGACGGGGAGGGGCCGGGGGCGCGGATCGGGGAGACCGGCCGGGGGGCGCGGGGCCGGGTGGGGCGGAGACGTAACACGCCTTCGGGCGACCGACGGTGACACACCATCACCCGTCGACCGCGTCTAACCTGCGCGTATGACTGCACTGCCGGACTGCTTCTGCCCGACGGACGGCACCCGCGTCCCCTCCGGTTCGCTCGCCTGGTGCTGCCCGGTGTGCCGTGGGCCGCTCGATCTGGACTTCGCCCCGACCCCGGCCCCGCTCTCGTCGCTGACCGGCCGGGTGAACTCGCTGTGGCGGTACGCGGAGTGCCTGCCGCTGGCCTCACCCACCGTGAGCCTCGGCGAGGGCCGCACCCCGCTGGTCTCCCTCCGGGAGGGGGTCTCCGCGAAGCTCGACTTCCTGATGCCGACGTTGTCGTTCAAGGACCGCGGGGCCGTGCTGCTGGCCGAGCTGGCGCTGCGGCTGGGACCCCGGCAGGTGCTCGCGGACAGCAGTGGCAACGCGGGCACGGCGGTCGCCGCGTACTGCGCCCGGGCCGGCCTGCCCTGCACCGTGTACGTGCCCGAGGGCACCTCCCCGAAGAAGCTGGAGCAGATCGAGGCGCACGGGGCACGGCTGCGGGTGGTCGAGGGCGACCGCGAGGCGACAGCACGGGCGGCACGCGAGGCGGCCGACGAGGAGGGCGTGTTCTACGCCTCGCACGTCTTCAACCCGTACTTCCTGCACGGCACGAAGACGTACGTCCACGAACTCTGGGAGGACCTCGGCGGGCGGCTGCCGGAGGTCGTCGTGGTGCCCGTGGGCAACGGCACGCTGCTGCTCGGCGCCGCGCTCGCCGTCGCCGAACTGCACGGGGCGGGGCTGATCGACCGCAGGCCCGCCCTGTACGCCGTGCAGTCGGCGGCCGTCGCCCCGCTCGCCCACGCCTGGTCCGAGGGCGCCGAGGACCTTGTCGGCGTCACCGCGACGGCACCCACGTTCGCCGAGGGCATCGCGATCCCGAACCCGCCCAGGGCCCGCCAGATCCTGCGCGCGGTCCGTGCCTCCGGAGGTGCCTTCCTGACCGTGACGGAGGACCAGATCCGGCACGCCCAGTCGGACCTGGCGGGCCGCGGCCTGTACGTGGAGTCGACCGGGGTGGCCTGCTGGGCGGCGGTGCGGGAGGGCGCGCTCGGCGGGCGCGAGGCGGTGGTCCCGCTGTGCGGCGCGGGGGTGAAGACGGGGATGGCGCGGGAGTGAGGGCGGGGACGGGGCGCGCACGGGGGTGAGGGCGGGGCGCGCAGGCGGGGGTGGCGGCCCGGCGGTGAAGGCGGGGGCCCCGGTGAGTGCAGAGCCCGCTTGGGCCCCGGGTTCAGCCCTCGGCTTCTCCTTCGGCCCCGGGTTCGGGTTCGACTTCGGCCTCGGGTTCGGCCTCGGTCGCGAGTCTCAGCTGCTCCTCCTCGACGATCCGGCGGGCCAGCCCGCTGTCCGAGACGTCGACGGCGTCCGGGGTCGCCTCCGCCATGTCGCTGCGGCGGGCGTAGGCGTCGAAGAGCAGGGCCTTGTTCCGCAGGATGCCCAACAGCCGGTCGTCCACGCTGTCCGCGACGAGCAGCCGGTGGACCTGGACGGGACGGACCTGCCCCATGCGGTGGGCGCGGGCCACGGCCTGGTGCTCCAGGGTCGGCTTGACCTGTGGTTCGCACAGGATGACCACGGAGGCCGCCTGCAGGTTGAGGCCGATGCCGCCGGCCTCGATCTGGCAGAGCAGTACGGCGTGCCCGTCCGCCTCGGTGAACGCGTCGACCAGGCGCTGCCGGTCGGCCGCGGGCACGCTCCCCGATATCGGCCCGAACAGCCTTCTCCCCGGCGTCTCCCGGTCCAAGGGCCGCAGCGCCTGCTGGACGGTGGCGAGCACGTCACGGAAGTACGAGAACACCACCACCTTGAGATCGTTCGCGGCGGCTTCCGCGGTCAGTTCGCGCAGCCGCTGGAGCTTCGCGGACTTCTCGGGGTCGGCGTAGGCGGCCCGGCGCATCGCCATGAAGTTCCCCGCCGCGACGGCTCTGCGGTAGGCCTTCCGGTCGGCCCGGCCGAACTCCTCCCACTCGTCGACCTGGACGAGCGCGGGCAGTTCGGTCAGCACATCACGCTGGTTGCGCCGCAGGTAGGCGGGGGCGACGGCCGTACGGAAGGCGTGCGGGCCCGCGGCCGCACTGCTGTTGTGGATCGCGGGGAGCAGGTCGGGGCGCAGGTGGCGGACGAGGCTGCGGAACTCCTCGACGCGGTTCTCCATCGGCGTACCGGTGAGGAAGAGCACCCGGTCGCAGCGCGCGGTCCAGGCCGCGACCGCCTTGGTGCGGCGGGCGTCCGGGTTCTTCACGTAGTGGGCCTCGTCGACGACGAGCATGCCGGGCGGTGCCCCGCCGACGGCCGCGGGCCCGGTGCCGTCCGGTACGGGCAGGGTGCGCAGCACGTCGTACGTGGTGATCGCGACGCCCCCGCGCTCGCGCCACTCGGTGTACGCGTCCTGCCGGTGGGCTCCGTGAACGGGAAAGGCGCGCAGGGTGCTGCGGGTGCCGATCTCCCGGGTCCAGTTGATCAGGACGCTGGCCGGGCACACGACGAGGAAGTGGGTGTGCCCGTCGGCGGCGAGGTGGGCGAGCGCGGCGATGGCCTGGACGGTCTTGCCGAGGCCCATCTCGTCGCCGAGCACGACGCGACGCTGGGCGAGGGCGAACCGGGCGCCGAAGGACTGGTAGCCGCGCAGCGAGACCCTGCGGTGGGTGTCGTCCAGGCGCTGTGCGTGCACGCGCTCGGCGACCTCGGACGGCAGGAACCCCTCGGCCGCCTCGACATCCGCGGCGCCCGCGGGGTGGTCGGCGATCTCGGCGAGCTGGCTGTAGTACTCCGGGGAGCGCAGCTCGAAGTCGACCCACGCCTCGATCTCGGAGGCCGGTTCGCGCAGCAGGTCGGTGGAGGCCTGCGCGAGCAGCAGGCGTACGTCTCGGGCGGCGGCGTCGGCCGTGAGGTCGCGCAGGGCGACGATCGCGGCGAACGCGCTCTGCCGGCGGCGCCTTCCGGTGACCGCGAGCCGCAGCCAGCCGGCGGCGGGGGCCGCTTCGGGGAGCAGGGCGGCGATCCGCTCGTCGAGCCGCCGGGAGGCGTCCACGGCCCGCCGCAGTTCGGGCCCGGCCTCGACGAGCCGGCGCAGCGCGACGACGAGGGCGGTGGTCCTGGGCTCGGGGTGGTCCACGTCGATCCGTACGGAGACGGTCTCCTCGACGGCGCGGGCGATCTGCCGGGCTGCGGCGAGCGCCTGGTCGGCGGTCTGGGCGCCGACGCCCGGGATCTGCCGCAGGTCGTAGCGGCTCGCCTCGTACACGGCGCGCACCGAGGCGAGTCCGGCCGCCTCGACGGCCGCGAGCCGCAGCCGGCCCTCGGTGACGTCCTTCAGCCGGGAGACGGGGATGGACTCCAGCTCCCGGGCGACGAGTTCGTCCCTGAGCGGGGTGAGGGCGGCACGGACCGCTTCGACGGCGCGGGTGTGGTCGGCGAGCACGGCGCGCGCGGCCTCGTGCAGCCGCGCGGCCTCAGCGAGCAGAACCCGCGCCTGCCGCCCGACGGGCGGCTGCGCGACGGGCACCTGCCCGTCGGCACCCCGGCCGTTCACCGCCTCCGTACCCGCCATGACACCCCTCACGTGCCGCCCGATGCGCGCATCCTTCCACGCACCGCTGACACCGGACCCGGCCGAGCCACCGTGCCCCGCCGACCCGCCCACAGCGGTGGGACGGTCGAAGCCGTGCCCTCCGTCTGCCCGCCGCCCGAGCCGGAACACCGGCACCGGCGCCCGGCCCCGATCTCCTCGCCGTAGCACCACACCCGACCGACCCGGAGCTGACGGGAAGGTGGCAACGGTCGGACGGTCGGGGGCGTCTTCTGCCGTGGTCGTCTCTTTCTCGCCAGGTCCGAACCGGCGGAAGATCCGGTTCCGTCCTGGTCCGTTCCGGTTCGGGTGTCAACTCGCCCCGTTTCGGGCACATTTCAGGAATGGCTGCATCATGCAGACGTCTCCGCGGGTGGCAGGGGCATCCTGATCGCACCCCCACGCATCACCACTCGTACGACGTCCCCCCACTCCTGTCCGGCACCACCCGCGCGACCGCCTCCACGGTCGGCCCGACTGCGAGGAGTTCACGGTGAGCGCCTCTTTCGCCTCCACGATCGCCCGTCGCCTCGGCCGCCTCCTGTGCCTGCACCTCGCCCTCGCCATGGCGTCCACGGCCGCCTTCACCGTCCTCGGCGTGCACACCCGTCGCACGGCGCTCTGGGCACTGTGGGCGGCCCTGCCCCTCACCGGCGTCGCGTGGGCGCTCGCGCGGGCCGGCGAGAAGCGGCAGTCGCGGCGCGAGCGGGACACCAGCACCGCCGACCCCACCGACTGGACGTCCGCCGCCTGATTCCCGCCGTACGGCCGCGCGGGGTTCAGGCTCCTCGACGTGCGGCCCAGACGGTGCGTTCGGTGCGCACCTCCAGGTCGTCGCGGCGCAGGATGCCGTTCGGGCCGTCGGTGTCGAGCAGCCGGTCCAGCGCGGCGAGGTCCTCGGCCGCCAGCCCGTCCGCGACCGTGCCGCGCAGGCGCCGCAGACTCCCCAGGGCGTAGGCGCCGACCGCCGCGTCACGGGAGCCGTCGATGTTCACGGTGAGGGCGCGTTCGGCTTCGACGGCGAATCCGGCGGCGGCGAGCTTCGGACCCCAGTCGGCGCCACGGTGGGGTACGTGCTCGACGTGGTACCGCTCGCTCGCGGCGTGGCAGCGTTCCTCCAGGCCGGGCCGCTCCTCGGGGGCGTTCTCGGGCAGGAAGCGGGGGAAGCCGGCCAGTTCCAGGACCGCGAACAGCGCGCCGGGCGGCAGGGCGTCGTGGACCGCGCGCAACGCCCGGTCCGGGTCGGCCATGTGGTGCATGGAGGCCGACGCCCACACCAGGTCCGGCGCGCCGAGGTCGGGCCAGACGGCGTCGTCGAGGTCGGCCTGCACGGTGCGGACCCGCTCGTCCACTCCCCGGGCGATCGCCTTGTCCCGCAGGCGCTGGAGGTGGGCGGCGGAGGAGTCGACGGCGGTCACGTCCGCCTCGGGGAACCGGTCGAGGAGGGCGAAGGTGCCCGCCCCCGTCCCGCAGCCCAGATCCACGATCCGGCGCGGGGGCGTCGCGGTCGGCAGCCAGCGCGTGACGGCGGCGAGGTGCTCGGCGAGGACTTCGGCGTCGAGGTCGAGGATCTCCGCCTGCCCCTCGGCGGAGTCGTCGGAGTGGGCGTGGGAGTGACCGCCGTGGGGGCGATGACCGTCGGGGCTGCCGGGGCCGTCTTGTCCGGACGGGTGGGGGTGCGGGTGTGCGTGAGCCATGCCCCCACGCTAGAGAGGTCATGCGCACATGGCACGAACCCTTGCCGTTTCCGCAACAAGATGGCCGATCCGAAGGCCGCACGCGCAAGGGACCGGAAAGCGCGCTCCGCCTCAGGTGCGGGAGCTGTCACCGGGGCTGTCGTCGACGTCGGAACGCTGGTGGCCGCGGCGGGCGTCACGGTCGAAGATCCCGAGGATCTCGCAGGGGCCACCCTCGGCCCCGATGGCGTGGGGCAGCATCGTGGGGAACTCCGCGGCCTGGTTGGTCTCGACGCGCAAGCGCCGGTGGCCCAGCATCAGGATCGCCGTGCCGGACAGCACGACGAGCCATTCCCGCCCGGGATGCGCACGCATGCGGGCGGGGTTGTCCGGCGGCGGCTCGGTCATGCGCTGCCGGACGACGCTCATGCCGGGGTCACCCTTGACGGGCCAGCGCATCAGGCTGTGGGCAGCGTCGATCATCGGGCTGACGACCACGTCGTCGGAGGCCGTCTCGACCAGTTGGTCCAAGGTGGTGTCGAGCGCGCGGGCGAGCGTGACCAGGCTGTCCAGCGCCAGGCGCCGCTGACCGTTCTCGATACGGCTGAGCGTGGACTGACTGAGCCGGGCCCGTGAGGCCAGCTCCTCCAGCGACCAGCCCTGCGCCACCCGCAGAGCCCGGATCCGCTTGCGCACGAGGCTGTCCAGCTCGCCATCATTTTGCGTCATACGCAACATCGTATGCCTGTGATGCAAAGGCCGGTTAGCGTCGCCGACGGATCCCCTGAACGTCCGCCGGCCCCGCGGCGCCGGGCCCGCCCGCCCACGTCAGCCCCCGCGCCCGCACTCCCCCATTCCCCGTTTCAAGAGGAACCCGAGGCACCTATGCAGAACGAGAAGGGCATGAGGCCGCATCAGCCCGCTCGGCCGGGCACGGCAGCCGCCGGAGAGGACGGCACCCGGCCCGGCCGCGCCACCACGAAGGCCACGATCCCCGGTCGCGCTCCCACGGGCGCGAGCGCCCCATCCGCTCCGGACGCGCGCCGCCTTCGTACGATCCTGGTCACCGTCTGCGTGGCCCTGATGGCCGTCATCGCCTCCGTGTCCGGCCTGAACGTCGCCCAGTCCGACCTGGCCGTCGCGTTCGGCGCCTCGCAGACGACGATCCTGTGGATCATCAACATCTACACGCTGACCCTGGCCGCGCTGCTGCTGCCGCTCGGCGCGATCGGCGACCGGCTGGGCCGCAAGCCCATGCTGATCACCGGTCTGGCGGTCTTCGGGATCGCGAGCGCGGTCGCGGGCCTGGCCCCGTCGGCGGGGGTCATGCTCGCCGCACGCCTGCTCAGCGGCGTGGGCGCGGCGATGATCATGCCCATCACCCTCGCCGTGATCACCTCCACGTTCCCGGAGGAGGAGCGCGGCAGGGCGATCGGCGTGTGGACCGGTGTCGCCGGGGGCGGCGGCATCCTCGGCATGTTCCTCTCGGCCGCGCTCGTGGACGTGGCGAGCTGGCGGTGGCTGTTCGTCCTGCCGGTCGCGCTCGTCGTCGTGGCGCTCGTCATGGCCGTACGGTCGGTCCCCAACTCCCGTGAAGGCGCCGCGCGTTCCTTCGACACGGTCGGCGCGCTCACCTCGGTCGTGGCCGTGGTCGGGCTCATCTTCACGCTTCAGGAAGGCCCGGAGCGGGGCTGGACCACCCCCGCCACGCTGACCGCCCTGGTCGTGGGCCTCGTCTCCGCCGCCGCGTTCGTGACGTGGGAACTGCGCCGCCGGGACGCCGCGCTGCTGGACGTGCGTCTCTTCCGCGAGCGTGGCCTGGCCGGCGGCTCGATCACCTTGCTGGTGGTCTTCGGCGTGCAGGCCGGGATCTTCCTGGTCCTCTTCCCGTTCCTGCAGAGCGTGTTGGGCTGGTCGGGCCTGTTGTCGACGCTCGCGCTGATGCCGATGGCGGTCCTGATGATGGCGGCCTCGGGTCTCGCGCCCCGGCTGGCCACGCGGGTCGGGGCCCGTTCGACCATGGCCGTGGGTGTCGCCCTGGCGGGCGGCGGCCTCGCCCTCATGGCGGTCATGGTCTCCGTCGACGGCGGCTACCTCTCCGTCCTGCCCGGCATGCTCGCCATGGGCACCGGCATGGGCCTGTCGATGACGCCGTCCACCGAGGTGATCACGGGCGCGCTCCCCAGCGGCCGGCAGGGCGTGGCCTCGGCACTCAACGACGTCACCCGCGAGTTCGGCACCGCGCTCGGCGTCGCCCTGCTCGGGGCCCTGCTGTCGGCCGGCTACCGCGACGCCGTCCAGGACCGGCTCGGCGGCTTCCCCGACGACGCGGCCGACGCGGCCCGCGAGGGCGTCGCCACCGCCGTCCGGGCCGCCGACGGCGCCGGCCCGGACGGCCCGGCCCTCGCGCACGCCGCACAGCAGTCCTTCGTCGACGGCTGGCAACAGGCCATGTGGGCGGGCGTCGCGGTCATGGCCGCCCTGTTCCTCTACGTGGTGACGCGGGGCCCGAAGAAGGAACAGCCTCCTACGCGGCCGAACGCGACGGACGCCCCCGCGGACGGCGAGGCGCCCGCGGACCCCGACGGACGCCTCGCCGGACCCATGGCCACGCAGGTGGGAGACCGCACCGCCCGGTGACGTCCCGCCGCCGGCACCTGTCTCCGCCGCGCCCGGCGCCGGTACGCGAACCGGGGCTCCGTGCCCGAGTTGATCCATCCGCCGGACGGCAGGCCGCCCCGGTCGCGGCGGGTCCGCGGCGCGCCCCTGACAGGCAAGGGGTCGGCGGAGGCCGACCCCTTCACACTCACCGGCACGCCGGACGCATCACGCAGCGCCCGTCACCGAATCCGCTCACAGGTTGGGCGAACATGCAGTAAGAGTGCGACCTGCGGAAACAGGCTTCGAGAGGGTCGCGGCCGGCCACCGATCCAGCACGGCGGCCGTTCGTCCAGAGCGCCCAGCACCCGCGACCGTGACGAGGGGTCCTCCCACCGCAGCGATCAGTAGTGGTACCTGGCTGCGAGGATGACGACCTCCTTGTCCGTCACCAGGTAGACCAGGCGATGTTCGTCGTCGATCCGTCGCGACCACGCCCCCGGCAAGTGGTACTTCAGCGGCTCAGGCTTGCCGATTCCCGAGTAGGGATCACACCTGACGTCTTCGATGAGCTTGTTGATCCGAGCGAGCATCTTGCGGTCGTTCTTGAGCCAGGACGTGTAGTCCTCCCAGCCCTGATCCTCAAGGACGAGCCTCACACAGCACCCGCTCCAGCGTCTGACGGATCCGGATCGATCAGCTCACGCTCGGACACGTTGACATGGGACAGGGCATTCTCGTACGCCTTGAGCAGCCGCCGGGCGTTCGCCGGCGAGCGCAGCAGGTACGAGCCCTCGCGCAGCGCCGCATAGTCATCGGCCGAGACAAGCACGGCGTTGCCGTGCTTCGAGACGATCTCGATGGCCTCGTGGTTCTCGTTGACCTTCTTGATCAGCGGAAACAGTTCCTTGCGGGCTTCACTCGCGGTTATGGACATGCCCTGATCCTCCCATCAAGTGGTACGCAATAACGTACTACTCCTGGCATCAGCCAGGAGAAGAAACGACTGACGCGCGATCAGCCACCCAGCACCGAGCCGGCACGGGAAACGGGTGAGGGCCCACCTCCGGAGGAGTGGACCCTTTCCGACCTGCGCGTTTGACGATTTATCCAACAGGTGGCGACGAAGCGGCTACACGTTGAAGCGGAACTCCACCACATCGCCGTCCTGCATCACATACTCCTTGCCCTCCATGCGGGCCTTGCCCTTGGAGCGGGCCTCGGCGACCGAGCCCATTTCGACCAGGTCGGCGAAGGAGATGACCTCGGCCTTGATGAAGCCCTTCTGGAAGTCGGTGTGGATGACTCCGGCGGCCTCGGGGGCGGTGGCGCCCTTCTTGATGGTCCAGGCGCGGGATTCCTTGGGACCGGCCGTCAGGTAGGTCTGCAGGCCGAGGGTGTTGAAGCCGACGCGGGCCAGCGTGGCGAGGCCGGGCTCCTCGGCGCCCACCGACTCCAGGAGCTCCATGGCGTCCTCCTCGTCGAGCTCGGCGAGGTCCTGCTCCAGCTTGGCGTTGAGGAAGATCGCCTCGCCGGGGGCGACCAGGGCGCGCTGCGCGGCCTTGAAGTCCTCGTCGACCAGCTCGTCCTCGTCCACGTTGAAGACGTACAGGAACGGCTTGGTGGTGAGCAGATGCAGGTCGTGCAGCAGCTCCTCCTTGCCGGAACCCTGGACGATGCCCGCGGAGAAGAGGGTGTCGCCCTTCTCCAGGATCTCCTGGGCCGCCTCGATCGCCGCGACCTTGGGCCCGACGTCCTTCTTGATGCGCGACTCCTTCTGGAGGCGCGGCAGGACCTTCTCGATCGTCTGGAGGTCGGCGAGGATCAGCTCGGTGTTGATCGTCTCGATGTCGTCCTTGGGCGAGACCTTGCCGTCGACGTGCACGACGTTCTCGTCCTTGAAGGCACGGATGACCTGGCAGATCGCGTCCGACTCGCGGATGTTCGCGAGGAACTTGTTGCCCAGGCCCTCACCCTCGCTGGCGCCGCGCACGATGCCGGCGATGTCGACGAAGTCGACGGTCGCCGGAAGGACCCGCTGCGAGGAGAAGATCTCGGCCAACTTTGTCAGTCGGGGGTCGGGGACGCCGACCACGCCGACGTTCGGCTCGATCGTGGCGAACGGGTAGTTGGCCGCGAGCACGTCGTTCTTGGTCAGGGCGTTGAACAGGGTCGATTTGCCGACATTGGGCAGACCGACGATTCCGATCGTGAGCGACACGTTGCGACTTCCCGTACGAGAGGATGGGCGAAGGGCCCTCGGAGAGCGCGGGCCGATCCACCAGTCTACGGCGTGCCCCGGCGCCTCCCGGCGAGGTATCGAACGCATGGCCAAGGTCTTTCCATGGCCTCGCCTTCGGCCACTCTCCGGCGTGTCCGAAGAACGGTTCCACACATAAAACGACCTAAGTTGGTCCGGTGGAGCAACACAGGACGCGTCCCCCTCAGTACAGGCCGCGACGCGGCACGCCCGTTCCGGCGCAGGCCGGGAGGGCCACGGCCGACGGTGTCCGGCGGAGCGCCCCGGCGGTGCGGAGGCCCGCGGCGGCGGGTGCGCGGACGGCACGGCGGCTGCCGAACCCCCGGCTCACCGGGCTCGGCAGCGGACTGTTCTGCGGTGCCGCGATGTTCGCCCTCGCCTGCCTGGACCAGCTCCTCCTCGGAGGGTCCCAGACGGTCTACGGGGTGCTGTTCCTGCCGGTGTGCGTGCTGACCGCGCTGTGGGTGCGGCCCGGCGACCTGGTGACCGCCCCCGTGGTCGTGCCGATCGCCTTCACGTTCGGGCTGCTGCCCCTGGCAGGGGAGAGCGACGGCGGGATCAGCGGCCGCTTCATGAGCCTGGTCACCGCGCTCGCCCTCCAGGCCGGCTGGCTGTACGGCGGCACGCTGATCGCGGGCCTCGTCGTGATCGTCCGCCGGATCCGCCTCATGGCCCGCCGCGCCGCCCGGCGCAGGGCACAGGCGGCGCAGGCGGGGCAGACGGCTCCGGCAAGCGGACCGCAGGTCGGCCGACAGGCCCGCTGAGTTACTGCGCGAGCTTCGCGGCCCGCATGGCGGCGCCCACGATCCCCGCGTTGTTCTGGAGCTGCGCCGGGACGATCTCCGCGGTGATGCCCTCGATCAGCGGCAGGAACTTGTCGGCCTTGCGGCTCACGCCGCCGCCGATGATGAACAGCTCCGGGGAGAACAGCATCTCGACGTGCGCCAGGTACTTGGTCACGCGGCGCGCCCAGTGCTCCCAGGTCAGTTCGTTGTCGTCCTTGGCCTTGGTGGAGGCCCGCTTCTCGGCGTCGTGGCCGTTCAGCTCCAGGTGGCCCAACTCGGTGTTCGGGACCAGCTCGCCGTCGATGAACAGGGCGCTGCCGATACCGGTGCCGAAGGTGAGCAGGATGACCGTGCCGCTGCGGTCCTTGCCGGCGCCGAACTGCATCTCGGCGACGCCCGCCGCGTCCGCGTCGTTCAGCACGGTCACCGGCAGGCCGCCGATCCGCTCGCCGAGCAGGGCGCCCGCGTCGGTGTCGATCCAGGACTTGTCGACATTGGCGGCCGTACGGATCGTGGAGCCGCCGGTGACCACGCCCGGGAACGTGATGCCCACCGGCCCCGACCAGCCGAAGTGGTCGATGACGTCCTTGACCCCGTCGGCCACCGCGTCGGGCGTCGCCGGATGCGGGGTGAGCACCTTGAAGCGCTCCTCCGCGAGGTCTCCGCGGTCAAGGTCCACGGGGGCACCCTTGATCCCGGATCCGCCAATGTCCACACCGAAGATCTGCATGGCCCTACGTTACGTCGTAGGACTGACGGTCACTTCCCGGGCGTACCACCGGTGCGCTCCGCCACCAGGGCGGCCGCCTCGGCGCGCAGGTCGCGGCGCAGTTCCTTGGGCAGCGAGAAGGTGATGGACTCCTCGGCGGCCTTGACGATCTCCACGTCCTCGAAGCCGTGCCCGGTGAGCCGCTCCAGGACCTGCTCGACGAGGACGTCCGGGACGGAGGCGCCCGAGGTGACGCCGACCGTGGTCACGCCCTCCAGCCACGCCTCGTCGATCTCGTCGGCGAAGTCCACCAGGTAGGCCTCGCGGGCGCCGGCGAGCTTGGCGACCTCGACGAGCCGCACCGAGTTGGAGGAGTTGCGCGAGCCGACCACGATCACCAGGTCGGCCTCGGCGCCCATCTGCTTCACGGCGAGCTGACGGTTCTGCGTGGCGTAGCAGATGTCGTCGCTCGGCGGGGAGATGAGCAGCGGGAACTTCTCCTTGAGGGCGTCCACCGTCTCCATGGTCTCGTCGACCGACAGCGTGGTCTGGGAGAGCCAGACGACCTTGGAGGGGTCGCGGACCTCGACCTTGGCGACGTCCTCGGGGCCGTCGACGAGGGTGATGTGGTCGGGGGCCTCGCCGGAGGTGCCGATGACCTCCTCGTGGCCCTCGTGGCCGATGAGGAGGATGTCGAAGTCGTCGTCGGCGAAGCGGACGGCTTCCTTGTGGACCTTGGTGACCAGCGGGCAGGTCGCGTCGATGGTGGCGAGTTTGCCGGCGGCGGCCTCGTCGTGGACGGCGGGGGCGACGCCGTGCGCCGAGAACATGACGATGGAGCCCTCGGGGACCTCCGCCGTGCGCTCGACGAAGATCGCGCCCTTCTTCTCCAGGGTCTGCACGACGTACTTGTTGTGGACGATCTCGTGGCGGACATAGATCGGGGCCCCGTACTGCTCAAGGGCCTTCTCGACGGCGATCACGGCACGGTCCACGCCCGCGCAGTAGCCCCGGGGGGCGGCGAGCAGGACACGGCGGCCAGTCGAAGCAGTCATGGACCCATCGTAAGGCCGCACCCGGCGGGTCAAAGATCGCCTCCTTGGAGAGACTGGGGAAGCCGGGAGGGGTGGGGCCCTGCACGACCCTCGGGAGGCACCATGTCCGACACGCGGACCACCGACGGCGCCGGAGCCGCGGAGCACGAACTGCGGCGCAGCCTCGGCTTCCGCGACCTGGTCGTCTACGGACTGCTGTTCATCGCCCCGATGGCGCCGGTCGGCGTCTTCGGGACGCTGGACGCGAAGTCGCACGGGGCGGTCGCGCTGGTCTACGTCGTCGCGACGGTCGCGATGGCGTTCACCGCTTTCAGCTACGCGCAGATGGTGCGCGTGGTCCCCCAGGCGGGTTCGGTGTTCGCCTACGCGCGCGCGGGTCTGGGCAAGGAGGCGGGGTTCATCGCCGGGTGGATGGTGATGCTGGACTATCTGCTGATCCCGGCGGTGGCCTACCTGTTCTCCGGCATCGCGATGAACTCCCTGGTGCCGGAGGTCTCCCGGTGGGTGTGGACCGCCCTCGCCGTCGTGATCACGACGTTCCTGAACCTGTGGGGGGTGCGCACCGCGGCCCGGGTCGGCTTCCTGGTGCTCGCGCTGGAGATCGTGGTGCTTCTCGTCTTCGTCGTGTCGGCGGTCGTGATGCTCTCGCGCGACGGCGCCCACCGGGACTGGCTGTCCCCGCTGGCGGGTGACGGCACGCAGGGCGCGTTCGCGCTGTCGGCGGTCATCGGGGCCGTGTCGGTGGCCGTCCTGTCGTTCCTCGGCTTCGACGCGATCGCCAGTTTCGCGGAGGAGGTGACGGGCGGTTCGGAGAAGGTGGCCCGGGCGGTCCTGTTCTGCCTGGCGCTGGCGGGCGTGCTGTTCGTGGCGCAGACGTATCTGGTGGCGTTGCTGGAGCCGCTGTCGTCCGCTCAGCTCGCGGCGGACCCCGGCAAGCAGGGTTCGGCCTTCTACGACGCCGTGGACGCCTCCGTCGGCGCGTGGCTGCACAACCTGGTGGCGGTCAGCAAGGCGATCGGTGCGGCCTTCGCGGCGCTCGCCGGGCAGGCGGCCGCCGGGCGGCTGCTCTACGCGATGGCCCGTGACCGGCGGCTGCCGCGGGCGCTGGCCCGGACCGACTCCGGGGTGCCGCGGACCGCCCTGCTGTGCGCGGCGGTGATCACGCTGGTCGCGGCGGTGTGGGCGGCGCGCCGCGACGACGGCCTCGACAAGCTGGTCTCGGTGGTCGACGTCGGCGCGCTGACCGCGTTCACGCTGCTGCACGCGTCGGTGGTGGGCTGGTTCGCCGTACGCCGCATGAGCGGGCCGCCCGTCTGGTGGCGGCATGTCGTCGTCCCCGTCCTCGGCGCGGTGATCACCATCGCCGTGATCGTCGAGGCCTCGGGAACGGCCCAGGTGGTGGGCGCGATCTGGCTGGCGGTCGGTCTGACGGTCCTGTTCGCCCAGCACGGCCGAGCCGGCCGGGAGAGGGACGCGGACGCAGGGAACGGAGCGGGCTGAGGGCTGAGCCTGCGGGCCGTCGACCCGGTCCGCCGCGGCCACTTGAGTGACCGGACACGACCGGCCCCCCGGCGCCCGTGAGGTGCGGAACCGTGCGGGCGCCGGAGGTGCGGGGATGTCGGTGGGGGCCACTACGCTCGGGCGCATGGCTCTCAACACGTCCGCGGACGCTCCGCTGCCCGTCGGCGAGGTGTCACGGCTCATCGGGGGATGGATCGACCGGCTCGGCGCGGTCTGGGTCGAGGGGCAGATCACCCAGTTGTCGCGGCGCCCCGGCGCGGGTGTCGTCTTCCTGACGCTGCGCGACCCGTCGTTCGACATCTCGGTGAGCGTGACCTGCTACCGGCAGGTGTTCGACGCGGTCGCCGACGTGGTGAGCGAGGGCGCCCGCGTGGTGGTCCAGGCGAAGCCGGAGTGGTACGCGCCGCGGGGGCAGCTGTCCCTGCGGGCGACCGAGATCAAGCCGGTCGGCGTGGGCGAGCTGCTCGCCCGCCTGGAGCAGCTGAAGAAGTCGCTGGCCGCCGAGGGGCTGTTCGCGGCCGACCGCAAGAAGCCGCTGCCGTTCCTGCCGCAGCTGATCGGGCTGGTCTGCGGGCGTGCGTCGGCGGCCGAGCGGGACGTCCTGGAGAACGCGCGGCACCGCTGGCCCGCCGTCCGCTTCGAGGTGCGCAACGTCGCCGTGCAGGGCGTCCACGCCGTGCCGCAGGTCGTGCAGGCCGTGAAGGACCTGGACGCGCGCGACGACGTCGACGTGATCGTCGTGGCGCGCGGCGGCGGCAGTGTGGAGGACCTGTTGCCGTTCTCCGACGAGCAGCTCGTCCGGGCGGTGGCGGCCTGCCGTACGCCGGTGGTGTCGGCCATCGGCCACGAGCCGGACAACCCGCTGCTGGACCACGTGGCCGACCTGCGGGCGTCCACCCCGACCGACGCCGCCAAGAAGGTCGTTCCGGACGTGGGCGAGGAGTACGAGCGGGTGCGGTTCCTGCGGGACCGGGCGCGCCGCAGCGTGCAGTCGTTCGTCGACCGCGAGGAGCGAGGCCTCGCGCACACGCTGGCCAGGCCCTCGATAGAGGACCCGCACCGGATGATCGACGAGCGCGCCGACCAGGTGGCGGCGCTGCTCGACCGGGGCCGGCGCACGCTCGGGCATCTCCTGGACCGGGCGGACTCGGAGCTGACGCACACGCACGCGCGCGTGGTGGCCCTCTCCCCCGCGGCGACCCTCCGGCGCGGATACGCGGTGCTGCAGAAGGCCGACGGGCACGTGGTCCGCGACCCGGCGGAGGTCACGGCGGACGAGACCCTGCGGGCGCGGGTCGCCGAGGGTGAATTCACGGTTCGAGTCGATGCATAGGGTGGGCGCATGACCAGCAAGGTGGACGAGGCGCTCGGGTACGAGCAGGCACGGGACGAGCTGATCGAGGTCGTACGCCGCCTGGAGGCGGGCGGCACGACCCTGGAGGAGTCCCTGGCGCTCTGGGAGCGCGGCGAGGAGCTGGCCAAGGTGTGCCGGCGCTGGCTGGAGGGCGCGCGGGCCAGGCTGGACGCGGCCCTGGCCGAGGAGGAGTCCCAGGAGGGCGAGGACGCCGCCGGCGAGCCCGGGGACGCGGGCTCCCGGTAGGCAGGCGATCGTCCACGGCGGGGCGGCCCCAACAGGAGCCGCCCCGCCGTGGCGCCGCGCACCGCCGCCCGGTCGTGGGTGCGCGGCCGCGCCGTACGCAGCCGGTCGCGAGTCCGCCGCCGCGCCTCACCCACCCTGTTCCGAGTCCGCCGCCGCGTCCGGCACCCGCTGCCGCCGCCCCCGCGCGGCGCCAGGCCCACCGTCGGACCCCGCGACTGCCTCGCGCCGTTCATCCCGCGCCCCGCGCTGTGCGGCATCGGCGCGCCGCAGTCGCCGCCCCGCTGTGAAGCGGATCACCCCGCTCCACCTTTGGTTGAAGTTTCAACCTATTCGCCGTACTGTCTGTGGTGCCAACAGATCCCCCACGGATCCACCGCACGCACCGAGAAGGTTTCTTTCATGTCTCTCGTCCTTGACCCCACCGCCCAGGACCTGCTGTTCCGCGAGGCCCGCACCGCGAACACCTTCACCGACGAGCCGGTGACCGACGCGCAGGTCCAGGCGATCTACGACCTGGTCAAGTTCGGCCCGACCGCCTTCAACCAGTCGCCGCTGCGCATCACGCTGGTCCGCTCCCCCGAGGCCCGCGAGCGCCTCGTGCGGCACCTCGCCGAGGGCAACCAGGCGAAGACCGCCGCCGCCCCGCTGGTCGCGGTCCTCTCCGCGGACAACGAGTTCCACGAGGAGCTGCCGGCCCTGCTGCCGCACTTCCCCGCCGCCAAGGACATGTTCTTCTCCGAGCGCCCGGCCCGTGAGAGCGCCGCCCTGCTGAACGCCGCCCTCCAGGCCGCGTACTTCATCATCGGCGTCCGTGCCGCGGGCCTCGCCGCCGGACCGATGACCGGTGCCGACTTCGCCGGCATCCAGAAGGAGTTCCTGGACGACGACCACACCCCGCTGATGGTCGTCAACATCGGCAAGCCGGGCGAGGACGCCTGGTTCCCGCGCTCCCCGCGTCTGAGCCTCGACGAGGTCATCACGACCGTCTGACGGACGACGCCGCCGGCCGGTCCCGGCAACACCCGTACGAGAAGGGCCCCCAGCACACCGCCGGGGGCCCTTCTCGTGCGTACGCGCGCGTGGCCGGGACGCCGTGCGGCGTCCGCGAGGGCTAGGAGGTCTTGAGGGACTGCGCCATCTTCGTCAGCGCGCCGAACGACGCGGTGCCGGTCACCACGGTCGTGGCGCCGTCTCCCTTGAGGACGAGGGCGTCGTAGTGGTCGCCCTCGTAGCGCTGCCATGTCCGGTCGCCGATGCGCTGGGTCACCTTGGTCGCCCGCGCGCCCTGACTGGCCGAGTCGATGAACACGGGCGCACGCTGAGTGGACTGCTCGACCGCCACGTACTGACCGTCGGGGTCCTGGAAGCCGAGGTGCCAGACATCGAACTCGCTGCCGTCGTACCGCACCGAGGTCGGCTTCCACGCCGTCGGCAGCCCGTCGGGCGCCGCCACGGGGTAGCTCGCCGCACGGCGCGCGGTCAGCAGCTCGACCCGGTAGTCGACCCGCTTGAGATCGGGTGCGGAGTCGTCATGCGGGATGAAGATGTAGATGACGCCTGCCATGAGCCCGATGAGGCCCAGGGAGAGCATCATGCCCCGGACCGACTGCTTGCCTTTCGTACCTGCCACGCACCTATCGTCGCAGGTGCCCAGGCCTGCTCATCCGTGGGCCCCCCTGCTCATTTTGTCAGCCTGGCGATAGAGTCGGGGGTACCACCCTCATCCGGCCGTCGTCGTATCAGAAAGGTGCGTCTCGATGACCGAGCATCATCTGCCGTCCGAACTCGAAGTACCGTCGGAAGCCCCCGATCGCAACCTCGCCCTCGAACTCGTCCGCGTCACCGAGGCCGCCGCAATGGCCGCGGGCCGCTGGGTGGGCCGGGGCGACAAGAACGGCGCCGACGGCGCCGCCGTGCGCGCCATGCGGACCCTCGTCTCCACCGTCTCGATGAACGGCGTCGTCGTCATCGGTGAAGGGGAGAAGGACGAGGCCCCGATGCTCTTCAACGGGGAGCGCGTGGGCGACGGGTCCGGCCCCGAGTGCGACATCGCCGTCGACCCGATCGACGGGACGACGCTCACCGCCAAGGGCATGACCAACGCGATCGCCGTCCTGGCCGCCGCCGACCGCGGCACCATGTTCGACCCGTCCGCGGTCTTCTACATGGACAAGCTGGTCACCGGCCCGGAGGCCGCCGACTTCGTCGACATCAACGCGCCGGTGTCGGTCAACATCCGCCGTGTCGCGAAGGCCAAGCGCGTCACCCCCGAGGACGTCACCGTCGTGATCCTCGACCGGCCGCGCCACGACGGGATCATCAAGGAGATCCGGGAGACCGGCGCGCGCATCAAGCTGATCTCCGACGGCGACGTCGCGGGCTCGATCCTGGCGCTGCGCGAGGGCACCGGCATCGACCTGCTGCTCGGCATCGGCGGCACGCCCGAGGGCATCATCTCGGCCTGTGCGGTCAAGTGCCTCGGCGGCACCATCCAGGGCAAGCTGTGGCCCAAGGACGACGAGGAGCGGCAGCGGGCGGTCGACGCCGGTCACGACCTCGACCGCGTCCTCGGCACGAGCGACCTGGTGTCCGGCGAGAACGTCTTCTTCGTCGCCACCGGCATCACCGACGGCGAGCTGCTGCGCGGGGTGCGCTACCGCCCCGAGACCGCGACGACCGAGTCGATCGTGATGCGGTCCAAGTCCGGGACGGTCCGCCAGATCACCTCGGAGCACCGGCTGAGCAAGCTGCGTGCGTACAGCGCGATCGACTTCGACCGCGCCAAGTAGCACCACCGGCCGGCGACACCGGCCGGGCGCCGTGAAGGCGCGGAAGGGGCGCCCCTTGTGCGGAGGGGCGCCCCTTTTCCGTGCGTGGTCCCGGTGGGAGGCGGTACGGGATTCCCGTACGCGGCCGTCCCGGGCCGAACGGTCAGCCGGCCGCGGCTATCGGCCCGCGCGCGGTCTTCTGGAGCTCCACGTCGCGGCGGCGGCGCCGGGCGAGCACGACCCGGCGCTCGGCGGCGGTCAGGCCGCCCCAGACTCCGTACGGCTCGGGTTGCAGGAGCGCGTGTTCGCGGCACTCGACCATCACCGGACAGCGGGCGCAGACGCGCTTGGCGGCCTCCTCACGGGAGAGGCGGGCCGCGGTGGGCTCCTTGGAGGGGGCGAAGAACAGGCCGGCTTCGTCGCGACGGCACACCGCCTCCGTGTGCCATGGCGCTTCCTGATCCCTGTCCCGCACTGGCGCCCGCTGGGCCGGAACGGCAGCTACCTGCAGGGACTGATGCGGCGGTTGCAGCACGGTCTACTCCTGACGACGGCTTCGCGAGCGTGCCGGGCACCGGGGGAGGTTCCACAGCGCCCTCCAAGGGACGATGCAGCAAGGCCTACCCGCTGTGCGCGCGCCTATGCACTGCGTTCCCAAGCCCGGGCGTTCTCCCGCGTGATCGATCGTCCGTCGCTGAACCAACTACCCGTGCGCCGCCCGCGCGTTCACGAGCGTCAACGGTCCAGGTGCTTGCGCAGACCCCGGTCCACGCGGTCGGCGACCCGGTCGTTCAGCCGGCCCGTGACCCGGTCGAGGATGTCCGCGACGAGCTTGCCGCGCTTGGGCCGCGCCTCCACGTTGCCGAGGACGGCGAGGCCGTCGACGTACACCACGGGGGCGTCCGGGTCGCCCGAATCCATCGTGTGCACCTCGAAGTTGCCCAGCACGCCACCGCCGTTGCCGCGCAGCGAGACGTTCTCCGGGACGCGGATCTCGATGTTGCCGAACACGGAGACCGTCTTGATCACGACCTGCTGGTACTCGAAGATCGCCTCGCTCAGGTCGATGTCGACGCTGCCGAACACCGCGTACGCGTGGATGCGGCGGCCCGCGCGCCAGCGGCCCTTGCGGACGGCGGCACTGAATACCGCCACCACGCTCTCGTCGGCGTCGACCGGGATGGCGCCCGCCGTGGGGCGGTTGGGTGCCGAGGCGTACGCGGGTGCGGCGCGGCCGGTGTGCGCGGCGGGCAGGTCCCGCACGAAGCGGTCGAGCTCACCCACCGTCTTGGTGGCCAGCACCCCCTCCACGCGCTCGGAGTGCTCCTCCGGCGTGAGGCGGCCCTCGGCGAGGGCGTCACGCAGGATGTCGGTGATCCGGTCGCGGTCGGCGTCGGAGGCGCGCAGCTCGACCGGGGGCGCAGCCGGGGCCGGGGTCGCGTCGGAGCTCTTCTGAAGGTCCACGACAGCAGCGTACCCAAACGCGATAGATCGCGACTACCCCTTCCGGGCCCCCTGTGGAGAACCGGGTGTCCGTCCGGTGTCCGAACTGAGCCTTACCTCACAGAGTCGGCACCCTCGCCAGGTCCTACGCTGGTGGACGCTGCCAATGGAGGCACGCCGCTGTCTGTCGAGTGAGGAATGGGCGAGATGCCTGAGTTCGCGTACACCGATCTGCTCCCCCAGGGAGAGGACACCACCCCCTACCGGCTGGTGACCTCCGAGGGTGTCTCCACCTTCGAGGCCGACGGGCGGACGTTCCTCAAGGTGCAGCCGGAGGCGCTGCGCAAGCTCGCCGAGGAGGCCATCCACGACATCCAGCACTACCTGCGGCCCGCGCACCTCGCCCAGCTGCGCCGCATCATCGACGACCCCGAGGCGTCGGGCAACGACAAGTTCGTCGCGCTGGACCTGCTGAAGAACGCGAACATCGCGGCCGCGGGCGTCCTGCCGATGTGCCAGGACACGGGCACCGCGATCGTCATGGGCAAGCGCGGGCAGAACGTGCTCACGGAGGGCGGCGACGAGGCGGCCCTCTCGCGCGGCATTTACGAGGCGTACAAGAACCTGAACCTGCGCTACTCGCAGATGGCCCCGCTGACCATGTGGGACGAGAAGAACACCGGCTCGAACCTTCCGGCGCAGATCGAGCTGTACGCGACCGACGGCGGCGCCTACAAGTTCCTGTTCATGGCCAAGGGCGGCGGCTCCGCCAACAAGTCGTTCCTCTACCAGGAGACGAAGGCGGTCCTCAACGAGGGCTCCATGATGAAGTTCCTGGAGGAGAAGATCCGCTCCCTGGGGACGGCCGCCTGCCCGCCGTACCACCTGGCGATCGTCGTCGGCGGCACCAGCGCCGAGTACGCCCTGAAGACGGCCAAGTACGCCTCCGCGCACTACCTGGACGAGATCCCGGCCGAGGGCTCCGAGCTGGGCCACGGCTTCCGGGACAAGGACCTGGAGCAGAAGGTCTTCGAGCTGACGCAGAAGATCGGCATCGGCGCGCAGTTCGGCGGCAAGTACTTCTGCCACGACGTGCGCGTGGTGCGACTGCCCCGGCACGGCGCGTCCTGCCCGGTGGCGATCGCCGTCTCCTGCTCGGCCGACCGCCAGGCCGTCGCGAAGATCACCGCCGAAGGCGTCTTCCTGGAGCAGCTGGAGACCGACCCCGCGCACTTCCTGCCGGAGACGACGGACGAGCATCTCGACGAGGCCGGCGACGTCGTGAAGATCGACCTGAACCAGCCGATGGACGACATCCTCGCCGCGCTGACCAAGCACCCGGTCAAGACCCGGCTCTCGCTCACCGGCCCGCTCGTCGTGGCGCGCGACATCGCGCACGCCAAGATCAAGGAGCGGCTGGACGCGGGCGAGGAGATGCCGCAGTACCTGAAGGACCACCCGGTGTACTACGCGGGCCCGGCCAAGACGCCCGAGGGGTACGCGTCCGGCTCGTTCGGCCCGACGACGGCCGGCCGCATGGACTCCTACGTCGAGCAGTTCCAGGCGGCGGGCGGCTCCAAGGTGATGCTGGCCAAGGGCAACCGCAGCAAGCAGGTCACCGACGCCTGCGACACGCACGGCGGCTTCTACCTCGGCTCCATCGGCGGCCCGGCCGCCCGTCTCGCCCAGGACTGCATCAAGAAGGTCGAGGTCGTCGAGTACGAGGAACTCGGCATGGAGGCCGTCTGGAGGATCGAGGTCGAGGACTTCCCGGCGTTCGTCGTCGTCGACGACAAGGGCAACGACTTCTTCCAGGACCCGGCTCCCGCGCCCACGTTCACGTCCATCCCGGTGCGGGGCCCCGGCCTCGGCTAGGGCGGTGCGCGCGGCGTCACGGATGACGCCGTGGACGCCCGCCCCGGGGACGTCCTACGAGCCGTACGAACGGCCGCCGAGCAGGCGGCCGTTCGTCGTGTCCGGGGCAGGCGCCGGGGCGGGGGTTCCGCGGGCCTGCGCGTGCCCGGGCGGGAACACCCGTCGCCTCCTGGATGCTGTCCCTCATGGAGGTGTCACCAATGGCAGATGGCCAGGGCGAAGGCGCGTATCGGATCGAGCACGACTCCATGGGTGAGGTGCGGGTGCCCGTGGACGCGAAATGGCGGGCGCAGACCCAGCGTGCCGTGGAGAACTTCCCGATCTCGGGGCAGCACATCGAGCGCGCGCACATCGAGGCCCTCGCACGGATCAAGGCCGCCGCCGCGAAGGTGAACGGCGAGCTCGGCGTGATCGACAAGGACGTCGCCGAGGCGATCCAGGAGGCGGCGGCGGAGGTCGCCGAGGGACGCTGGGACACGCAGTTCCCGGTGGACGTGTTCCAGACGGGGTCCGGGACGTCCTCCAACATGAACACCAACGAGGTCATCGCCACGCTCGCGACCGAGCGCCTGGGCCGGGACGTGCACCCGAACGACCACGTGAACGCCTCCCAGTCGAGCAACGACGTGTTCCCGTCCTCGATCCACATCGCCGCGACCGCCGCGGTGACCCGCGACCTGGTACCGGCGTTGGAGCACCTCGCCGCCGCCCTCGGCCGCAAGGCGGAGGAGTTCGCCGACGTGGTGAAGTCGGGGCGCACCCACCTGATGGACGCCACGCCCGTGACGCTCGGCCAGGAGTTCGGCGGCTACGCGGCGCAGGTGCGCTACGGGGTCGAGCGGCTGCTGGCCTCGCTGCCGCGGCTGGCGGAACTGCCGCTGGGCGGGACGGCCGTGGGCACCGGCATCAACACGCCGCCCGGGTTCTCCGCCGCGGTGATCGCGGAGGTGGCCGGGGCGACCGGGCTGCCGCTGACGGAGGCCCGCGACCACTTCGAGGCGCAGGGCGCGCGCGACGGGATCGTGGAGACGAGCGGGCAGCTGCGGACCATCGCCGTCGGCCTGACCAAGATCGCGAATGATCTGCGGTGGATGGCGTCGGGGCCGCGCACCGGACTGTCCGAGATCAGCCTGCCGGATCTCCAGCCGGGGTCGTCGATCATGCCGGGCAAGGTGAACCCGGTGATTCCCGAGGCGGTGCTGATGGTCGCCGCGCAGGTGACGGGCAACGACGCGACGGTGGCCGTCGCGGGCGCGGCCGGGAACTTCGAGCTGAACGTCATGCTGCCGGTGATCGGCAAGAACGTCCTGGAGTCGGTGCGGCTCCTCGCGAACGTCTCGCGGCTGCTCGCCGACCGGACGGTGGACGGGATCGTCGCGCACCGGGAACGGGCCCGGGAGTACGCGGAGTCCTCGCCGTCCGTGGTGACGCCGCTGAACAAGTACATCGGGTACGAGGAGGCCGCGAAGGTGGCGAAGAAGTCGCTGGCGGACCGGAAGACCATCCGCGAGGTGGTGCTGGAGTCGGGCTACGTGGAGCGCGGTGACCTGACGGAGCGGCAGCTGGACGAGGCGCTGGATGTCCTGCGGATGACGCGTCCGTAACGGCCCGCCGCCGGGGAGAAACACCTGATGACGCCTCCGTAACAGGTCCCCGGCGACGGCGGGAACCGTGATGCGTCCCGCAGCGTCGCATGCCCGGGGCACCTAATATCTGTTCATGGCAGACGGTGGAGCGGTGAGACGAGCGGAAGCGGGCGGGGCGGCGGCGTTCTGGGAGCCCGGGCACCAGATCCTGTGGCGGTACCGGGAGAACGCCGGTGAGGGCGTCCACATCTGCCGTCCCGTGACGGTGGTACGGGACGACGCGGAGCTGCTCGCGGTGTGGATGGCGCCGGGCACCGAGTGTGTGAAACCGGTGCTCGCCGACGGGTCGCCGGTGCACGGGGAGCCGCTGGATTCGCGCTACACCAAGCCGCGGACGGTGCGGCGCGACCGGTGGTTCGGGACCGGGGTGCTGAAGCTGGCGCGGCCGGGCGATCCCTGGTCGGTGTGGCTTTTCTGGGAGCCGGGCTGGCGTTTCAAGAACTGGTACGTGAATCTGGAGGCTCCGCTCGCGCGTTGGGCGGGCGGGGTGGACTCCGAGGATCACTTCCTCGACATCTCGGTGCACCCGGACCGGAGTTGGCACTGGCTGGACGAGGACGAGTTCGCGATGGCGCAGCGGGCCGGTCTGATGGATGCTCAACTGGCCGCGCGGGTAAGGGAGGCCGGGTGGTCGGCGGTGGAGGTGATCCGCGCGTGGGGGTCACCTTTCTCGGACGGATGGCAGCTCTGGAGGCCCGATCCGGCCTGGCCGGTTCCCGTCCTGCCGGATGACTGGGACCGTACGCCCGCGCACGTGTCCTCATGAGACCCTTGATGCGCCCCCGTGGTACAACCGTAGGATCGTCTTCCGCAAGGGCGCACGGCAGCAACAACTCCCGCATGATGAGCCGGGCTTGACCACATGTCACCGAGGGGCGGCAGGACGTGAGCGAGGGGTACGAGGGGTACGGCGACGTGGCCGGCCGAGGTCCGGACGCCCCGCGCGGTGGCGCCACGACGGTCAAAAGTGCGGGGGCTCCGGTCCCGACGCCACGATCGGCGTGGCCCGTTTCCGGCCGTCCGCGGGCCGTTCCGGGCCCTGCGCCGACGGTCCCCGCCACCGGTTCCGCACCTGACGACACGCAGAATCCGTTCCTGGGGCACACATTCCGGGTATCGGGGCTGCGGGACGAACTGCGCGCACGGCGCGCAGCCCCGGACGGATGGACTCGACACGCGTGACGGAGCACCCCACCTCGCACGAGCGCCGGCAGAGCGCCGCCGGCCGGCCGGCCGCCCCCGCGGACCCTCGCGGGGCACTCCTGCGTACCTCGGACCAGCCGTCCCCGCAGCCGGGGTCCGGCGCCTTACCTGTTCAGGCCCGCGCGGGTGACGCGTCGCGCGGCCCCGGCACCGCCACGCCCTGCGGCAAGCAGGGTGCGGCCGGCGGGCAGGCGCCCGCCGGCGCCGGCCTGTCCGGGTCCTCCTCCGGCACGGGCTCCGGGACGGACGCGCCGTCGCCCGCCGCGCCCGGTGCGGGCGCGGAGCACTCCCAGCCCTCGGCCGCCGAGCCGGATCCGCACCGGCCGCGTCCCGCGCCGGAGAGCATCCCGGTGCAGCCGGACGCGGAGCAGGACCGTCCCGCGCGTACCCAGAGCGGCAAGGAGCGCCGTACCGGGCAGAGCCGGCCGCAGGGCGGCCCGATGCCGATGCGGCGGGACGGGGACCGGCTGCGGTTCGTGGGCGCCGCGACCCGGCGGATCGCCCGGGGCATCGACCTCGACGAGATCGTGATGGGGCTGTGCCGGGCGACCGTGCCGACGTTCTCGGACGCGATCCTCGTCTACCTGCGGGATCCCCTGCCGGTCGGCGACGAGCGGCCGACGGGACCTCTGGTGCTGCGGCTGCGCCGGACCGACCGGATTCCCGAGGAGCGGGACACCGAGGGCGGCTTCCTGCCCCTGGCGCGTCCCGAGCCCGATGAGCTGTCGGCGATGACGGCCGAGCTGTGCGAGGTGCGCCAGGGCGGCGCCCTGGCCGAGGTGCTGCGCGGGGTGCGGCCGGTGTTCGCCGACGCCCCCGCCGCCCGCGCCGCGCTGCCGGAGCTGCTCGGCGACGATCTGGCGGTCCCGAGCGGGCAGCGCGCGATCCTCGCGCCGCTGCGCGGCCGGCGCCGGGTGATCGGCGCGGCCCTGTTCCTGCGACGGCCGGAACGGATCGCGTTCGAGGCGGACGATCTGCTGGTCGCCGCCCAGCTGGCGACGCACAGCGCCCTGGGGATCGACAAGGCGGTGCTGTACGGCCGCGAGGCGTACATCGCCGACGAGCTGCAGCGCACGATGCTGCCGGAGACGCTGCCGCGGCCCACGGGCGTGCGGCTGGCGTCCCGCTACCTGCCGGCCGCGGAGACCGCGCGGGTCGGCGGCGACTGGTACGACGCGATCCCGCTGCCGGGCAGCCGGGTCGCCCTGGTCGTCGGTGACGTCATGGGTCACTCGATGACGTCGGCGGCGATCATGGGCCAGCTGCGGACCACGGCGCAGACCCTCGCGGGGCTCGATCTGCCGCCGCAGGAGGTCCTGCACCACCTGGACGAGCAGGCGCAGCGGCTCGGCACCGACCGCATGGCGACCTGCCTGTACGCCGTGTATGACCCGGTGTCGCACCGGATCACCATCGCCAACGCGGGCCACCCGCCGCCGGTGCTGCTGCACCTGGGCGGGCGGGCCGAGGTGCTGCGGGTGCCGCCGGGTGCCCCGATCGGGGTCGGCGGGGTCGATTTCGAGGCCGTGGAGCTGGACGCGCCCGCGGGGGCGACGCTGCTGCTGTACACGGACGGTCTGGTGGAGTCGCGGCTGCGGGACGTCTGGACCGGGATAGAGCAGCTGCGCGAGAAGCTCGCCGCCACGGCCGCGCTGACCGGGCCGGATCATCCGCCGCCGCTGGAGGCGCTCTGCGACGAGGTGCTCGACATGCTCGGCCCGGGCGACCGGGACGACGACATCGCCCTGCTCGCGGCACGCTTCGACGGGATCGCGCCGAGCGACGTCGCGTACTGGTTCCTGGAGCCGGAGGACGAGGCGCCCGGCCGGGCCCGGCGCCTGGCCCGCCGGGCGCTCGCCCGGTGGGGCATGGAGGACATGACCGACTCGGTGGAGCTGCTGGTCAGCGAGGTCGTGACGAACGCGGTGCGCTACGCGTCGCGGCCCGTGACGCTGCGGCTGCTGCGGACGGACGTGCTGCGCTGCGAGGTCGGCGACGACGTGCCGCAGCTCCCGCGGCTGCGGCAGGCGCGGGCCACGGACGAGGGCGGCCGCGGGCTGTACCTGGTGAACAAGCTGGCCCGGCGGTGGGGTGCGACCCGGCTGAGCACGGGGAAGGTCGTCTGGTTCGAGTTGGGCCGGGGCTGAAGTCCGGGTTCGGTCGGACCCGGACCTGAGGGGTACGCGGCCGGCCTCGCCTCCAGGGAGGTCCGAGGGGCGTGGGCGCGCGGCAGCGCGGGAGATGTTGCCGACATGCTGTCGGCAGCGTTGACTGCTGGGTGGGCGAAGCGACCCGACGGCCCTCATCCCCGACGGGAGGACGCGCTCGTGACGCAACCCTCGGAGAAGGTCCCGTACACGACGAACAGCGCCGGGATTCCGGTGGTGAGCGACGAACACTCGCTCACCGTCGGGCCCGACGGACCGATCCTGCTCCAGGACCACTACCTCATCGAGAAGATGGCGCAGTTCAACCGGGAGCGGGTCCCCGAGCGGGTGGTGCACGCCAAGGGAAGCGGCGCGTACGGGTTCTTCGAAGTGATCAACGACGTCAGCCAGTTCACCAGGGCCGACCTCTTCCAGCCGGGCAGGCGGACCGAGATGCTGGCGCGCTTCTCCACCGTCGCCGGTGAGCAGGGCTCGCCCGACACCTGGCGCGACCCGCGCGGTTTCGCCCTGAAGTTCTACACCGAGCACGGCAATTACGACATGGTGGGCAACAACACCCCGGTCTTCTTCGTCCGGGACACGATCAAGTTCCAGGACTTCATCCGCTCGCAGAAGCGTCACCCGGCGACGGGGCTGCGGGACAACGACATGCAGTGGGACTTCTGGACGCTCTCGCCGGAGTCGGCACACCAGGTGACCTGGCTGATGGGCGACCGGGGCATCCCGAAGACGTACCGCCACATGAACGGCTACAGCTCCCACACCTACATGTGGGTCAGCGGCGCGGGTGAGCGGTTCTGGGTGAAGTACCACTTCACGACCGACCAGGGCATCGAGTTCCTGGAGCAGGCCGAGGCCGACGAGCTGGCCGGGTCGGACGCCGACAGGCACCGCAGGGACCTGTACGAGTCGATCGAGTCCGGGAACGCGCCCAGCTGGACCCTGAAGGTCCAGATCATGCCGTTCGAGGACGCGGCGGACTACCGGTTCAACCCGTTCGACCTGACGAAGGTCTGGCCGCACGCCGACTACCCGCTGATCGACGTCGGCCGGATGACGCTGAACCGGAACCCCGAGGACTACTTCATCCACATCGAGCAGGCCGCCTTCGAGCCCTCGAACCTGGTCCCGGGCATCGGCCCGTCGCCGGACAAGATGCTGCTGGGCCGGCTGTTCTCCTATCCGGACACCCACCGGTACCGGATCGGCCCGAACTACACCCAGCTGCCGCCCAACCGGCCGCGCTCCCCCGTGAACTCGTACGCCAAGGACGGCCCGATGCGGTACGAGGCGTCGAAGGCCGCCCGCCCGTACGCGCCGAACTCCTACGGCGGACCCGTGGCGGACTACGAGGCCCGGTTCGGTGACCCGGCGAGCTGGCAGGCCGCCGGTGAGCTGGTGCGTGAGGCGTACAGGCTGCACCGCGAGGACGACGACTGGGGTCAGGCGGGCACGATGGTCCGCCGGGTCCTCGACGACGCGGCCCGCGACCGGCTGGTGACGAACGTCAGCGGTCACCTGAAGGCCGGCGTGACCCGTCCGGTCCTGGACCGCGCCATCCAGTACTGGCGCAATGTCGACAAGGCGATCGGCGACCGGATCGCGCGGAGCGTGAACGGCGGCTGACCTCCCCGGAGCGGCCGGCCTCCCGCGGATCGGCGGGGCCTCCCGTGGAGGGGGCGGCCGCCGTGACGGAGGCGGAGACGCGGAAGAGGGGCACCCGGAGATCCGGGTGCCCCTCTCGCGTACCGCGTGCCGTCGGCGGTTACTGCCCCTGGCTCTGGTCGTCCTGGCCGAACGGGTTGTCCGGGAGCTGGCCGGTCGGCGTCTGCGTCGGTGTGGACGGGGGCGGCGACGACGGCGGGGTCGTCGACGGCTTGTCCGAGGGCGTCGGCGGACTGCTGCTGGAGGGCGGCTCCGACGACGGTTCCTCGGTCGTCGGCGTCGACGACGGCGTGTCGGACGGCGACTGGCTGATGGTCGGCGTGTCGGTCGGCTCGACCGCCGCACCCGAGGTGGTGTTCAGGTCGAACTTGCTGACCTTGCCGTTCATCGCGCCGAAGGTGTACGCCGCCCATATCTGGGCCGGGTAACCACCGCCGTTGACGCGGCCGCCCTCGACGAAGAGGCCGGTGGCGCCCTTCATGGAGACCTGGTGGTGGTTCTTCGCGTCCTCGCCGAACAGGCCGACCGAGGTGACGAGGTTCGGCGTGTAGCCGGTGAACCAGGCCGACTTGTTGTTGTCGGACGTACCGGTCTTGCCGGCGACCTGCTGGCCGTCACGGGACGGGTTGTCCCGCACCGAGACGCGGGCCGTACCGTCGTCGACCACGCCGGTCAGCACCGAGGTGACCGTGTCGGCGGCCTCCTCGCTGATGACCTGCTCGCCGATGGGGTCGGGCATGTCGACCGAGAGGTCCTTGTGCTCGGCCGAGGCGAGGATCGAGGGGGTGACCTTCTTGCCGTGGTTGTCGAGCGTCGCGTACACGCCCGCCATCTCCAGCGGGCTCGCGCCCATGGAGCCGAGGGTCTGGGCGGGCACCGCCTGGAGCCCCTTGGTGTTCATGCCGAGCTTGCCCGCGACCTTCAGCACCTCGTCCATGCCGACGTCCACGCCCATCTGGGCGAAGACGGCGTTGATGGACTTGTTCATCGCGGTCTGCACGGTGACGTCGCCGTAGCTGTGCTCGTCCTCGTTCGGCGGCGCGAAGGCGATGTCGCTGCCCACGACCGGACGGCGGTTGGTGCCGTCGTAGACCGTGTCCGCCGTGATCGGCCTGCCGGAGCGGGTCTTGGCCTCCTCGGCAAGGGCCGCGGCGAAGATCAGCGGCTTGAACGTGGAGGCCGCCTGGTAGTCCCGACGCGTCGCGTTGTTGATGTAGTGCTTGAAGTAGTCCTGGCCGCCGTACATCGCGAGGACCTTGCCGGTCTTGGGATCGACCGACGCGGCACCGGCCTGGAGGTTGGCGTCGACCTTGCGCTTCTTCGGGTCCAGCTTGCCGGTGAGCTGCTTCTTGACCGTCGTCTCGAGCAGCGCCTGCTTCTTCTTGTCGATGTTCAGCTTGATCGTCCAGCCGCCCGCATCGACCAGAGCCTTGGCGTCGTCGAGGTCGGCCGCCTTGCCCTGGGCGACGAGTTGCTGGGCCAGCTCGTTCTGCGCCTCGGTCACCAGGTAGCCGGTCTGACCCTGCATGCCCGCCGCGCCCTGGGGGTCCTTGGGTTTGGGGAACTTCATGCCCTGCCGCTCGCCCGAGTCGAGCCAGCCCTGCTCGACCATGTTGTCGAGGGTGTAGTTCCAGCGGGCCTGCACCAGCCGCTTGCCGGTGTCCGTGGCGACGGCCCAGTCGTACTGGCTGGGCGCCTGGAGCAGCGAGGCGAGGTACGCGCCCTGCCGGACGTTGAGCTCGCTCGCGTCGACGCGGTAGTAGGCCTGCGCGGCGGCCTGGATGCCGTACGCGTTGCGGCCGTAGTAGCTGGTGTTGATGTAGCCCGCGAGGATGTCGTCCTTGGACTTCTTGCGGTCCACCTTCAGCGAGATGACCATTTCCTTCAGCTTGCGCGAAACGGTCTGGTCCTGGCTGAGGTAGTAGTTCTTGACGTACTGCTGGGTGATCGTCGAGCCACCCTGCTTGCCCTTGCCGGAGAGGGTGTTGAGCAGACCGCGGGCCGTGCCCTTCAGGTCGACGCCGGAGTCCTTGTAGAAGGACTTGTTCTCGGCGGCGACGAACGTCTTCTGCACGGCCTTGGGCACCTTGGACAGGTCGACGATCTCGCGGTTCACCTTGCCGGTGCGCGCGAGGGTCTTGCCGTCGCCGTACTCGTAGACGTTGCTCTGCAGCCGCGCGGCCGCGTTGCCCTCGGGCACGGAGACGACCATGTAGAGCACGAGGAAGGCGCCCATACCGAGCAGGCAGACGCCGAGGAACGTGCCGAGGATCGTCTTCCAGTTCACGAACCTGCGTATGCCGGTGCGGCGGGGCTTCCCGCCCGCCTTCTCTCCGGTACCGGGGCCCGCCGACTCGTGTCCGGACGAGCGCTTGGGCGCCGCGCGGCGGCCCTGCGCCTGCCGCGCTCGTCTCTCTTCCGCTCGTCCCATGGGTCGATCCGCTCCGCTTCACTCTCGTGTGGCACACACGTTCGTCGCTCAGGTCAGCTCAGCAAGCTAACACCGCGCGCTATGACAAAGGGCCGCCGATCCGGTCTTTTCCGGACGTGACAATCAGCACGCCCTCCGCAGGCGCCCCAACAAAACCGACGACCGGGAGGCACGGAAGGTTGCGATACGGGGTAAAGTGATATCACTTAGCTAGACCGAAGCTATGCCGTACGAGACGGGGGACCCACCATGTCGTCACACGCTTCCCACGAGTCCTCGCCCACCCCGGGCGCACCGGACCCCGCGACACCGGCCGACCTACCAGAGATGCCGGCGCCGCACGTGCGGGAGTTCACCGCGCGCAGCATCGGCGGGGGGCTCGCGCTGCTCCTCGGCCTGCTCGGCCTGCTTCTCGGCGCCGCCCTGTGCGCCGTCGGCGGCGGGGTCGTCCGGTCCGGCGGCGCGCAGGCGGCACTGATCATCCTGGGCGTCGCGGTCGCCGTCGCAGCGTTCTTCGCGATGTGCGGGCTGAACACCGTCGCGCCGGGCGAGGCCCGCGTGGTCCAGCTCTTCGGGCGCTACCGCGGCACGATCCGCCAGGACGGACTGCGCTGGGTGAACCCGCTCACGTCCCGGACCAAGATCTCGACCCGCGTCCGCAACCACGAGACCGCCGTCCTCAAGGTCAACGACGCCTACGGCAACCCGATCGAGCTCGCCGCGGTCGTCGTCTGGAACGTGCAGGACACCGCCCAGGCCACCTTCGAGGTGGACGACTTCCTGGAGTTCGTGTCCACGCAGACCGAGGCGGCGGTCCGGCACATCGCCATCGAGTACCCCTACGACGCCCACGACGAGGACGGCCTGTCGCTGCGCGGCAACGCCGAGGAGATCACCGAGAAGCTCGCCATCGAACTGCACGCGCGCGTGGCCGCCGCCGGCGTGCGGATCATCGAGTCGCGCTTCACGCATCTCGCGTACGCTCCCGAGATCGCCTCCGCGATGCTCCAGCGCCAGCAGGCCGGAGCGGTCGTCGCGGCGCGGCGGCAGATCGTGGACGGCGCGGTCGGCATGGTCGAGGCGGCGATCGCCCGGATCACCGAGCGCGACATCGTGGAGCTGGACTCCGAGCGGAAGGCGGCGATGGTGTCGAACCTGATGGTGGTGCTGTGCGGTGACCGCGCGGCGCAGCCCGTCCTGAACACGGGGTCCCTCTACCAGTGACGTCTCCCACGGAGGGATCTCCGCCGCGTCGGCCGCAGCAGCAGCGCAAGCAGGTGCTGCTGCGGCTCGATCCGCTGGTGTACGAGGCGCTGGCCCGCTGGGCCGGCGACGAACTGCGGTCCGCCAACGCCCAGATCGAGTTCCTGCTGCGCCGCGCTCTCGGCGAGGCCGGGCGCCTGCCCGGCGGCGCGGGTCCGATCCCACGCCGGGGGCGGCCACCGGTCTCCGGGGAGCCGGAGAGCTGAGAGGGCCTCGGCCCGCCAGGGCACCGGCGGACCGGGGGATCACCTCGCCCCTTGGTCTCGTGCGGGCCGGGAGCCCGGCGATCCGGGGGCGCCGCGGCCTGATTCGAAACCGTGACAATCGCTCCTGACCAGGAGACCTGTCCCCCGCCTTACCCCGCCGTCGGCACTCCGTCAGGGAGTGTGCACAGCGGGTATACACGGCATGTATACGCACTGTGTAGAGTGCTCCGCATGTCCATCGGTCACACCCTCCTGGGGCTCCTGGAGTCCGGCCCGCGCCACGGTTACGACCTGAAGCGGGCCTTCGACGAGAAGTTCGGTCACGACCGGCCGCTGCACTACGGCCAGGTCTACTCGACGATGTCGCGGCTGCTGAAGAACGGCCTCGTCGAGGTCGACGGCATAGAGGCGGGCGGCGGTCCCGAGCGCAAGCGGTACGCCATCACCGACGCCGGGATCACCGACGTCCAGCAGTGGCTCGCCACGCCCGAGAAGCCCGAGCCCTACCTCCAGTCGACCCTCTACACGAAGATCGTCCTCGCCCTGCTGACACACCGCGACGCGAGCGAGATCCTCGACACCCAGCGCTCGGAACACCTGCGCATGATGCGCATGCTGACCGAACGCAAGCGCAAGGGCGACCTGGCCGACCAGCTGATCTGCGACCACGCCCTCTTCCACCTCGAAGCCGATCTGCGCTGGCTGGAACTGACCGCCGCGCGGCTCGACAAGCTCGCCGAGGCGGTGACGACCCGATGACCTCGGCCACCCCTCCCCCGGGCTCCCTGCTGACCGCGTCGGAGCTGCGCAAGGCCTACGGCCCGACCCCCGCTCTGGACGGGGCCGAGTTCTCCATCCACCCGGGCGAGGTCGTCGCCGTGATGGGCCCCTCCGGTTCCGGCAAGTCGACCCTGCTGCACTGCCTCGCCGGCATCGTCACCCCGGACTCGGGATCGATCACGTACAACGGCCGCGAGATGGCGACGATGAACGACGCCCAGCGCAGTGCGCTGCGGCGCTCCGAGTTCGGCTTCGTCTTCCAGTTCGGCCAGCTCGTCCCGGAGCTGAGCTGTGTCGAGAACGTGGCGCTGCCGCTGCGGCTGAACGGCAGCGGCCGCAAGGAGGCCGAGCGCGCCGCCCTCACGTGGATGGAGCGTCTGGAGGTCGACGACGTCAAGGGCAAGCGGCCCGGTGAGGTCTCCGGCGGCCAGGGACAGCGCGTCGCCGTGGCCCGTTCCCTGGTCACCAGCCCGCGGGTGCTGTTCGCCGACGAGCCGACCGGCGCTCTCGACTCCCTCAACGGCGAGCGCGTGATGCAGCTGCTGACCGAGGCCGCCCGCTCGACCAACGCCGCCGTCGTCCTCGTCACGCACGAGGCACGCGTGGCCGCCTACTCCGACCGCGAGATCGTCGTACGCGACGGGAAGTCCCGGGACATGGAGCGGATCGTATGAGTGACCGCCCGTCCCCCGCCGCCGCCCCGACCGGGGTGGCCCGCACCGCCCCGAGGCTTCCGCAGTGGTCCCGCGACCTCGGGATGGGCGCCAGGTTCGCGCTGACCGGCGGCCGTGAGGCCTGGGTGCGCGTGCTGCTCACGGCCGTCGGGGTCGGCCTCGGGGTGGCGCTGCTGCTGCTCACGACGGCGATCCCGAGCGCGCTGTCCACCCGGCACGGCCGGGAGCGCGACCGCAACGACATGACCTTCAGCTCGACGGTCATGAAGAAGTCGGACCGCACCCTCCTCGTCGGCACCACCGAGACCACGTACCGGTCCGCCGACGTACGCGGGCGGCTGCTCCAGCGCGAGGGGGCGCGTGCCCCGCTGCCGCCGGGCCTGCGGGCGTTCCCCCACACCGGGGAGATGGTCGTCTCGCCCGCCCTCGACCGGCTGCTGAAGTCCGCCGACGGAGCGCTGCTGCGCGACCGCCTGCCCTATCGCGTCAGCGGGACGATCGCGAACTCCGGGCTGATCGGACCGCACGAACTCGCCTACTACGCGGGCAGCGACCGCCTGTCCGTGGGGGGCAAGCCGGACCTGCGGGTCACGCGCATCGACTCGTTCGGCTCGAAGGACCGCTCCGAGTCGCTGGACCCGGTCCTGCTCCTGCTCGTCCTGATCGTCTTCGTCGTGCTGCTCATGCCCGTCGGGGTCTTCATCGCCGCGGCCGTACGGTTCGGCGGCGAGCGGCGCGACCGCAGACTGGCGGCGCTGCGGCTGGTCGGCGCGGACGGGCGGATGACCCGCCGGGTCGCGGCGGGCGAGGCCATGGCCGGAGCCCTGTTCGGCCTCGTCCTCGGCGCCGGGTTCTTCCTGCTCGGCCGACAACTCGCGGGGCTGATCGACCTGTTCGAGATCAGCGTCTTCCCGAGCGACCTCAGTCCCACACCGGCCCTGGTCGCCCTGATCGCTGTCTCGGTCCCGGCGGCGGCCGTCGGCGTGACCCTCTTCGCACTGCGCGGGGTCGTCATCGAACCGCTCGGCGTGGTGCGCACCGCACGGCCGCCTCGGCGTCGCCTGTGGTGGCGGTTGCTGCTGCCGCTGGGCGGACTGGGCCTGCTCTACCCGATGATCGGGCAGGGGCGGAGCAACGGGAACTTCAACGAGTCCATGGTGATCGGCGGTGTCATCCTGCTGCTGGTCGGCGTGACGGCCCTGCTGCCCTGGGTCGTCGAGGCGGTCGTCTCCCGGCTGAACGCGGGCGGGGTGGCCTGGCAACTGGCGATCCGCAGGCTCCAGTTGAGCAGCGGCAGCGCGGCCCGCATGGTCAACGGCATCGCCGTGGCGGTGGCCGGCGCGATCGCCCTGCAGATGCTGTTCGCAGGTGTGGAGGGCGACTACACGAAGCCCTCGCCCCAGGACCTGTCACGCGCCCAGATGTCGGTCGCCGTGCCGGGCCAGGTGCCGCTCGACGAGGCCGCGGGAAAGCTCGCGCGCACCGAGGGCGTCCGGAAGATCATCCCGTTGTCGTTCTCCTACGCGGGCGAACGGGCCGAGGAGGCCCAGCTCTCGGGAGCCGTGACGGTCGGCGACTGCACCGCCCTGCGCGAGGTGGCCGAGCTGCCGTCCTGCAAGGACGGTGACGTGTTCGCGGTCCAGGAGGCGAAGTACGACAAGGACACCCCGAAGCTGGCGCGGCCGGGCCGGACGATCTACATCGACCCGAGCTACAACGGCGGCGTGGCGCACAAGGCCCCGTTCACCATGCCGAGCAACGTCCTCAAGGCGGAAGGCCGCGACGGCCCGACCGGTTACGACCGCGGGGGCATCCTGATCACCCGGGGCGCGCTGCCGGCCGTCGCCGCGCACGCCCTGAACGGGGAGGTCTACCTCAAGCTGGACATGTCGGTGCCCGACGTGCGCGACCGCGTACGGAACACCGCCGCTGCGATCGACCCGCTCGCGGAGGCGATGACCTGGACGGCCAGCGAGCAGTCCCGGCGCTTCACCTCGATCCGCACCGGACTGTTCGTCGGCGCGACCTGTGTGCTCTTCCTGATCGGCGCGAGCCTGCTCGTCTCGCAGTTGGAGCAGTTGCGGGAGCGCAGGAAGCTGCTGTCGTCGCTGGTCGCCTTCGGCACCCGGCGCCGCACGCTGAGCCTGTCGGTGCTGTGGCAGACCGCGATCCCGATCGCTCTCGGGCTCGCCCTCGCGTCGGTGGTGGGGCTCACCCTCGGCACGGTGCTGCTGAAGATGACGAGCACGCCGGTGCGCGTGGACTGGCCGAGCATGCTGGCGATGACGGGGATCGGCGCGGGAGTCGTGCTGCTGGTGACGTTGCTCAGCATGCCGCCGCTGATCCGCCTGATGCGGCCGGACGGTCTGCGTACGGAGTAGCCGCACCCCCTCGCACGTGCGGGTGGCCCTCCCGATCGGGAGGGCCACCCGCACGTGGTTCAGATGCTGTACTCCCGCACCACGCGGCGGACCTGGGCGAAGAGCATGCCCACGTTCACCGCCTTGCGGCAGACGACCACGGCGACCACGTCCTGCTGATCGTTCATGCGCACGAACAGATGGGTGAGGTTGTCGCTGTTGACGAGGATCTCCTGGAAGAAGTGCTGGTCGCTCTCGACGCCGCGGCGTTCCTTGAAGACGTCCTCGATCATCTGGACGGTGCGCCCCTGGAACAGGTCGAGGGTCGCGCCCGCGAGCAGGTCCAGCACCTCCGGCGGGTGGTTGTCGACGGTCTCGTAGGAGAGCAGCATGCCCGTCGACATGTCGACGGCACCCGAGGCGAGGCAGTCCGGGGCGTCGGTGCGCAGTGCTTTGACCAGGCCCATGATCTGGTCGGAGAACCCCGGTCGCATTTGCTTGGTGGCCATGTCGTCATACCCCTTCTGTTGCGGTCGCGGTCGCGGTCGCGGTTGCGGTTGCGGTCTCGGTCACGGCTCCGGCGAACGGGCCGGAGGTGTACGGGGTTCCGGCGGCCGGCTCCGGGTCGTCGCCCGCGAGGATCGACCCGATGCGTCCGAGGACGGGGCGGGTCTGCTCGTGGAGCCGTTCGAGGTCGATGCCCTCGTCGCCGAGGACGATCATCAGTGCGGTGTCGCCGACCGCGTAGAAGGCGGCGCAGCCCTGACTGCCGTAGGTCACGGTCTGCCGGAAGGTGCCCCGGCCGGTCGCGGCGGCCGCGCGGCGCGCGATGCCGAGTCCGGCGGCGGCGATCGCGGCCAGGCTCTCGGCCTCGATGGTGTCGGCGGTGTCCGCCGCGATGAGCATTCCGTCGGCGGCGGCCACCGCCGTGTCGGTGATTCCGGTCACCCGTTCCCGGAGGCCTCTCATCTCGTTGGCCAGTGCCTCGTGATTCATGAGTGAACTCCCTGGTATTGGGCTGCGTTTGGTCAAGAAAAGGCGGTGCGGGTCAGGTGCCGGAATCCGGCGTCCAGATCCGGTGCCGCAGACGGAAGAACCCTTTCCAGCTCACCGCGGCCCTTTCGGGGGCGAGCGTCTCGGTGATTCCGCTCGCTCCGGGTTCACGCCGGGGCAGGGAGGGGGCGTCCGGACCGGGAAGTACGAAGGCGGCCGACCGAAGCGCGGGGGCGGGGCCCAAGGCGTCGGGCTGGGCGGGCCCTTGACCGTCGGGGACGTCCGCGGGGCCGCCGTCGCCGGCCGCTTCGGGGGTGTCCGTGCGGGCCGTCCCGTCGCCCTCGGTGACGGCCGCCCCGGCACCCTGCCCCGCGGGGGACGTGTCGGCGGGCTCCGCGCCGGAATCCGTGTCGTCCGTTCCGGCGGTCAGCGCCGCGGCCAGTGCGGAGAGCAGCTCCGGATCGGGGCCCGGCACGGTGGACGGCGAACGCTTCCTGAGGGACTCGGTGGGCGGGATGCGTACGGTGACCGGGGACGCTGACGCGGGCACTTCGGGCAGTTCCAGCAGGCCATCGCCGAGCAGGCGGGCCATCCCGACGGTGGCGGTGTAGACGCCGAGTCCGGTCACGAAGGCGATGTCACGGGCGGTCCGCCGGCCGTCCGCTTGAAGGAACAATTCGCGCTGCTGAGGCGGCAGTCGGTCCCGTAACTCGTCCGCCACGGCTCCCTGTACGGGACGTTCGCGATCCGGGCGTACGGGACGGGGCAGCGCGGCGACGGCCGCCAGCTTGCGCGCCGCGTCCTGCAACAGACGCCCCGGCATCTCCCCCTGGTCGACGGGCGCGTACGGCTCGAAGGCGGCGTCCAGCGGGTCGCACGCCTCGACGTCCCCCGCGACGACGGCGAACGCCGCGTCCTGCATGGCCATCATGCAGACCACCCTGAGCTGTGCGGCGCCCGCGTAACCGTGCGCGATCAGCCCGGCCTGCGGCCACCGGGTGCCGCCTGCCTCCCGGAGCAGTTCGGCCCACTGCTCGCCGCTGACACGGCCGGAGCGCAGCAGGCGCGCCTCGGGTCCAGGAGCGCCCGGGCTCTCGACGGCGACGACGCAGCCGTCGTGCAGGTGGAAGACGCCACCGGGCCTTCCGGACACCCGTAGCTTTCCTGTCGCCCGCGCCTGTCGGCATTCGCTCAGCGCGCTCGACAGCAGGTCGAATCCGACCCGGGCGAGGGAATCCCGAATGCCCGACATCACTCCCCTTGGACCTTCCGGCATTTCGCACAGACGCCTGACGCGTCACACTGAGGGGGTATGTGTATCAGCCGGGGCGCAAGGATTCGCGGGAGTCGCATCACCTGACGGAAGTTGAGAATTCCCGCCTTTCGAAAGCCTTCATAGGTCGCACAAATGACCGCCTGTGCACGGCAGTTCAGTCCGTGGGGCCCAACACCCGGACGGGCAGCGGGCGCAGCGCGTCGCGCAGGGCCGCCGCCAGTTCCTGGTACTCGGTGCCGCGGGCGGCGCCCGCGCGCATGGCGAGTGCGATGCGCCGGGTGGGTGCCGGATCCGCGAAGTACCCGGTGAGGAGTTGGTTGCTGCGGGTCGTCTCCACCTTGACGGCGGTGCGCGGCAGAAGGGTCACGCCGAGGCCGCCGGCGACCAGTTGGACGAGGGTGGACAGTCCCGCGGCCGTGGTGGTGACGGGGGCGTCGGCGCGCCCGGCCTCGCGGCAGATGTCCAGCGCCTGGTCGCGCAGGCAGTGCCCCTCGTCGAGCAGCAGGAGACGCAGCTCGCGCAGCGCCTCGCGCGGGATGCCCTCCCGGCCGCCGAGCCAGTGGTCGAGGGGGGTCACCAGCACGAAGTCCTCGTCGAACAGCGGGAGTTCGGTGACGCCGGGCACTCCGAGCGGCACGGCGAGGAGCAGCAGGTCGAGCCGTCCGACCGCGAGCCCCTCCAGCAGACTGGCCGTCTGCTCCTCGTGCACCTGGAGGTCGAGGTCGGGGTAACGCTCGTGGACGAGCCGCAGGACGGTGGGCAGGAGGTAGGGCGCGACGGTCGGGATGACGCCGAGGCGCAGGGCTCCGGTGAACGGCGCGCGGACGGCCTCCGCCTCCTCCATCAGCGCGCCGACCTCCTCCAGCACCGCCTTGGCCCGTACGGCGAGACGCTCGCCGGCCGGCGACAGGAGCACCTTGCGGGTCGTACGCTCCAGCAGGGTCACGCCGAGGGTGTCCTCCAGGGCGGAGACGGCTCCGGACAGCGCGGGCTGGCTCATGCCGATCGCGGCGGCGGCGTCGCGGAAGTGCAGATGCTCGGCGACGGCGGCGAAGGCGCGGAGCTGGGCGAGACTGGGCTGACGACGCCTGTTGGCCTTGGCGCCGGTGCGGCCGATGTTCGCACCCCGGCTGAGGGGGATCGCCCGGCCGGCGGGGAGGCTCCCGCCCACGGCCGCCATGCCGCCCACGGGATCGGCCTCGCGGCTGGGGCTCGTCACGGCCGCACCTCTCTCCGGATCGCTTCACCGACGGTCACTGATAGACGCAACCGATCAACTCGACCGAGTGTAGCTATTTCCCGAATCAATGCAGCCTGTGCCAACATCACGTTCGTCCAACCCAAGGGAAACGCCCTCAAAAGGGACGGCTCCCCGCTGCAAGGAGAATGCGTGCTCACTGTCGGTGACAAGTTCCCCGAGTTCGACCTGACCGCCTGCGTCTCGCTGGAGACGGGCCAGGAGTTCGAGGAGATCAACCACAAGACCTACGAAGGCAAGTGGAAGATCGTCTTCGCGTGGCCCAAGGACTTCACCTTCGTGTGCCCGACCGAGATCGCCGCCTTCGGCAAGCTGAACGACGAGTTCGCCGACCGCGACGCCCAGGTCCTCGGCTTCTCCGGCGACTCCGAGTTCGTGCACCACGCCTGGCGCAAGGACCACGCCGACCTGCGTGACCTGCCCTTCCCGATGATGGCCGACTCGAAGCACGAGCTCATGCGTGACCTCGGCATCGAGGGCGAGGACGGTTTCGCCAAGCGTGCCGTCTTCATCGTCGACCAGAACAACGAGATCCAGTTCTCCATGGTGACCGCCGGCTCCGTCGGCCGTAACCCCAAGGAGGTCCTGCGGGTCCTGGACGCGCTGCAGACGGACGAGCTCTGCCCGTGCAACTGGACCAAGGGCGAGACGACCCTTGACCCGGTCGCGCTGCTGGCCGGTGAGTGATCTTCCATGGCCCTCGACGAACTGAAGTCCGCCGTACCGGACTACGCCAAGGACCTGCGCCTGAACCTCGGTTCGGTGATCGGCAACAGCGACCTCCCGCAGCAGCGACTGTGGGGCACGGTGCTGGCCTGCGCGATCGCTTCGCGTTCACCGCGCGTACTGCGTGAGCTGGAGCCCGAGGCGAAGGCCCAGTTGTCGCCCGAGGCGTACACGGCCGCCAAGTCGGCCGCCGCGATCATGGCGATGAACAACGTCTTCTACCGCACGCGCCACCTGCTCTCCGACCCCGAGTACGGGACGCTGCGCGCCGGTCTGCGGATGAACGTCATCGGCAACCCGGGCGTGGACAAGGTCGACTTCGAGCTGTGGTCGCTCGCCGTCTCCGCCGTCAACGGCTGCGGACAGTGCCTCGACTCGCACGAGCAGATGCTCCGCAAGGCGGGCGTCGACCGGGAGACGATCCAGGAGGCGTTCAAGATCGCAGCCGTCCTCCAGGCCGTCGGCGCCACGTTGGACGCCGAGGCCGTACTCGCCGAGTAGTCCTCGCTTCGCACGACACTCAGGGCCCCGCTCACCGTCGTGGTGAGCGGGGCCCTGAGTGTCGTGCGGTCCGCCTCCCGGTCGTCGGGGCGGCACGGGTCCGTCTACGGCGTGAGGCGGTTCACCGACGACGCGTCGAGCGCCGTGGCGCCCCGGGGCTCGGGAGCGTGCCGCAGACCCGCCTCATGGGCGTACGAACGCAGGTACGTGACAACGGTGTTGGTGACCGCGACCAGCGGGACCGCGACGACGGCTCCGCCGATGCCGGCGACCATGCCGCCCGCCGCGACGGACAGGACCACCGCGAGCGGATGGACGCGCACCGCGCGGCCGAGGATGAACGGCTGCAGGACATGGCCCTCGATCTGCTGGACCGCGAGGACCACCGCGAGGGTCATGAGGGCGGTGAACACGCCCTGGGTGACGAGGGCGACGACGATCGCCAGGGCTCCGGAGATCACCGCGCCCACGAGCGGGATGAACGCGCCGAGGAAGATGAAGACGGCGAGCGGGACGGCCATGGGGACGTCGAGGAAGTAGATGCCCAGGCCGATGAAGATGGCGTCGATCATGGCGACTATCACCGTGCCGCGCACGTACGCCGTCAGGGTGCGCCAGGCGCGCGGGCCGGCGCCCGCGACTCCGGGGCGGGCGGCCGCCGGGACGAGCTTGAGCGACCACTCCCAGATCCGCTTGCCGTCGTAGAGCAGGAAGAGCGTCGAGAACATCGTCAGGAGGATGCCGGTGAGCGCCTCGACGATCACGGTGACGCCCTGCAGTCCCGCCGAGGTGATCTGGTCGGTGTTCGCGCCGACCGCCTCGCGGAGGTTCTTCGCTATCTCGTTGATCTGCTTGTCCGTCACGTGGAACGGGCCCTTGAGGAGCCACTTGCGCAGCTCGTCGATGCCGTCCTGGATCTGGCCGGAGAGGTTGTCGATGTTCTCCTGGACCTGCCAGACCACGAACCAGCCGACCAGCCCCATGATGACGAAGCCGAGGATCGCGGTGAGCGCGGTGGCAAGGCCGCGCGGCACCCGGTGATGCGTGAGCCGGGCCACCGTCGGCTGGAGCAGCGCGGTGATGAGGAGCGCGGCCACGAAGGCCAGCACCACCAGTTGCACGGCACTGATGACGCGCATCAGCACCCAGACGGTGCCGGCCAGGATGAGCAGCCGCCAGCCGGCCTCGGCGGCGACGCGCACTCCCCACGGCACCGCGAGCGCGGGGTCGGGACGGGGCGTCAGCACGTACGCGGTCGGCGCGGACGTCTTCTCCGCGGCGGGGCGGCGGGCCGGCAGCGCGGACGGTTCGGTTTCCGCCGACGGGAGTTCGGGGGTGTCGCGGTCGTCCGGGGTCTCAGGCGTTTCCGGCGTTTCGACGACGGCGTCGTCCTGCTCCTCGACGGGATCACGCCCCACGGACGTGTCCTTCCTGTCGAGGGAGCCCTGCGACTCCTTCTCCACCTCGGCCCGGCGTTCGTCCAACCGCTCTCCCAGCTCGGTGAGTCCTGCGCCGAGCCTGCCGAGCCACCCTGGTACTCGCGACATGATGCGTCCTTTTCCCCCGTTGCTCCCCACCACTCCCCCCTGGAGTCGTCGGGATCCGACCGTACATGGCTGAAGCCCCTCCCCTGAGGACGGGGAGAGGCTTCGAAAGGTTGAGCGCCCGACGTGCGGGCTGCGGCTCAGTACCAGCTGTTCGCCTGCCAGAACGACCACGCCTCACAGGGGCTGCCGTACCGGCCGTTCATGTAGTTGAGGCCCCACTTGATCTGTGTGGCCGGGTTCGTCTGCCAGTCGGAACCGACGGACGACATCTTGGAACCGGGCAGAGCCTGGAAGAGACCGTAGGCACCGGAGGAGGCGTTGACCGCCTTGTAGTTCCAGCTTGACTCGTGGTTCACGATGTTGCTGAAGCACTGGAACTGCCCGCTCGGCACCATCTGGCGAGCCATCGCCTGGATCTGCGCGGTGGAGTACGAGGACTGGACGCTGAAGGTGGTCGCCTCACGCGTCGCGGAACGGCTGGCCGCTTCCGCGGCTTCCTTGCGCTCCTTGGCCTCCTTCTCGGCCTTCTCCGCAGCCTTCTGCTTCGCCACCGCGTCGTCGGCCGCCTGCTTGCGGGCGGCTTCCTCCGCGTCCTTCTTGGCGCTCACGTCCGCGGCGATGGCCTGCGCGTCGGCCTGCTGCGTCAGGGACGCGGTCTGCACCTGGGCCTGCTGACCCGTGGGGATGTCCGCGAGGAGGGTCGAGTCGCTAGCCGTCGCCTCGGCGTCGATCGAGGGCTGAGCGGTGCTGCCCGAGGCAACTCCGACGACGCTTCCAACGGCGGTGACCGCGGTGGCCGAAGCCACTGCGAATCCCCGGACCGAAATCCGGCTCACACGGTTTCCTTCCAGCATCGCCCGCTTAGGTGACCCTCGCGGACGCAATCGTGCCCCTCGGCGCTGGCCTCCCAACTGCGGGGTCACGGGAGGCGCGGGCCCGGTGGGCAACTCCCGCTCGGGGAGCGCCGCGTGGTACACGGGCGGCATACGACGGCTTTATGGAGTTCTGAGGTTCCGGTGGTGCCATACCGCTGGGGGTACAGATGTGTCGTATGCGGGGCCTGACAGGAGTGAGACTCTAGCCGTATCCAGACGCCGCAAGGCAATTCCCCGTTGCGTGTGAAAGCTCACACCTCGTTTGCGGCCGATGTTTTCAGGAAACGGGCGCGCAGCAGGACGCCGCCCGGCTAGGCTCCTTCGCCTTTGCCGGACGGCGCCAACCAGCGTGTATCCACCACCCTTTGACCAGGTGGGGACAGTCGGGATCAGATCTGCCCGTCCTCCAGCATTTCGGTCACGAGTGCCGCAATCTGGGACCTCTCCGAACGATTCAGCGTGACGTGCGCGAAGAGCGGATGACCCTTCAACTTCTCGACGACGGCGACCACTCCGTCGTACCGCCCGACCCGCAGATTGTCCCTTTGCGCCACATCATGGGTCAGAATGACCCGGGAGTTGGCGCCGATCCGGGACAGCACCGTCAGCAGGACGTTGCGTTCCAGGGACTGGGCCTCGTCCACGATCACGAACGCGTCGTGCAGGGAGCGTCCGCGGATGTGCGTGAGCGGCAGGACCTCCAGCATGCCGCGCGCCGTGACCTCCTCGATGACCTCGCGGCTGGTGACCGCCGAGAGCGTGTCGAACACCGCCTGGGCCCAGGGGCCCATCTTCTCGGACTCGGAGCCGGGCAGATAGCCGAGCTCCTGCCCGCCCACCGCGTACAGCGGCCGGAAGACCATCACCTTCTGGTGCTGGCGGCGTTCGAGGACGGCCTCCAGGCCCGCGCAGAGCGCGAGCGCGGACTTGCCGGTGCCGGCCCGGCCGCCCATCGACAGGATCCCGATGTCCGGGTCGAGCAGCAGATCCAGCGCGATGCGCTGCTCCGCGCTGCGGCCCTTGATGCCGAACGCCTCGCGGTCGCCGCGCACCAGCCGGACGTTGCCGTCGGGGGTGACGCGGCCGAGGGCCTTGCCCCGCTCCGACTGGATCGTCAGGCCCGTGTGCACGGGCAGGTCGGCCGCTTCGGGGACGTAGACGTGCCCCTCCTCGAAGAGGATGTCCACCTGCTCGCCCGGCAGGGTCAGTTCGGACATTCCGGTCCAGCCGGAGGAGCCCGTGATGGCCAGCTCCGCGCGGTACTCCTCGGCGAGGAGACCCACGGAGGAGGCCTTGATCCTGAGCGGCAGGTCCTTCGAGACGACGGTGACGTCGAATCCCTCGGCCTGGAGATTGCGGGCGACGGCGAGGATGCGGGAGTCGTTGTCCCCCAGGCGATACCCGCTGGGCAGGACGCTGGGGTCCGAGTGGTTGAGCTCGACGCGTACGGTCCCGCCGAGCTCCCCGACCGGAATCGGGGAGTCGAGGCGGCCGTGCCGGACCCGGAACTCGTCGAGCAGGCGCAGTGCCTGCCGGGCGAAGTAGCCCAGTTCGGGATGGTGCCGCTTGGCCTCCAACTCCGTGACCACGACGATCGGGAGCACCACTTCATGCTCGTCGAATCGGCTCAGGGCGTTGGGATCGGCCAGCAGGACGCTGGTGTCGAGAACATAGGTGCGCCGGTCAGGCGTGCGGCGCTTTGTGCTGGTCACCACGGAAGGACGTACCCCCTCGGATGAGGTCGGGGAGCGACGGAGGAGATCTGGACCGGTCTCGGGCACCGATGCACGGGCCGAAAACCGGCCCTCCGCTTCGTCCGTACTGACCGCACGGTCGGGCTGGTGCAAAGGGCCTCCCGGGCGGACGGCCCCGTGCCGTCCGCTGAGATACGACACCCGTGGTTCGGGCGTCGACCTGCAAGCGTTATGCCCTCGAACGCGCCAAGCCATGCAGCCGGGCCGGACGGCGCGTGCGTTAACTCCTGATGACGTACGCCCCCCGGGGCCCCCACGACCTCATCGCGGGACCCCGGTGATCAGCCGCCGTAGCGGCGGTGTCGCGCCGCGTAGTCGCGCAGCGCGCGCAGGAAGTCGACCTTGCGGAAGGCCGGCCAGAAGACTTCACAGAAGTAGTACTCGGAGTGGGCCGTCTGCCAGAGCATGAATCCGGACAGGCGCTGCTCCCCGCTGGTGCGGATCACCAGGTCGGGGTCGGGCTGGGCACCGGTGTAGAGGTGCTTGCCGATCAGGTCGACATCGACCGCCTCGGCCAGTTCCTCCATCGAGGTGCCCTTGTCGTCGGCGTCGAGGATCATCGCGCGGACGGCGTCCGCGATCTCCTGACGTCCGCCGTAGCCGATGGCGACGTTGACGACTATTCCGTCGACGTGAGCAGTGGTCTCCTCGGCCTCCTTGAGGGCCGACTGCATCTGCGAGGGCAGGATGTCCGGCGTGCCGACGTGGTGCACCCGCCAGCGGCCGTCGGCCGCGAGGGTGCGCACGACGCCCTCGATGATGCCGAGCAGCGGAACGAGTTCCTCCTGCGGGCGGTCGAAGTTGTCGGTGGACAGCAGCCACAGGGTGACGACCTCGACGTCCGTCTCGGAGCACCAGCCGAGGAACTCCTCGATCTTGTCGGCTCCGGCACGGTGGCCCTGGGCGGTGGTGGAACCCGCCGCCTTCGCCCAGCGCCGGTTGCCGTCCATGATGAGCCCGATGTGCTTGGGCACCTGGTCGTGGTCGAGGTGGCCTTCCACCCTGCGTGCATAGAACCTGACCAGCAGACGGCGCAGGTTGTCGCGCAAGGTCACGTGTTGTCAGCCCCTCCGTGCGGATGGGACAGGCGCGCCCGAGCACAGTCCCTGTCCAAATGGCGGTCCCCCGGGGCGAAGCCTACCCCCGTGAAACACGGGGTCCACCAAGGGGTGTCAGAGACCTGACAGTGCGGCGAGGGAGCGGACCGGTGCGCTCCGGTTGCCGCACCGGGGGCCTCGGGGGGAGTTCGGGCGCCACCCCGGGGCCGTGCCGGGAGGTTCGGGGCGTCGGCTGCCGGGACCGGATTCCACCGACCGGGGGACGCCGGACCGAGCGAGGGGACGGTCGTCCGCGCAGGGGGGGCAGGTCGGGGACGGGACCTCCGCACAGGGCGGCGCTGCGTCACCGGATTCCCCGGCTTCCACCGGCGCCCCGCCCCGGGGGCGCACGGGGGCGCCCGCGGGGCGGGCCGTCGTGGGCACAAAAAACGGGCCGGTCCGTGGGGGGGAGACGGACCGGCCCGAGGGGGGGTTTCCACCATAACCCTTCGTAAGTGATGCTGCGTGCATCCGCGTGCCACAACTACTCTCCGGAGTCGCCCGGCGACGCCACGATGAGCGTGGAACCATCGATTCCGGGCGTGATCATGGCTGGATCCCAGCTGATTCAAAGGGAATCGCGGAGGATCGGTGGAGATCCAATGGGTTTGGAGCCGGTTGAGGGGGAGCACCCCGATGCGCGGCGGCGTACTCCGGGCGGGTGACGGGTGTGGCGTACCTCCCTTGACGCCATCACTACCTTCGCAGCCATGACGACCTTCACGACGGAGCGAACCTCCGAGCCGGTGCCGCTGGAACGGGCCGCGACGGCGCGTGCCCGGCGGCGCGGACTGCTCGGGCGCGACGGGATCGAGGGTGCGCTGCTGCTGACTCCGGCGAACTCGGTGCACACACTGGGGATGCGGTTCCCGATCGATGTCGCCTATCTGGACCGCACGTCACGCGTCCTGGCGGTGCGCACGATGCGTCCGGGACGGGTGGGGCTGCCGCGACCGCGGGCCCGGGCGGTCCTGGAGGCGGAGGCCGGGGCGATGGAGCGGTGGGGCGTGCGGCGCGGCGAGCGGGTCGTGGTCCAGGACGGCTGACGTCACGTCACTCCACGAAGGCAGCACCGCGCAACCCCCTCCGCTGCGCGGTGCCACACGCGCAGCTTTGCTCACGCGAATTACCTTGGTCTGAACTTACGTCAGGTGAACAGCCCAGACGAGCCACTCTCGATAACGATGTGGAAACCCTGTGCAGATCCGCCGGCCGACGCCCGGCGCCCACCCCGTGCCTCGTCCGTCATCCGGACGGGCATCTCATGCCGAGTACCCCTCATTGGGGTGTTTTCGGTCAATCCTCGCGTGCGGGCCGCGATCCCCCCTTCTCACGCGGGCGCGGGGAGATCGCTCGGCTAGGACGTGCCCGCGTCCACCGGTCCGGCGGCCTCGTCCGGCTTGCGTGCCTCGATCAGGAAACGGCTGCTGTGGGCGACGAACGGACCCTGCGTCTCGATCTGTTCGTGCAGGGCGCGCAGCCGGGGCCGGTAGGCCCCGACCGTGAACCCGGGGACCATCCAGATCACCTTGCGCAGGAAGTGGACGACGGCGCCGATGTCGCGGAACTCGATGCGCAGCCGCTCCGAGCGCAGGTCGACGACATCGAGCCCGGCGGCTTCGGCGGCGAGGCGGGCCGCCTCCGGGTCCCGGCTGCCGCGGACCTCCTCCGGCAGCGGGCCGAGGAAGTACTCGACGAGTTCGAAGACACTGGCCGGTCCGACCTGCTGGGAGAAGTAGGTGCCGCCGGGGCACAGCACACGGGCGACCTCGTCCCAGTAGGCCGCCACCGGGTGCCGGCTCGTCACGAGATCGAACGCATCGTCCGCGAACGGCAGCGGCGCCTCCTCGGGGGACGCGACGACCACCACACCGCGAGGGCGGAGCAGCGCGGTCGCCTTGCTGACGTTGGGCGGCCAGCCCTCGGTCGCGGCGGTGAGCGGAGGCAGCTTCGGGGCGGAGTTCAGCACCTCGCCGCCACCCGTCTGGATGTCGAGGGCGGCCCGGGCACGGCCCAGCCGCTCCCCCATCGCCCGCGCGTACCCCCACGAGGGCCGCTCCTCGGTGGCCCGCCCCTCGAACCAGGAGAAGTCCCAGCCGTCGACGGAGACGGCCTCGGCCTCGGCGACGAGGTCCTCGAAGGTGCGTGTGGTGCTCATGGGCGCATTGTCGCAACGGGCGGGACGCGCGGCGACGGGTTTTCGCTGCCCGCTCAGGGGACCAGGGGGCGTACCTGCTCGGCGGCGAAGCGGACGAAGCCCTCGGGGTCCGGTTCGTCGGCGGTGGGCTGGAGAACCACGGTGTCGGCGCCGGCGTCCACGACCCGCCGTACGGCCTCGGCCATGGCGTCCGCGTCACCCGCGACGCCGTGCCCCGGCACGGGGTTCTCGCCGTTGGCGGCCATCTCGACGCGCAGGCGGGCGGTCGCGTCGGGCCCGGTCGCGGCGTGGAGGTAGACGATCACCCGATGCCGTCCGGCCGTCCGTCCGGCCGCCTTCCGTCCCTCCTCGATGAGACCTCGTGCCCGCCGTACCCCGTCGAGGGTGGTCGAGGCGGTGAGGACGGTGCCGTCGGCGGCCTCCCCGGCGAGCCGGAGGGTCCGGGGGCCGGTGGCGCCGGTGAGGACCTCGGGTGCCGAGACGGGCGGCCAGTCGAGGGCGACCTCGTCCAGCTTCACGTAGCGCCCGTCCCTGGACACGCGTTCGCCGCGCAGCAGGGCGCGGAGCGCGTCGAGATGTTCGCGCAGCAGGGTCAGGGGCGACTCTGCGCGGGCTCCGACCTGTTCCATCCAGTCCTGGACGCCGTGGCCGACGGCGACCGCCGCGCGTCCCGGGAACAGCCGGTGCAGGGTGGCGGCTTCCATCGCGGTCACGGCGACGTTCCGCAGCGGGACCGGGAGCAGGCCGACGCCGACCTTCAGGCGCTCGGTCCAGGCGAGGGCGGCCGCCGCGGAGGAGACGCCCCCTTCGAGGAAGCAGTCCTCCCACAGCCACAGTTCGTCGAGCCCCACTTCATCCGCCGCACGCGCCACGGCACGCAGCCGCTCGGGGGGCAGTTGCGGCCGGAAGACAACACCGAGTGACGTCATCCCGCCTTCCTACCGACCCCGCGCTCCACCCACAAGCGTTTCAGGACTTGTCGCCGGCCGAGCCCCTCGGGAAGGACACCTCGACGCGCCGGTTCTTGCGGCGGCCCTGTTCCGAGGTGTTGTCGGCGATCGGATAGTCCTCGCTGTAGCCCCGCACCTCGAACGTGATGTCCGTGTCCGACGAGCCGAGCGCGGCGGCCAGCCGGTCGTGGACCTGCTCCGCGCGGTTCTTGGACAGCGTCAGGCCGTGCGCGTACGAGCCGAGGCTGTCGGTGAAGCCGAAGACGCGGACGGTTGTGGCGTTCTGGGCCTTGATCTCGTCCGCGATCGCCTGGATACGGGACTGGGCGTCCGGGTTCAGCTTCGAGCTGTCCTTCGGGAAGAGGACCTCTGCCTGGAGCGCGAACGTCACGTCCGCGTTGGTGTCCTCCCGGCGCTCCTCGCCTCCCAGATCCTCCACGACCGACTTGATGTCCAGCACCTTGGCGCCCGCGAGCGTGGCACCGTCGGCGAGCTTGAGCCCGGGGCTGTTGGCATCGACGTCGGGGGGTGGGGAGGTGGTGACGCTGCCGGGTGGGGCGCTGGGGTCGTCGTCGGCGTACGCGGGACCCGGAAGGCCGAGGGTGATCAGTACGGCGAGGGCCGTGAACGTCGTCGCGGCGGCACGGGGCGCGAGGGCCATGGCTCAGCCCTCGGAGATCTCGATGGAGGCGGGAGGCATGGAGCCCACCTGGAAGTCGACGGCGGTGGTGTCGGCGGGGGGTGCGGGGAACTGGGCGAACCAGTCCGCCGACTTCCCGACGTCCACGCCGCCGCCGTCGAACTTGGTGCAAAGGCAACGGCCTTGGGTGTCTCGCAGGACCAGGTACTTCTTCTTGCCCTTGCTGTCGACCAGCGCCGCCCCGGCAAGGGAGGCGCCGTTCCTACTCAACTCACGTTCGTCACCGCGCCAGTTCGAGGCGATCCAGAACTGGGTCCCGTTGTTGGTCACCTTGCCGCTCACCGTCACGAATCCGCCCTCGTCCCGCACGGCCGAGGCGATCGTGAGCGTCACATCGTCGCCCTTGACCTCGGCCAGTACCTGGTCAGGGCTCGCAGACGGCGACTCCTGCTTCCCGTCGTCGCCTCCCCCCTGATCCGATGAGGAGGAGGACGCGGTCGCCGTCGGCTTGTCGTCGCCGTCTCCCCCGCCGCACCCGGACACCGTGAGGAGCAGCCCAGTAGTGATCGCCACCGCGGCCATAGTCCTGCGGCCCTTCATGGTGTGCCGGAGATCCATCGGTACGGCTTCCTCTCACTCGGCCAGATGCACAGAGAACAGCACGGACGCGTCGGGAAGGTCGTCCGAATCGAAGTCTTCGGGATCGATGTCCACGAGATCGCCGTCGCAGTCCAACTGCACGAGCTTCGTGGGATCCGCGTCTGCGGCGAAGGTGCAGCGCGGTTCGATGATCGCCGTCGCCTGGGCTTTCGCGTGGCGGTTCTCCGTGCCCGGGATGATCGAGTCTCCGACCGTGTAACGGGTCTCTATGGCCACGTGATAGCCGGGGAATCCGTTGACGACCGTGCGCTGGGCACCGCCTTGCACCGTCGAGTCGTTCTCGGCGGCGAGGCGGGCCGCCGCAGCTGAGGCTCCCGCCCCCTCGAACTGGTCGCCGTCGAGCCAGTCCAGCCAGTGATCGTCCGTGCCGACGGCAGCGGTGAGCCCGTCGACCAACTCGTCCCGGGCGGCCTGGGCGGCCGCCAACGCCGCAGCATCCGCCGCGGATTGTGCTCCATTGCGGGCGGACGCTGCTTGAGCGAAGGCGAAGAAGGCGAACGCGGCGAAGAGAAGGATTCCCGTCAGCCAGATGTAGATGGGGAGGGTTTGCCCCCTGTCACCGCGAAGTGACCGGCTCAGCCGCCGGTGACCGAGGTGACCGCCGTCCTGATCGCACCCGAGATCAGCCCGTCCAGGCCGATCTGGTCGATCAACGTGAAGATCCCCGCGATGATGATCATCAACCCCGCGTACTCCACGAACCCCGCTCCCGCGTCCCGGTTCGTGTCCCGCATGCGGGAGATCACGGTTCGTGTCCACATGGCGAACCTGCTCATCAGCACTGCCCTCCCACCCGACGCCACTAACGACCCGTGCACCGTACGTGAGAAGGCCCTTACTCCGGGTGGGCCCAGGGGCCCAACTTCCGGGCCGGGGCGTCATCGGCCCCACCCCTCGTGGGCCGTGCCCAGCCAGCGGGCGATCGCTTCGCTGCGCGAAGAACTGTGCAGCTTCGCGAAGATGCGGTTGATGTGATTCTTGACGGTCTTCTCGGTGATGAAGCAGGTGGCGGCGATCTGGCGGTTGTTCATGCCGGCGGCGATGAGGTCCATCACCTCCACCTCCCTTGAACTCAGGCCGAAATCCGGATGGTTGGGAGCACGACGGTGAAGTCCCGCCGCCATTGCGGGCCGAGCTTCCGACGACTGTGCCACAAATGGTTGCAGGTGCGAAGGGAATGGCTCTGGTTGGTAGGAAACTCCGAGTGAATCCGGGACAGCGGAGCGGCCGTTGCGGACATCCCGTACGGCGGAGATCAGTTCGGCCGCCGTGAACTCGCCATGAACGAGGTAACCGGCCGCGCCCTTGCGCAGGGCCTCCGCCACCACCTCGGGTTCACGGCTGTAGGTGAGCATCATGACCGGCGCGATCCTGGTCAGTTCGGGCAGGGCGGTGAGGCCGTCGGTGCCCGGCATGCGGACGTCGAGGAGGACCACGTCGGGGGTGAGGCGGACGGCGCAGGCCAGCGCCTCCTCGCCGTCACGGGCCGCCGCGACGACCACCGTGTCGGGGTGCGCCTCCAGCAGCGCGGTCAGTCCGGCCCGTACGACCGGATTGTCGTCGGCCACGAGGACGCGCAGCGGCGGGCCGGGAAGTGCCTGGTCAGGCATGTGCGGCCTCCTCTTGGGTGGTGGGGGGAGCGAGGCGTGCGGCCTCGCGGAGAGGGACGGTGAGACGGATCTCGGCGCCGCCCTGCGGGGCCCGGTCCAGCGCGAGCCGGCCCCCGACGCAGGCGGCCCGTTCCGTCATGCCGAGCAGGCCGAAATGGCCGGATCTCGTCCAGGTGGCGAGCAGGGCCGGGGTGGCGGCCTCCGGGAGGCCCGCTCCGTCGTCCTGGACACGCACCGAGAACTCGCGGTCGGCGACGGCCAGTTCGACGGCGGCCCGGGTCGCGCCGGCGTGGCGGTGGGTGTTCTCCAGGGCCTCGGACACGATCGCGAGGACGTGGTGGGCCGCAGCGCAGGGCAGGACCGGGGTCCCACCCCGGTGGCGTACGGGCGTGGGGATACGGGTCCGGGTCTGGAAGTCGGCTGCCAGGGCGCGGAGTTCGGGCAGGAGGTCGGTGTCCGGGGCCGTGAGGTCGGTGTGGCGGCGAAGGTCCGACAGGAGGGTGCGGGACTCGGTGGCGGCGCGGCGCGCGGCTCCGGCCACGACGGTCGCCTGACGTCGCAGCGTCTCAGGGTCGGCGGCGTCCGCGGAGGTGGCGAGGGCGTCCGCGGCGAGGGCGAGCCCGTGCAGGGTCTTGGCCACCGAGTCGTGCATCTCGCGTGCCAACCTGGCCCGTTCGGACTCGACGGCCTCGGCGACGGCGAGCCTGCTGGTCGCCTCCGACAGTGCCTGACTGGCGGTGCCGAAGCGGAACATCAGGTTGCGCAGGGTGACGCCGATGATGCCGGCGCCGACGCAGAAGCCCGCGATGAGCAGGGTGTTGGCGCCGGCTCCGGGCCGGTGTTCCCAGGCCCGGAACACCGTGAGGAGCACGATGAACTGGAGGCCGGTGAAGACGCCCGCGCCGCGCCAGCCGTAGAGGAGGCCGGAGAGGAGCGGGGTGCAGACCGTGGCGTAGGCGAGGGGGGAGGCCGGGGACGCGGTGAGGAGCAGGATCGCCCCGAAACTGAGGTCCAGGGCCATCAGGCTCGGGTGGGCGAGGAGGCGGGGGCCGAAGCGGTCCCAGTCCCGGAGCATGGCGTAGGAGCCCATGACGCCGAGGACGGCCGCGGCGAGGACGGCATAGCGGGCGAGGCCGTCCGTCGCGTTCGTCATCGCGAAGGGCGCGCCGACGGCGATGGCGGCGAGGCGGACGCCGAAGGCCTGGCGGCACAGTGCCTGGAGCGCGTTGAGCTGGAGGCGGATGCCGCCGGGCGCGGGGACGTCGTCGGCGAGGTAGCCGGTGCCCCCCGCGCGGTTCCGTCCGGTGCGGGAGAACGAGCGGAGCCCGAGCGGGCCGGCGGTGTTCGCGAGGCGGCGCAGGATGCCGTCCATCAGCGCCCCAGGATCGAGCCGAAGTTCGTTCCCGAGCCCAGGAACATGCCGGTGGCGATGAGGATCATCGTCGCGGGGAGCATGAAGACGAGGGTGACCATCGTCGCCTTGGGGATGGTCTTGGCCGCCCGGCGGCGGGCGTTCTGGGCGTCGGTGCGGCGCATGTCGGTGGCGAGCTGGATGAGGGTCTCGGCGATCGGCGAGCCGAGTTCCTCGCCCTGCTGGAGGGCCGAGACGAACTGGGCGACCTGCTCGGAGGAGTTGCGCCTGCGGAGCTCGTCGAAGGCCTGGCGGCGGCTGACGCCCATGTCCATCTGGCGCAGGGTGATGCGCAGTTCGTCGGCCCAGGGTCCCTCGTACTTCTCGGCGACCCGGTCGAGGGCCTGGCGGAAGCCGAGGCCCGCGGAGACGACGACGGCGAGGACGTCCAGGAAGTCCGGCAGGGTGCGGTCGATGACGTCCTTGCGTTCGCGGACCGCCTGCCAGATCAGGGCGTCGGCGGCGACCAGGCCGAAGGCCAGGGTGAGCACGGCGAACAGGAGCTGGCCGTTGGAGAGGAAGACCAGCCCGAGGACGACGCCGAAGATGCCGTACACGGCGCGGCGGGCCGCGTAGCGGTTGAGCGTGAGGCCGCCGGGGTTGCCCGCCATGTCGATGCGGCGGCGCTTGGCGTCCACACGGCGCGGGCCCATCAGGCGCAGCACGGTCGGCGCGAAGCGCATGCCGAGGCGGTCGACGGCCGAGTCCGCGGTGGAGACGCGGGTGCCCCCGACCTCCAGGGCGAGCTGGAGGTCGCTGGGGAGCTTGGCGTCGGCGCGGATCATCCGGACGCCCAGGAGGACGCCGGCGACGGCCGCGCCCATCACGACGGCGAGCAGCAGCGGCAGCATGCTGACCCCTCCCTCACACTTCGATCTTGCCGAGCCGACGGATGACGAAGAAGCCCACGGTGTAGAGGCCGAGGGCCAGCAGGACGAGACCCTGGCCGAGCGGGGAGCCGGTGACGCGGGCGAGAGCCCCCTCGTTCGAGGAGTTGATCAGGACCAGGGAGCCGATGCCGAGGAACGGGACGGTGAAGGCGGTCGCGTTGACCTCGGAGAGCATGGTGCGGACCTCGCGCCGGGTCTCCTTGCGGTCCTCCAGGGTCTGGGTGAGGTTGCGCAGGGAGTTGACCACGGAACCGCCCGCCTTGTTGGCGAGGACGAGTGTGGTGACGAGGACGATCAGCTCGCGGGACGGCAGCCGCTCGGACAGCTCACCGAGCGCGTCGTCGATGGTCCGGCCCAGCATCAATTGGTCTGCCACGTGGGCGAGTTCCTCACCGGCGGGTGCTTCCAGCTCCTCGGCCGCCATGGCGAGCGCCGTGCGCAGGGCGAGGCCGGCCGCCGTGGCGTTCGCCAGCAGGCGTGCCACGTCGGGGAGTTGGTTGATGAAGGCCTCGATGCGTTTCTGTCGCTGCCAGTTGAGGAAGATGGCCGCGCTCCACACGCCGAGGACGGCGGCGATCGGGCCGAAGAAGGGGGCGAGGGTGGCGGCGGCGATCAGCCAGAGGCCGACGACGACGACGGCGACGTAGGTGAAGAACTCCCCCGCCGTGATGTCGAGTCCGGTGGCCGAGAGGCGGAGGTGGATCGTCCGGCCGAGCCGGGTGCGGCGCAGTCTGCGGTCGACGCCCGCGAAGCGGCGCACCCGCCCGCCGGCGGTGCGCAGCGGGCTGCCGGAGAGGCGGTCGACGAGCGCCTGGCGCTGGGCTCGGCCCGAGGCGTACGTGTGCACGCCCGCGACGGCGAGGGTGCCACCGAGGAGGGTCCCGCCGAGGGCGAGGAGGGCGGGGTCGTTCATGGCAGCCTCCCTTCGGAGGTGGGCGGGGTCATCCGATGGCCTGCCGGGTCGTGAGGACGTCGATGGCCTCGGTGACGCCGAAGGCGGGCGGCAGCGGCTCGTTGGCGACGTACAGCTTCTCGGCGACCGAGCGCGGCAGCGGGAGGTGCTCGAAGTGGCCCCGGACGACGCGGTCGGGTCCGACGGGGCGGGGCACGAACCGGGTGACGGGGCTGACGCGGAACTGTTCGCGGCCGTGCGAGACGAGCAGGGCGATCTCGGTGACCTTGCGGGAGCCGTCGGCGTGCCGGGAGAGCTGGACGACCACCTCGACGGCGGAGTTGATCTGGTCCTTCAGCGCCTCGAAGGGGATCTGGACCTCGGACATGGAGCCGAGGGTCTGCAGGCGCATGAGGGCGTCCTCGGCGGAGTTCGCGTGGACGGTGGCGAGCGAGCCGTCGTGGCCGGTCGACATGGCCTGGAGCATGTCGAGGGTCTCGCCGCCGCGGACCTCGCCGACGATGATGCGGTCGGGGCGCATGCGCAGGGAGTTGCGGACGAGGTCGCGGATGGTGATCTGGCCCTTGCCCTCCACGTTCGGGGGCCGCGATTCGAGGCGGATGACGTGCTCCTGCTGGAGCTGGAGCTCGGCGGAGTCCTCGATGGTGATGATGCGCTCGTGGGACGGGATCAGTCCGGAGAGAGCGTTCAGCAGGGTGGTCTTGCCGCTGCCGGTGCCGCCGCTGACGATGACGTTGAAGCGGGCCCGGACGAAGGCCGCGAGGAGCATGAGCATCTGCTCGTCGAGGGAGCCGAGGCCGATCAGTTCGGGGAGGGTGTAGGCGCGGGGGAAGCGGCGGATGGTGAGGGTGGGGCCGGTCAGGGCGAGCGGCGGGATGATGACGTTGACGCGCTCGCCGGTGGGCAGACGGGCGTCCACCATCGGGTTGGACTCGTCGACGCGGCGGTTGACCGTCGAGACGATGCGTTCGATGGTCTGCATGAGCTGCTCGTTGGACGCGAAGCGCAGCGGCAGCTGTTCGACGCGGCCGGCCCGCTCGACGAAGATCGAGTCGGGGCCGTTGACCATGATCTCGGTGATCGAGGCGTCGGCGAGGAGCGGTTCGAGGACGCCGAGTCCGAGGGCCTCGTCGACGACCCGGCGGATCAGCTGGGAGCGTTCGGCGGTGGAGAGGACCGGGCCCTCGCGGCTGATGATGTGGCCGAGGACGCGTTCGAGGCGCACGCGGCGTTCGGCCGCGGCCAGGCTGGACATCTCCGCGAGGTCGATCTCCTCCAGGAGTTTCGCGCGGTAGACGGCGACGAGGTGTCCGTCCTCACGGGCGGGTCCCCCCTCGTCGGGGGTCGCGATGCGGGAACGCAGGCTCATGGTGTCGGCTCCTCCCGGTCAGTCGTCGGTGGGCATGGTGGCCGTGCGGGACAGGTCGTAGCCGCCGAACAGCGGGATGACGCCGGGGACGTGGACCGTGACCGTCGCGGTGGTGAGGTCGGCCCCCTGGGCGGGCGCCACCTGCGGGTCGAGCCAGCCGCTGACGGCGGCCTGTCCGGCCGCGCCGCCGTCGCCGCCCTGGGAGGCGACGCGCGCGGCGGCCCGCGCCCCGGAGCCGGCCTGGTTGGCGCCGTACCCGATGAGACCGAGCTGGATCGTCGCCATCCCGATGAGCAGCAGGATGGGCAGGAATCCGGTGAACTCCAGGATGGAGACGCCCCGGTCGTCACGCAGGCGGCGGGTGCGACGGTCACAGTCCGGGGCCGGGGGCGTGTTCACGGCCGGGGTCCGGCGGGTGGCGCGGGACGCCGGGGCGGCGTTCCCGTCCGGGCACGCTCCGGCGCCACGGGGGCCTCGCGCGGAGCGACGGTCGCCCGCGGGGCGGCCGCTCCCGGCCCGGCGTCGGCCGGTACCGCACGGCGCGCAGGTCGTGCCGTGAGCGCCCGGCGCGCGCTGTCCGAACCGGAGGTCTCGGAGGTAGAGCCGGAGCCGTGGTCGTCGTCGCTGGAACGTCCTCATCCGTCGTCCCCTTCCAGTGCCGCGCCCGCCGTGCCCTTCACGTGGAAGCCCGCGTCGAAGCCGGGGAAGAACAGCGGCACGTCGACGTCGACGGTGGCCTTCATGACCGAACCGGCCGGGGCGCAGCCGATGCCCGCGTCCTTCCAGGAGCCCGGGAGGTGCTTGCTGCCCGCCGCCGCGCAGGCGCCGCCGACGTCGCCGTTCACCGCGTACGCGGCGGTCGCGGCCCGTGCCGCCTCGTCGGCGGCGTTCCCGGCGAGGGAGTACGAGTAGCCGTACAGCACGCACTGCCACAGGATCGTCATGACGACGAGCAGCAGCGGGAACATCCCGGCGAACTCCAGGGTGACGGCTCCCCGGTCGCCGCCCCGGCGGCGCAGGCTGAGCGCGCCCCGGTCGGACACCGGTGCCTTGCGCCGTCGGCCGCCGGCCCCGCCCTCCTGGGGGACCACGAGGCCCAGTTCGCCGGCCAGCGTCCACAGGGCCTGCTTGACGGTCGAGCGGGCGTCCAGGTCCTGGAGCCGGCCCGCGTCGACGACGGCCTGGAGTTCCTTGAAGGCGGCGGGGACGGAGGCGCGGGCGACCTTGGTGCCGGTGACGCGTTCGACGAGGGACGGCTGGATCTCCGTACCGCGGGCGAAACGGTTGACGACCGTGGTGGTCTCCTCCGCCTTGCGGATCTGGAGGCGGTCCCACATGCGGACCATGCGCTTGGCGGCACGGACGGCGACGACGTCGGGGGTGACCAGGAGCAGCGCGATGTCGGCCAGTTCGACGGCGGCCGCGGTGGCCGAGTTCATCTGGGAGCCGCAGTCGACGACGACCACGTCGTGGCGGGAGCGGAGCGCGCCGAGGACCTGGCGGGTCACCCGGTCGGTCACCTCCTCGCCGCGTTCGCCCTCGGCGGGGGCGAGCAGCAGGGCCACGCCGCTGTCGTGGGTGTAGACGGCGTCCTGGAGGACGCGCGGGTTGATGTCGGTGATGGCGGCGAGGTCGGCCACGGAGCGGCGGAACTGCACGTCGAGGTAGGAGGCCACGTCGCCGGACTGCAGGTCCAGGTCGAGCAGCGCGACGTTGCGGCCGGACGCCTGTGCCGCGAGGGCGAGTTGGACGGCGGTGACGGTCGCGCCGACGCCGCCCTTGGCGCCGGTCACGGTCACGACGGTGCCGCCGGGGCCCGTGTACAGGGCGGGTGCGCCGCTGTGCAGGTGGCGGCGCATGCCCGCGGACCAGGAGGCGGCGGCCTGGACGCGTTCGGCGAGGGCGTCGTAGCCGAGGGGCAGGCCGATGATGCCGCGGGCGCCGGAGTCCATGGCGGCGGTCAGGACGCCGGTGCTGGTGTCGGCGGTGATGAGGACGACGCCGACGGCGGGGAAGCGCATCACCAGGTCGCGGATCAGGTCCAACGCCGGTACGGGTCCGATGCGTTCGTGGACGAGGACGACTTCGGGCAGTTCGTCCAGGGACTCGGCGGCCAGGCGCGCCAGCGTGTCGAGCAGGGCCGTGGAGTCGGGTACGGGCGGGGCGGGTTCGGCGTCGGCGAGCTGGCTCAGCAGGGTGGTGAGGGCGCGGGCCGAGTCGATGTCGCCGACGGCGGAGAGGATGCGGACGGTCATCGGCCCAGCTCCTCGTCGACGCGCGGCACTCCGGGCCGCCGGGCGTTTGCGGCGCGCGTCCGCGGCGCCGGCCTCGGGTCCCGGAACGTACGCGTGGGCCTCGGGCGGGGACTCGGGCAGCGCCCCGTGGGCATGGACCTCATGCGCGGCCTCCTACTTGTCCTCGTCGAGGGTGTACGTACGGTCCCCGGGCGCGACGGCCGCGTCGGAGCCTCCCGCGACCAGGGCGAGCCGGACGTGTTCGGCGAACGACTCGGCGTAGGCGACGCGTTGGGCGTCCGCGGTGCCGAGCGCGAAGGTGATGGGGACGGCCTGGTTGGCGTTGTTGCGCCGGTCGGAGCTGGACTGGCCGGGGTCGAGCGCGGTGAGTTTGCCGACGTCGATGACGCGCGCGTTCTCGACGATCACCTTGGACTGGTCGACGCCCTTGTCGTTCTCGGCCTTGAAGGTGGCGTAGATGTTGACCCGCGAGCCGGGGTTGATCTTGCCCGCGACGCCGGTCGCGGCGTCGATCAGGATGGCGATCTCCTGCTGTCCGGCGGCCAGTCGGGGCCGTTCGACGATCATGTCGGCCTGGAGCAGGGAGCCCTTCTCCAGCTGGGTGACGGCGATCTTGCCGCGGATCTGGGAGAGGCTGGTGACGGCGGTGGACGACAGCCACCGCTCCGGCATCGAGATCTTCTCGAACTGGTCGGCCGACAGCTCCTTGTAGGGCGCGATGTCGTCCTTCAGGCGGTACGCCGTGACCTCCGGGCCGACCTTGGAGTTCACGTCGCGGATCACCGAGAGGACTCCGGCGAAGGCGCCGAGGGCGCACAGGACCGAGAGGACCAGCAGGATGACGCCGCGGCGCTGGCGCGAGTTCACTGAATCTCACCTCGTGGAGCGGGGCCGGGGACGGGACCGAGCTGTCTGTTCTGCCAAGGTGCCGGGGGGTGTGCCCCGGGGTGGTACAGCATGCTCCGGACAACCTCGATCTGCGGGGGACGGCGGGGTCGTGCGCTGGTGCCTGGTGCTGTTCGGATGTGCCCGGTGGTACGGAGGGGCCTAGGTGGCGCCCCGGGGCAGGGCGCGTACCGAGGAGGATGCCCGGACGACGGTGGCCGGAAGCTCCTGCGCGGAGGGAGGTGGCAGGGGCGCGGCGCAGAACCCGCAGCGGTCACCGATGAGTTCGAGGCCGCACCAGTGGCACTGCTCGCGCCGGACGGACGAGACGAGTTGGTAGAGCACGGAGACGTCGTGCAGTCCGGCGGCGAACTCGACGAGGCGTGACGTCCCCCACCAGCGGGCGGATTCGGCGGGCAGCGGGACGGTCGCGGCGCCCTGGACGCGCCAGGCGGGGGCCAAGGTCTCGGTGACCCAGTCGGAGGGCGCCTGCCCCGCCGCCGAGAGCAGCCGGGTTCCGAACTCCGGTCCGGGCAACTCTTGTTGGCCGACCCTGACGATCTCGGGGCGCGGGTTGGCGAGGACCGCGAACTGGGCGCCCGGTACCCACGACTTGGCGTGCGAGCCGAGCGTGACGGGCACGCGGTCGAGCTTGGCGACCGACCCGAGCAGGGCGCCCGCGTAGATGTAGTGCGCGAGCAGCCGGGCGGCGGAGGCCAGGACGCCGGGACTGAAGTCGCAGACGGACAGCTGACGCAACTGCTGGGCGAGCAGGGCGATTCCGAGCGGCGGGAGGTCGAGTCCGAGAAGCGCGATGCGGTCGCTCTCCAGGACGGAGCGGACCGTGCGCAGCCGCTGGGTGACGGCGCCCTCGGCGGAGGACGGGTACAGGGCGATGACGTATCCGTGCTGCTCGATGAGGGCGTGCATCCCGGTGAGGGAGTCCTCCAGGGTGTCCAGGGGCTGGACGACCGCGGGCGGGGTCTGCCGGTCGTGCGGTGGGAGCACCAGGTCGGGACTGGTGACGGCTATCGCGGTCGGCACGCTGCACACACCCCGTTCGCTGGGGCGGGGTGGTCAACCACCGCCTCAGATCGCCCCTTTATCGCCATGGAGCATCACGGACGACCTCGAACGGCCTCAGATCGTCACGGTGACGTCCTCTTGCATCAGCACCATATCCACGGCATGGCCCGCTCAACACCGAATCAACGAGATCATCTCACCGAAGGTGCGGGAGTGATCAACGGAGAGTAAGACGCGCGTGGGACAACTCAAGCCCCTGACTGGGGTGTTGGGCGCTCCAGAGGTCTTGACAACCGGATTGGTCTGGACCAACTTGTATCCACCGGCGGTGGCCACCGTTCCGATCCCCCTCCCCCACCTCTCCCCCGGAGGACCCAGTGGACCGCGTCACCAGAATGCCCAGGCGGAGATGGGCGGGAATCCTCGCCGCCGCCGTCACCGCATCCGTCCTCTCCCTCACCGGTCTGGCCGGCCAGGCCCAGGCCGCGGACGTCAACAACGCCAAGAACGGCGGCTACGAGTCCGGCCTCGGCAACTGGACCTGTTCGGCGGGCAGCGGCACGACCGTCTCCTCGCCCGTGCACGGCGGCTCGGCCGCGCTGAAGGCCACGCCCGCGGGCCAGGACAACGCGCAGTGCACCCAGTCCGTCGCCGTCAAGCCCAACTCGACCTACACGCTGAGCGCGTGGGTGCAGGGCGGCTACTCCTACCTGGGCGCCACGGGCACGGGCACCACGGACGTCTCGACGTGGACGCCGGACTCCTCGTCCTGGACGCAGCTGAAGACCACCTTCACCACGGGTGCCTCGACGACGTCGGTGACCGTCTACACGCACGGCTGGTACGGGCAGGCCGCCTACTTCGCGGACGACCTCTCGGTACTCGGCCCCGACGGCGGCGGTGGCGGTGACCCGGCACCGACGGTTCCGGCGGCCCCCGGCGGTCTCGGCGTGTCCTCCACCACCTCCTCGTCCGTCTCCCTCGCCTGGAGCACGGTGTCGGGCGCGACCGGCTACAACGTCTACCGGGCCGGCTCCAAGGTCCAGTCGGTGACGGGGACCTCCGCGACCGTCTCCGGGCTCGCCGCGTCGACGGCGTACTCGTTCCAGGTCACGGCCACCAACGCGGCCGGTGAGTCGGCGAAGTCGTCGGCGGTCACCGGGACGACCACCGCGTCCTCGGGTGGCGGTGGCGGCGGGGGCAGCGTGCCCGCGCACGCCGTGACCGGCTACTGGCAGAACTTCAACAACGGCGCGACCGTCCAGAAGATCTCCGCCGTGCAGTCGCAGTACGACATCATCGCGGTCGCCTTCGCCGACGCCACCTCGACGCCCGGCGCGGTGAGCTTCACCCTCGACTCGGCCGGCCTCGGCGGTTACACCGTCGACCAGTTCAAGGCCGACATCAAGGCGAAGCAGGCCGCGGGCAAGAAGGTCATCATCTCCATCGGCGGCCAGAACGGCACGATCTCGGTGAGCGACTCCGCGTCGGCCACCAACTTCGCCAACTCGGTCTACTCGCTGATGCAGACGTACGGCTTCGACGGCGTCGACATCGACCTGGAGAACGGCCTCAACGCGACCTACATGTCGCAGGCGCTGCGGTCGCTGTCCGCGAAGGCCGGCTCGTCCCTGGTCATCACCATGGCGCCGCAGACCATCGACATGCAGTCCACGTCGAACGGCTACTTCCAGACCGCCCTGAACATCAAGGACATCCTGACCGTCGTCAACATGCAGTACTACAACAGCGGTTCGATGCTCGGCTGCGACGGCAAGGTCTACTCGCAGGGTTCGGTCGACTTCCTGACGGCGCTCGCCTGCATCCAGCTCGAAGGCGGCCTCGCCCCCTCGCAGGTGGGCCTCGGCCTCCCCGCCTCCACCAGCGGCGCCGGCAGCGGCTACGTGTCCCCGACCATCGTGAACAACGCCCTCGACTGCCTGGCCAAGGGCACCAACTGCGGTTCGTTCAAGCCCTCCAAGACCTACCCGGGGCTGCGCGGCGCGATGACCTGGTCCACCAACTGGGACGCGTCGGCGGGCAGCGCCTGGTCCAACGCGGTCGGCCCCCACGTCCACGCGATGTAACTCCACCCCCACCGCCCGACACCCCTGACGCACCACCCCTTCCCCTTCACCCCGCTCCCCGCTTCCGTGGGGAGCGGGGTGAAACATTTCCGGGGCCCGGCGCATCGAGTAAGTGACGGCGTCGAGTTCACAGTCACCCGGGGGAGTCGGATGAGGAAGGTTCAGGTGGACGGGTACGCGGAGTTCGCCGGCGCTCAGGCCGGGCATCTGTACCGGTCCGCCTGTCTGCTGACCGGTGGGGACGTCCACCTGGCCGAGGATCTCGTACAGGAGGCGCTCGGACGGATGTACGTCAGCTGGGGGCGGGTGTCCCGCAGCGACAACCCGGCGGCGTACGCGCAGACCGTGCTGACCCGTACGTTCCTCGCGCACCGGCGGTTACGCAGCAGTTCGGAACGCGCGACGGACGTGTTCCCCGACCTTCCCGACCCGGCCGGCGACGGCGGCGACACACCACTGCGGCTCACCCTCGTCGAGGCGTTGCACCGGCTGCCGCCGAAGGACCGGGCGGTGGTCGTCCTGCGCTACTGGGAGGACCGCAGCGTCGCGGAGACGGCCGAGGTGATGCGCACCAGCTCGGCAGCCGTCCGCACCCGCAGCGTCCGGGCGCTGGCCCGGCTCCGCACGGTCCTGGGCGGCAGTCTCAGCGAACACGTGGCTCCCTGAGCGGGCCGTCCCCCACCCCTCCGCCCTCCCCACCTCCTCAGGTCCTCAGGTCCTCACCTCCTCACCTCCTCACCTCCTCACCTTCACCAGAAAGGGTGGTTCCCCATGCCCATCGACGACTCTGCCGCCGGCGACCTCTTCGAGGAACGGCTCGGTGATGCCCTGCACCGGGCCGGCAACGGGTTCGACGCCGACCGGCGGGCGCTGGCCGCGGGGGGCGAGGCGCGGGGGCGACGGTCGCGGTCGCGGCGCCGCATCGCGGTGACCGGGAGTGTGGCCGGGCTCGCGCTCGTCGGGGTCGGCGGGGCGCTGCTGGTGCCCCGTACGGACCTCGGGCGGGCACCGGCGGACACGGGCACCTCGAAGGTGCGCACGGAGAAGCACGGTCACGTGATGTCGGCCGCCGACATGATCGAGGCTCTCGAAAAGACGCTCCCCGCAGGCCGGTTCAGCGGCGAGACGGGCCGCCCGGGCGATCATCCGCTGGGCCCTTCCGCCCTCGTCGTCCATGACGACGGGCACGGCAAGGCGGCCGTCTCCGTCGGGGTGAACCTGGTGGATCCCGCGAGCCCGGCGGCCGGGGAGGGCGTCACCTGCCCGGACAGGAGCCTGACGACGTACGACACCTGCGGCACGAGCACGCTGCCGGACGGCTCACGCCTGATGATCTTCCAGGGCTACGAGTACCCGGACCGGCGCGCCGACACGAAGTACTGGTACGCCCAGCTCCTCACCCCGACGGGCCGACAGGTCAACGTCTCCGAGTGGAACGCCGCCGCCGAGAAGGGGAGCCCCGTGACCCGGCCCGAACCGCCCCTGTCCCCGGCCGGGTTGAAGCGTGTCGCGACGGCCGCCGTGTGGCGCAGGGCGGCCGACGGGTTGCCGAAGCCGCGCGAGACGAGCGACCCGACGACGACGTGGCGCACCCCGGCCGACGGGAAGGCCGTCCTGGACACACTGGTCTCGCTGCTGCCCGAGGACGTCACCGTGGCGTCGCGGGGAGCCGACGACCAGGAGTACGCGTGGGTGATCGTCGACGACGGCGAGGGCCGCAGCCTCGTGCAGATCAACGTGCAGGCGGGCATGGGCGACGTGGAGGGCCAGTTGTTCGGCGGCGCAGAGACCCTGCCCGACGGCACGAAGGTCGTCACGAAGAAGGCCCCCGCCGAGAAGGGCGGCTCCGGCGCCTCGATGTGGACCGCCGACACGATCCGCCCGGACGGGCTGCGCGTGGTGGTCTCCGCGTTCAACGCCGACCGGCAGGGCGCGGCGGCCACCCGCCCGGCCCCCGCCCTGACCATGTCCGAGCTCAGGGCGATCGCGACCAGCGCGAAGTGGCGGAGCCTCTCCTAGCGGTTCCTCTGGATGAACTCCGCCCAGGGCTGGTCCCAGACCTGCTTGACGCACAGCACCAGGAACAGGACGCCCGCGATCACGAGCATGGAGTTGCTCAGCGGCCCGTTGCGCCATTCACGCGGCGTGCGGGAGGAGTTGAGGAGGCGGAGCAGGGTCAGCGCGAGGAAGGGCAGGAAGGCCGCGCCCAGCACCCCGTACAGGATGACCAGGCGGAACGGCTGGCCCTGGAACAGGAGGACGATCGGCGGGAAGGTCAGCCACAGGAGGTACCCGCGGAACGCCCAGGACCGGTCGTGCCGGCCCGCCGCGACCTCCTCGCCCCCTTCCCTGCCGCCGGCGCGGTAGTGCGCGACGAAGTCCGCGAACATCAGGCTCACGCCGTGCCACACCCCGATCAGCGAGGTGAACGAGGTGGCGAAGAACCCGATGAGGAAGAACTTCGCGGTCGCCGTGCCGTATTCGGCCGCCAGGATGTCGCCGAGCTGGATCAGCCCCTTGTCGCCGCTCGCGATGGCCACATGGGAGGAGTGGAGCATCTCCGCGCCGACGAAGAGCATCGCGATCACGAAGATGCCGGTGGTGGCGTAGGCCACCCGGTTGTCGAGCCGCATGACCTTCATCCAGCCGCTGTCGGTCCAGCCCTTGGCGTTGACCCAGTAGCCGTAGGCGGCCAACGTGATGGTGCCGCCCACACCTCCGATCAGGCCGAGGGTGTTGAGGACGGAGTCCTTCTCGTCGGGCAGGACGGGGAGCAGGCCCGCGAAGGCGTCCGGCAGGTTCGGCGTGACCCGGACCGCCAGGTACACCGTCACCACGAACATGACGCCCACCAGGACGGTCATGACCTTCTCGAAGACCGCGTACTTGTTGAACCAGACGAAGACGAGGCCGACCAGCCCACAGGCGACGCCCCACCACTGGAGGTCCATGACGTGGGGGAACAGGGCCTGGAGGGGCAGCGCGCTCGACGACATCGCTGCGGCACCGTAGACGAAGCCCCAGACGACCACGTAGACGACGAAGAAGTACGTGGTCCAGCGGCCGAGGCTCGCCCAGCCGTCGAAGAGGGTGCGGCCGGTGGACAGGTGCCAGCGGCCCGCCGCCTCCGCCAGCGAGATCTTGACCAGGCAGCCGATGACGGCGGCCCACAGCAGGGTGTAGCCGAAGCTGCTGCCCGCGATCAGCGTCGCGACGAGGTCGCCCGCCCCGACGCCCGTCGCCGCGACGACGATGCCGGGCCCGATGTACCTCCAACTGGACCTGCGAGGGCGGGAGACGGCCGTGCCGGTCTCCCCTGGCGCTGACGTGCCGGTGGTCTCCGTCATGCGGTTCAAGAAAGCGCAAAGGCGGGGGCGGGCACAAGGGCGCGTAGGCCGATCGCCACGCGATGTGCACAGCGCGGTACCAGAGCCCGCACCTCGGTCGGGGCGCCCGGATCACCCTCCGGCCGGTCCGCGCCCGCGGCCGGTTCCGGTCACGCACCCACGGGCAGCTCTTGACCTGCTCATGCCACAGCCGCACGATGAGCCCCACATCCGCACCGGCACGTCGCCATGGACCACCCCCCGCTCCACTCCACCATTCCGGAGAGACACCGGAATTCCAGGAGAATCCAGGAGATTTCATGCGACTTCGCACACGCGGCCGCGGCAGCCCCCACGGCACGCGAAGAGGCGGGCGGCGCACTGCCGCACTCGCCGTCCTCGCGGCCCTCGCCCTCGCGGCCCCCCTCACCGCCACCGCCACCGACGCCACCGCGGGCGGCGCGCGGACCCCCGCGTCCTCACCCGACGACATCCGCCAGTACGAGATCCACCAGGCCTCGACCCCGGTGTCCCGTACGGCGATCCAGCGTTCCGGCGTCACCGTGGACGAGTCCGACGAGGAGACCGTCGTCGTCTCGGGCCGCGCCGACCAGATCACCGCGCTGCGCCGCCAGGGATACACCGTCTCCCCGCTCGGCGCGGCACCCGACCGCGCCGCCGGAACCGGTGGCACCCGGCTCTTCGACTTCCCGACGGCCGACGCGAAGTACCACAACTACGCCGAGGCGAACGCCGAGATCGACCAGCGGCTGGCGGCCTACCCGAACATCATGAGCAAGCGGGTGATCGGCAAGTCCTACCAGGGCCGCGACATCATCGCCGTCAAGGTCAGCGACAACGTCGGCACGGACGAGAACGAGCCCGAGGTCCTCCTCACCTTCCACCAGCACGCCCGTGAGCACCTCACGGTGGAGATGGCCCTGTATCTGCTGCGCGAACTCGGAGCCGGCTACGGCGGCGACACGCGCGTGACGAACATGGTGAACAACCGCGAGATCTGGATCGTCCCGGACCTCAACCCGGACGGCGGCGAGTACGACATCGCGTCCGGCTCCTACCGCTCGTGGCGCAAGAACCGCCAGCCCAACGCCGGTTCCTCGTACGTCGGTACGGACCTGAACCGCAACTGGAACTACAAGTGGGGCTGCTGCGGCGGCTCTTCGGGCACCAAGTCCTCCGAGACCTACCGGGGCGCGTCCGCCGAGTCGGCGCCCGAGGTGAAGGTCGTCGCCGACTTCGTCCGCGGCCGGGTCGTCGGCGGCAAGCAGCAGATCACCGCCGGGATCGACTTCCACACGTACAGCGAACTGGTGCTGTGGCCGTTCGGGTACACCTACTCGGACACCGCGACAGGCATGACGGCTGACGATCAGAACGCCTTCAGGACCGTCGGACAGAAGATGGCCGCGAGCAATGGCTACACGGCCGAGCAGTCCAGTGACCTGTACATCACGGACGGCTCGATCGACGACTACCTGTGGGGCACCCAGAAGATCTTCGACTTCACCTTCGAGATGTACCCCACGTCCAGCTCGGGCGGCGGCTTCTACCCGCCCGACGAGGTCATCGAGCGCGAGACCTCCCGCAACCGGGACGCGGTGCTCCAACTCCTGGAGAACGCGGACTGCATGTACCGGTCGATCGGCAAGGCGGCGCAGTACTGCGCCTAGGGCACGGACCGGCCGGTGGCCGGGGATCCGCGCGGCCGGACGGGCCGGGCGCGCGGATTCCCGTACCGGCTAACGGTTTTCGGCCTCGTCCGCGGGCTTCCGGTCCGCGGACTTCTCGGCCGTGGCGGCGGCCGCGGACGGCTCGTCCGCCGACTCCTCGGACTCCTCGGACTCCCCGGGCTCCTCGGACACCCCCGTCGCGTCGGCCGCCTCGGTCTCGGAGTCCGGCAACTCCTCGTCGGACGACTCCGGTTCGGCTTCGGCGCCGTCCTCGAAGTACGTGTCCAGGACGGCGTCGAGCTGCTCCTCCCACTCCGTGAAGCGGGAACGGGCCGCGGCCTCGATCTCGATGGGGTACCAGCGGGCGTCCGGCGTGTGCACCGTGACCGTGAACCGCTTGCCGAAGCGGGGCGACTCCGTCTCGACGGCGCCGATCTCGTCCCAGCGGAACTCCGCCTCCTGATCGTCCAGACGCAGGCGGACCCCGTCGTGGTCGGCCCTGATCGAGGCCCGCCGGTCGGAGGCCTCGAAGACGGGGCCGTCAGGATCGGCGTCCCCCTCCTCGTCGGCCGCGGCGTCGGGCTCCGCTCCGGAGCCGGACTCCACTTCGGACCGGGCGTCCTCGGGGCCCGCGTCGGCGGGCGCCTCGTCGGACACCGCGTCGCCGGAGGTCACCGGGTCGGTGGCGGCCGCGGAGGGGGTCTCCTCCGCGGCCGCCTCCCCGGTCTCCTCGACCGCGTCCTTCGGTTCCGCGGGCACGGGTGACGTAAGCCCGGGGATGTACGCCGGGTTCACCGCGGCGGCGTCCAGGGGCTGGCTCTTCGAACCTATGCGCTGCTCCACAGCGCGAAGTATGGTCGAAGATCCTGTGCCAGACACAGCCAGCCCCCACTTAGCTATGCCTCTGTTACACGGGAACGCCCGTCCCCGCTACACGAACAGGCTGACCACGGCGGCCACCGCGAACCCCGCGACGGACAGCACCGACTCCAGAACGGTCCAGGTCCTGAGGGTGTCGCGCTCGCTGATGCCGAAGTACTTGGCGACCATCCAGAAGCCGCCGTCGTTGACGTGCGAGGCGAAGATGGAGCCCGCCGAGATCGCCATGATGACGAGCGCGACGAAGGCCTGGGAGTGGTCCCCTTCGGTGAGCAGCGGCGCCACGATGCCGGCCGTGGTGACGATAGCGACCGTCGCCGAGCCCTGTGCGACCCGCAGCACCAGCGAGATCAGATAGGCCAGGACGATGATCGGCAGGCCGACGTCGTGGAAGGTGTCCGAGAGGGCCTGGGCGACTCCGCTCGCCTTCAGCACGGCGCCGAAGATGCCGCCCGCGCCGACCACCAGCACGATGTTGCCGACCGGCTTGAGGGACGAAGTCGACACGGTCTCCAGGGACTTGCGCGACCAGCCGCGCCGGATGCCGAGGAGGTAGTAGGCGAGCAGCAGGGCGATCGTGAGGGCCACGAACGGGCTGCCGAAGAACTCGATGACCGACCGCGGGGTGGACGGGTCGAGGACGATCGAGGAGAAGGTGGCGGCGAGGATCAGCACGAGCGGCGTACCGATGATGCCGATGACCGTGCCGAGCGGGACGGGCTCCTCGCGCGGGTCGATGCCCTGCGCGCGCTGCTCCTCGACGACGGCCTGCTTGGCCTCCTCGGCCGCCTCGACCATGTCCTGCGGTACGGGGACGAAGATGCGCCGGCCGATCCAGGCGGCGTAGACCCAGGCCGCGAGGACGGAGGGGATGCCGCAGACGATGCCCATGAGCAGGACCCAGCCGAGCTGCACGTGCAGCAGTCCGGCGGCGGCGACCGGGCCGGGGTGCGGCGGCAGGAACGCGTGGGTCATCGACAGGCCCGCCAGCAGCGGCAGGCAGTAGAGCAGGATCGACTTGCCGGAGCGCTTGGCGGAGGCGTAGACGAGCGGCGCGAGGACGAAGATGCCGACGTCGAAGAAGACCGGGATGCCGAAGATGAGGCCGGTCAGGCCCATCGCGAGCGGGGCGCGCTTCTCGCCGAAGAGGTTGAGCAGGCGGGAGGCGAGAACCTCGGCGCCGCCGCTGACTTCGAGGATGGCGCCGAGCATGGTGCCGAGGCCGATGATGATCGCGACGTGGCCGAGGATGCCGCCCATGCCGGACTCGATGACCGAGACCGCGTCGGACTTCTGGACCGTGCCGAACAGTTCCGTGACGGACAGTCCGGCGGCGAGGCCGACGGCTATGGAGACGGCGAGCAGGGCGACGAACGGCTGGAGTCTGACCTTGATGATCAGGAAGAGGAGGAGCGCGATACCGAGGGCGGCGACCGTGAGCAGTCCGGTCGTGCCGTCGAGGAGGGTCAGGAGGCCGCCGGTGTGCGGTGGCGTCTCGGGGGCTGTCGCGGCGAGCGGATACGACGACATGGGTGGAGGGCCTCGATTTCGTAAGTCCATCGTGCTTTCGGGCAGGGGGGATCGCGGCGCGGCGCCTCCTGGATCGGGAGCGCCGCACCGTGATGACGTACGGGTGCGGGAGTTGAACGGGCGTGAGCCCGCGAGAGCAGGCGTCAGCCGAGGACGGCGAGGACGTCGATCTCGACGAGGAGTCCGGCCGGCAGACCGACGTAGACCGTCGTGCGGGCGGCGGGGGGCGCGGTGAGTCCCTGCTCCTCGAAGTACTGGTTGTAGATCTGGTTCATCTCGGCGAAGTGGTCGACGTCGGTGAGGTAGACGCGGATCATCATCGCGTCGTCCCAGCCGGAGCCGCCCTCTTCGAGGATCGCCTTGACGTTGGCGAGGGTCTGGAGGGTCTGCTCGCGCAGGGTGGGCCCGGCGGGCGTCGGGGGCTTGCCGTCCTCGGCGGGCAGGAAGCCGACCTGGCCGGCGACCTGGAGGATGTTCCCCTTCTTCACGCCGTGCGAGAACTTTGCGGGCGGGGTGGTGTGGGTCGAGGGGGTGAGAGCGGTCTTGTCGGTCATGCGGTGATCATTCCTTCGTGGGGGCTTTGCCGGAGTAGTCGCGGCTGATCGCGTCCGCCGTACGGCGCACCAGCGGGAGAAGGGTGAGGAGTTCGTCGGCGGTGACGACGACGTTGGGCGCGGAGACCGACATGGCGGCGGCGACCCGTCCGTCGGCGCCGCGGATGGGCGCGCCGACGCAGTTGATGGACTCCTCGTGGCCACCGAGGTCGGTGGCCCAGCCCTGTTCGCGCACCGTCGCCAGCTCCTTCATGAAGGCGGGGGCGCTGGGGGTCGAACGGGCCGTGTACATGGGGTAGTCGAGCCTGTCGGCGACGGTGCGTCGCTCGGCCTCGGGCAGGTCGGCGAGGAGCAGCTTGGCGACGGCCGCGACGGTGATGGCGACGGGCTTGCCGATCCGCGAGTACATGCGCACCGGGTAGCGGCTCTCCACCTTGTCGATGTAGAGGACCTCGTTCTCCTCGTACACGGCGAGGTGGACGGTGTGGCCGCACTGCTCGTTGAGACGGACGAGGTGGGGGTGGGCGATCTCGCGGACGTCCAGGTTCTCGACGGCCTCCTGGGCGAGGGCGAAGAGCCGGGCGCCGAGGCGGTAGCGCTGGTCGGACTGGCGGTGGACCAGGCCGTGTTCGTGGAGGGTGCGCAGCAGGCGGAGCGCGGTGGACTTGTGGACGCCGAGGCGGTCGGCGACCTGTCCGAGGTCGGCGGGGCCCTCGGCGAGCAGCGGCAGGATGCTCAGCGCTCGGTCGACGGTCTGGCTCATGGCGTACGTACCTCCTCGGCGGCCCGTGCGTCGGCTTCGGTCCAGCCGGGGCCGAGACGAAGTGTCTCCCACGCCCGGTCGTCGAGGGCGGCCAGCCGGTCGGCGTGCCCGCGGGCGGGCGGCTGCGCGAGGTCGCCGGGGACGGTGAGGGCGGCGGCGGCCATCAGGTGGCCGTGCCGGATGCGGTCGCGGACGGACAGGCCGCGCAGGGTGGCGGAGAGGAATCCGGCGGCGAAGGCGTCCCCGGCACCGACGGCCGCGACCACGTCGACGTGCAGGGAGGGGACGAAGGTGCCGCCGGCCGGCGCGGTCCCCTCGGGGGCTCGCTTGTCGAAGACGACGGCTCCGTCCTTGCCGTGCTTGACGACCAGGACGTCCGGTTCGGGCAGGGCGTCGCGGACGGCCCCCGCTCCGTGCAGGTCCCAGGCCTCGCTCGCCTCGTCGTCGCCGACGAAGACGAGGTCGGCGCCGCGCGCGAGGTCGAGCAGGACGCGCGGGCCTTCGGGGTGGTCGCGCCAGAGTCCCGGGCGGTGGTTGACGTCGAAGGAGACGAGGGGGCGGCCGGGACGCGGGGCGGTCAGCTCGCGCATCAGGGCCAGGCAGTCGGCGGACAGGGCGGCGGTGATGCCGGACAGGTGCAGGACGCGCGCGGACCGGATGGCGGCCAGGTCGGTGTTCTCGGCGGTCATCGCGGAGGCGGCGGACCCGGCTCGGTAGTAGGCGACTTCGTGGGCGTCGGTGGCCCGGTCGCCCGCGGTGCGGAAGTAGATGCCGGTCGGGCGGTCGGGGTCGCGGCGGACGGCGGAGGTGTCGACGCCGTACGCGGCGACGGTCTCCACCAGATGGTCGCCGAACCCGTCGGCGCCGACCCTGGAGACCCAGCGCGCGGAGTGTCCGGCGGAGGCGAGGACGCACGCCACGTTGGACTCGGCGCCGCCGATGCCCCGCTCGAAGGACGGCACGTCGGCGAGGCGCCCGGCCCGGGTGGGCAGGAAGGTGACCATGGACTCGCCGAGCGCCACCACGTCAACGGCGTCGGTGCCGCTGCCGGTGTCGGCGCCGTCGGGGGACGCGGCGCCTGCGGGTCCGTTGCTGGTCACGATGGTCGGGGCTCCTCGCTGTAGCGGCCGACGGCGGCGAACGGCACCGTTGACCCTGCGTTGGCTGGGATGTTAGACAGCAGTAAGCGCCATACGCAATGAGCGTTGCATACCTTGCAATGCAGCCAGGGCGCAGCACACCGAGTACCCGGGACACACACCAAGGAGGCCCCATGAGCGCCGACACCGCCGCCGCACCGCTGGCCGCTCTCGCGGCGGACCGCGTCGACCACCGCTTCAAGGGCCTCCCCCCGGACGCGTACGGCCTGACCGTGGGCGAGCTGGCCGCCCGGCGCCGGAACCTCTTCACGGACGGCTTCACCACCCCGGTGCTCGCCCTCTCCGCCGAGCGTCTGGCCCACAACCTCGAACTGATGGAGACGTACGCCACCCGGCACGGGCTCGCCTTCGCCCCGCACGGCAAGACGTCCATGGCCCCGCAGCTCTTCCGGAAGCAGATCGAGCACGGCGCCTGGGGCATCACGCTCGCCGTCCCCCACCAGGTGCGCGTGGCGCGCGCGTTCGGCATCGACCGGATCTTCCTGGCGAACGAACTCGTCGACGCGGCCGCGCTGCGCTGGATCGCCGGGGAGCTGGCCGGAGACCCGGACTTCCGCTTCGTCTGTTACGTCGACTCGGTGCGCGGCGTGGAACTGATGGACGCCGCCCTGGACGGCAGCGCCCACCCGGTGGACGTGGTCGTCGAGCTGGCCGCCGGCGAGGGCGCCCGTACCGGCGTCCGGACGCAGGCGGAGTGCGCGGCGGTCGCGGACGCGGTGGCGGCCACCTCGACGCTGCGGCTGGTGGGCGTCGCGGGCTACGAGGGCGAGGTGCCGGACGCGGACCCGGAGCGCGTGCACGCCTGGCTGCGCCGGCTCACCGCGCTCGCGGTGGCCTTCGACGGCGCCGGGCGGTTCAAGGGCCTCGACGAGGTCGTGGTGAGCGCGGGCGGCAGCGCCTGGTTCGACGCGGTCGCCGACGTCTTCGCGGAGATCCCCGAACTCTCCATGCCCGTACTGAAGTTGCTCCGGTCGGGCGCGTACGTCTCGCACGACGACGGTCACTACCGGAAGCTGACGCCCTTCACCCGGGTCCCGGAGGAGGGTGCGCTGCACCCGGCGTTCCGGCTCTGGGCGCAGGTCGTCTCCCGCCCCTCCGACGGGCAGGCCTTCGCGAACGCCGGCAAGCGGGACGCGGCGTACGACCTCGATCTTCCCCTCGCCCAGGTGGTGCGCCGGGACGGCGTCGAGCGCCCGGCGGACGGCGTCGAGGTCACCGGGCTCTCCGACCAGCACGCGTGGCTGCGGACGGGGCCCGGGGCGGATCTGGAGGTCGGCGACTGGCTCGGCATGGGTCTGTCGCATCCGTGCACGTCCTTCGACAAGTGGCAGCTGATCCCGCTCGTCGAGGCGGACGGCACGGTCGTCGACTACATCCGCACGTTCTTCTAGAAGAGTGGGTCGTTCCATGGATCACGCCGATCTCGTCATCCGGGACGCGGACGTCGCCGACGGCAGCGGCGCTCCCTCCTACCGCGCCGACGTGGCCGTCCGCGGCGGCCGGATCGTCGGCATCGTCAAGGAGGCGGCGGCCGCGGGCTGTCTGCGGCCGCGCGGGACGCGTGAGGTGGACGCGGAGGGGCTCGTGCTCGCCCCCGGCTTCATCGACATGCACGCGCACAGCGACCTCGCGCTGCTGCGGGACCCGGACCACAGCGCGAAGGCCGCCCAGGGCGTGACCCTCGAAGTCATCGGCCAGGACGGTCTGTCGTACGCCCCGGTGGACGACCGGACGCTAGCCGAGGTCCGCCGGGCGATCACCGGGTGGAACGGCTACGGCGAGGACATCGACTTCACCTGGCGCTCCGTCGGCGAGTACCTCGACCGCCTCGACCACGGCTTCGACGGCGAGGGCATCGCGGTGAACGCCGCGTACCTGATCCCCCAGGGCACCGTCCGCATGCTCGCGGTCGGCTGGGACGACCGCGAGGCCACCCCCCAGGAGCTGGACCGGATGCGGCGGCTGGTCGCGGACGGGCTGCGCGAGGGCGCGGTCGGCATGTCCTCCGGGCTGACGTACACCCCCGGGATGTACGCCAAGAACGCCGAACTCACCGCCCTGTGCCGGGTGGTGGCGGAGCACGGCGGCTACTACTGCCCGCACCACCGCTCCTACGGGGCGGGCGCCCTGGAGGCGTACGAGGAGATGGTGGCCCTCACCCGCGAGGCCGGCTGCCCGCTGCATCTCGCCCACGCCACCATGAACTTCGGCGTGAACGAGGGCAAGGCACCCGACCTGCTCGCCCTGCTGGACGGGGCGCTCGCGGACGGCGCGGACATCACCCTCGACACGTATCCGTACACGCCCGGCTGCACCACGCTCGTGGCGATGCTGCCGAGCTGGGCGAGTGAGGGCGGACCGGAGGCGATCCTCGCCCGGCTGCGCGACGACACGACCGCCGAACGCATCCGGCACCACATGGAGGTCGTGGGCGCCGACGGCTGCCACGGGGTCCCCATCGAGTGGCACACCATCGAGATCTCGGGGGTGAGCGACCCGGACCTCGGCGAGTACGTCGGCCGGTCCGTCCAGCACTCCGCCGACCTGCGCGGCGAGGCGCCCTGGGTCACCGCGCGCCGGCTGCTCGTCGAGGACGGGCTCGGCCCGACGATCCTCCAGCACGTCGGCCACGAGGAGAACGTCCGGGCGATCATGCGGCACCCGGTGCACACCGGCGGTTCCGACGGGATCCTGCGCGGCGACAAGCCGCACCCGCGCGCCTACGGCACCTTCCCGCACTATCTCGGCCGGTACGTCAGGGAGTTGGGCATCCTGTCCCTGGAGGAGTGCGTCGCCCACCTCACCGGCCGGCCCGCCGCGCGGCTGCGGCTGCCCGACCGCGGGCTCGTCCGCGAGGGCTACCGCGCCGACCTGGTCCTCTTCGACCCGGCGACGGTGGCGGCGGGGTCGACCTTCGAGGCGCCGCGCACGCTGCCGACCGGCATCCCGCACGTCCTGATCGACGGCCGGTTCGTCGTCGAGGACGGCCGCAGGACGGACGTCCTCGCGGGACGGGCGGTCCGCCGCACGGCGTGACCGCCCGCCACCGCCGCCCTACGGCTTGGGCAGGACGCAGCCGCTCGCGGCCAGGTTGAGCTTGTTGCCGGTCGTGAAGCACGCCGGGATCTGGTACGTCTCCTCGGCGTAGTTGATGCCCTGGCGGACGGTGACGTTGCCGCCCGCGTCGACCTCGCACGGGTTGTTCACCGTGCAGCGCTCGCCGTCCTCGTTGCCGGTGTTGTTGACGGCGACGACCTTGCCGGTGGCCTGGTCGACGACCGGGGAGCCCGAGGTGCCGCCGATGGTGTTGCAGGCGGAGGTGTAACGGAGCGAGTCCTTCCAGGTCCAGTCACCCTCCTTGAGCCGGTACGCGAAGCCGTCGACGTTGCAGTTGTAGAGCCGCTTCCAGTAGCCGGAGGCCACGGTGATGGCCGTACCGGCGGTCGGGTGCGTGTTCTGCACGGTCAGCGCGCTGATGCCGTACGAGTTCTTGATGGTCGCGTAGGTGCTGGTGAGCTGGTAGATCGTGATGTCCGTGTCGGTCATCGTGGAGTACACGACCTTGGCGGCCCGCAGCGTGGCGACCTTCGTGCCGGCCGAGTTGAGCAGGCCGAAGGTCCGGCTGGAGGTCTGGCCGACGATCACCTCACCGGGCTCCGGGAAGCCGGTCTCCAGGCAGTGGCCGTTGGAGAGCACGAGCGCCGGGTCGGTGTCGGCCGAGTTGGGGAAGCGGACGACGGATCCGGAGCAGTTGCTGAGCGCGACGGTCCCGGCGAGGCTGACGGCCTGCAGGGTCGGCGCCGCCTTGGTGTCCGCCGTGACGGCGGAGGCCGAGGTGTGCGCGGGAGCCGACTCGGGCGCGGGTGCCGCGACCGCGGGTGCCGCGCCCGCCCCGGTGATCACCAGGGCGAAGAGTGCGGCGACGAGAGGCTTTCTCATGTGGGGGTCCCCTCTTGCGACGTGGGGCGACCGGAGGTCTTCCAGCCACCTTCTGTTTGTCATGCGCATTGTGAGGGGGGTGGGGCAAGTGAACAAGAAGCGGTTTCCGGCCGGGGATGTCCCGAACAACGCCCTTTACAGAACGGCCTGTTCGTATGCCTCCTCGACGAACCGGAGGAGCAGCTCCGCGCTCGTGGCGACCCGTGCGCCGAGCGCCCGCGCCCGAGTCTCGCGGTTCGGGGTGACCCGGCTGGTGAAGAACACGGCGGGTCCCGGGTACCGCCCGCTCTCCCGCCAGCGGGCCAGATCGGTGAGCCCCGCCGCGCGGTCCGACCCGCGCTGCACGTCGGAGACGAGCAGGTCGATCCGGTCGGCCGCGAAGGCCCGCTCGGCGCCGTCCCGGTCGGTGGCCACCCGCACACGGGCACCCCGCTGCTCCAGCACGTCGACGAACCGGGTGTTGCGCTCGGGGTGGTCGTCGACCCAGAGGACCTCCATCCCGGCGTACGGCCGCCGCGCGGTCCCGGTGCGCGCGGGCTCCGGATCGCCGTCCGGACGGGCCGACGCGAGCTGCGGAACACCCTGCTGCAATCGCCCCACCAGGTCGTCCGCCTCGGCCAGCGCCATCAGCTCCTCGATGAGCCGCCCGAAGTTCGCGTCGAGCGCCAGCTCCGGGAACCCCGTGGGCAGCTGCTCCTCCAGGCCGGCGAGCAGTTCGCTCCAGTCCCCGGCCCCGTCCCGCTCCGGCGCGACCAGGTCGTACGCGCGCAGACAGCTCACCGCGACCGCCCAGTCGCCCTCGACGGGCCGGCCGAACGGCCGGCCGAGCACCCGGCGGGTCGCCCGGTAGCGGAGGAACTCGCGGGCCGCGTGCACATCGGCGCCGTCGCGGGCGAGCAGCACCCGGTAGAAGTCGGGATACAGCTGCTGGAGGAGCAGGACGCGGATCACGGCCTCGGCGCTGAAGGCCTGCCAGACGGGGTTGAGCGCGGACTCCAGGCCGAAGCCGTTGATGAGGCGCTTGATCCGGCGCGGATTGCGGGCGGAGCGCTGGGCGATCAGCTCGGCGAGGTGGTCGCCCAGCAGGTCCTGGATGCCGGAGCGCCGGGCGCAGGCGTCCACGTACGCGCGGACCTCGGACACCGCCGGGACCGGCACCCGGTAGCTGGTCTGGAAGACCTTCTCCATGAAGGCCGATCCGGCCGGGGACAGGTCCCGCAGGAGGCCGCTCGGTCCGAGAGCGGAGCGGTCGCAGCCGATCACGAAGGCGAGCCCCGGCACGTCGAGGTACACCTTCACCGCCTCGCAGACCGCGAGCACGGTCTCCTCGGAGCAGCGGTCGAGGTCGTCGATGAAGACGACGAGCAGGCGCCGGGTGTCGTGGGGCGCGGACGCGGTCCACTCCGCGGTCAGCTCGCGCAGCGCGTCGCGCATGGCGTTGCGCGAGCGGGCGTCGACGGACAGGTCCTGCCAGAGCCGGTCGACTAGGGCAGCGGCCCCGAGCGGCCCGGACAGGACGGTGAGCGCCGCCCGGAACACGCCGACGAGCGCGCGCCGCTCGGAGACGCGCTGCAGGGCGCGGCGCAGCACCCGGCGGTCGAACCGCACGAGGACGGACTTGATCAGCCCTTCCAGCGCGTCGGCGCCGGTGGAGGTCCAGGCGTTGTACCAGACGGTGTGGACGCCCTGCCTGGCCCGCAGCTCCGCGTCCACCAGCCGCATGAGGCTGCTCTTGCCCATGCCCCACCCGGCGTCCACGGCGAGGGTGAAGGGGGTGGCGGCACGCGAGTCGTGCAGCAGCCGGGCGAGTTCGCGGGCGGCCCGGCCTGCGCCCAGCAGATCGTCCCCCGGCCCGGTCACCGGCTCGTCGTTCAACAGCGAGAACTCCATGGCCTGCCTCCCCCGTGCGGCAGGGTCAACCTACTGGGAGGAACGGCCGGCCGGTGTCCTCCCGTCGCCCCGAGGGAGGAACCTCCCCGGCCGGACTTCGCGGCCCCGCGGACCCGGGCGCCCGATGGTGCGACGCGGCGGTCACCAGGGCTTACGGAGCGTCGGGCGGACAAAGCTGTCCGAACCGTCACGTCTCACGTGGTGAAAAACACCCCCCGGTCCTCGTTACGCGGCCGTAAGCTCACGGACATGCAGGTGATCCAGTCCACGAAGCTCGCCAACGTCTGCTACGAGATCCGGGGTCCGGTTCTTGAGGAGGCGATGCGGCTGGAAGCGGCCGGTCACCGCATCCTCAAGCTCAACACGGGCAACCCGGCAGCCTTCGGGTTCGAGTGTCCGCCGGAGATCCTGGAGGACATCCTCCGCAACGTCTCGTCGGCGCACGGCTACGGCGACGCCAAGGGCCTGCTCGCCGCCCGGCGCGCGGTGGTCATGCACAACCAGACCCTCGGCATCGAGACGGACGTCGAGCACGTCTTCATCGGCAACGGCGTCTCCGAGCTGATCGTGATGGCGATGCAGGGCCTGCTGGACGACGGCGACGAGGTCCTCGTACCGGCGCCGGACTACCCGCTGTGGACGGCCGCCGTCTCACTGTCCGGCGGTACGGCCGTGCACTACCGCTGCGACGAGCAGTCCGACTGGATGCCCGACCTCGCGGACGTGGAGCGGAAGGTCACCGACCGCACCAAGGCGATCGTCATCATCAACCCGAACAATCCGACCGGCGCCGTGTACGACGACGCGATGCTGCGGGGGCTCACCGACATCGCCCGCCGCCACAACCTGCTGGTCTGCTCGGACGAGATCTACGACAAGATCCTCTACGACGGCGCCACGCACACCGCGACCGCCAAGATCGCCCCCGACCTCCTCACCCTCACCTTCAACGGCATGTCGAAGGCGTACCGGGTGGCGGGCTACCGCGTCGGCTGGATGTCGATCTCGGGGCCGCGCGGGCACGCGGACTCCTACATCGAGGGCCTGACGATCCTCGCGAACATGCGACTGTGCGCGAACATGCCGGGCCAGCACGGTGTGGTCGCGGCGCTCAGCGGGCGGCAGACGATCAACGAACTGGTGCTGCCGGGCGGACGCCTGAAGGAGCAGCGGGACGTCGCGCACGAACTGCTGACCCAGATCCCGGGCGTGACCTGCGTGAAGCCGAAGGGGGCGCTGTACCTCTTCCCGCGCCTCGACCCCAAGGTGTTCAAGGTCAAGGACGACCGGCAGATGGTCCTCGACCTGCTGCAGCGCGAGAAGATCATGGTGGTTCAGGGGACGGGCTTCAACTGGCCCGAGCCGGACCACTTCCGGGTGGTCACGCTCCCGTCGGTCGGGGACCTGACGGACGCCGTCACGCGGATCGGCAGCTTCCTGGACGGCTACAGCCAGCCGTGACGGAGGGCGGCGGGACGGGCACGGCGTTCACCCTCCGTGCGTGACCCGTCCAGTTCCGCGAACCGGCTCAACTTTAGACGAGATCCAAGCTAGGATGGTTTCCTGTCAGGCACAGGAGGCCATCCCATGTACGAACCGATCCGCACGAAGTCGGTCCACACGGTGGCCGGCACCCCCTCCTCCGACTTTCCCCACCGGTCGCGCGAGGAGGAGCTGGACATCCAGCTCGCCGGTCACCTCGCGGCGCTGCTCGCCGTGACGGACGAGATCCGCACGGTGGCGCCGTCCGCGGATCTCGACACCGCCGCCGAGCGACTGGCCGGTCAGGTGACCCGCCTGCGCGGCGGCTCCACGCCGGTCCGCGCCCCGGCCGGCGCCGTCGGCGAGGCCCGGCTCGTGACCCTGCACCGGCGTGCCCACGACCTCGCGGGCCGCGCCCTCGTCGTGGCGGCCTCCCGCGCCGACACGTCCGCGGCGATCCTGTCCGCGGAGCGCATGGACGCGCACGCCGCGGCCACCGGGGCCCGCGAGCTCGCCGCCCGCTGAGCCCCGCGCCACCGGGCCCGGGGCCCCTTGATCGGCCTCGGTCCGCGCGCTCCCGCAGCGACGCGCGGACCGGGTGCCATGAATATCGCGCCCCGTGAGACGGCACGCGTCACGCGTCCACCGTCCGCCCGCCACGGCACCCCGCGCACCCCAGGAGCGGCAGCTTCCCCTCCGGTTGCGTACCGGGACCCGGTCGTCACCCCGCGTTCACCCTCCGAGACGGGGAACGTTGGATTCCGAGGTGCACTCTCCAGGCGTGAGACGTATCGCAGGCATCGTCCTGGCGGTCCTGTTGATCGGCGGAGTGGCAGCAGCCGTCGTCGCGGGCCGCAATGGTCAGGACAAGGGCACGGCAACGAAGACCGTGCAAGGTGTGATCGGTTCGGAGAAGGCGGAGTTCTTCGCCGACCCCGACGTGGTGAAGGCCCTCGCTGCCAAGGGCTACACCGTGAAGACGGAGACCTCCGGGTCCTGGGCCATGGAAGGCCTGGACCTGAAGGGGTACGACTTCGCCTTCCCCTCCAGCCAGGCGCCGGCCGACGAGCTCGCGGACAAGTACCACGTCCGCCAGCCGCTCCCCCGGCCCTTCTACTCGCCCCTCGTCGTGGTGGCACACCGCAGCGCGGCCCAGGTCCTCGCCGCCAACGGACTGGCCACCCTCGACAAGAACACCGGCACGCTGAAGCTGGCCGCCTATCTGGACGCGGCCCGGCACGACCGGACCTGGCAGCAGCTCAAGGGCACCTCGGCGCACGGTGAACTGACCGGCACGTTGTTCATCGCCAGCACCGACCCGGAGACCTCCAACTCCGGCGCCCTCTACCTCGCCGCCGCGTCCTATGTCGCCAACGGCGGGAACGTCGTCGCCGACGACGCCGCGGTCGGCCGGACCGCACCCCTGATGCACCGGCTCATCAGCGTCCAGGGCGCCCAGCAGTCCAGCACCGACGCCGAGTTCCGGGACTTCGTCAGCGGCGTCGGCAACCCCCTCGTCCTGGTCTACGAATCCCAGGTCGCGGCCCTGCTCGCCGAGGGCCAGGACACGGGCGACCTCACCGTGCTCTACCCGGACACCACCGCCAACAGCGACCACACGGTCGTACCGCTCACGCCCGAGGGCCGGGCACTCGGTGAACTCCTCGGCACGGACCCGACGTTGCGCCGGCTCGCCGTGCGGCACGGCTTCCGGCCGCAGGGCGCGACCGCCGAGTTCACGGCGGCGACCGCCGCCCGCACCACCTATCTCAACCAGAAGCTGACCGGCGTCCGGCAGGCGCCCGTGCCCGCCTCCAAGGTGCTGCACGAGATGGCGCGCCGCGCCGGAAACTAGGGGGAAGCACATGACCACCGAAGACACGTTCACGCTCACGCCGCCCGAGGCCGTGACGGCCGTGCCGCGCGAGAAGGCCGGCGGGCTCGTGCCCGTCGAGGCCGCCGTGCGGGACGAGATGGCCCGGCGCGCCGCGGAGTACATCGACGGACTCGCCCTCCTGGACGCCCGCTCGCCCGAGTTCGCCGGCAAGGTCGGCGAGATCGCGGGCCTGGGCACCAGCGAGATGCGCGGCGCCGCCGCCCAGTCCAACCGCATGCTGGAGCGGACCATCCGCAGCCTGCCCTCCCAGGGCGAGGACGCCCAGTCGCACGTGGCGGGCTCGCTCGTCGAACTCCGCCGCGTGGTCGAGGACCTGGACCCGCGCGACCTGTCCGCGAGCAAGGGCCGCAAGTTCCTCTCCAGGCTCCCCGGCGGCAACCGGCTGCGCGACCATGTCGCCAAGTACGCCTCCGCCCAGGGAACGTTGAACAAGATCGTGGGTTCGCTGCGCGGCGGCCAGGACGAACTGCGCAGGGACAACGCGGCACTTCAGACCGAGCGCGTCCGGCTCTGGGAGACGATGGGCAAACTCCAGGAGTACGTCGTGCTCGCCCAGGCCTTGGACGGCGCGGTCGAGGAGCACATCGCGGGCGTCGACACCACCGACCCGGCGCAGGCCGACACCCTCCGCTCCGACATCCTCTTCCCCGCCCGGCAGAAGCAGCAGGACCTGCTCACCCAGCTCGCCGTCTGCGCGCAGGGCTATCTCGCGATGGACGTGGTCCGGCGCAACAACGAGGAACTCATCAAGGGCGTCGACCGCGCGGCCACCACCACCGTCTCCGCGCTGCGCATCTCGGTGATGCTCGCCTCCGCGCTGGACAACCAGCGCAAGGTCGTCGACCAGGTCAACGCCCTGCGCGGCACCACCGAGGACCTGATCCGCGGCAACGCCGAGATGCTCTCCACCCAGAGCGGCGAGATCCAGCGCATCGCCGCCGACCCGGCCGTCGGCGCGGAGACCCTGCGCAACGCCTTCCAGCAGATCTACCGCACCCTCGACGCCATCGACACGTACAAGGTCCAGGCGACCGAGACGATGGCCGCGACGGTGGAGTCCCTCACCTCCGAACTCCAGCACGCCGGCCACTACCTGGAGCGCAGCCGCACCCAGGGTGCGCTGGAGGGCGGGCTCGGATGAGACGCCTGCGACAGGCGGCCTGCGCGGCCGTGGCGCTGCTCGCCGTCAGCGCGTGCACGGCCCGGGCAGAGGGGAAGTCCGGGGACGACAGCGCCACCGAGCCCGGCACCCTGCGGATCCTCACCTCCAGCGAACTCAGCGACATGAAGCCGGTCCTCGACCGGATCAGGCAGGACACCGGCATCACGGTCAAGCCCACCTACATGGGCACGCTCGCCGCCGTGGACCTGCTCGCACGCGGCACGGCGGACGACGCGTACGACGCCCTGTGGCTCTCCTCCGACGACTATCTGCACCTGCGCCCGGAGGCCGCGAAGAAGGTCGTCTCCGAGACGCCGGTCATGTCGAGCCCGGTGGCGATCGGGGTCGAGCCGGCCACCCTGAGCGCGCTCGGCTGGAAGGCCGACGACGTGACCTGGTCCCAGGTGGAGAAGGCCGTGGCGGAGGGGAGGCTGACGTACGGCATGACCGATCCGGCACGCTCCAACTCGGGCTTCTCCACGCTGATCTCGGTGGCCTCCGGACTCTCCGGCGCCCAGTCTGCCCTCACCGACGCCGACGTGGACAAGGCGACGCCCCGGCTGCGGGAGTTCTTCAAGGGACAGAAGCTGACGTCGGGTTCGTCCGGCTGGCTGGCCACCGCCTACGAGCGCCGCGGCACGGTGGACGCGCTGCTCAACTACGAGTCCGTCCTCAAGGGCGTGAAGGGCCTGACGGTCATCCGCCCGCGGGACGGAGTGGTGACCGCCGACTACCCGCTCTCCTCCCTCGCCGCGTCCTCCAAGGACACCCGCGAGACCGTCCGGCGTCTCGCCGAAGCGCTGCGCGCACCGGACAGCCAGCGACGGATCACCGAGACGACCCACCGCCGCCCGGTCGTCGCCTCCGTCGCCCCGGCCGCGGGACTCGACACCGGACGCCGGCGCGAACTCCCCTTCCCCGGCAGCCGGTCCGTCGCCGACAAGCTCCTCGACGCCTACGAGAACAAGCTCCGGCGGCCGTCCAGGACCGTATACGTCCTGGACACCTCGGGCTCCATGGACGGCGACCGGCTCGACCGGCTGAAGGAGGCGCTCGGCGATCTGACCGGCGACTTCCGCGACCGCGAGGAGGTGACGCTGATGCCGTTCGGATCGGACGTCAAGAGCGTCCGCACGCACCTCGTGCGGCCCGAGGACCCGAAGGCCGGACTCGACGCCATCCGCGCGGACACGCGCTCGCTGAACGCCGACGGCGACACCGCGATCTACACGTCGCTGGAGAAGGCGTACGAGCATCTCGGCGCCGACGACGACACGTTCACCTCGGTCGTGCTGATGACGGACGGCGAGAACACCCGGGGCGCGAGCCCGTCCGACTTCGACGCCTTCTACGACCGGCTGCCGGACGGACAGCGGCAGATCCCCGTCTTCCCGATCCTCTTCGGCGACTCCGACCGCGGCGAGCTCCAGCACATCGCCGACCTGACCGGCGGCCGTCTCTTCGACGCCCGGAAGGGCTCGCTCGACGGCGCCTTCGAGGAGATCCGTGGCTACCAATAGGCTCGTCGGCTTCCTGGAGTCCCGCAAGAACCTCACCGGCAGCGCGTGCGGGATCGCCGGGGTCGCCCTGACCTTCGCCGGGATCGCCGGTCCGTACTGGCCGGTGGTCGTCGCGGGCCTGTACGGCGCGGGCGCGCTGATCGCTCCGCCGGAGCGCCCGGCCATCCCCGACTTCCCCGATCCCTCCGCTCAACTGGAGGCGCTGAGAGGCGATTTCGGCACGCTGCGGGAGTATCTCGACGGGGTGGAGCTGCCGCCCGCGGCGGCCGGCCGGCTCACGGAGCTGACCGAGGTGCTCACCGCGCTGCTCGACCCCGGCTGGGTCGCCGAGGTCCTCGCGCAGGACCCGGAGGGTGTGCACGCCCTGTCGCGCGCCGTGCGGCAGGACATCCCCGAGGCGGTCGACACCTTCGTCCGCACCCGGTGGTGGACCCGGCTGGCCCCCGGCACCGAGCCGCCGGAGCGCCACCTGGAGCGCCAGCTCACCGCCTTGCAGGAGGAGGCCGACCGGCTCGCGGCGGCGCTGCGCGAGACCGAGGCCCGGCGCCAGGAGTCGCACACCCGCTATCTGGAGGAGCGCGGCCGCTCGCAGTGACGCCGTTCCGCTCGACCGCCCCCGGGTGAGCACCGCCCGTGACCCGCCGCCGGTGCTCACGGGCCCGGCGCGTCAGGCGTTCGCCGCGATGACCACCAGGATCAGGACCACCGCGATCAGCAGCGCCACCTTGAGTGCCTTGGCCCACGGTTCGCCCGGTGTCGGCGGCCGGGACGGCGGATCCGGCACCGGGGCCGGAACCGGCGCGGGGACGTTGAACACGTCGTGCCGGGTCAGCGCCGCCCGCGCGCACCACGGGCACGAGGTCAGATGCGAGCCGTACGCGTGCAGCGGACGGTGCGGGCAGCGGCGTACGAGGGCGCGCTCCTTGTCCAGCGCGCGCAGCCAGGCCTCCGCCGGGGGCCGCGCGGCGGGCTCGTGGACCCCCGGGCCGAAGGCGGCGAGGGCCAGGGTGAGGAGTTCGGGCGGCAGCACGGAGGGGTCGATGGTGCCGCGCGGGATGACGACCCGCTCCGGCCGGACGACGTAGGAGCAGCTGGCGGCGATGTTGTCCTTGACGGTCGACTCGGAGGCGCTCTCGTGCGGGACGCCGCCGAAGGGATGGTTGCCCGCGGTCAGCAGCTGGTAGACGAGGACGGCGAGGGCGAAGTCGTCGGTGGCGCGGGTCGCGGGGCCGCCGGCCTGCCGTTCCGGTGACGAGTAGTCGGCGGTGTGCATCAGGCAGGGGAAGAGCTCCCCGGTCACCGGGTCGTTGAAGGCGATGGAGTCGCAGTCGAGGAAGGTGACGAAGCCGTTGGCGTCGACGACGACGTTGCTGCTGGAGAAGTCGCCGATGACGAGGTTGTCGTAGTGCATGCGGGCGGTCATGAAGGCGAGGTTCCAGGCGACGCCGAGCAGGAACCGCCAGTCCGCCCGGTCGGTGAACAGCTTGAGGCGCTGGGCGCGGGTGAACAGGCCGATGAGCTGGACGTGCCCCGGTTCGCCGAAGCGGTGCATGGCGTAGCCGAGGAACTCGCCCTGCGGACCGCGGGCGAGGGCGGTCGGCCAGGCCAGTTCGGGGGGCTGCGAGGCGTCGGTGGGGCGCGCCGCGAGCGGGGACATGGTCAGCATCCGGGTCAGGCGCCGTTCCTGCTCGGGGCCCGGGGGTTCCCGGTACAGCTTGACGACGGTGGTGTCGTCGCCGACGACGGGGTAGACGGCCGCCTGGCCGCCGCCCTTGAGGGGCAGTTCGGCGAGGAGGACGGGCTCGCCGTCGAGGTACACGGTGAGGCCGCTCACGGCCGCGCCTTGAGGACGGCCCGCAGCAGGGTCTTGTCGTCGGCGTTCAGGGCGGTGAGCCGGTCGGAGCGGAGCAGGGTCGCGAGGCCCTCGTGGGCGCTGTCGGTGACGTCTCCGGGCACGTCGAGGGAGCGGAGGACGGCCTCGGCGAACGAGGGGTTCGGGGACGGCGCGCCGCTCGCCGAGCGGTTGAGCGCGGCCTGCGCGAGACCGTCGGTGGAGAGCAGCACGCCGTCGATGCCCTCGTCGGACACGCAGTCGGTGTGCACCCAGCGGGCGGCGTCCGGCGAGGTGAGGAAGACCGTCTCGTTGCTGTACTCGCCGGCCGGTGGCGGCTGGGGCAGCAGGTGGAACTGCCGCTCCCCGTCCTCCGTACCGGCCCGCAGGACGACGAATCCGTCGCCCACGCTCAGATGGCCGAGCCAGCCCCGGGCGAGGACGACCACGGTGAGCGTGGTCGCGAAGTCCGCCGCGGCGGCGCCCGTCCGGTCCAGGAACACCTTGCTGACGTCGTAAAAGGCCTCCTCCAGGAGGGCGTGCACGGCCTCGCCGGGGCGGCGGTCGGCGGCGGCCCCCGCCCTGCGCGCGAAGTGTTCGGCGGCCAGCTCGACGGCGAGCCGCGAGCCCTCCTCCGAACGCGGTCTGCTGCCCGCTCCGTCCGCGACCGCGAGGACGGCGACGGACGCGGTCACCGCGGACGTGCAGGCGTCCTGGCAGGGCAGTCCCTGGCGGCGGTGGCGGTAGCCCTCGACGCTCATGCCGTGGATCCGCCACGGCGTCTCGTGCTCGTCGGCTCCGGTCATCGGTCAGGTGTCCCGTCCGGTCATCGTCACGACTCCCAGGCCGGGCGCTGTGTCTTGAACTGGCTGAAGATCTTCTCGAAGACCTCGTCGCCCGCGCCCTTCTGCTCGGCGCCCGCACTCGCGGACATCATCTGGAGCAGTTCGCGGAACGGGAACCCCTGGAGGCGGGCGTTGAACTTCGGCGCGAACGCCTGGAGCACCTGCTCGCCGCGGTCGGTGATCCCGCCGACGCCGATCGCGTACAGCCGGAAGCGGCGGGCGCGCTGTTCCTCGGCGAGGACCGGGATCAACCGGTGCCAGGAGTCGGAGAGATGACCCGTGGCGTCGGTCGGCAGCCCGTCGGTGACGAGGCAGATCTGCGGCCGGTAGTACTGGAGTCCCGAGGCGCGCAACTCGGCCTTGCGGGCGGCGACGATGTGCATGGACAGGTCGAGCGCCTCGGTCATCAGGGTGACGCCGGCGGCGACGAGCTGCGGCGGCTGGAACATGTGGGCGGCCACGAAGGGGCTCACCGGGACGCCCGGTGCGAGGAGTTGGGGACCGCGCCAGGCCGCGACGCCCTGGCCGCCGAAGGTGACGACGGCGACCTCGACGCTGTAGCTGAGGCTGACGTCGTCGTGCAGTTCACGGGTCCACTCCATGAGCGCGTTGTTGAGCGTCTGGATGGGCCGGCCCGCCATGGAGCTGGACGTGTCGAGGCACAGGACGAGCGGCAGCCGCTGCGCGTTGTTCTCGAACTCGATGTCGGCGTACTCCGCCGGCAGGGTGGGCGGGTATTCGCTGTGCATGGAGGTCTCTCCTGGTCTCAGGGCCGGGCGGCCCGGGCGTGCCGTCCGGTGGTGGGCGGGAACGCGTACAGGACGTCGGAGTCCTGCTCCCGCGCGTCGGTGACGTCGACGAGCGCGCCGGGAGCGGGGGGCGGGCGGCCTGGTTCGGCCCACACCGCCCGGTACAGCACGTGGTCGAGCTCGACATAGCCCTGCGGGTGCAGTTCGGTGCGGACGACGGCGGAGCGGGCGGGGCCCGGTACGTTGCCGACCCGCCGGTAGCGGTGGGCGGGCGCGCCGACCCGCAGGCGGGTGGTGCTCTCGTCCCGGGCCCGGCCGCGGGTGGTGCGCACGTCCGGGGTCCGGATGCGGGTGGTGCTCTCGTCGGCGGCCAAGGGAGGGGGCGACGCGGCGGCGGCCGGTACGGCTCCGAGGCCGGGGGTGGCGAGCGCGCGCCGGGACAGGGTGCCGACCGCGTGGGAGGAGCGGCGCACCAGGAAGAGGAGGGCGCCGAGGAGGACGACGAGCACGGCGCACAGGACGGCGAGGATCCGGGTGGTGGTGTCGGAGCCGGAACCGCCCCCGGAACCGGAGCCGCCGCCGTTCCTGCCGTTCTGCGCGCCCTGCTTGCCCTTGGCCGTCCCGGTGGTGCGGGACGGGGTGGCGCCCGGCGGCTCGGTGGAGTCCGCGACGGCGTACGTGTGGCGGGTCAGGTCGGCGGCCTGGTCCTGGGCGATGAACGCGGCGCCGCTCAGGGAGCCCTTGGCGAGCAGGGCACACGGGTCCTTGGCGTTCTCGGGGTGGCAGGCCCGCAGGTCGGCCAGTTCGGCCACGGCGCCGGGGGTGAGCCGGTCGATCGTGGCGTCCTTCGCGACGAGACGGGTCCTCCGGTCGGCCAGCAGGAGGAGCGCGGTTCCGCCCGGTCCGGTGCGGCCGCCCGCCGGGACCTCGACGACGAGGTTCTCCCGGCCGTCCCACAGCGTGCGTTCGACGTCCTTGCGGTCATCCGCGCTGCCGTCGAAGGCAACGGCCCGGTCGAGGGTGACGTGGACCGTCCCCTCGTCGATCCACCGGGACCAGCACCGCAGTCGTTGGCCGAGATCCGTGCCGCACGTCGCTCCGGCCGCCGACACCGCCGGAGCGAGAACGGCCAGCAGTCCGGAGAGCGCGATGACCGAGAAAGAACGCCGCATGGGCAACCCCCCGTGGCCTAAAGGCACACCCCCGTGGCCCTGAAAGGCACGTGCTCATAGTGGCGGTAACCGGCCGTCGGCCGAAAGGGTTTGGGGAATCCGGCGGAATTCACTTCTACAACGCGAACACCTGGTGGCACCGGGTGAACATCTGCCTCGCCCGTTCCACCCAGTCATTGGCCAGAGCATCGAAATCCGCTTGCGTCATCCGGCAGGTCAGCGGAAGGTCGCACACTCCCGCGAGGCACGGGCGGGGTCCGCGGACGTCCCACACGGACAGCATGGGATTCAGTTGTTCGGTGTTCCAGGCATTCGACGCGGCGGCGGCGACGGCGAGTTGGTCCTGGCGCAGATAATGCCCGTCGGTCGCGAAAGCGACCAGAAGTCTCTTGGTCGTCATGAAGCGCACGGTCACCATTCGGCCCGTCTCCGACAGATCGAACCGCATGGACACGGAATCGGGATCGGCCACGGTGTGGAATTTCCTCCCGGCCACCCAGTTCCGCGTCAACTGCCGCCAGTGCGTGCCGATTTCCAGGACCTCCTGGCCGCTGCCGGAAAGGGAGTCAGGCGCCGGCACGGCCCACCGCCCCGGCGACCATCGCGTCGGTCAGACCGGCGTCCAGCAGCGCCTGGGCGTGCAGCAGCAGGCAGGAGGGCACGGACGCCGTGCCGCTCTCCTGACGGCGCTTCGCGAGGTCCCTGGTACGCACCTTGATGCTGTGGGCCACCGCGGGCGGCGGCCAGGCGGCCGGCCGGTGTTCCGGTTCGAGCAGTCCGGCGAGCAGGCCGTCGAGAGGGATCCGGTCCTCGGGCCGCTTGGCCAGGCATCGCGCGATCAGGTCCCGCAACGCCGCCGGGACGCCGTCCAGTTCGGGTTCGGCGAGGGCGACCCGGTAGCGCACCGCCTCGCCGCTGCCGTGCGGGGGCCGGCCGGTGAGGGCGTACACGAGGACCCCGCCGAGGGAGAAGACGTCGCTCGGCGGGCCGACCGGGGCCCCCTTGATCTGTTCCGGCGACATGAAGGGCGGGGTGCCGACGACGACGCCGACCTGGGTGAGTCCGGGGGCGCCGTCCACCCGGGAGATCCCGAAGTCGATGACGCGCGGGCCGTCGGAGGCGAGGAGCACGTTGGCCGGTTTCAGGTCACGGTGCACGACGTGGGCCGCGTGGATCGCCTGAAGGGCCTCGACCAGCCCCGCGCCGAGGCGTCGTACCTGCGGTTCGGGCAGCGGTCCGTCGGCGCGGACGGCCTCGTCGAGCGAGGGCCCGGGCACGTACAGCGTGGCGAGCCAGGGCAGTTCGGCCTCGGTGTCGGCGTCGACGACGGCGGCGGTGTAGGCGCCGCTGACCACGCGTGCCGCCGCGACCTCGCGGGCGAACCGCTCCCGGAACTCGCGCTCGGCGGCGAACTCGGGCCGCACCACCTTGACGGCGACCTCGCGCCCCGCGGGCGAACGGCCGAGATACACCCATCCCATGCCGCCGGAGCCGAGCCGCCCCACGATGCGGTACGGGCCGATCCTCAGGGGGTCACTGACCGGTGTGCGCACCCCGCCCACCTCATTTCGGGGTTCACTGCTCGATGTCAGGAGTGTCCCCCGAAATCCGCGCTTTTTCAGCCGATCCGGCACGGGCGGGGCGCCGGGGACGAAAGAGGCCGGGGCCCCGCACAGTGGTGTGCGGGGCCCCGGCGAGGTGCTGTCACCGCGGCCGGTCCGGACGCCGTCGCGGGTCGGGGCGACGGGACCGGGCGCGGAGCGGCGGACGGGCGTCAGCCCAGGCGCTGCACCAGCGCGCGGTACTCGTCCCACAGCTCTGTCGGAGTGTGCTCGCCGAAGGTGTTGAGGTGCTCGGGGACCAGCGCGGCCTCCTCGCGCCAGACCTCCTTGTCGACCGTGAGCAGGAAGTCGAGGTCGGAGTCGGCCAGTCCGAGCCCGTCCGTGTCGAGGGACTCCCGGGTCGGCAGGACGCCGATCGGGGTCTCGACGCCCTCGGCCTTGCCGTCGAGACGCTCGACGATCCATTTCAGGACACGGCTGTTCTCGCCGAAGCCGGGCCACACGAACTTGCCCGCGTCGTTCTTGCGGAACCAGTTCACGTAGTAGATCTTCGGGAGCTTCGCCGGGTCCTTGTCCTTGGCGACATCGACCCAGTGGCCCATGTAGTCGCCCATGTTGTAGCCGCAGAACGGCAGCATGGCGAACGGGTCGCGGCGCAGCTCGCCGACCTTGCCCTCGGCGGCGGCGGTCTTCTCGGAGGCGACGTTCGCGCCGAGGAAGACACCGTGGTTCCAGTCGAAGGACTCCGTCACCAGCGGCACTGCCGTGGCGCGGCGGCCGCCGAAGAGGATCGCCGAGATCGGCACGCCCTTCGGGTCCTCCCACTCGGGTGCGATGATCGGGCACTGCGAGGCGGGCACCGTGAAGCGGGCGTTGGGGTGTGCGGCGGGCGAACCGGACTCGGGTGTCCAGTCGTTGCCCTTCCAGTCGGTCAGGTGGGCCGGAGTCTCCTCCGTCATGCCCTCCCACCAGATGTCGTCGTCGTCGGTGAGCGCCACGTTGGTGAAGACGGAGTTGCCCCACAGGGTCTTCATCGCGTTGGCGTTGGTGTGCTCACCGGTGCCGGGCGCGACGCCGAAGAAGCCGGCCTCGGGGTTGATGGCGTACAGCAGGCCGTCCTCGCCGAAGCGCATCCAGGCGATGTCGTCACCGATGGTCTCGACGGTCCAGCCCGAGACGGTGGGCTCCAGCATCGCGAGGTTCGTCTTGCCGCAGGCGCTCGGGAAGGCGGCGGCGACGTACTTCGACTCGCCCTGCGGGGGCGTCAGTTTGAGGATGAGCATGTGCTCGGCGAGCCAGCCCTCGTCACGCGCCATCACGGACGCGATGCGCAGGGCGTAGCACTTCTTGCCGAGCAGGGCGTTGCCGCCGTAGCCCGATCCGTACGACCAGATCTCGCGGGTCTCGGGGAAGTGCGAGATGTACTTCGTGGAGTTGCACGGCCACGGCACGTCCGCCTCGCCCTCGGCGAGCGGCGCTCCGAGCGTGTGCACAGCACGCACGAAGAAGCCGTCGGTACCGAGTTCGTCCAGGACGGGCTGTCCCATGCGGGTCATGGTGCGCATGGAGACGGCGACGTAGGCGGAGTCGGTGATCTCCACGCCGATCGCGGAGAGGTCCGAGCCGAGGGGACCCATGCAGAACGGGACGACGTACATCGTCCGGCCCTTCATGGAGCCGCGGAAGATGCCCTGGTCTCCCGCGGAACCGCTTCCTTCCCCGGTGAAGACGGCCCGCATCTCGGCGGGGGCCTTCCAGTGGTTCGTCGGGCCCGCGTCCTGCTCCTTCTCGGAACAGATGAAGGTCCTGTCCTCGACCCGGGCGACATCGGTCGGGTCGGAGGCCGCGTAGTACGAGTTGGGGCGCTTGATCGGGTCGAGCTTCTTGAAGGTGCCCTTGCGGACGAGCTCCTCGCTCAGTCGCTCGTACTCGGCCTCGGATCCGTCGCACCAGACCACGTTGTCCGGCTGGGTCAGTTCGGCGATCTCGTTGACCCACGAGATCAGTTCTTTGTGGTTGGTCGGGACGGGAGCCGCGATGTCGCGCGCCACGATTGCTCCTAAATGAGGGTTTTTGTTGTTGTGCCCCGTGGGGGCTGCGACCCGGATGCTTCACGGTGGTTGACCCTTTGGCGCTCATCCGGTGCCGACCGCACTCATTTGATCATCCGACTGAACCGCCCATATGTCCAGAGGGCCTCACACCTGAGCGGAGTGAGCATCGCCACTCGCCGGAGGGTTTCCCCCCGCTTGCTTCGGGTTCACCGCGAGTACCCCCGCGCCGTCCGGCCAGCCGCGTGAGACCATGGCCACTGTCGGGTGGTTCCTTATGCCGGACTGACGCGTAACTTACGGTTCCGTAGGTACGATTCGGACCATGACTGCGTCCGTCCCCGAAGCGCCCACGGACTCACCGGCCGCCGGCCCCGCGTCTGTCGCGCACACCCTGTCGGAAGAGATCAAGCCCAAGCTCCGCGGCTGGCTGCACCTCGGCATGTTTCCGGCCGCCCTCATCGCCGGACTGATCCTCACCGCGCTGGCGGACTCACCTCGCGGCCGCGTCGCGTGCGGGATCTTCGCCCTGACGGCCTGCCTGCTGTTCGGCGTGAGCGCCCTCTACCACCGCGGCGACTGGAGCCCGCGCATGGACGGCGTCCTGCGCAGACTCGACCACGCGAACATCTTCCTGATCATCGCGGGCACCTACACCCCGCTCACCATGCTGCTGCTCCCGGACGCCAAGGGGAAGTGGCTCCTGTGGAGCATCTGGGCCGCCGCGGCGGCCGGCATCGCCTTCCGGGTGTTCTGGGTCGGCGCCCCGCGCTGGCTCTACACCCCCTGCTACATCGCGATGGGCTGGGCGGCCGTCTTCTTCCTCCCGGACTTCATGCGCACCGGCGGCATCGCCGTCCTCGTCCTGGTCGTCGTGGGCGGCCTGCTCTACAGCGCGGGCGGGGTCATCTACGGGATCAAGCGCCCCAACCCGTCACCGCGCTACTTCGGGTTCCACGAGGTCTTCCACTCGCTGACCCTCGCGGCGTTCGTCGTGCACTACGTCGGCATCTCCCTGGTGGCCTACCAGCACGGATGACCCCTCCCGGGCGTCGCCGGCACCCCCGGACCCCCTTCACCTCCAGTGGCCGCGGCTTTCGAGCCGCGGCCACTGCGCGTTCTCCGGACGGACGGCGAGCCCCGATCGGCCGGGGCGCAATGGATTGACAGTCACCACCTTTTAAAAGTCACTTTCATTAGACGGTGGCGATCAGCGATCACAGGCGACGGCACCCCCCGGCGCGACCACGCCGCTGACGGCCCCAGGCGCCCGGCGCCCTGGTCGCGGGCACGCTCGTGCGAGGACACCACCACGGCTCCGACCCCGGCGGATGCCGGACAATGAGGACCATGGCCGCCACCGCACCGAGTTCCACTCCCGCCGCGGAGCCCCAGCCGGGGCTCCGCGAACGGAAGAAGATCAAGACCCGCATCGCGATCCGCGAGGCGACGTACCGGCTCATCGAGGCGCAGGGGTACGACGCGACGACCATCGAGCAGATCGCGGAAGCGGCCGAGGTCTCCCCCTCCACCGTGTTCCGGTACTTCCCCACCAAGGAGGACATCGTCCTCACCGAGGAGTACGACCCCCTGCTGGAACAGGAACTGCGGGAGCGCCCGGCCGACGAACCCTGGTTCGACTCCCTGCGCCACGTGCTCGGCAAGGCCATCGGCCTCGGTGCGTCGGAGGATCCCGAGGTCTCCCGGCTGCGGACACGGCTGATGGCCGAGGTCCCCGCGGTGCGGTCCCGGATGATGGAGAGCGCCTCGGTCACCGGGCGACTGCTCAGCCGCGCCGTCGCGGAACGCGTCGGCCGGGACCCGGACAGCCTGGAGGTCCGCGTCTTCGCCATGTCACTGATCGGCGGACTGATGGAGACCTCCCTGTACTGGGCCGAGACCGGCCACCGGGAGGACTTCGCCGGCCTCGTCGACCGGACCGTCAGCGTCCTGGAGCACGGCCTGCCGCCGGGAAACCCGGAGGCCCCGGGCGCGCCCCGCATGTCATCCTGACCGCGTGAACGGACCGGAGATCCACATCGAATTCGCCCCCGAACTGGGGCTGTTCGTCCCGCACGCCCGCCGCACGGGAGCCACCCCCGCCGCCACCGACGGCTCCTCCACCCTCGGCCACGTCGTCGAGTCGCTCGGCGTCCCGCTCACCGAGGTCGGCAGCCTGGTCGTGAACGGCAGGGACGTGCCGTTCTCGCACATCCCGGCAACCGGCGAGTCGGTACGGGTGTGCCCGGTCGAGCGACCGCAGCACGTCCCCGGGGCGCCGCTGCGCTTCCTCCTCGACGTCCACCTCGGGACCCTGGCCCGCCGGCTGCGGCTCCTCGGCGTCGACGCGGCCTACGAGTCCACCGACATCGGAGACCCCGCCCTCGCCGCACGGTCGGCGGCCGAACGACGCGTCCTGCTCAGCCGCGACCGCGGACTGCTGCGCCGCCGAGAACTGTGGGCGGGCGGCTTCGTCTACAGCACCCAGCCCGACGACCAACTCCGCGACGTACTGGGCCGGTTCGCGCCCGAGCTGAAACCGTGGACCCGCTGCACCGCGTGCAACGGCCCGCTCGCACGAGCCACCAAGGAACAGGTCGCCGAACAACTTCGGAGCGGCACCGAGCGGTCCTACGACGTGTTCGCCCAGTGCGGGGAGTGCGGGCGCGCCTACTGGAAGGGCGCGCACCACGACCGGCTGGAGACCGTCGTGGAACGCGCCCTCGCGGAGTTCGGCAACTGACACCCCCGACGTCGGCCCCTCGGCGGACCGCGCCGACAGCGCGAGTCCGGGAACCGACGGCCCGCACCCCGGCTCCTCGGCAGACCGTGCCGGTGCGGGGTTCGAGGCCCGCCCCTCAGGCGTTCGGGCTGATCAGGGTCGCGCGCAGTTCCTCGGGGTCGGTCGTCGGGGCGTCGCACACGAAGTGACGGCAGACGTACGCGGCGGGCCTGCCGTCCACCAGGGGCCGCCCGGCGAGCAGCGGCAGTTCGTCGCTCTCCGGTGCCCCGGTCGCCACCACCGCACCCGGCGCGGTACCCAGGAGTGCCGTACGGCGCAGCGCCGTCGTGGCGGGATCGCCGGCCTCACCGACGACCGCGACCTCCCGGGGACCGTCGAGCAGCGCCTCGGCGACCGCGAGACCCCAGCCGATGAAGCGGGGCGCCCGCGGACCCAGCGCCTTCACCACGCCCAACGCCCGCTCGGCCGCCGCGCGATGGGGCTCGGCGCCGGTCTGCGCGGCGTACGACAGCAGTGCGCCGGCCGCCGCGCTCCACCCGGAGGGCGTCGCGTTGTCGGTGGGGTCCTGCGGGCGGCGGATCAACTGCTCGGCGTCCGCCGCCGTGTCGTACAGGGCGCCCGACTCCGCGTCCGTGAACTGTGCGAGGACGTGGTCGAGCAGGAATCCGGCGAACTCCAGCCAGACTCCCTCCCCGGTCACGGACGCCAGCGCGAGGAAGCCCTCGGCCACGTCCGCGTAGTCCTCCAGCACCCCGGCGTTCGAACCGACCCGACCGTCCTTGCTGGTCCGGGCGAGCCGCGCGTGGTCGTCCATGTGGAGGCGTACGAGGAGGTCGGCGGCGCCGATCGCGGCCTCCACCAGGTCGGGGCGGTCGAAGTAGGCGCCGGTCTCGGCGAGGGCGGCCACCGCGAGGCCGTTCCAGGCCGCGACCACCTTGTCGTCCCGCCCCGGAGCCGGCCGCCCGGCCCGCGCGGCGAGCAGCCGCTCCCGCAGCGAGGTCACCTTCTCCGCGTCGACGACGCCTTCCCGCTGAGGCAGTTGGAGAACCGAGGCGCCTTCCTCGAAGGTGCCCTCCTCGGTGACTCCGAAGTGCCGGGCGGCGAGTTCGGCGTCCGCGTCCCCGAGCACCTCGCGCAGTTGCGCGGGCGTCCACACGTAGTACGCGCCCTCGACGTGCCGCCCACTGCCGTCGTCACTGTCGGCGTCCAGCGCCGAGGCGAACCCGCCCTCTCCGGTGCGCAGTTCACGCACCAGGAAGTCAGCGGTCTCCAGGGCGACCCGCCGGGCGAGTTCCGACCCGGTGGCCCGCCAGAGGTGGGCGTAGACGCGGCAGAGGAGCGCGTTGTCGTAGAGCATCTTCTCGAAGTGTGGGACCACCCAGTCACGGTCGACGGAGTAGCGGGCGAAACCACCGCCGAGCTGGTCGTAGAGGCCGCCGCGGGCCATCCGTTCGCACGTGTCGACGGCCATCTGGAGCGCCCCCTCGGAGCCGGTCCGCGCGTTGTGGCGCAGCAGGAACTCGATCACCATGGACGGCGGGAACTTGGGCGCCCCGCCGAAGCCGCCGCGCGTGGCGTCGTACTCCCGGGTGAGGCCGAGCAGCGCGCCGGCCAGGTCCTCCTCGCCGGGCACACTGCTGTCGCCGAAGTTCATCTCCCGCTCGGCGAGATCGCGGGTGATCTTCCCGGCGACCTCCGCGACCTCGTCGCGCCGCTCGGCCCAGGCGCCGGACACGCCCTCGAGGACCTGCCGGAAGGAGGCCATGCCGTGGCGGGGCTCGGGCGGGAAATAGGTGCCGAAGTAGAACGGCTCGGCGTCCGGGGTGAGGAAGACCGTCATGGGCCAGCCGCCCTGCCCGGTCGCCGCCTGCACGGCCTCCATGTAGACGGCGTCGACGTCGGGCCGCTCCTCCCGGTCGACCTTGACGCTCACGAAGTGCTCGTTCAGGTAGGCGGCGGTCGCCTCGTCCTCGAAGGACTCGTGGGCCATGACGTGGCACCAGTGACAACTGCTGTACCCGACGCTCAGCAGGACGGGCCGGCTGGTCCGGCGTGCCTCCTCGAAGGCCTCGGCCGACCAGGGCCACCAGTCGACGGGGTTGTCGGCGTGCTGGAGCAGGTAGGGGGACGTCTCATGGGCCAGTCGGTTCGGCATGCTTCCATCCTGCCTGACCCGTCCCCGCCCGTCGCGGGACCGCCTGCGGTCCCCACCCGGCCGCGCCACCCGAACCGCCCGACGCCGGTCGGCCGGGGCCACGTCCGCCGAGCGGTGATCGTCGGCCCTCTCGCGCTCAGGTCGCTCCCGAAGGACACTCATAGGCCAAGGAGTTGCTGCCGGAGGGGGACGTGACATGCGGGAGAGCCACCGGGCGGAGGCCGAGCGCCTGTTGGCCAGGGCCGTCGAGGAGGAGGTGCGCCGCTCGGGAGGGCGTGTCGACGGCGGGGTGCTGCTGTCGCGGGCGCGGGCCGCGCTCGACACGATGGCGGAGACGGCCGCGGAGGAGTACGAGACGTACACACGGGCCCTGGACGAGGCGGCGGCGGGACAGCAGACGTTCGGGCAGCGTTACGCCCGCGAGGGATCCGGAACTCCACTGCTGGTGGCCGCCGTTGGCGCGGTGGCGGCAGTCGTCGCCGACCTGGCGCTCGGTACCGGCGCGGGCACGGCCGTCGGCACCGGGGCGACGGTGGCGGTGGCGGGCGCGGCCGCGACCGTCCTCAAGGTGACGGCCACGCACGTGCCGGCCGCGAGCCGCCGGGCCGGGGCGCTGGGCCAGCCCGGCGGCCCCGCACAGCTGCGGCTCCAGTGGCTGACCGCCCTGGAGGTACGGGGTATCCGGCCGTTCCTCGACCAGCAGCGGGTGCTCAACGCGTCGACCGGAGCGAAGAAGGGCGCACCCCAGTTGCGGCGCACCGACAAGAGCGCCGCGGCCCGCAGACGCAGCGTCCTGGAGCAGTCGTTCGGTCAACTCCCCGAGTCGGAGGGCCCGTTCGCCGGGCGCCGGACCGAGCTGTCCCGGGTCACGCAGTGGGTGCAGGCGGCCCGGGCGAGCACGGAGACGAAGCCGACGGTCGTCGTGCTGCACGGCGCGCCCGGCTCCGGGCGCAGCACGCTCGCGATCCGTGCGGCGCACACCCTCAAGGACCAGTTCCGCGGCGCGTGCGTGGTGGACCTGCGGGGCGACAGCCCGGACGACCCGCCACTCACCACCCGCGACGCGCTGCTCCACCTGCTGAACCGGCTGGGCGCGCCGCGCGAACAGCTTCTGTTCCGTGAGCGTTCCTCGCAGGACCAGCAGGTCAGGCGGCTGAGCGAGCTGTACCACCAGCATCTGACGGGTCTGCCGGTGACGATCGTGCTGGACGACGCGAGCGACGCCGAGCAGGTGCGCACCCTCGTGCCGGAGCGTTCGGAGAGTCTCGTCCTGGTCACCGCGCGCAAGCCGCTCGACCTGCCCGCCGACCTTCCCGCCTGGGTGCACCAGCTGCCCGTCGAGGCCCTGGACGCGGCGGGCGCGGAGGAACTGCTCACCGCGTCGGCGCAGGACAGGTCCGGCCCGTACGACGCCGAATCGACAGACGAGGTACGGGAGTTGTGCGGTGGGCTGCCGCTGGCGCTACGCGTGGCGGGATCGTCGCTCGGTCCGCGTACCGCTCGCCGGCTCGCCACCGATCTGGCGGCGTACGGGCCGGTGGAGCCCGTGGAGCGAGTGCTGTGGCTGCGGTACACGGACCAGTCGGACATGGGCCGTCGGCTGCTGCGCCGGCTGGCGCTGGCCGGCCGGGCCTCGCTCGGTGCCGCGGCGGCGGCCTCGCTCCTCGCGACCGACGAACCCGAGGCGACCCGGCATCTGACCGCCCTGTCGCAGGCGGGTCTGATCGACCACGTGCGGGGCAGCCGCTACCGCCTGCACGACCTCGTCCGGGCCTTCGCCGCCGCGCGCCTCCACGACGAGGAGGAGGCGGCGGAGCGCACGGCGGCGCAGGAGCGCCTGATCGTGAACTACGCGGAGCTGGCCGACTCGGTGATCCGCCTGGTCGACGGGAAGACGTCGACGCGCGCCGACCAGTTCGGGCCGCACGGCTTCACCTCGCTGGACGCCGCGCTGCGCTGGCTGGACGACGAGTCGAGCTTCATCACGGCGGCCCTGCGGCACGCGGAGGGCGTGAACCAGGCCGCGGTCCTGAATCTGCTGGGCGCCCTGTGCGACTACTGCCTGCTGCGCGGCGACCTGTACCGCCTCGGCGAGATCAGCGAGCTGACGCAGGCCGTCGACCAGGGGCTGCTGGTGAGGTCGGTGCAGTGGCGCACCGGTATCGCGGCCCGTCAGCTGGGTGAGCTGGACAAGGCGCGGACCACGCTGGCGTCGGTGGTGGACCTGTACTTCGAGGCGCACCACGACGCGGGTGCGGCGCGGGCGTTGTGCTCCCTCGGCATCACGCTGCACCACCAGGGCAATCTGACCGAGGCGGCGGCCAAGCTCCAGGAGGCCATGGACCTGCAGGCGTCCCCCGAGCTGGCGGCCGACCGGGCCTGGACGATGCACGCGCTGGCGGCGGTGGAGCGCGACAGGTCCCGGCTCGCCCAGGCGCTGGACCTGCTCACCGAGGCGCTGGTGCTGCACCGGGCGAGCGGTTCGGTGCACGGCGAGGCGTGGGCGCACTTCCAGCTGGGGCAGCTCGGGCTGCGCATGGGCGATGTGCCGCGCGCCGACCGGGAGCTGCGTGAGGCGCTCGATCTGTACGGTCGTACGCGCGATGCCCGTGGTGAGGCCTGGGCGCTGACCCAGCTGGCCCGGGCCCGGCTCGTGGAGGGCGATCCGTCGTCCGCGGTCGACGGGTTGCGCCAGGCGGCGTCCCGGCACCGGGAGAACGAGGACGCGCGCGGCGAGGCGTGGACGGTCTACTACCTGGGCCAGGCTCTGGAGGAGACCGGCAATCTCGACCAGGCGGTTCGCGAGCTGGAGCGTTCGCGGACGATGTTCTCCCGGATGCGGGATGTGTACGGGCTGGCGTGCGCCCGTCACCATTCGGCCCGGGTGACCCGCGACCAGCGGGCCGCGCAGACGGGTTCGCTGCGCAACTCCGGCTTCGCCCGCCAGCTCCTGGTGGACGCCCGGGCGGACTTCCAGCGCATCGGGGTGGCGCACGGCGAGGCCTGGACGTGTCTGGAGCTCGCCGTCGTCGACGCGGGAAACGGCCGTGCCCAGCAGGCCATGGCGCTGTGCGACGAGGCCGTCGGCCTGTTCGCTTCGTACGGCGACCACCGCGGCGAGGACTGGGCGCGCTTCCTGCGCAGCACCCTGCTCCCGTATGCGGCGCCGGGTGGTTACGAGGTGGGGGCGGCGGTGGCCCAGGAGGAGCTGGCGCAGCTTTCGCGGACCGGGCATTCGACGCGGGACGGGAAGCTGGACGACTGCATCGAGGCCTACCAGCTCCTGCTGGAGCGGGGTGTGGATCTGGACGCCGGCTGGCAGGCGTGGCGTCTGGGCATGGTTCCGGGCCGCCATGCCCGGGACGTGATGGGCGTGGCGATGGGGGCGGGCCGGGGCTGAGGAGGTGCCGCGCCGGGCGGACCGCTCATGCCAGCAGGCCGCTCATGTCGGCAGGCCGCCCGGGCCCCGCTGTGCGGGACCCGGGGAAGCCGTGTTCAGCCCTTGGCGGGTGCGGCTCCGCCGGAGCCGGAGCCCGCGGTGCCGGTGCCGGTGGCCGCCGGGGCGGAGGCGTTCCGGTCGGCGGTGCCGGAGTCCGCCGTGCTGTCGGCGTCCTCGGGGAAGGTGACCTTGCCCATGTGGCGGTTCATGGACTTCATCAGGCCCCAGACGGCCAGGGCCATCACCGCGAAGACGATGAAGCCGAGGACGCCGGGGGTGACCTTGTTCTCGTCGACCTCCTTGGCGAGGGGGACGAGGTGCGTCAGTGCCAGGCTTGCGCTCATGTCAGGCATTGTCGCGGATGCCCGCAAAGAGATCGTCCTCGGGGAGGGATGTATCGACGAGGGACTTCGCCAGCTCGTACTCCTCGGTCGGCCAGACCTCCCGCTGGAGGTCCATGGGGACCTTGAACCAGCCGCCGTCCGGGTCGATCTGGGTGGCGTGCGCGATGAGCGCCTTGTCCCGGATCTCGAAGAAGTCCGCGCAGGGAACGTGCGTGGTCAGCGTGCGCTCGGTGCGCTCGAACTCGCTCCAGCGCTTCAGCCAGTCCCCGTACGGCGACTCCATGCCCCGGTCGAGGAGCGCGTGGTGCAGGGCCTCGGTGCGGGGGCGGTTGAAGCCCTGGTTGTAGTAGAGCTTCTGCGGCCGGAAGGCCGGGCCGAACTCCGTCTCGGGGTACTTCTCGGTGTCCGCCGCGCCCTCGAACGCCACCATCGTGATCTTGTGGGTCATGATGTGGTCGGGGTGCGGGTACCCGCCGTTCTCGTCGTAGGTGGTGATCACCTGCGGGCGGAACGAGCGGATCTGCCGGACGAGCTCGCCGGCCGCCTTGTCGACGTCCTCCAGGGCGAAGCAGCCCTCGGGGAGCGGCGGCAGCGGGTCGCCCTCGGGCAGGCCCGAGTCGACGAAGCCGAGCCACTCCTGCTTGACGCCGAGGATCTCGCGGGCCTCGTCCATCTCCTTCTTGCGTACCTCGTGGATGTGCTCCTCGATGTACGCGTCACCCTGCAGCTTGGGGTTGAGGATGGAGCCGCGCTCCCCGCCCGTGCAGGTCACGACCAGCACGTCCACCCCCTCGGACACGTACTTCGCCATGGTGGCCGCGCCCTTGCTCGACTCGTCGTCGGGGTGGGCGTGCACGGCCATCAGTCGCAGCTGGTCAGTCAAGACTCAATCCTCGGTCGGTCGGCTGTCGCCTGGGTACGTCGGCTGTCGGCGCCCGGCGTGAATCAGCGCGATGGGCGGCTTCTATAGTGACGGAATCGGGGGGCGAATAATTCCGGGGCCCCCGTTCGGGGGCCCGGCCGAGAGGACGATCATGACCACGGCGAGCACGCGGCTGCCCGAGGGCCGGTACGGCCGCTCCGCGGACGAGCGCGCGGACCGCAGGCTCAAGGCCGTCGGGGGTGTCCTCGGTGTCGTCCTGATCGCTCTGATCGGCTGGTTCGGCTACGACTACATCGGCGGCACCAGGATCAGCGCCCAGGTGATCGCCTTCAAGGCCGTCTCGGACACCGCGGTCGAGGCGCACCTGGAGGTGCACAAGGACGCCGGTACGAGCGGCTACTGCACCGTGCGGTCGCAGGACGCCGACGGGGTCGAGGTGGGCCGCGCGGACTTCCGTTTCGACCGGGCCGCGTCCCGCGTCGACAAGGTCGTCACACTGCGTACGACGGGCCGGGGCACCACGGCGGAGCTCCTCGGCTGCCACAGCGGCTGAGCGGTCCCCGCCCGCGGGGCGGGGGCGGCACGTGCGCGCCCCGCTATCACTGTCGGTATCCGACGCTGACCTGCGTTGACGTAATTCTGATGTCTTATGTCCTCCCCTCCGAGCCACTGAATTGTTAGGCTCGTGGTTTCGCCCACCCGTGAAAGCACATTCTTCTGGGTAGGGCGATGCTTTGTATCCCAGTACCTACGAGGAGCACCAGTGACCCAGACCAGCGAGAACGTCACCTGGCTGACCCAGGAGGCGTACAACCAGCTGAAGGCCGAGCTGGATCACCTGTCTGGTCCCGCGCGCACGGAGATCGCCGGCAAGATCGCGGCCGCGCGCGAGGAGGGCGACCTGCGCGAGAACGGCGGGTACCACGCGGCCAAGGAAGAGCAGGGCAAGCAGGAGCTCCGTGTGCGCCAGCTGACCCAGCTCCTGGAGAACGCCAAGGTCGGCGAGGCTCCCGCGGCGGACGGCGCGGTCGCACCGGGCATGGTCGTCACCATCGCCTTCGACGGCGACGAGGACGACACCCTGGACTTCCTGCTCGCCTCCCGCGAGTACGCGAGCTCCGACATCGAGACCTTCTCCCCGCAGTCCCCGCTGGGCTCCGGCGTGAGTGGCAAGAAGGTCGGCGAGAACGCCCAGTACGAGCTGCCGAACGGCAAGCTCGCCAAGGTGAAGATCCTCAAGGCCGTGCCGTACCAGGGCTGAGCCCCAGGACCAGCGACGACAGCGATGCCCCCGGCCGGAAGCCGGGGGCATCGCCGTGTCCGGACCCGCTCACATCCGGCGGGTCACCGGGTACGGCTCACGCCGTGGCCGAGCGGTACTTGCGGACCGCGAGGGTCCGGAAGATCAGCACGATGAGGACCGAGTAGATGACCGAGGCCCACACCGAGTGCTGCATGGGCCAGGCGTCGGACGTCGACTGCCCGGGGTTGGCGAACAGGACGCGGCAGGCCTGCACGGTGGCGCTGAACGGGTTCCAGTCCGCGATGTGCCGCAGCCAGGGGGTCATGTTGCTGGTGTCCACGAACGCGTTCGAGATGAAGGTGACCGGGAAGAGCCAGATCAGCCCGCCGGAGGTGGCCGCCTCGGGCGTCCGCACGGACAGACCGATCAGCGCCCCGATCCAGGTGAACGCGTACCCCAGCAGGAGCAGCAGCCCGAAGGCCCCGGCGACCCGGAACGCGTTGGTGCTGCCGAACGAGCCGACGCGCCAGCCGACCAGCAGGGCGACCCCCGCGAGGACGAGCAGGGTCAGCGCGGTCTGCACGAGGTCGGCCAGGGTGCGGCCGGTCAGCACAGCGCCGCGCGCCATGGGGAGCGAGCGGAAGCGGTCGACGAGGCCCTTGTGCATGTCGTCGGCGATGCCCGCACCGGCGCCCGCCGTGGCGAACGTGACGGTCTGCGCGAAGATGCCGGCCATCAGGAAGTTGGTGTAGGCGGAGGAACTGGTGCTGCCGCCGATCTTCATGGAGCCGCCGAACACGTAGGTGAACAGCACCACGAACATGATCGGCTGGATCAGCCCGAAGATCACCACCTCCGGGATCCGGGACATCCTGATCAGGTTCCGCCTGGCCATGACGAGGGAGTCCCTGACGGACTGGCCGATGGCGTTCCCCCGTGGCATGACCTGCACGGTGTCGGTGGCGGCGGTCATTTCGCGGTCTCCTTGCTGCGCCGGTCGGCGCCGGCTTCCGGGTCGCCCTCCGCGGACTCCTGCTCGGCGGCGTGGCCGGTGAGGGAGAGGAAGACGTCGTCGAGGGTGGGGCGGCGCAGGCCGATGTCGTCGATCTCGATGCCGCGCGCGTCCAGTTCGCGGATGACCTCCGCGAGGAGCTTGGCGCCGCCGCTGACCGGCACCGTGAGCTTGCGGGTGTGCTGCTCGACCGTGGTCTCGCCCTTGCCGAAGCCGCGGAGCACCTCGGATGCGGTCTCGATGCGGTCGCGCTCGTGCACCACGACCTCGACGCGCTCGCCGCCGGTCTGTGCCTTGAGCTCGTCGGCGGTGCCGCGGGCGATGACACGGCCGTGGTCGACCACGCAGATGTCGTGTGCCAGGTGGTCGGCCTCTTCCAGGTACTGCGTGGTCAGCAGCAGGGTCGTGCCCCCGGAGACCAGTTGCTTGATGACCTCCCACAGCTGCTGGCGGTTGCGGGGGTCCAGGCCTGTCGTCGGCTCGTCCATGAACATGACCGGCGGCGACACCACGAGGGCGGCAGCCAGGTCGAGCCGGCGGCGCATACCGCCGGAGTAGGTCTTGGCGGTGCGGTCGGCCGCGTCCGCGAGGTGGAACTGCTCCAGCAGCTCGGTCGCCCGGACCTTCGCGGCCTTCGCCCTCATCTGGTAGAGCTGGCCGACCATCTGGAGGTTCTCCCGGCCGGTCAGATACTCGTCGACCGCGGCGAACTGTCCGGAGAGGCCGATGCTGCGGCGGACCGCGTCGGGGTTCTTGAGCACGTCGATGCCCGCGACCACGGCCTTGCCGCTGTCCGGGCGCAGCAGGGTGGTGAGACAGCGGACGGCGGTCGTCTTGCCCGCGCCGTTCGGCCCGAGGAGGCCGAGGACGGTGCCTTCCGGGACATCGAGGTCGACGCCGTCCAGAGCCCTTACGTCACCGAAGGTCTTCACCAGGCCTTCGGCATAGATGGCGCCTGGCATAAGAGTTCTCCACGTCTTTGGGGATTTCTCGGATTTTTACCCAATGAGCATAGTTTTCTCGGTTCGACCCCACCCGGCGTCGAGCCGATCCGCCACACACACCATAACGCGATGTATCGCGTCTCTCAATGGATTTCTCCACGAAGGGCGACCGGACGGTGACAGCGGCGTCGACCTCAGTCGATGACCGTGTAACCCGCCTCGCGCAGCGCCAGATTGACCTCGGCGCAGTGCTCGGGCCCCTTCGTCTCCAGCTGGAGCTCGACCTCCACCTCCGTGAGCCCGAGCCGCGGATCGGTCCGTACGTGACTCACATCGAGAACATTGGCATCCGCCACTGACAACACCCCGAGAAGCGTGGCCAGAGCGCCGGGCCGGTCCGTCAGCCGCAGCGTGACGGCGAGGTAGCGGCCGCCCGCCGCCATGCCGTGCCGCAGGATCCGCTGCATCAGCAGCGGATCCACGTTCCCGCCCGACAGCAGCGCCACCACCGGGCCCTCGAAGGCCTCCGGATCGGCCAGCAGCGCCGCGACGGGGCTCGCGCCGGCCGGCTCGACGACCAGCTTGGCGCGCTCCAGGCACAGCAGGAGCGCGCTGGACAGGTTGTTCTCGGAGACGGTGCGGACCTCGTCGACCAGGTCCTCGACGAGCCGGAAGGGCACCTCGCCGGGGCGCCCCACCTTGATGCCGTCGGCCATCGTCGCCGGACGCTCGATCGACACCGGCCGCCCGGCAGCCAGCGAGGGCGGGTACGCCGCCGCACCCTCGGCCTGCACCCCGATGACCCGTACGTCCGGGCGCAGCGCCTTCACCGCGACCGCGACACCCGCCGCGAGCCCGCCGCCGCCGATGCCCACGACGATCGTGCGCACCTCGGGGCACTGCTCCAGGATCTCCAGGCCGACGGTGCCCTGCCCCGCGATGATGTCGGGGTGGTCGAAGGGATGGATGAAAACGGCCCCCGTACGCGCCGCGTACTCCTGCGCGGCGGCCAGCGTCTCGTCGACCACCTGACCGTGCAGCCTCACCTCGGCGCCGTAGTGCCGGGTGGCCGCCACCTTCGGCAGCGGGGCGCCGGTCGGCATGAAGACCGTGGACCGCACCCCGAGCAACGAGGACGCGAGCGCGACACCCTGCGCGTGGTTTCCCGCGCTCGCCGCGACGACACCCGCGGCGCGCTCCTCCGGGAGCAGGCCCGCGATGCGCACGTAGGCACCGCGCAGCTTGAAGGAACCCGTCCGCTGGAGGTTCTCGCATTTGAGGTGCACCGGCGCCCCCACCAGCCGCGTCAGGTACCGGCTGCCCTCCATCGCGGTCGTCCGCGCCACCCCGGTGAGCATCTTCTGCGCGCCGCGCACGTCATCGAGAGTCACACTGGGAAAGGAGTCAGCCGTGCCGTAGCTCATGACCCCCAGTCTCGCAGTTCACGCGGGCGCGCTCCCGTCGTGACCACCCTCCGAGACCGGGTTTGCGCAGCCCCGGTACGGCCCGCTCCCCAGCCGCGTACCCTGTCCCCCAACCCAGCTCCCCACGCATGAATTGAGCCCCCGGCCATGCCCACAACACCAGAGATGTCGATGGACATGACGACCGTCGGTGACACCGGTCTCCTCGAAACCCTCCAGCACGAGGTGGCGGTCTTCGCGCGCCGTGCGGAACAGACCCGGCTCGGCGGGGTGGGGCAGGTGCGCAACTCCATGGACCGCGCCGCGTACCTGCTGCTCAACCGCCTCGACAAGGAAGGCCCGATGGGCGTCAAGGCGCTCGCCGCGAGCATGGGGATCGACTCCTCGACGGTCACCCGGCAGGTCGCCCCGCTCGTCGACACCGGACTCGTCAAGCGCACCTCGCACCCCGAGGACGGGCGCGCCGTGGTGCTCCAGCTGTCGCCGCGCGGCCAGTCCCGGCTCGACGAAGTGCGCACCTCCCGGCGCCAGTTGATGGCCGAACTGACCACCGGCTGGGAGCCCGAGGAGCGCGAGGCGTTCTGCTCCCTCCTCACCCGCTTCAACACCGCGCTCTCCGCCCGCCAGGCCTCCCAGGGCGTACCGGCGGCGGACTCCGAACCGTCCTCCTGAGCCTCGCGGGCGCCGTGCGCCGTGCCGGGCGTCCCCGGCCTCCGTGCATCTGCACGCGCGCGTACGTACGCGCGCGGCCCGCGCGCGCGGGCCGCGGTTCACCTGCGCGTGTACGCGGGACCCTTGACCGGAAGGCCGCGGCTGCCCTCATATGAGACCGGGTCCTCGTCGCACGCGGTGCGGCGGGCCGCACGCGGTCGCGGACCCGCTTCCACAGTCGCCCTCAGGGGGAGGCATGGTGCGAGAACGGCATGCGTCCCAAGGCGTTCGCCGGGCACGGGAGTTCGAGGCGTTCGTCGCGGGCGCGGCAGGACGGCTGCTGCACACCGCCACCCTCCTCACGGCGGAGACCGGGGACGCCAACCCGCGCGCGCGGCGCCTGCTCACCCTGTCCCTCGCCCACACGTACGCCACCTGGGACCGGCTGCACGGCGAGGACCCCTACGACAGCACCCGCCAGCAGCTCGCCGTGCGCTTCCAGCGGGCCGCCTGGCACCAGTACGGCGGCCTCGGGCGGCTGCGCCCCTCCCCGGCCCCGGACAGCGTCCTGGCCCGGCTCACGCCCCACGAACGGCTGATCCTCGTCCTCAGGCTGTACGAGGGCGTCGCCGAGGAACAGACGGCGGCCCTGCTCGGCCTCCCCGTGGAGCGCGTGCGGGTGATCTGCGCGCGGGCGATGGCGACGCTGCTCCATCCGCCGCGCGGCCCGGCGCCCGCCCGGATGGAGGTGGCTCCGTCATGAACCTGCCGGAGCGTGAGGCGGCCGTGCGCCGCATGCTGGAGCTGACCCCGCCCTCGGTCCCGCCCGACCTGTACGGCGAGGTCGTCCGCCGTGGCGGGCGCATGCTGCGCCGCCGGAGGGCGGCGCGGCGGGCCATGTGGGTGCTGCTGTGCGCGGCGGCCGTGGTCTTCGTGATCTGGGCCGTGACGGTTCACCCGTGGGTGGAGCCGCCGTCGGAGACGACTCCACCCCTGTCGAACTGGTGATGACGCCGACCGTTATCCGAGGGCCTGCTGCAGGTCCTGGAGCAGGTCGTCGATGTTCTCGATGCCCACGGAGATGCGGACGAGGTCACCGGGGACCTCCAGGGCGGAACCGGCCACCGACGCGTGCGTCATACGTCCCGGGTGCTCGATCAGCGACTCCACGCCGCCCAGCGACTCACCGAGCGTGAACACCTTGGCGCGGTTGCAGACCTCGACGGCCGCCTCCTCGCCGCCCGCGACCTGGAAGGACACCATGCCGCCGAACGCCCGCATCTGCTTCGCGGCGATCTCGTGGCCGGGGTGCTCCGGGAGGCCCGGGTAGAGGACGCGCGTCACGCGCGCGTGCCGGCTGAGCATGTCCGCGACGCGGCCCGCGTTCTCGCTGTGCCGGTCCATGCGCACCGACAGCGTCTTGGTGCCGCGCAGCACCAGCCAGGAGTCGAAGGGCCCGGCGACCGCGCCCATCGCGTTCTGGTGATACGCCAGCTCCTCGCCGAGTTCCTGGTCCCCGGTGATCAGGGCGCCGCCGACGACGTCCGAGTGACCGCCCATGTACTTGGTCAGGGAGTGCACGACGACGTCCGCGCCGAGCGCGAGCGGCTGCTGGAGGTACGGCGTGGCGAAGGTGTTGTCGACGACGAGCCGGGCGCCCGCGTCCCGCGCGACCTGCGCGACCGCGGCGATGTCCGTGATGCCGAGGAGCGGGTTGGAGGGCGTCTCGACCCAGATGACCTTCGTCTTCGGGGTGATGGCCGCGCGCACCGACTCCAGGTCGCTGGTGTCGGCGACGGACCACTCCACGCCCCAGCGGGAGACGACCTTCGCGAAGAGGCGGAACGTGCCACCGTACGCGTCGTTCGGGATGACCACGTGATCGCCCGGGCTCAGCAGCGTACGCAACAGGCAGTCCTCGGCCGCCAGTCCGGACGCGAACGCGAGGCCGCGGCGACCGCCCTCCAGGGCGGCGAGGTTCTCTTCCAGGGCGGTCCTGGTGGGGTTGGCGCTGCGGCTGTACTCGTATCCGCCGCGCAGCCCGCCGACGCCGTCCTGCTTGTAGGTCGAGACCTGGTAGATCGGCGGGACGACCGCGCCGGTCAGGGGATCGGCGGTGTTGCCCGCGTGGATCGCGAGGGTCTCGAAATGCTGACTGATGTGCCTGTCGCTCATGGGTCCCGAGCGTAGTGCTCCCGCGGGGGTGGTGACGGCTGACGCGGTGACGGGGGCGGGGCGGGGTGGCCGCGGGCGGGCTGCGGGCGGGCCGCGGGCCCGGCGGGAGGCGTCCGCAGGGGTCCGTGCGCCCGGTCCGGGAACCGGCAGGCCGGTGCGCTGTGGAACCGGGTTCGCCAATTGTCGGACCCGTCTGGTTCGCTTGTGGCATGGAGATTCTCTGGGTCCTGATGGCGCTGGCCATGTTCAGCCTGGTTCTGCTGCCGGTGCTGCGGCGCAGGCGTGCCGGTGTGCAGCTGGTGTCGCCGGGGGACCCGGACGCCGCGGACCCGGCGAACTACGGGTTCCTGCGGCAGGAGCAGCTGGACATCCGCATGCCGGGTCCGGACGCGGACCTGCTGGACGTCCTGGACGTCGTGCAGCGCGGCCAGGACCATCGCGCGGCCTCGCAGCTGCTGGCCGGCACGCAGATCGAGGGCGAGACGCGCTGGCAGCGGGTGCAGGCCTTCGCGGGCGCCGCGTCCCTGGAGCTCCAGCAGCGGCCCGGCGGGGTCAGCGAGACGCCGGGCGGGCAGTGGCTGCGGGTCTGGCGCGCCGAGGCCCCCAAGGACGCGGGCGGCGCGGCGGTGCACGCCGAGTTCCTGGTGCAGCAGGCGTGGCGTACGTCGACGCCGGGCACGGACGACTTCCGGATCATCATGGAGGAGGCGCGGGCCGCGAGCGGCGAGGCGGCGCTGCTGTCCCCCGGTGACCCGATCCCGTACATCATCGAGCTGTCGGTGGCGCGCGGACTGGCCTACTCCCAGCCGGAGTTCGAGAAGGTCTGGCTGAAGATCCTGGACCGCGCCCCCTCCCACATGGGCGCGCATCTGGCGGCCCTGCACTACTGGTGCGAGAAGTGGCACGGCTCGCGTGAGGTCGCGTACTCCTTCGCGGAGGCCGCTGCGGCCCGCGCCCCGCAGGGCTCGCTCCTCGCGGCGATGCCCCTCTTCGCGGTCTTCGAGCACCTCCCCGAGGTGAACCTGGTCCGCGCCTTCTACCAGAGCGAGGTCGTGACGAAGGCCGTCCACGGCGCGCTCTACGCCGTCCACGCCGCCCGCCCCGACGACCCGATGCTCGCCCACGTCCGCCACCTGCTGGTCTTCTTCCTGGTCCGCGGTGAGCGCTGGTCCGAGGCGATGGACCAGCTGGTCCACGTGGACGGCCACGTCGGCGCCCTGCCCTGGACCCTGACCCGGGACCCCGCCGGGGACTACGCGATATACCGCGCCATGGCGGTGGCGGGCTACGAGGCGAACGGCGGCAGCCCGGCGACGCTGTCGCACTGAGGCGACGCCGCTCCGAGGGAGTCACGCTCTACAGGGGTAACGCTTCCCCGCGCTCCACAGGGGGAGGCTCCACGCGGGTGTCGGGACCCCGGAATGCCGTACCGGACCGGGGCGTTGGACGCGACACGCCGCCTTGTCGCCGCACCCACCCTCTTGCCCCCGTCCCCCTTCCCTCTGGAGAGCGCATGTTCCCGTACAGCACCAGCGACAGCCACTCGCCGCGTCTCCCGACCGCCGAGCAGGCGCTGCGGGGCCGTCCCGAGCCGTTCTTCACGATCCCCGAGCGGCACACCGTCCTCGGCACCCCGCTCCGCGGCCCCCACCCCGAGGGCCTGGAGATCGCCGACTTCGGCATGGGCTGCTTCTGGGGCGCCGAGCGCATGTTCTGGCAACTCCCGGCGGGCGTGCACACGACCCTGGTCGGCTACCAGGGCGGCTACACGGAGAACCCCGCGTACGAGGAGGTCTGCTCCGGCCTGACCGGCCACGCCGAGGTGGTCCGCGTCGTCCACGACCCCAGGGTGCTCCCGTACGACCGCCTCCTCCAGGTCTTCTGGGAGTCGCACAACCCGACGCAGGGCTTTCGCCAGGGCAACGACGTGGGCACGCAGTACCGCTCCACCCTGCACACCCACACGCCGGCCCAGGAAGCGTCCGCGAAGGCGTCCCGCGAGGCCTACCAGAAGGTCCTCACCGCCTCCGGCCACCGCACGATCACCACAGAGATCCTCCCGGCGACAACCCGCCCCTTCTACCCGGCGGAGGCCCACCACCAGCAGTACCTGGCCAGCAACCCGGCGGGGTACTGCGGGGTGGAGGGGACGGGGGTGCTGCTGAGGACCTCGTTCGCAACGAACTGGGGAGCGTCGTGCCCGACGGGTATCGCCCCGGCGCCTTTGCCGGCAGACCAGTAGCCCCCGATCCAACGGGCTGCGTCCCCGACGCCGGTCATTGCGGCAGCGCAGCTGGTCCGCCTTTCGTCCTGACGACCTGAATCGCCAGGATGACCGGCATGGCGACTTCGGGGGCGAAGAGCAGTCTGCTGGGCGTTCTGGGCCAATGGCGGGGTGTTGGGCGCCGGGGGGGGCCGACTGTTACCGGTCGGGCCGGCCGCCGCGTTCGGCGGCGATGGTGCGCACCGCGCGTTCGCACGCAGCCCACCGTGCACCGTCCCGGGTGCGTACGACCTTGACGGGCGGTTCGTCGCAGGTCGTGCCGTGCCACGTGCAGCGGGCCTCCCGGAAGGACACGCTTCCGGGATCGAGCCCTTGCGGGGAGTCGGGCCACTCGTCGACCGAGTTCATCCCATGACGGTAGTGAGCCCCGCCGACCCGCGCAGCCGATTCGGGAGTGAGGGCTGGGCTACGCGGGTGAGGCCGAACCCTCGGCGGTATCGCGCGCAGGGCTGACCGGTACGACGAGGTACCGGAACTCTCCTCCTGGTCCCCCCAGTTGGGAGTACGACTCCCAGCGGAGGGGATATCGGCCCTGCAATGTGCACGTGTTCGGCTCGTAGGTGCCCTCCGCCCAGAGCAGCTTGCCGGCCAGCTCACGTCCCTGGTGGATCCTGAACTCCCGGTCCCGACTCCGCTCGCGGCCACTTCCCGGCGGGTTCCACAGGGACGCTTCATTGGTGAGCATGATGGCGAGGCCGTTCTGGTCCGACCGGCGGCAGAACCGTTCCAACCTGGCTATGTCCCGGACGAAGTGAAGACGGGCGAGGTCGGTGGCGGCATGTGCCTTGAGGTCGTAGTCCTCGGCGGGCGTACCTGCGGCGCCCGTCCACCTCCGGGTGAAGTACTTGAACTCGATCGCGGTACTCGCCGACGGACCGATGCACAGGAGGTCCAGATACTCGGCCCTGCCTTCCGCCCGCTGCGGCACTTCGAGCCGGGAACGCACATCCGGCGCCCGTCCCCACAGTGTCTGTGCGAACGCATGCTGGAGATCGGCCTCGGAATGGAAGATCGGTCTGCACTCGGCCAGTTGGGCCATGACGTCGCCGAGCGGGACGCGTCCGGCGACAATCCCGCCGTCATCCTTCACTGCTTTGGTCACGACGCCATTCAAGTGGCTCGACGCCGGAGGCTTCAAGGAAACGGCGGCAGGTGTGATCATGAGGCCGATGAAGTCGACGAAGAAGGCAGCTCCGGTCGGCCAGTCGGAGTGCGAAGAGGAGCTCTCCCCGTACCAGCAGGCCATGCGGAACCGGCTTCTCGCGGCCGCTGTGATGCCTGCGCCCGAGCCTTGGCGGCATGTTGGCCTCGCCCCGGTCGGTGGGCTTCTGGGGATCGGCTTCGCGCCGCATCCCGAGACCGGCCGCGATCTGGTCATGGTCGTCTCACGCGACGGGCACGGTCTTTTCGACGCGGTCACGGGAGAGAAGATCGCGCGTGACCGCGATCCCGACCTCGAGGACAGCACTCCCGACGCGGTTCCTGATCTGTCGTGTCCTGGATTGGGGCCGATTTCGGGAAGCAGAGTGCACATCGCCGGGCTCTTCGGAGGCGGACTGCACACCACCACCGCGGACGGCTGGACCTTGGAGGTCGTCGTCCCTGCCTGGCCCCACGAACGTGTCCTGCTCTCCAGCGACGGCGGCCTCCCGCATCGCGGCGCGTACGGAGAGCAGTGGTGGCACATCTTCCACTCCAACTACTCGGAACTCCGGGCAGCCGGCTTCTCGCCCTCCGGGCGGACCATCGCTGTCGCGACCAGCAGTGACGTGTCTCTGTGGACACGGGGGACGGACCGCCGGCGCGCCGCCGCTGACGCCTGGCCGAAAGTGCCGCGCTCCTGACAGCCCTCGCTCCGGACAGACAGGAACAGTGCGCCGGTCAGCGGCGAGGGCGTGCCGTGCTCCCGTGGATGCGGGGGATGCAGTCCCTGAAGCAGCTCAGCCGCGTGCCCACGTCCACGGGATGCAAGGTCAGTCCCAGATCCATCAGGGGACCGATGGCCTCCGCGTTCCTGCTTCCGTCGAGGTCGGGCCCCCGTACGGCCGCCCACGCCTCGAACAGCGCCCTGACATCGTCCCAGCCCGGCCCGGGCGCTAAAAGGCACAGGAACATCGGCTGGTCGACCCCGTACTGGCGAAGCTCACCGACACGGGCCTCGCCGCGCATGCGCCACCACGTGCTGGGCATCGCACCCCCCGCCGTGCTCCGCCCCGGAACGGCCGAGAGGTCTGCGAGCGGGGCATGACGCGCATCGCCGGGCCTCGTTTCCCAGACTCGACGCGCCACGCCGGATAACGGACGCGAGGTTCATCTAGTCAACTTCTATGCCGAAATCCTGCACGAGTTCCTCCAACCCGCCCAGGTAGCCCTTACCGCCCAGGACGAAGTCCCAGTCCCCGTTCGGCCTGCGGCGGAAGGAACCGAGGACCAAGGCCGTCTCGCGGGCTCGGCCGTCGGAAACCTCGAGTTGTCCCAGCTCGTTCAGCTCTGGGTCGAGGAGACGGATGCGGGCGTTCGTGAATCCGGAGAGATCGGCGTCCGGGTTGACCTCTGGGTCGATCGCGGCCACGAGGACGAACCGGTCGGCCTCCCCTGGCAACCCGTCGAAAGAGACGCAGACAGCTGCCTTGTCAGGGGCGGTGGCAGCCAGAGAGCGCACCGAACCATCCGCAGTCTGGGGGTTGTTGAAGAAGACGAAGTGATCGTCGCTGAGGACTCGGTTGCCGTGGCAGACGAGAGCGCACACGTCCAGAGCGACGCCGCCCGTCCACGACATGCCGAGGATGTTGTACGCGTCGGGCAGTCGGGTCTCAGGGCCTGATGGTGCCGGCCGTCCCGCAGCCTGACGGCCGCCCTCGCCCAGGCGCCCACGCAGTCCATGCCGATGCAGAAGGTCGACAAGCTCCGCGCCCGAGATCAACTCCAGCGGCTTGCCGTTGGCGAAGGTGTGTGAGCCCGGGCCGAATCCCGAAGTCGTCACGAGAACACCCTTGTTGGCGCCGGCGTCCTGCACTGTTCCATACAAGTCACGGACAGCGGTGGGTGGCACCGTGTTGCGGTAGCGCTTCACCTGGACGACGATCTTCCCGCCTCGGATCGGCGCCGGATCCAGCGCGTCGACGTCCACGCCGCCGTCGTTGGAGCGCTGGGTCGTGACCGCCTGCATGCCCATGGCCCGGAAGAGATCGGCGACAAGATTCTCGAAGGCGATCGGATCCATCTCGTACAGGTCGGGTTCCTCATCGCTGCCATGCGCGACAACGCGGTTCCCGACCTCCTGCGGACGGCGACTCGGCCGTACCGGCGTGAGTTGGTCGGGGCGGGCCGAGAGCTGTCCGCGTAGTGCGTCGGCCAGGCAACTGCCTGCGTCCACCTGCGCCAGGTGCAGGCCACGGAACGTCGAGGCGGAAGCCATCACGGTCGCCAAGTGGATCTGGCCCGGTCGGCCAGTCGTCGGATCATGCCCGTCCACGAACCCGTTCAACGTCACCGACTCAAGTGCGCCCAGCTCGTCCGCGGCGAAGAGCTCGTGGAGAACGAGGAGCACGCACTGGGCGAGCACCTCCCGGTAAAGGGCGCGACGCTGGCCCACGGGACGGGCGGTTTCCCTGTCCTGGTCGGTCCCGGACACGTACCGGACGGACTTGACGTCAGGAACGATGCCGTAGGCGGGAAGCTCCCAGTCCATCACCAACTGTCGCGCTGCCGCGTCATAGGCTGCCGTCACCTGTCGGGGAAAGCCCTCCGGCCATGCGGCCGAGGCGTAGAGAGCGGCAGAGAAGTACTCCACGACCGAGTCAGGATCACGGCGTCGCACTCCATCGGTCACCTGGACGATGCCGGCGTTGTGCCGTCGCACATCGGCCGACTGGGTATCGACCCACCGCTGGTGCTCCCGTTGATACGACGCCAACTGATGTTGCCGCTGAGCCTCCGCCGCCTGGGCCGCGTGCCAGTCCCGCTCGAAGCGAGCCCGCGCTTCGGCCTGCGCCTGGGCCCGGCGGTTGGAAGTCCACCCCGCCTGCGTCTGGTACTGGCTGAAGTCGGGCATGGCCACAGGCTGCGCCAACGGTCCCGGAGCGAAGGGCTGGACCTGTTCACGCCGCAGGAGCGAGGAAGCCCTGAATGCCGGGGCCTGACAACCCGAGGCGAGAAGGCATTGCAGCGACGCAACCTCCGCGTCCAACTCCTCCGTCCGACGGAGCGCTTCCGCCTGCCTGTACTCGCGGTGCCCTTGAGCGGCCCGTCGCTGATAGGCACGTGCTTGCTGAGCTTCTTGTCTCCGCCGTCTGGCTTCGGCTTCCAGCTGGCGTTGCTGCTGCCGTTGCATCTCTGCCCAGACGCCGACGACGCCGGTTGAGCGACGACTCATATGTTGCAGGCCCTCCCCGATGTGCTCTGGCTGTCCCCACAACCAGGTGTGACGGAACGACTCTAACCAGCAATGGTCGTCCCGCACATCCCCTTGCCGAAGGCGGCCGGATCGCAGAATTCTCGCAGGTCAATGCGCTGAGAGGTGACGGAGTGGCGACGTCGGGCCCACCACCCGAACCGCCGTGGTCCGCATCCCTCAGAAAGCCCCAGCCACCCCCACCACTCCCCCCGCCAACACGCTGACGAGTGTGGTGGTCGCGAGGGTGCCGATGATGAGGCGCAAGGGTCGGGGCGTTCGGCGGGTGCCGTGCTTGTTGCGGGCGGCCAGGAGTGCCAGGAGCAGGGTCAGCAGGCCGAGTTGAGTGAGGGCCAGCCAGCCGCAGGAGGCGGGGAGACCCGGTTGCTCGTACGTGCCGGGGGAGGTTCGTTGCAACGTGACCGTGCTGCCGACGCGCAGCTTCGTGTCGATCGTGGCGCCCGGGTCCACGACCGCTCCGCCCGTGGAGCGGAACGTGCCGTGGCAGTGCGGATACCGGTGGCCACCGGCACGGCTCCACGAGCACGATGCGACCCGGAGGTGTCCGGGCTTCCCCGCCAGGCCTGCCGCGTAGCCGAAGTGCGTGGCGGCGAACCAGGTCAGGATCGTGCCCGCCACCAGCAGACCGGCACTCACGAGCAACGAGCGGCGGTCGACGCGCTCTCCCGGCCGGAGCCGGGGTCTGGCCCTGCGGTTCATCCGTCCCCCGACCCCACGAGCGATTCCGACGGGACGTCAGCCGCAGTCCCGCGCAGCGTCGCTCATGGCGCGGCAAAGATCGCGGGAGACCGGACGGGCCACCTGAAATCCCGCGGCCCGTACGAGTCCGCCGGCCCCACCCTGTATCCATGGAAGAACCCCGGCACCACGTCCGCGCCCTCCACACGGCGGACTCGATCACCGTCTACCAGGCGTATCCCCCGGAGATCGGCGGCCCCGCCGTGCGGGAGGGGCGGTTCCCCGTGTCGCGGAAGCGGGACCGGACGACCTGGATCATCAAGCAGCGTTCGCAGGCCTTTGCCGCCGTGTGGCCCGTGGGTGGTGTCGGCGGTTGTGCCCGGGTTGCCGGTCAGGGACGCAGGTGGGCCAGGAGCTCTGCGCCGGCGGGGTACTCCTGCTCCTGGGGGAGCCGTCGGGCGGCCGAGTCCAGTTCGCCGTCCCTGACGAGTGCGTGGATCTCGTGGGCGAGCGGGGTCACGTCGCTGATGGACACGATCCACTCGTCCGCGTATCGCGACGACGCCTCCCCCGAGAGCCCCAGTTGCAGCGAGCGGTGTGGCAGGGGACGCAGCTGCAGATCGCGTTCGGGATCCCACTGGACGCGGGCCGGTGCGCGCTTGAGGTCACGCTGCCAGACGTCGCGGTCGGGGTGCAGTCCGCGGACGTAATGCGACGGGCAGGCGTGACGCAGCGCCCAGTCGAAGCCGTCGCGCGTGATCTCGACGGCGAGGACGGTCTCTTGACCCTCCTTCGTGCCCCAGCCGGAGCGGTACATCATCCACAGGAAACTGGGTTTGATCCACGTCATGCGGTCAGGTTTCCACGCGGCGGGGAAACGGCCCTTACGGGCGGCGGGTCCGCCGATCTCCGGGCAGTACGCCTGGTAGACGGTGATCGTGGACGCCGTGTGGAGGGCGCGGATCCTGCGGTGCGGTTCTTCCATGGCGTACAGCGTGGTCTCGGCCGGCTCGAGCAACCACCGATTTTCGACCCGCTGCTCGATCCGACGGAGCACAGGAGCCGCAGACAGTCACCGGGGCGAGCCCCATCGCGTCCGGCGCATGGAGCGACAGCTCGGCAATGCCGCACGCGAGGCACCGACATGACCGCAAGGCGGCGGACGCCAGAGAGCCGGGCATCGCAGACCCTCACACTGCCGAAGCCGACAGGGCGGCCCGGCAGAACCAGATTGCAGCACATTTTTGGCCCGCGTGAGGGTGGGTCACATGGGTAACTCGCGGGCGCGATCCCGTCTTCCGCACCGGCGATGCCGTCGAGGCATGGACGCAGGGTTTGCGCCTGAAAGCTCTGCTGGAGGAGCACGACGACGAGGTGATCCTGATGCCGACATGCTGACTGTCGAGGACACGCGACGGATTGGGGCGGTGCTTCCCGATGCCGAGTTCTGCTACGCCCACCCTCGGAGGGACCCCGTGACACATGACTACACGGAGTTCGACCTGGCGATCTCCACCGCGGAGGAGGGGCGGGGCCGTCACTGCGGTCCTCCGTCAGCCAGTCGGCTGTTCGCGGTGGGCCACGATCGTGGAAGTCGTGGAGGCCACAGGTGGTCAGGAGGCCGGCACGGGTGGTCAGGAGGACAGCGGACGCTGCTCCGTTCGCCTTCAGCTCGGCGGCCGGCAGACTGACCAGGTCGCCCGGTCGGACCACCACCTCGTCCCGTTCCGGGTCGAGGCCGGCCGGCGTGCGCGCGGGACCCGCGACGAGGACTGCCAGGAGTGGTTCCTGGTCGGTGCGGCCGTCGAACCCCACGGTCTCGGGTCGCAGACCGACGACCAGTACGCCGGGTTCGTGGGCAAGCGGACCCACCCGAGTCGCGGCCCTCCACCTCGCGTGCGAGCCTGCATTCATGATCACGCGATCGCCTTGCTGCTTGCCCGTTTAGGGGGGCACCTACGGGGTGGCCGCCGGGCGAGGACGCTCCAAAGGAGTTGGCCACATGATTCCTGTCACCGCGTCACCTGTGCGTATCGAGGCGTATCTCGATCCTCGGCTGTCCAGGTGGCTGTGGCTGGTGAAGTGGTTCCTCGCCATCCCGCACTACATCGTGCTGTTCTTCCTGTGGATCGCGTTCGTCTTCGTGACCGTCGTCGCGTTCTTCGCCATCCTGTTCACCGGCCGCTACCCGCGATCCCTCTTCGACTTCAATGTCGGCGTACTGCGCTGGAACTGGCGTGTCAGCTACTACGCCCACACCGCGCTCGGCACCGACCGGTACCCGCCGTTCACCCTCGCGGACGCGCCCGACTACCCGGCGCGTTTCGACGTCGCCTATCCCGAGCGTCTCTCCCGCGGTCTGGTCCTGGTGAAGTGGTGGCTGCTGGCGATCCCGCAGTGCATCGTCGTCGGGATGTTCGTCGGTGGCTGGGGCTGGGGGGAAGACGGCAGTTGGCGTGGCGTCGGCCTGATCCCCTTCCTCTCCTTCGTCGCCGTGATCATCCTGGCGTTCACGGCCCGCTACCCGGTTCACCTTTTCGATTTCCTGCTCGGGCTGGCCCGCTGGGTCGCACGGGTGGGTGCTTATGTCGCGCTGATGACCGATGAGTACCCGCCGTTCCGCCTCGACCTGGGCGGGCAGGACTCCCCTCTGGCGAAGACCCCGGCGAGCAGTTCCGATCGGTAGTGCGAGCGGGCACGGGACTGTGGACGCGGCTTGACGTGGAGGATCGTCGAACAGCGTCCACCGACCGTCCACCGACTCCAGGAGCATGCCTGGATCCGCCCGGGCGCCTCGTGCCGACAGGCGTCACCCAGGCTCCCGACGCCGAACAGCGGCAATGTGCGTAAGGCAGCGGTGACGATCACTCGATGCCCAGCGGTCCGATGCCCAGGTCCTCACGCATGAGGTGACGCATCCGTGCCATGGCCGCGCGCCGGCGCGCTATCAGGGGCGCTTCCTCGGCTGAGCCGACAGCCACCCCACGGGCGTACGCGTCGCGCAGTGCGCGCAGACCGTGGAACGCTTCGTTTCCCGCTGTCACGAGCTGCGGCGGTCCCACGAGCCAGAGGCGTTCGCTCGCTGTATAGACGCCGGTGCCGCGGACGGCCTCGCGCACGGCCGCGTCACGTGCCGACGCGGACATGTGATCGCCCAGGGCGACGGCCCGTATCTCCTCACCCGCGGTTTTGAGGGCGGAAACGAACACGGTGTACACCTCGCGCCGTATCTCCAGCGCGTGCCTGGCTTCCTCCCGCCGCCATCGGTTGCGATCGGCGAGCAGAGTCGCCGCGATGCCGATGGCGGCGCCGACCAGTGTGGAGAGCAGGGGCATCCAGTCCATGCGCCGCAGCCTGTCCGAAACGGCCCGCCCGCACCAGTGGGTCTCGCTGCGCACACCGGCAGCCCGGGGCATGCCGGACCGCGGCGCTGCTCACCGTACTCACCGTGTCGCGCCGCGGCGGCTCTGCGCGGTCAGTCGAAAGCCACGACCAGGCGGACGCCGTCGCCTCCGAAGCGTCCTGCCAGGGCCTTCATCACGGCGAAGACGTGGGGCCAGTGCGTCTCATGGCCCAGTACCGCACCGACCGTCAACGGCTCGTATCGGTGGGACAGTTCGTCGGTGATCCACTCCACGCACCTGGGTCAGCTGGGCGGAACTCGCCGCGATCGACCTCACGACTTCGGCCGATGACTTCATCGGCCGACTGACCTGGCGCACCAAATCGGGGCCGTCGATCATGAATCAACCATTCGTGTCCGACGCGAAGGCCGCGTAGTCCGTCTCGTCGTACAGCGGCCAGAGATCCATGGCCGCCACCCACGGCTCTCCGTCGTAGTGGTCGGTACCGGCGCCGGGATGGCGGAACTCGATACCGCCGTGGATGTCCGTACTCACAGCGCCGCACCCTAGCCAACCCCGACACGCCAATGCCCGTTCGTTTCGGGCTGGTTCGAAAGGAAGGGCGATCGGGGGCTCTTCGTTCTACGATCCGTCGCATGCTGATTCGCCGGACATTACGGATGATCCTCGTGCTCGCGGTGGCCCTCGCCGGTGCGATCGGGGGTGGGGTGGGGACGGCGCAGGCCGAGGGGGGCCGGTCGGCGCACGATCGGCAGTTGCTGTTCTTCAACCACACCTACGGCGTCCTCGACCGGGAGACCGCCGACGCCATCGAACACTCCGACTATCTGCGGGACTTCGCCAACTTCCAGGTCCGCACCACGACCGGTGCCGACGGACAGACCTGGACCGGCCGCTATCTGATGGGCCGTGAGACCTACCTGGAGCTGTTCGGAGTCGGTGACGTCGCCGGCCAGGACGGCACCCTCGGCTCCGCCGGGACGGGCCTGTCGACCGAGCGGGCCGGAGACATCGCCACGGTCACGGAGCGGCTGAAGGACGCGGGGGTCACCGACCCCGTCGAGTTCCTGCAGACGCGTGACTTCGGTGACGGCGTCCCCGTTCCCTGGTTCGACGCCGTCCTCACCACCACCGAGTACGACGCCTACGGAGCCTGGGCGATGGAGTACCGGCCGGAGTACTTCGCCGACCCGCGCGGCAACACCGAACCGGCGGCCTTCCCCGGTGACGTGGGCCGGGAGCGCTACCTGTCCGACGACTACAGCGCCCATCTGATGCGTGACGTGTCCTCCGTGCGGATCGCCGTCACCGAAGGGGACCTCGCCGACACGGTCCCGCTGCTGCGCGCCGGCGGGTTCGCCGTCCGGACCGTGCCGAACGGTGGCGTCGTCGCGGAGGGCGGCGGCACCTCCATCCGGTTCGACGCCGTCCCGCGTGACGAGGCGGGCCTGCGGCGGATCGAACTGTCGCTGAACCGGTCGGTGAAGGGCCGTCACGTGGAACGGATCGGGAACTCGACGCTCGTCGTCGGCCCCGGCGACCACGCCGTGTGGACGTTCGCGGACAACGGCACCGAGTAGACGACCGAGCAGACCGGGAACCCTGGGGTGCGCCGTCGACGAGGGCGCACCCCTCACCGCCGCCTCCGGGAAGACCGAGGCGCCGTCTCAGTACCGCGCCGCGTCGGCCAGCAGCGGCGGGTACACCTGGCTCGGCCGGCCGTCGACCGTCGCGCCCGCGTACTTGAGCATCGCGCCGACCTGGTGGTTGAGGGCGTACGGGAAGTTCAGGGCCGGGGCCGACACCTCGTCGAGTACGGCCGTCTGTTCCGGGGTGAGCCGGAGGTCGAGGCCCGCCAGGTTCGCTTCGAGGTGGTCCAGGGTGCGCGGGCCGATCAGCGTCGAGCTGATGCCCGGGCGACCCTGCACCCACGCCAGCGCGACGGCCGCCGACGTCGCGCCGGCCTCCTCCGCCACCGCCGCGAGGGTGTCGATCACCTCGAACTGGTCGTCGGTGGGGCCGCCGAGGACCGCCGAACGCCTGGTGTCGGCCGGGGTGCGCCGGTCCCGGGTGTACTTCCCGGACAGGAAGCCGCTCTTGAGCGGGCTCCACGGCAGCACGCCCATCCCCGCGTCCTCCGCCAGCGGAATCAGCTCGCCCTCGATGGTGCGTTCCAGCAGGGAGTACTCCATCTGCAGCGCGGTGACCGGGGTCCAGCCGCGCAGGAGCGCGGTGGTGTGGGCCTTGGCCGTGAACCAGGCCGGGGTGTCCGAGAAGCCGACGTAGCGGATCTTGCCGGCGGTGACGAGGTCGTCCAGGGTGCGCAGGGTCTCCTCGACCGGGGTGGACCAGTCGTGGTTGTGCAGCCAGTACAGGTCGACGTGGTCGGTGCGCAGCCGGCGCAGGGAGTCCTCCAGCTGGCCGATGATCGCCTTGCGTCCCGCGCCGCCGCCGTTGGGGTCGCCGAGGTGGAGGTTGCCGAAGAACTTGGTGGCCAGCACCAGCCGGTCGCGCAGGCCGGGGCGGCCGGCGAGGAAGTCGCCGAGGATCGCCTCGGAGTGACCGTTCGTATAGAAGTTGGCGGTGTCGACGAAGTTGCCGCCGCGGTCGAGGTAGCCCTGGAGGATCTTCTCGGACTCCTCGACCCCGCAGCCGAAGCCGCCGTCCTCGCCGAAGTTCATCGCGCCGAGGCAGAAGGGGCTCACCTTGAGGCCGGATCGGCCGAGGCTGACGTACGAGTCGAGTGCCATGGAATGCTCCCTGGAAGAGTGGGTGGGAATCCGGCTCTTCGAGCAAACCACCGTGAGCTGCGCGATCGTTAGGGCGATCCGACCGGCCTCTTGCACGATCCTGCCCGATCGGCCGGAATCAGCGTTGCCGCCCGCCCACTCGGGTGTTTGGATCGAACGTGTACCCCGACGAACCCCTCCGGACGCTCGCCCTGCCCGGCAGCCGTCCCGCTCCCCCGGACAGCCTGCGGACGCTGCGGGACCTCGTCCTGCGGCACGTCGACCGGGACGGCACCGCGCCGCACGGGATCATGCTGTCCCGCGTGGATGGCCCCTCCGCCCCGACGTCGAGCATCGCCGACCCGGTGCTCGCCGTGGTGGCGCAGGGCGCGAAGCGGCTGACGCTCGGTGACCGGATCCACGACTACGGCGCGGGCCAGTATCTGGTCGTCTCGGTGGACCTGCCGGTCACCGGCCACTACACGCGCGCCTCCCCCGAGGAGCCGTTCCTCGCCTTCGGGCTCACCCTCAGGCCCCCGGACATCGCCTCACTCCTCCTCGCCGAAGCCGGGGCGGGTGCAGGCGCGGGGACAGAGACGGGGACAGGGACGGGAGCCGCGACGCGAGCCGGTGCGCGAGCCGATGCGACGGCCGCGCGGACGGCGGGGGCGGGGCGCACCGGCAGCCGTCCCCCGTCCTCCCGCACCGCTCCGCCCGGCCTCGCCGTCAGTGACGCCTCACCCGACCTCCTGGACGCGGTGGTGCGTCTGGTCCGGCTGCTGGACCGGCCCTCCGACCTGCCGATCCTCGCGCCCATGATCGAGCGGGAGATCCTGTGGCGGCTGATCACCGGCGAGCAGGGTGCGCTGGTCCGCCAGATCGGGCTGGCCGACAGCCGGCTGCGGCACATCAGCCGGGCGATCCGCTGGATCCGGGACCACCACGCGCGGACGCTGCGGGTGGAGGAGCTGGCCAGGCTGGCCGGGATGAGCGCCTCGCCGTTCCACCGGCACTTCCGCGCGGTGACCGCGATGACGCCGATCCAGTTCCAGAAGCGGATCCGGTTGCAGGAGGCCCGGCTGAGGCTGATGAGCAGTACGGACGACGTGGCGGGCGTCGGGTTCGCGGTCGGCTACGACAGCGCGTCCCAGTTCAGCCGCGAGTACCGCCGCCAGTTCGGCAGCCCGCCGGGCCAGGACGCCGCCCGCCTCCGCGGAGAGGCCGCCGCCCGCACCGGGCAGCCCGAGCGACGCGGCGCAGTGCCGTCCCCGTCCCTCTAGACCGCGGACCGGGTACCCGCCGCCGCGGCCCGAGGTGGTACCGCCGCGCGTAGGCAGCGCAAGGGCGCCGATCCAGTCGTACGACGGGATCGGCGCCCAGGCTCACGGGGTCAGGACGGCGGCGGGCTCTACCGGGGGCCGCCGGCCCCCGGGGACGCGGCTAGATGGTGGCCGTGTCGATCACGAAGCGGTAGCGGACGTCGCTCGCCAGCACCCGCTCGTACGCCTCGTTGATCTCGGACGCGGCGATCAGTTCGATCTCCGCGCCGAGGCCGTGCTCGGCGCAGAAGTCCAGCATCTCCTGCGTCTCCTGGATGCCGCCGATGCCGGAGCCCGCGAGGGTCTTGCGGCCGCCGATCACGGAGAACAGGTTGAGCCGGACCGGCTCCTCGGGCGCGCCCACGTTCACGAAGGCGCCGTCCGTCCGCAGCAGGGAGAGGTAGGCGTCCAGGTCCAGCGGCGCGGAGACGGTGGAGAGGATCACGTCGAAGGTGCCGCGCAGCTCCTCGAAGGTCTTCGGGTCGCTGGTCGCGTAGTAGTGGTCGGCGCCCAGTTTCAGGCCGTCGTCCTTCTTGCGCAGCGACTGGGAGAGCACCGTGACCTCGGCGCCGAGCGCGTGCGCGATCTTGACGCCCATGTGGCCGAGACCGCCCATGCCGAGGACGGCGACCTTCTTGCCGGGGCCCGCGTTCCAGTGCTTGAGCGGGGAGTACGTGGTGATGCCGGCGCAGAGCAGCGGCGCGGCCACGTCGAGGGAGATGCCCTCGGGGATGTGCAGGGTGTACTTCTCGTCGACGACGATCTTCTCGGAGTAGCCGCCGTAGGTGGGCGTGCCGTCCTTGCCGACGGCGTTGTACGTGCCGACGTTGCCCTTGAGGCAGTACTGCTCCAGGCCTGCCTGGCAGTTCTCGCACTCGCGGCAGGAGTCGACCATGCAGCCGACGCCGACCCGGTCGCCGACCTTGAACCTGGTCACGCCGGAGCCGGTCTCGGAGACGACGCCGGCGATCTCGTGGCCGGGGACCATCGGGAAGATGGCCTCGCCCCAGCCCTCTCGGGCCTGGTGGATGTCGGAGTGGCAGATGCCGGCGAACTTGATGTCGATCAGGACGTCGTGCTCGCCCACCTCGCGACGCTCGATGGTGGTGCGCTCCAGCGGAGCCTTGGCGGCGGGAGCGGCGTACGCAGCGACTGTGGTCATGCCGGGGTTCTCCTCGGGAGTGGTCTGTACGGTGCCCGGCTGTCAGGTCTCTTGCATCGGGCACGGCTTCAAGCCTGCCCGAACTCTCGGGATCCACCCAGGTCACGGCTCTGCGTACGTTCGCTGGTCCTACTACTGACGGGGTCAGGCTCCTCGGCGTACGACCGGGAATACTGGACGTATGGATGAACAGCCCTCTGCGGGGTCCGCCGGTGAGGCGGGCCTGCCGCTGGACCGACGTGCCGAACTCAGCGAGTTCCTGCGCACCCGCCGGGCCCGGCTCAAGCCCCAGGACGTCGGGATGCCGGACTTCGGACGGCACCGCCGGGTGCCCGGACTGCGCCGCGAGGAGCTGGCGCAGCTCGCGGGGGTGTCCGTGGCGTACTACACGCGCCTGGAGCAGGGCAACGGACGGAACGTGTCGGCGGAGGTGCTGGACGCGATCGCGCGGGCGCTGCGCCTGTCGGACGCCGAGCACAACCACCTGACGCACCTCGCGAAGCCCAAGCAGCACAAGAAGAAGCAGACCGCGCGTCCGCAGCAGGTGCGGGGTGCGCTGCGGCAGCTGCTGGACACGATGGACGGCGTTCCCGCGTACATCACCGGTCGGCGTTCGGACCTGCTCGGCTGGAACCGGATGGCCGCCGCCGTCTTCGGCGACTGGTCGGAGCTGCCGCCGCAGGAGCGGAACTGGGCGCGGATGGTTTTCCTGCGGCCCGAATACCGCGATCTGTACGTGGAGTGGGAGCAGAAGGCGATCGACATCGTCTGCCATCTGCGGATGGACGCGGGCTGCCATCCCGACGACCCGCGGCTGTCGGCGCTGGTGGGCGAGCTGTCGGTGAAGAGCGAGGACTTCCGCCGGCTGTGGGCGACGCACGACGTGAAGGAGAAGAGCCACGGGGTGAAGCTGCTGCGGCATCCGCTGGTGGGCGATCTCGCTCTGCAGTACGAGTCGTTCCGGCTGGTGGACGACGCCGAGCTGGCGCTCGTCACCTATCACGCGGAGCCGGGGTCCCCGTCGGCCGAGGCGCTGCGGCTGCTGGCCTCCTGGGGCACGGACGCGACCCGGGCGGGCGCCTCCTCACCCCAGTAGGCCGTCGGCTCGGCAGGCCACCACCCCGGCCCTCGAGCGGTCACGGCTGGTACGGCGGTGCGGCACCCCACGTCCACTTCGGTACGGGCTGTTCCGCGGGCGCGCTCGCGTCCGGGGCGGAGAAGAGGACGGCCAGCCGCGTTCCCCACTCCACGTAGGCGAGGAAGGCGGAGCGGAACTCGGCGTCGGTGGGCAGCCCGGCGTCGTCGGCCGCGTCCTGGATGAGGTTGACCCAGCGGCGCCGCTGGACCTCGGTGATGCCCTTGCCCATGTGCTTGGCGACCATGTGGCCGTGCCCGCCCTGGGTGTCGGAGTAGTTCGTGGGGCCGCCGAAGACCTCGCCGAGCCAGGCGGCGACATGGGCGGCGTGCTCGGGCGCGAGGTCGGCGAAGAGGGGTGCGAGGAGGTCGTCCTTGAGGACCTTGTCGTAGAACGCCTCGGTGAGGCGGGTGAACGCCTCGGTGCCGCCCGCCCAGGCGTACAGCGTGGGAACCGCGGCGCCCCGGCCGCGTACGGCCGTCGGCTTGTAATGGCGCATCTCCTCGATGTCGCCGACGTAGGGCCCGATCTCGGCGAGGAAGTCCTGGAAGCGATCGGACTGGCGGAAGCCCTCCAGGTGGGCCTCGGTCGACGTCCAGGTGATCCGCAGGATGAAGTTCTCGAAGTTGTCCTCGCAGCGGGCGAGTTCGTAGTCCACGCACTCGGGGGCGGCGGCGAGCTGGGCCGCGGCGCGGGTGTAAGCGGCCAGGAACGGGCCCGACTGGTCCTCGGAGATCCGGTAGCGGATGTATTCGACTGTCGAAACGGTCATACCCCACACAAACACGAACGGCCGCCGGAAGCCTCGCTTCCGGCGGCCCGTTCGCTGCCGGCACAGTCCTACGCCTTCGCGTTCTCCTTGACGGTGATCCTCCCCTTGCGGATCGTCGCGACGCGCGGGGCCTTCTTCGCGATCGAGGAGTCGTGCGTGACCATGATGAACGTCAGCCCGTGCTCCTTCCACATGGCTTCGAGCACGTCCATGATCTCGTCGCGCATGGACTCGTCGAGGTTGCCGGTGGGTTCGTCGGCGAGCAGCACCTTGGGCTGCTTGACGAGGGCGCGGGCGATCGCCACCCGCTGCTGCTGGCCGCCCGACAGCTCGGCGGGCAGGTGGCCGAGCCGCTCGGCGAGCCCCACCGACTCCAGGGCGGCGGCGGCGCGTTCACGCCGGTCCTTCGTCTTCACGCCGAGCGGTACGAGCGCGGTCTCGACGTTCTCCTGAGCGGTGAGCGTGGGGATCAGGTTGAAGCTCTGGAAGACGAACCCGATGTTCTCGCTGCGCACCCGGGTGAGCTTGGCCTCGGACAGCTTCGCCATGTCCGTGCCGTCGAGTTCTATGCTCCCGGCGGTGGGACGGTCGAGTCCGCCGAGCATCTGGAGGAGGGTGGACTTCCCGCCGCCGGTGGGGCCCTGGATGACGAGCCGGTCGCCGTCCCCGATCGTCAGGTCGATTCCGTCGAGCGCGTCGATGGTCTCCTTGCCCCGCGTATAGCGCTTGGTGACGCCTCTGAGTTCGTACATGGTGCAACTCCTGGGATACGTGAGTACGGCGGGGCTTATTCGACGCGGCGCAGGGCGTCCGCGGGGCGCAGCCGGGAGGCGCGCCAGCCGCCGAAGGCGCCGGCGATCAGACCGCCGGCGACGGCCAGGGCGACCGCGACGACGATCGTGTTGACGCTGACGGGCGCGGTGAGCGCGACATCGAGGGCCTTGGACGCGGTCTGCCGGCCCGGACCGCCGAAGCCACCGCCGCCGCCCCCACCGGCGCCGCCGAAGCCGCCGCCGCCCGAGCTGCCCAGCTGTGCCTGGAGGTTGGGGCTGATCTCGGTGACGACGTAGGCGCCCGCGAGACCGAGAGCGATACCGAGGACGCCGCCGACGAGGCCGTTGACGACGGCTTCTCCGACGACCTGGCGGGTGACGCGGCTGGACTTCCAGCCGAGTGCCTTGAGGGTGCCGAACTCGCGGACGCGGCGGGAGACCGCGGAGGAGGTGAGCAGTCCCGCGACCAGGAACGCGGCCACGAGCACCGCGATCGAGAGCCACTTGCCGACGTTCGAGGCGAGGTCGGAGGCCGTGGACAGGGAGCCGGAGACGGTGTCCGCGAGGTCGGCGGAGGTGGTGACCGTGGTGCCCGAGATGTTCTTCTGGATGGTGCTCTTGACGCTGGAGATCTGCTGCGAGTCCGAGGCCTTGACGTAGATCGTCGTGACCTTGTTCTTGGAGTCGCTGAGCGTCTGGGCCTGCTGGAGCGGCATGTAGAGGTTGGCGGCCGCGTCACCGCTGTCCGGTGTCGCGATGCCGATGATCGTGTACTTGACGCTCTTGACGGTGACGGTCCCGCCGACCTTGAGCTTCTTCTCCTTGGCGTAGGAGGTGTCCGCGACGACGACCTTGGCGTTCGTCTCGGAGGTCTTGAACGTACGGCCGCTGGTGATCTTCGACGACGTCAGCGGGCCCAGGGCGGGCTTGGTGACGTCGGTGCCGTAGACCGAGTAGTTGTTGACGTCGAAGTCGGCTCCGCCGCCCTTGACGGTGCCCTGCGGCGAGGGCTGGGCGCCACCGCGCCGGTTGCCGCCCTGCTGGCCCGGAGCCTGCTGGAACTGACCGCGCGTGAACTGGCCGTTGACCCGGATGACTTGGAGACTCAGTCCGCCGACGGCGTCCGCCACACCCTGCTGGGTGTCGACCTTGCCGACGGTCGAGGAGGCGAGGGTCTGGAAGCCCTGGACCATGACGCGGTCGCTGCTCTGCTTCGTGTCCGAGCCGTTGTCGTTCGCGTCGAAGTTGAAGCGAGGGCGCTGGCTGGTGCTGGTGGCCGGTTCGGCCGCCTTGGTGACCGTCATGTCGGTCCCCAGCCCGTACAGGGACTGGAGGACCTTGCCCTGGGCCTTCTCCATGCCCGAGGAGACGGAACTGACCACGATGACCAGGGCGATACCCAGCGCGAGCCCGGAGGCGACGACGAGGGCCGCCTTTCTGCGGCGGCGCAGTTCGCGCCTCAGGTAGGTGAAGAACATGGCCGCAAGCTAGGTACGGCGCGTGATGAAGGGATAAGGCCGAAATAAGAGAACGATGAGAAGGCTGTGGCCGGGCCCAGAAATCTTTGAGAACGCCGCATGCGTACGCTCTGCGGGCCTCGCCCGGGGACCCTGCGGGCTCACCCGGAACGCGGAACGCCGATGCGGCGGCGACCCCCGTGGGGCCACCGCCGCATCGGCGTGTGCAGGGTGAGCGGGATCAGACGGCCGAACCGGCCTTCCAGGCCGCCCAGTCCAGGTTCCAGCCGTTGAGGCCGTTGTCCGGGGCCACCGTCTTGTCGCCGGTGTTCTTGACGACGACGACGTCACCGATCAGCGAGTTGTTGTAGAACCACGCGGCGGGCGTGTTGGGGTCGCCGGCGCCCTTCGTGTCGGACATGCCGACACAGCCGTGGCTGGTGTTGGCGGAGCCGAAGATGGACTTCGCACCCCAGTAGTTGCCGTGGATGAAGGTGCCGGAGTTCGACAGACGCATCGCGTGCGGCACGTCCTTGATGTCGTACTCGCCCTTGCCGTCGTCGTTCTTGAAGCCGACGGTCGAGCCGTCCATCCGGGTCTCCTTGAACTTCTCGGAGATCACCATCTGGCCCTGGTACGTCTTGTTCTCGGGCGAACCGGCCGAGATCGGGATGGTCTTGATCGTCTTGCCGTCGTGCATGACCTTCATCGTCTTGGTCTGGGCGTCGACGACGGAGACCTGGTTGCGGCCGATCTTGAACGTGACCGTCTTCTGCTGCACGCCGTACACGCCGTTCGCACCCTGGACACCGTCGAGGTTCAGCTTCAGGGTGACGGTGGACCCGCCGGTCCAGTAGTCCTGGGGACGGAAGTCCAGGCGGTTGGCGTTGAACCAGTGACCGACGACCTCCTGGCCGCTGCTGGAGGAGACGGAGATCCCCTTCTGCACCGCGGCCTTGTTGGTGATCGCCTTGTCGAAGTTGATCGAGACCGGCATGCCGACACCGACGGTGGAGCCGTCCTCCGGCGTGAAGTTGCCGATGAAGCTGTTCGCCGGGGAGACGGTGGCGAACGACGCGTTCTCGTGGGCGACGCGGCCCGAGGAGTCGGCGGCCTCGGCGGCGATCTTGTACGTCGTCGCGCGGCTCAGCTGCGAGGTGGGCTTCCAGCTCTTCTTGTCCGCGGATATCTGACCGGCGACGGCGGTGCCGGTCGCGGTCTGCATCGTGACGGACGTGAGCGAGCCCTTGCTGACCGTGACCGCCGTGCCGTTGTTGATCGACGCGTTGTCCGAGCCGTCCTTGGGCGTGATCCTGATCTGGGCCTCGGAGGTCTTCTTGGCAGCGGCCTCGTCGACCTTGGCCTGCGACGAAGCTCCGTCGCCGCCGTCCGACGCGCCGGCCTTGTCGTCGCCTCCGCTGCACGCAGAGAGCACCAGCACCCCGCCGAGCAGTGCGGACGCGGCCATCAGGCCCTTGCGCCGCTTACTGTCCGTCATCACACGCTTCTCCATCGTTGCCGAATCCCGAAAAGACACGAGAGCCCCGTAAGGACTGTCAACGCTACGACCGGTTCGTCCCGTTCCATTTCCCGCGGAAGTGTGGGGCACGCCACGTCCAGGCATGCGGACGGAGCGGTACGCAGGTGGCCCGTGCGTCTGCGGAGACGAAGAAACCCCGGGCGGCGGTTGCCGCCCGGGGCCGGTAATCGCCCGAACCGCGTCAGCCGCGCACGTCTTCCTCGTCGTCCTCGTCCGCATCATCCTCGTCGAGGTCCCACTCAGGCGAATCGGGGTCGTAGTCGATGGGCTCGCTGCTCCACGACGCCTGGGCCAGTTCCGTCCCCGGCACCTCGCTGACCAGGTCGAACGGATCGACGAGATACGCGAGGGCCTCCGCCGTGTCTTCCGTCACCGCGCTCTCGGCCTGCGCCCGCTCGTCGGCCGGCATGGCCGCGTCCTCGGCGATCCGGGCGAGTGCGGCCTTCGCGACAGCGTCGGCGTCACCGATCTCCAGCACCAGTTCGACACGAAGCCGGACAAACTGTGATGTCTCAGGGGTACTCATGGGAGGGAGCGTACGGCCCGTGGGTTACGCGACTTTCCCACGACCCGCGCCTTTCATTAGCATCGCCCCACACGGCCAATTCGCCAGCGCCACAAGGGGATCGATATTTCGTGTCCGCCGCACGTCGATCGTTGCTGACCGCCACCGCAGCAGGGACCCTCCTGGGTGCCCTCTGGTTCGTCCCGTCCGCCAACGCGACCCCGGACGTGCCGTCCCCGAGCGGGTCGGCACCGGCATCCGCCCCGGCCGACACCACGACCACCGGGGCCTCCACGGGGCCGGAGACCATGTCCGACACCGCGCAGGACACGTCCTCCAGCGATGCCGGGCCCCAACTCGCCGACACCGGCGCCGTGAACACGACGCCGTACGTCGTCGGCGGCACGGTGTTCCTCGGCCTCGGGGCCGGATTCGTGGCCTACTCCGTGCGCCGCGAGCGCACGTTGGCCCACTGACGGCACGACGGCCGACCGAGCAAGCCCACCGCGTTCCGGACAACCCACGGGGAAGCCATGCGAGAGCTGAGCGAGCTGACCGACGTCGAGGAACCGGCCTGGCCGCTGCTGGCCAAGGCACTCGACGCCAGCGGTGTGTCCATGGAGGTCCTGCCCGTGGACCCCGCGCTGGGCCGCGCCGGCCTGCTCCAGCTGCAGGTCACCGCCCGGTCCTGGCTGGGCGGGATGGTGCTCAACTGCGGCGGGGTGGTGCTGGACAGCGGCTGGGTGCGGATCTACGGCAGTCCGGCCGAGGACGCGTCGGCGGGGCTGCCGGGAGGGTCCACGGACCTGCCCTCGCTCGCCGAGGTCAACGGCTTCCCCGAGCGGTTCGATCCGGCCTGGCGCCCCCAGGACGGCGGGCTCGTCGTGGGCCATGACGTACTGGGCGGGGTGTTCGTCCTGAACGGCGCCGACCCGGAGTCGGTGGGGCGTCCGGGGCATCCCGGCGAGATCGTGTACTTCGCGCCCGACTCCCTGAAGTGGGAGGCACTCGAGGTCGGCCACGGGGCATGGCTCCAGTGGCTCCTCACCGAGGGCACGGACCAGTTCTACGACACGTTGCGGTGGCCCGGCTGGCGGGCGGAGTCCGGCGCGCTCACCGGCACCCAGGGGCTGTCCGTCGTACCGTTCCTGTGGTCGGCGGAGGCCCGCCGCGACCTCATGTCCACCAGCCGCCGCGCGGTCCCGCTCGCCGAACTCCTCGACCTGCACCGGGAGTTCGGCCTGAAACTGGACAAGATCGACCCCGGCTTCCTCGGCGACCTCTGAGCCCACCGGAGGCGGCCCGTTCCCGTACCGGGAGAGGGGGTCACGCCGGACGCTCCGGCTTCCGCCGCAAGCGGGGTCCCCCTCGGCTCCCGTCGCGGCCCGGACACGGCGGCGGGGGGGGGCCCCCCCCCCCCCCGCGCCGGGGGGGGGGGCCCCCCGGGGGGGGGGGGGGGGGCCGGCCCCCCCCCCCCGCCCGCCCGCGGCCCGGCCGCGCCGGCGGCCCCCCCGCGCCCCCCCGCCGCCCCCCCCCCCGGGCGCCCCCCCCCCCCCCCCGGGGGGGGGGGGGGCCCCGCCGCCGTACTGCGTGGGTCCGGTCAGGCCGCCCTACGGCCGCCGCCGGTCTGGCCGCCGCCGCGCTGCGGGGAGCGCCCGCGGCCGGTGCCGGTGCCGCCGGAACGGCCGGTGCCCGTGCCGCCCTCGGAGCGACGCGGCGCCGCGCCACCCTCGGCGCGACGGCCACCCGCTCCGGCGCCGCCTTCGGCGCGCCGGGGTGCGGCTCCGCCGCCGCTCGTGCGACGGCCGCCACCCGCGGCGCCCGTGGCCGGGCGGCCACCGCCGCCGCGCTGCTGACGCGGCTGGCCGTCCGAGCCGGTGCCCGCGGTGGACGGACGCCTGGCGCCGCCGCCGGTGGCGCGCCGTGCCTTGGGCCGCTGCTTGGGCTGCTCGGCCTGCTGCGGGACCTCGATGACGACCGGGACGCCGGAGGGCTCGCGGGCACCGGTGATGCGGGCGAGTTCCTCGTCGCTGGACTTGACGCGGGCGGTGTTCGGCGTGATGCCGGCGTCCGCCATCAGCCGGGTCATCTCACGCTTCTGCTCAGGGAGCACGAGGGTGACGACGCTGCCGGACTCTCCGGCGCGGGCGGTACGGCCGCCGCGGTGGAGGTAGTCCTTGTGGTCGGTCGGCGGGTCGACGTTGACCACGAGGTCGAGGTCGTCGATGTGGATGCCGCGGGCCGCCACGTTCGTGGCGACGAGCGCGGTGACCTGACCGTTCTTGAACTGGTCGAGGGTGCGGTTGCGCTGCGGCTGGCTGCGCCCGCCGTGCAGGGCGGAGGCCCGGACACCGCTGGCGAGCAGCCGCTTGGTGAAGCGGTCGGCGCCGCGCTTGGTGTCGACGAAGAGGATGACCCGGCCGTCACGGGCGGCGATGCGCGTGGCGACGGCCTTCTTGTCGGTCTCGTCGGCGACGTGCAGCACGTGGTGCTCCATGGTGGTCACCGCGCCCGCGGACGGGTCGACGGAGTGCACCACGGGGTCGGTGAGGAACATCCGGACGAGCCGGTCGATGTTCTTGTCGAGCGTGGCCGAGAAGAGCAGGCGCTGGCCGCCGGGCTCGACCTGGTTGAGCAGAGCGACGACCTGCGGCATGAAGCCCATGTCGGCCATCTGGTCGGCCTCGTCGAGGACGGTGATCGCGACCTGGCCGAGCGCGCAGTCGCCGCGCTCGATGAGGTCCTTGAGCCGCCCGGGGGTGGCCACGAGGACCTCGGCGCCGCGGCGCAGCGTGCCGGCCTGACGGCCGATCGACATCCCGCCGACGGCGGTGGCCACGCGCAGGTTGACCGCGGTGGCGTACGGCGTCAGCGCGTCGTTGACCTGCTGCGCGAGTTCGCGCGTGGGGACGAGGACGAGCGCGAGGGGCTGCCTCGGCTCGGCGCGGCGGCCGGCCGTGCGGGCGAGCAGGGCGAGCCCGAAGGCGAGCGTCTTGCCGGAGCCGGTGCGTCCGCGGCCGAGCACGTCGCGCCCGGCGAGGGAGTTCGGCAGGGTGGCGCCCTGGATCGGGAAGGGCTCGACGACGCCCTGGGCCGTGAGGGTCTTCGTCAGGGCGGCGGGCATGTCCAGAGCGTCGAAGGACTCGACGGCGGGCAGCGCCGGGGTGATGGTCTCGGGGAGCGAGAACTCCTGAGGCGGCGTCACCTTGCGGACGGGGCCGCGGCCCGCGCCCCGGCCGGCGCTCTTCGCGGAGCCGCCGGACTGTGCGGCGCGTGCGTTTGCCGGCCGCTTACGGACGGGACGTTCGGATCGAGTCATGCTGGATCTGGATTTCCTTCCTGGGCCCCACGGACTGCACACACAAGCGCTCACCACCTGCATGAGCTGTCACAGCGCGAGCCGGGACCCGCACCCGAAGGCGCGGGACCCGGCTCTGGAAAAGCGCGTCGCGAACTAGGCGGGGATGATGTTCTCCGCCTGCAGGCCCTTCTGGCCCTGCGCTACGTCGAAGGAGACCTTCTGGCCCTCGAGGAGCTCGCGGAAGCCGGAGCTCGCGATGTTCGAGTAGTGCGCGAAGACGTCGGGGCCGCCGCCGTCCTGCTCGATGAAGCCGAAGCCCTTTTCCGAGTTGAACCACTTCACGGTGCCGGTAGCCATGTTGTTCTCCTGAACAGGTAGTGGGCCCCCATCCGGAGCATGCACCGGGTAATGCCGGAGATGCCGGTAAAACAAAACGCGCCTGCGGAGGATTCCGATCAGGCGCACAAAGTAAATGGGTACCAAAAACGTATCAATGAGACAGTAGCACACACTGATACGCGGGTGCGAGGCGGGGTGTGTGGGCCGGGAACCGCCCGGCCCACACACCGGCTGCCCCGAGGGGCAGCGGCTAGGCGAGTGGCCCGGTCACCGGCTCGACCGCGGTCACGACACCGCCGGCACGTACGAACACGTCCGCCGCCGCCAGGTCGGGGGCGAGGAAGCGGTCGGGGCCCGGGCCCTGGACGCCGGCGGCACGGACGGCGGCGATGACCGCCTGCGACGCCGGGGCCGGGGTCAGGCCCGCACGGAGTTCGATGGCGCGGGTGGCGGCGTACAGCTCGATCGCCACGATGCGGGCCAGGTTGTTCACCGCGGTCCGCAGCTTGCGCGCGGCCGACCAACCCATGGAGACGTGGTCCTCCTGCATGGCGGAGGAGGGGATGGAGTCGGCGGACGCCGGTACGGCGAGCCGCTTCATCTCGCTGACCAGCGCGGCCTGCGTGTACTGGGCGATCATCAGGCCCGAGTCGACGCCGGCGTCGTCCGCGAGGAAGGGCGGCAGCCCGTGCGAGCGGTTCTTGTCGAGCAGCCGGTCGGTGCGGCGCTCGGCGATCGAGCCGAGGTCCGCCGCCGCGATGGCGAGGAAGTCGAGGACGTAGGCGACGGGGGCGCCGTGGAAGTTGCCGTTCGACTCGACGCGCCCGTCGGGCAGCACGACCGGGTTGTCCACGGCCGAGGCCAGCTCGCGCTCGGCGACCGTACGGGCGTGCGCGAGGGTGTCCCGGCCGGCGCCGGCGACCTGCGGGGCACAGCGCACGGAGTAGGCGTCCTGGACGCGCGGGGCGCCGTCCTGGTGGTGGCCGGTGAGCTCCGAACCCTTCAGCACGGCCAGCATGTTGGCGGCGCTGGCACCCTGGCCGGGGTGCGGGCGGATGGCGTGCAGCTCGGGGGCGAGGACCTTGTCCGTGCCGAGCAGCGCTTCGAGGGAGAGCGCGGCGGTGACGTCGGCCGACTTGTAGAGCGTCTCCAGGTCGGCGAGGGCCATGACCAGCATGCCGAGCATGCCGTCGGTGCCGTTGAGGAGGGCGAGGCCCTCCTTCTCGCGCAGTTCGACGGGAGCGATGCCGTGGGCGGCGAGGAGTTCGCCGGCCGGCCGGACGACACCGTCGGGGCCTTCGGCGTCGCCCTCGCCCATCAGGGTCAGCGCACAGTGGGAGAGCGGCGCGAGGTCGCCGGAGCAGCCGAGCGAGCCGTACTCGTGGACGACCGGGGTGATGCCCGCGTTGAGGATGTCGGCCATGGTCTGCGCGACCTCGGGCCGTACGCCGGTGTGGCCGGAGCAGACCGTCTTGAGCCGCAGGAACATCAGCGCGCGGACGACCTCGCGCTCGACGTGCGGGCCCATGCCGGCGGCGTGCGAGCGGACGATGTTGCGCTGCAGCTGCGCGCGCAGTTCCGGGCTGATGTGCCGGGAGGCCAGGGCGCCGAAGCCGGTGGAGACGCCGTAGACGGGCTCCGGCTTGGCCGCCAGCGCTTCGACGATCTCACGGGCCGCGGCGAGGGCCGCCACCGCTTCGCCGGAGAGTTCGATCCGGGCGCCGTCGCGCGCCACGGCGAGTACGTCGGACGCGGTCACCCCGGACGTCCCCACCACCACAGTGTGCATATCCATATTCAGGAGCGTACGCAGTGAATTCGATGATGTCACTAGTGGACGGCGGGTTGACCCCTTACTCCGGCGTACGTCACAACTGCCTCCCCGTGGACCCTCAGGAGCGGGGCGGGTCGTGCCGTCCCCGGAACCTGCGGCGCTCGCCCGCCGGGGGTGCGGGGGTGTCCGCGAGGCGGACGACGGGATCGTCGGGGCCCTCGCGCCCCGCGACCACCGGCTTCGCCGCCCGGACGGCCTTCGCCCGGTACTGGGCCGCGTCCGCCAGCCGGAACAGCCGGCGCGCCGACCGTACGGGCCCGATCGGGTCCTCGGTCGAGGCCACCCCGCACGCCACCCCCTCCCCCAGCTCCAACTCGGCTGCGCGGCGGCAGAGTTCGTCGGCGATCCGGACCACCTCGTCCGCGGCGGGGCCGATCGCGAGGAGGCAGAACTCGTCGCCGCCGAGCCGCGCGGCGAGGGTGCCCGGCAGCATGGCCCCGCAGAGCGAGAGCACGGACCCGAACCGTTCGAGGAGCCGGTCGCCGACGGCGTGGCCGCGGGTGTCGTTCACGCGCTTGAGCCCGTTGAGGTCGCAGACGACGAGGCTGACCACGGTCCCCTCGCTCCGGTGCCGCTCGACGGCCTCGTCGAGGCGCACGTCCACGGCGCGGCGGTTGGCGAGCCCGGTCAGGGCGTCGGTGTAGGCCAGCCGCCGGGCCTCCTCCAGGCGCTCGGTCTGGGCGATCCCGGCGGCGACGACGGAGGCGAGGACGGTCGCGAAGTCGGCGTCGGAGCGGGCGAAGACGGGGGCGCCGGCCCGCCGGGCCACGTAGAGCTCGCCCCACGCCCGCCCGTGCAGCACGATCGGCGCGACGACGCAGCAGCCGCGCCCGCGCCTGCGCAGTGCGGCGACCCGCTGGTGGCAGTACCCGGCGGGGCCGGCCGCCGGGCCTTCGGCGGTCTCCACCCAGGCGTTGGGCTCACCGCCGCCCGCCCACCGCTCGTGCAGGAACTCGGTGATCTCGGGGAACTGGTGCACGGGGTAGGCCTCCCCGTCGGGGAACTCCGCCTCGTCCGGCGCGCGGTCGCCGACGTTGACGAGGACCCGCAGCCGGCCGAGCTCGCGCTCCCAGACGGAGAGCGCGGCGAAGCTGCCGGTCAGCGCGTGACACGCTCCGAGCGCCGCGGCCCGCCACGACTCACGCGGCGTGTGCGCCGCGGCCATCCCCTGCGCCAGCGTCACCACGGCACTCAGCCGCCTGTCCTCTCCCATCGCTCCAGGTTAGGGACATTTACTTACATTCGGGACATTGGTGGGGCGAACAGGGGGCCGGACTACTCCCCCGGCCAGTCCGGTGTGCGCTTCTCGTTGAAGGCGGCGACACCCTCCGCGCGGTCGCCGGAGAAGGCGACGGAGCGCCAGGCCGCGTCCTCCACCTCCAGGCCGGCCCGCAGGTCGAGCCCGTGCCCGAGGCGCAGGGCACGCTTGGCGGCGCGCAGCCCGACCGGCGAGTTCGCCGCGATCCGGGCGGCCAGGGCGAGCGCCTCCGTACGGTCCTGTCCCGGTTCCACCAGCTCGTCCACCAGCCCCAACTCCCGCGCCTCGGCCGCCTCCAGACGTCGGGCCGAGAAGATCAGCTCCGCGGCGCGGGCGGCACCGACCCGGCGCGGCAGCAGTTGCGTGCCGCCACCGCCGGGGATCACCCCGACGGACACCTCGGGCAGCCCCACGACCGCCGTGCGGTCGGCCACGATCAGGTCGCAGGACAGCGCCAGCTCGAACCCGCCGCCCAGCGCGAACCCGTGCACCGCGGCCACGGTCGGCATCGGCAGCTCCAGGACGCCGGTGTAGGCGGCCCGGGCGACGGGCCGCTGCCGCACCAGCTGGGCGTCCGTGAAGGAGTTGCGCTCCTTCAGGTCGGCACCGACGCAGAAGGCGCGCTCATGGGTGGAGGCCAGCACGACCACGCGGACGTCCCGGTCGGCGGCCAGCGCGTCGCAGGCCCCCGCGATCGACCGGGCCATCTCGGTGGACACCGCGTTCATGGCCTTGGGCCGGTCGAGGACGAGCTCGGCGACGTGCCCGTGCCGCCGTACGGCGACGAACTCGCCGAACCGCCGCTCGCCCTGCTCCCCGCCCTGGTCCGCGGGTCGCTCCGCCCCTTGCTCCGCCATGACACCCTCCCGGTTAACGCGGGTTAACAGTCGACGCCCCGATCATCGCAGCCGACGCCGTCCGGCGAAACCCACCCCTTCGTCGCGCACCTCCTCGTTCGGGTGACATCGGACCCAACTCCCGTACCCCCGAACCGTGCCCGTGCTTAACCTGCGCACCGCCACAGCGCATGCGGGGCATCGGCACACCGGGGAGGGACGGCCATGACAGACCGCGAGACGCCGCAGGCCGGCGACGCCCGCCCGGGCCCGAGGGCGGTACGCCGGACACCGTCCGGAGCGGCTCCGGCCGCACCGGTCCTGCCCGCGCCGAAGGCCGGCAGGACCGCCGGGCCGACGCGCGCCCGCTGGGTGCGGGCGACCTCCCTCGGGGTCGCGACGAGCGCCCCCACGTCGTTCGCCGCGGGCGCGATCGACCCCGTCGGGGCGGGCACGGTACGGGCTCCCGTGAGGACCGCCGCGGCGGCACGGCCGGCCGCCGGAGCTGCGGACGGGGCGGACTCCCGCGCCGTCCGGGACGAGCGGGGCAGGGCGGCCAAGGTGTGGGCCACGCCGCCCGTGACCGTGGTGCCGCGGCCCGCGCCCTCCGTCGCGGCCCGGGAAGCCGGGACCGGCGCGATTCCGGCACCGAGGACCGCGGGAGCGGCCGGTCCGACGGGCACGGCCTCCCCGGCGGGCGGCGGTGCGGGCGGTGTCCCGGCGTCTCGGTCCGCGGGCACGGGCGGGTCCACAACCGCACGACCGCCGAGGAATGGCGCGAAGCCCGGGGGACCGGTCGCTCCGGACGCCGTTCCGGCGACGGGAGGCCGGGCCCAGGAAGTCTCCAGGAACGTTTCCGCCCCGGAGGGAACCGAGCAGCTCGGGCGCCCCGATGGGCGGGCCGGCCTCCGGCCGGCGGGAGGCGGATCCGCCGGGGAGCGGGCCGGGGCCGTACTGGCGCCGAGGACCGTACCGATGCCCGCGGGCAGGTCGGACGAGGCTCCGCGGGCCCCCGGCGTGATGGCCGCGGCCGGGACCGACGCGGATGTCGGTGTCGACCCGCTTCCCCCGGGTTCCGGACGGGGACGGCATCGCAGGCCCCGGCGACGGCGCGTGCTGTTCGCCGCGGGGGGACTCGCACTGGCGGCGGGGGTGCTGAGCCTCGCGCGGATGGCGCCGGAGTCGATGACCGGGATCGGCGGAGGCGGCGGGCCCGGGGACGCGGAGCCACGGGGCGGGACGCCCACGGCCGCGGACACGGACCCGGCGGACGACGCCGTCACCACCGTGGAGGCCGTACAGCCGCCCGCGCGTCCCGGCGTCGCCACGGCGACCGCCGTGATGGGCGGCGCGAGCCCGACCCCCGCCCCGGGAGTCAGTCTGATCCCCGGTCCGACCCCGGCGGCATCGGGCGGCGCCACGCCGGCGGGCCACGCCGACGGCCCGGACACCGGCGGACCGGGCGCCACCGGCATCCCCACGGACACCTACACGACCCTGCCCCCGCAGGCGCCGGACCCCGCTCCCACGGCCACGGCTCCGCGCCACACTCCGACGCAGGCCCCGAGCACCCGGGCACCGGCGCCGACGCACAGGCCGGGTGTGTGCGTACCGGTCGTCGGGATCTGCGTGGACGGACTGCTGTCACCCGGGCAACGAGGGTGACCCCGTGACCGGGCGGAGGGGCGGACGGGAAGGGCTACGCGTCGGTGTCCCGGCGAGCCAGCAGCCAGGGTTCGATGACACCGAGCCCACGGACCGGCCGCTGCCACATGGGCTGCAGCGCGAAGCGGTACGAGGGGGGTTCCTCGCCCTCCTTCTCCGCGGCGGCCGCCGCTTCCGCGGCCTCGGCCTCGGAGGCGGGGGCGTCACCGGTGCGGGTCAGCTCCTCCGCGAAGGCGCCGTCGACGAGGACGGCGTCGCGCGGCGCTATCGACGTGAGGCGGCTCGCCAGGTTCACGGTCGTGCCGAACACGTCGCCCATCCGGGTGGTGACCGTGCCAAAGGCGATGCCGACACGCAGCTCCGGCATCGTCTCGTCGTTCGCCATCGTCTCGATGAGCCGCAGCGCGATCTCGGCGGCCACACCGGCGTCGTCGGCGGAGTAGAGGACCTCGTCGCCGAGCGTCTTGATGAGCCGGCCGCCGTGGGCGGCGACCAGGTCCGCCGCGGTGGTCTCGAAGGCCTCGACGAGTTCGCCGAGCTCCTCCTCCTCCATGCGGCGCGTCAGCCGGGTGAACCCGACCAGGTCGGCGAAACCGACGGCGAGACGGCGGTCGACCATCTCCTCGTCGTCGGCGGCCTGCACGACGCGGCCGGTGGCCGCGGCGAGCTGGCGGCGCCAGACATAGACGAGGAACTCCTCCAGCTCGGGCAGGAGCAGCTCCATCAGGGGGTACGTGACCTCGGTGCGGGTCATCCCCGGTTCCGGGGGCTCGGTCAGCCCCTCCAGGAAGGAATCGATCTGCCACTCGGCCAGACGGGCGGTGGTCTGCCCGGTGGAGCGGGCGACCTGGACGGCCATGGCCTCGCTCAGCAGGCCCGCCTCGACGAGGCCGGCGAGCCGGCGCAGGGCGAGGACGTCCGCCTCCGTGAGCGCCTTGGCCTGGCCGATGTCGGCGAAGCCCATCGCCCGCCAGAATCGGGACGCCAGCTCCATGGAGACGCCCGCGCTGCGGGCCGCCTGGAACGGGGTGTAGCGCCGCTCGGCGCCCAGGATGAGCCCCTCCAGGCGCAGTGCGAGGGGATCCTCGTCGGAGTCCGGGTCGGTCGGCGCGTCCACCCGGCCGTTCGCCTCGTGCCGCGCGTCGGACCGGATCTCGGGCCGTCCGTCGGGCCGGGGTTCCGCGCGCGTGTCGGTCGCGTCGCCCTCGCGGACTCCGCTCACCTCGCCGCGGTGGCCGTCCCCACGGGGGCCGGGATCTGCGTCCGTACGGTCGTCCGGCCGGACCTCCTGCCCGGTCTCGCCGCTCGCGGCGGCCCGTGCGGAGCTCGCGTCCGTGACCGGCCCGGCGGTACGGCCCGGCTCGCCGTCGGGGGCAGGGTGAGCACCCGTGCCGGAGCCGGTGTCGTCGACGGTCACGCCTGCTGCCCTTCCGATCTGCCGAGGTCAGGTATCGACCGCGCTCAACTCTACGGCAGGTGTGCGCTGGCTCACTCCCGATGGCGCGACCTGGCGGGAGACGGTGTCCGGAGGGGCTGCGCGGGGGCCTTTCCGGGCATTTTCCCCCGCCCGCCACGGGACCCGCACACCCGCCGTACGGCACCGGTGACCCCTCGTGCCCGCGGGCCCGGCCGCGCCCGCACCGACCGCCCCGTCCCCGGGGCCGCCCCCGCAGCGCGAGCGCGACGGCGGGAGCCCTTGGCACCCCGCGTCACACCGCCCACGGACGGACCGTCCACGGACAGACCGCCCGTGGGCAGACCGTCAGCGGACGGCTCGCCCACCGGCTCGTCGTCGGGCCCGCCCGCCGGCCCTTCGTCCGAGGGCGGGCCGGGCGTCGGCAGGACGCTCGTCGGCCCGGCCCCCATGGACGGGCCGGACGCCCCTCTCTCCGGCGCCTCTCAGACGGCCCGAAGGTGGACCACGTCGCCCGCGCCCACCGGCTCCTGCACGCCGTCCTCCGTGGCGATGACGATGCGGCCGTCGCCGTCGACGGCCACCGCCTCGCCGACGATCGAGCGGCCGCCTGGCAGCTCGGCGCGGACCACACGGCCGAGGGTCGCGCAGCCGGCCGTGTACGCCTCCTGGAGGCCGGAGGCGACGGGATCACCGGACGCGTCGCGCCAGCGCTTGTACCACTCCTCGAGTGAGCGCAGCACCGCCCGCAGCACGGTGTCCCGGTCGGTGGTCGTCGCGCCCGCCAGGGCCAGTGATCCGGCGCCCGGCACGGGCAACTCCTCCGCGCGGAGGCTGACGTTGATGCCGATGCCGACCACGACCGCGTCGGCGCCCGCGCGCTCGGCGAGGATGCCGCCTGCCTTGCGCTCCTCGCCGTCGACGGGGACCAGCAGGTCGTTGGGCCACTTCAGAACGGTGTCGACACCGGCGGTGCGCGCGAGCGCGGCGGCGACGGCGACTCCGGTGAGCAGCGGCAGCCAGCCCCACCGTTCGACGGGGACGCCGGTGGGCTTGAGCACCACGGAGAAGAAGAGTCCGGAGCGGGCGGGCGCCGTCCAGCGGCGGTCCAGCCGGCCGCGCCCGGCGTTCTGCTCCTCGGCGACGAGGACCGCGCCCTCGTCGGCGTTCTCCTTGGTGACGAGGCCGGCCAGGTCGGTGTTGGTCGACCCGGTGCGCTGCACGACCTCGACGTCGGCCCACAGGCCGTCGTCGCGGACCAGTGCCCGCCGCAGGGCGGCGCCGTTGAGCGGCGGTCGGCCCAGGTCGGACCAGCGGTTGTCGTGCGCGTCTGAACCATCTCGCGGCGTCATGCAACCCAGCCTAGGTGTGGTAAACGCCGCACTGCCGAACGGTAGCCACAGCACTACGCTACGGATGAGTAGCAAGTCCCCCTTCTGAGCACCGCCCTCAGTCCCCTTAGAGCAGGCAGGGAGCCGCATCCCGATGTCCGAGCCGGAAGAGCTGCACCACCCCGACATCCACACCACCGCGGGCAAACTCGCGGACCTGCAGCGCCGCATTCAGGAGGCGACGCACGCCGGCTCGGAGCGCGCCGTCGAAAAGCAGCACGCCAAGGGCAAACTGACGGCCCGTGAGCGCATCGATCTGCTGATGGACGAAGACTCCTTCGTCGAGTTCGACGAGTTCACCCGGCATCGCTCCACCGACTTCGGTCTGGAGCAGAACCGTCCGTACGGCGACGGCGTCGTCACCGGCTACGGCACGGTCGACGGCCGCCCCGCCGCCGTGTTCTCGCAGGACTTCACCGTCTTCGGCGGCGCCCTCGGCGAGGTCTACGGGCAGAAGATCATGAAGGTGATGGACTTCGCCCTGAAGACCGGCTGTCCGGTCATCGGCATCAACGACTCGGGCGGCGCGCGGATCCAGGAAGGCGTCAGCGCGCTGGGCATGTACGGCGAGATCTTCCGCCGGAACACCCATGCGTCGGGCGTCATTCCGCAGATCAGCCTGGTCGTCGGTCCCTGCGCCGGCGGCGCGGTGTACTCCCCCGCCATCACCGACTTCACGGTCATGGTCGACCAGACCTCGCACATGTTCATCACGGGTCCCGACGTGATCAAGACGGTGACGGGCGAGGACGTCGGCTTCGAGGAGCTGGGCGGCGCCCGCACCCACAACGCCGTGTCGGGCGTGGCCCATCACATGGCGGGTGACGAGAAGGACGCCATCGAGTACGTCAAGCAGCTGCTGTCGTACCTGCCGTCCAACAACCTCAGCGAGGCGCCGGCGTTCCCGGAGGAGGCGGACCTCACCCTCACGGACGAGGACCGCGAGCTGGACACGATCGTGCCGGACAGCGCGAACCAGCCGTACGACATGCACACGGTGATCGAACACGTCCTGGACGACGCCGAGTTCTTCGAGACGCAGCCGCTGTTCGCGCCGAACATCCTGACCGGCTTCGGCCGGGTCGAGGGCCGTCCGGTGGGCATCGTCGCGAACCAGCCGATGCAGTTCGCCGGCTGCCTGGACATCGACGCGAGCGAGAAGGCGGCGCGGTTCGTCCGCACGTGCGACGCGTTCAACGTGCCCGTCCTCACGTTCGTGGACGTGCCCGGCTTCCTCCCGGGTGTCGACCAGGAGCACACGGGCATCATCCGGCGCGGCGCCAAGCTGATCTACGCCTACGCGGAGGCGACCGTCCCGCTGATCACGGTCATCACCCGCAAGGCCTTCGGCGGCGCGTACGACGTCATGGGCTCCAAGCACCTGGGCGCCGACCTCAACCTGGCCTGGCCGACCGCGCAGATCGCCGTGATGGGCGCGCAGGGCGCGGTGAACATCCTGCACCGCCGCACGATCGCCTCCGCCGAGGACCAGGAGGGCACCCGTGCCCGGCTGATCCAGGAGTACGAGGACGCGCTGCTGAACCCGTACACGGCGGCCGAGCGCGGCTACATCGACGGCGTGATCATGCCGTCGCAGACTCGCGCGCACGTCGTCCGCGGCCTGCGTCAGCTGCGGACGAAGCGGGCATCACTTCCGCCGAAGAAGCACGGCAACATCCCGCTCTAGAACGCCGCAGGCCCCGACCCCTGGGAGCAGACATGACGATCAAGGTCGTACGGGGCAATCCGACCCCGGAGGAGCTGGCGGCCGCCCTGGCGGTGGTCCGCGTGCGCGCCGCGGCGGCTGCCGCCGAGCCGTCGGGCGCGCCCCGGCCGCGGGACTCCTGGTCCGACCCGGCCCGGGTCGCCGCGCACCGGCTCCCGCAGCCGGGCTCGACGGCCTGGGGACGTACGTACTGGCCCGGCTAGGACCGGCCCGCTAGAGGACCTTCGCGACGGCCTCGGCCATCACCGCGTATCCGGCGTCGCCCGGGTGCAGGTGGTCGCCGATGTCGTACGCGGGGTGCAGCCGGTCCGGGTCCGCCGGATCGGCCAGGGCGCGGTTCAGGTCGACCACCGCGTCCCACTCGCCGTGCGCCGGGTCGCGCATCCACGCGTTCACCTCGTGGGCGACCTTCGCCGCGTGCTCGCCCCAGTGGTCGGAGCCACCGAAGGGCAGCAGGGTCGCGCCGATCACCCGGAGTCCGCGGGCGCGGGCCCGTTCGATCAACCTGCGGTGTCCCGCGACGAGTTCGTCGGTCTCGACGACCGGGGCGGGCCGGTAGGTCGGCTGGTCGTCCGTCTCGCTGAAGCCGATGTCGTTGACGCCCTGGAGGACGACGAGGGTGTCCACTCCCGGGTGGCCGAGGACGTCCCGGTCGAGCCGGTGGACGCCCTTCTCGCCGTACCAGGCCGAGTCGTTGAGCAGCAGGTTGCCGCCGATACCGGCGTTGAGGACGGGCCGGCCGGTGCGTTCGGCGAGCCGGTCGGACCAGCGCCGGTTCGTGCCCGGCGTGGAGCCGAAGCCGTCCACGATGGAGTCCCCGAAGAGCGCGACCCCGTCCGCGCGTCCGCCCGCGTCGACCTCGACGGCGGACAGGAAGTACCAGGACTCGGTGACCTCCGTGAAGCCGTGTCCGCCGACGTCGTGGAGACGGTCCCCGGTACCCCGGTGACTGGTCGCGAAGGCCTGAGCGTGGAAGGTGGCGGGCCCGGTCACGGCGTCGAGGTGCAGGGTGACGGTCACCGACTCCAGCCGCTCCAGGGGCAGTTCGACGGGATCGCTGACGAGGCCGCCGCGGGCCGGGATCTCGGCGTCGGCGGTCCCCGCGAAGGTGAGCCGGCGCACCGAGTCCGGCTCGACGGCGGCCCCGCCGGCGGTCCGGGCGACGGTGGCGCCCGCTATCCGCAGGGGTGAGGTGCCGTACGCGTTGGAGAGCCGGACGCGCAGTCGGTCGCCGCCCGCGGTGAGCCGGACGGCCTGGCGCAGCGACTGGCGCCAGAAGCCCTCCCGCGACCAGTTCGGGGTGAAGCCTTCCGCGGGGAGCTGGGGTGATGCGGTCCAGGCGGTGGTGAACATGACGGTTCCCTCTCCCGAGACACCTTAAGGGGACTGAAGTTCCTTTAGCTACGGGCCTGACAGTAGCAGCATCATCGACGTTAAGGGAACTGGAGACCCGTTTAAGCGGGAGGCGTACGGAGGCGGGTGCGAGCAGGGCGGGCGCAACTTGAGTACGCGTACTCAGGCGCCCGGCCGCACGGGCGTCGCACGATCGAGGACATGCTGTGGTCCGACCCGGAGAACGAGCCGCCCAAGGAGCTCCGCGACATGCAGACCATGTTGCGGCGCCTGGGCGTTCTCATGGCGCTGGCCATGGTGGTCGCGATGATCGTGCTGGGGGTGCGCTGAACGCTCCGGAGCGGATGGACGACGGCCGACGCACCGGCCGATCGGCGCCGATACCCTGAACGGCATGACCGATCAGCCGCGCCGCCGTCTCGTGCTCGCTTCGCAGTCCCCCGCCCGGCTCAACCTGCTGCGGCAGGCCGGACTCGCCCCCGAGGTGATCGTGAGCGGGGTCGACGAGGAGGCCGTCACCGCGCCCACCCCCGCCGAACTCGCCCTCGCCCTGGCCGAGGCGAAGGCCTCCGTCGTGGCGGCCCGCCCGGAGGTCCAGGGCGCGCTGGTGATCGGCTGCGACTCGGTGCTGGACCTGGACGGCGAGGCGCTCGGCAAGCCCGCCGACGCCGAGGAGGCGACGGCCCGCTGGAAGGCGATGCGCGGCCGTGCGGGCACGCTCCAGACGGGACACTGCGTCTGGGACACGGCGAGCAAACGCTGGGTGTCGGCCACGGCGTCCACCGTCGTCCACTTCGGCGAGCCGACGGACGCCGAAGTCGCCGCGTACGTCGCCTCGGGCGAACCCCTCTACGTGGCGGGCGCGTTCACGCTCGACGGCCGGTCGGCCCCGTTCATCGAGGGCATCGACGGCAACCACGGCAACGTGATCGGCATCTCGCTGCCGCTGGTGCGCAAGCTGCTCGCCGAACTGGGCGTGGGCATCACGGAGTTGTGGGCGCCCCGGGACAAGTAGGGCTCCCCGTGCGGCCGGCGGCCGGTCAGGAGGCCGAGGGGGCGGGTGGCGGGGTGACCGCGGGTCCCCCGTCGGCGCCCTTCCCCAGGTCGACGGCCCCTGCCCGGTCGGCGCCCTGCCCGGCACCGCTCCCGTGATGAAGGCCCTCGCCGCCGCCTGCGCCACCCGGCGCCGCGGCGTCGACCGGGGCCGCCTCCCGGCGGTCGTACGCCAGCAGGGTGAACACGATCAGCCCGAGCCCGACCATCATGAAGGCGAAGGCGCCCCAGCCGACCAGACCCACCGTGAAGGCGCCCAGCAGGGCGTGCACCACCGCGGCGCTGATCAGCAGGACACGCCCGACGAGACCGGGCGCGCGGTCGCGCACGCCGACCAGCAGCGCGGACACGGCGCACGCGGCGAAGTACAGGCCGAAGACCAGGCCGCCGATCTTCGACGACACCGCCATCGTGTCGGAGTCGAGCCCCGCCAGGGACATGTCCTGGCGGTCCACGACCACGCCGAGGAACCAGTTGAGGAGCGCGATGCCGATCGCCTCCGCGAAGAGCACGAGCGCCGTCACCCATGCCACCGGTCTGCGCACCACCGGTCCCACCCACTTCCGCGTGCTGTTACCCCAAGTACGTTCGAGACATCCCGAACGCTACTAACCGGTAAACCGCGGGACAAGGGTTCTGCCGAGGGCAAAGAATCGTTGGGCCATTCGTAGGGACTCCACAAAGAATCACTGTGGGCCGCAGCACGGAGCCACAGAGACCTTGGCCACATCAGAGGGCTAGGGTTCAGCCAAGGACTCCCGCGTGCTGCGGTGCGACAAGGGATTTCGCGGGTCGGGCGAGCCTCGTATCACGCTCCGTGTGGGCAAGCTCACCACTGGGGACGGGTCGAAACGTCGTGTTGGCTGTCCCTAAACTCGGCTTGTTTCAAGGAGGGAGCCATCGTGCGCAAGGTGCTCATCGCCAACCGTGGCGAAATCGCTGTCCGCGTGGCCCGGGCGTGCCGGGATGCCGGGATCGCGAGCGTTGCCGTGTATGCGGAACCGGACCGGGACGCTCTGCATGTCCGTGCGGCGGACGAGGCGTTCGCGTTGGGCGGTGACACCCCGGCCACCAGTTACCTGGACATCGCCAAGGTGCTGCAGGCCGCCAAGGACTCGGGTGCGGACGCCATCCACCCCGGATACGGATTTCTCTCCGAGAACGCCGAGTTCGCGCAGGCCGTTCTCGACGCGGGCCTGATCTGGATCGGTCCGCCGCCGCAGGCCATCCGCGACCTCGGTGACAAGGTCGCCGCCCGGCACATCGCGCAGCGCGCCGGCGCCCCGCTGGTGGCCGGCACCCCGGACCCGGTGTCGGGCGCCGAGGAGGTCGTCGCGTTCGCCGAGCAGCACGGTCTGCCGATCGCCATCAAGGCCGCCTTCGGTGGTGGCGGGCGCGGCCTGAAGGTCGCCCGCACCCTCGAAGAGGTCCCCGAGCTCTACGAGTCGGCCGTCCGCGAGGCCGTCGCGGCGTTCGGCCGGGGCGAGTGCTTCGTCGAGCGCTACCTCGACAAGCCGCGGCACGTGGAGACGCAGTGCCTGGCCGACACCCACGGCAACGTGGTCGTCGTGTCGACGCGTGACTGCTCCCTCCAGCGGCGCCACCAGAAGCTGGTCGAGGAGGCCCCGGCCCCCTTCCTCTCGGACGCCCAGGTGCAGGAGCTGTACGACTCCTCGAAGGCGATCCTGAAGGAGGCCGGCTACGTCGGCGCGGGCACCGTCGAGTTCCTCGTCGGCACGGACGGCACGATCTCCTTCCTGGAGGTCAACACCCGTCTCCAGGTGGAGCACCCGGTCACCGAGGAGGTCGCCGGCATCGACCTCGTCCGCGAGATGTTCCGTATCGCCGACGGCGAGGCACTCGGTTACGGCGACCCCGAACTGCGCGGTCACTCTTTCGAGTTCCGTATCAACGGCGAGGACCCGGGCCGCAACTTCCTGCCGGCCCCCGGTACGGTCACGACCTTCGCGCCGCCGTCGGGCCCCGGTGTCCGGCTGGACGCGGGCGTCGAGTCCGGCTCGGTCATCGGCCCGGCCTGGGACTCCCTGCTCGCCAAGCTGATCGTCACCGGCGCCACGCGCGAGCAGGCGCTCCAGCGGGCCTCGCGCGCGCTCGCCGAGTTCGACATCGAGGGCATGGCGACGGCGATCCCGTTCCACCGCGCTGTCGTCACGGACCCGGCGTTCGCTCCCGAACTCACCGGCTCCAGCGACCCGTTCACGATCCACACCCGCTGGATCGAGACCGAGTTCGCCAACGAGATCAAGCCGTTCACCGCTCCGGCCGACGCCGAGACCGACGACGAGCCGGGCCGCGAGACGGTCGTCGTCGAGGTCGGCGGCAAGCGCCTGGAGGTCTCGCTGCCGGTCTCGCTCGGCATGTCCCTGGCCCGTACGGGTCTTGCCGCGGGCGCCAAGCCCAAGCGCCGGGCCGCGAAGAAGTCCGGCCCGGCCGCCTCCGGCGACACGCTCGCCTCTCCGATGCAGGGCACCATCGTCAAGGTGGCCGTCGAGGAGGGCCAGGAGGTCAAGGAGGGCGACCTCGTCGTCGTCCTTGAGGCCATGAAGATGGAGCAGCCGCTGAACGCGCACCGCTCCGGCACCATCAAGGGCCTGCTCGCGGAGGTCGGCTCGTCCGTCACCTCCGGTGCCGCGATCTGCGAGATCAAGGACTGAACAAAACGAACCGGGTGACCACCCGGCTCACCCCCGGCGCCCGGCGAACCGCACCCGCGACCCGCCGGGCGCCACCCGTTCCCGCGCGGGGAACTGCGCCACCAACCCCCACCGCCGGACGGCAAACCGATAACCGGCAGCAGGGACGGGGGCGAAGCCCCCAAAGCCGCCGGGGAGCATCCAGGGGCGCGGGGAACTGCGCGACCAGCCCCCACCGACCGGCGGCAGAACGACGACCGGGAACTGGGGGCAGGGGCGAAGCCCCGGAGATAGCCGCGTGCCGCACACGCGGCCGTCGAGGTCCGGCCGACGACGGGCCGGTGGCATGCTGGGGACGGCCGGACGACGGGAGTCGGTTCCGGCGGGAGAGGTCAGGTGGAAGCGATGGTCGGCGCTGCCGCACGGGAGCGGGCCGGTACGTGCGATACGTCCGGGCCCCCCGGAGAGACGGGCGCGGCTCCACGCGTCATGCGAGCGGACGCCCGTCGCAACTACGCACGTCTGGTGGCCGAGGCACGGTCCGCCTTCGCCGAACACGGCACGGACGCGTCTCTGGAGGACGTGGCCCGACGCGCGGGCGTCGGGATCGGCACGCTCTACCGCCACTTCCCGAACCGGCACGCGCTGCTGAGCGCGGTCTTCGAGGAGGCCGTGAGCGACCTGCTGAGCCGCTCACGCGAACTGCTGGACGCCCCGCAGCCGTGCACCGCCCTGGTGGACTGGCTGCGCGCGATCGTCACGCACGCGAGTGAGTACCGCGGGCTCGCACGCGCCCTCATGTCGGCGGCGCGGGACGACGGTTCACATCTGGCCCGGTGCAGCGGCCCGATGCGGGAGGCGGGCAGCGCCCTGCTGCTCCGCGCCCAGGAGTCGGGGGCCGTACGCGCCGACGTGTCGATCGGTGACCTCCTCCAGCTGACCAACGCGATCGCGCTGGCGGCGGAGGAAACCCCGGACGACTCCGGACTGGCCGACCGTCTGCTGAACCTGACACTGCGTGGTCTGAAGCCATGAACCGGACGGGGCGGGAAACCTGCCCCGCTGTCCGTTCCACTGACCACCGGCACCGCTCAGCGGCGTCGAAGGTCGGCCACCCGTGCCCTTTCGGCCGGGGGCTGGTCCCCCATCACCGTCGCGCTGCGTAGTTGTGGTCCCGAACCCGGTCCGACCTGTCCGCGGCGCGGGCCCGGGAGGGGTACGTCCCGGCGTTGCTGGCGCCCCGCCGGCAGAGGGTCCCCTCCCGCACCGCCCGATGCCGATGACCCCGCCACCGCGATCTGTACGCCCTGATCGGCCAGGGCCTGCAGTTCGGTGGCCGCGCGGTCGTCGTGCGCGGGCGGCTCGTCCGTGACCAGACGGGTGATCAGGTCGGTCGGCACCGTCTGGAACATGGTGTCCGCGCCGAGCTTCGTATGGTCGGCGAGGACCACCACCTCCGCGGCCGCCTGGACCAGAGCGCGGTCCACGGACGCCGAGAGCATGTTGGACGTGGAGAGCCCGCGCTCGGCGGTCAGACCGCTCCCGGAGAGGAACGCCCGGGAGACGCGCAGCCCTTGGAGGGACTGCTCGGCACCCGATCCGACCAGGGCGTAGTTGGAACCGCGCAGCGTGCCGCCGGTCATCACGACCTCGACACGGTTGGCATGGGCCAACGCCTGGGCCACCAGCAGGGAGTTGGTGACGACGGTCAGGCCGGGGATCCGTGCGAGCCGGCGGGCCAGCTCCTGTGTGGTGGTGCCCGCCCCCACCACGATGGCCTCGCCCTCTTCGACGAGACCCGCGGCAAGATCGGCGATGGCCGTCTTCTCGGCGGTCGCGAGATGTGATTTCTGCGGAAAGCCGGACTCTCGCGTGAACCCGCCCGGCAATACCGCACCGCCGTGCCGGCGGTCGAGGAGTCCTTCTGCCTCCAGTGCGCGCACGTCCCGCCGTACGGTCACTTCGGAGGTCTGGACGACACGGGCGAGCTCACGGAGCGACACGGCCCCATTCGCTCGCACCATTTCGAGGATCAATTGGCGACGTTCTGCAGCGAACACGAAACTGACAGTAACCCCAACGACCGTCTGCTTTCAGCAGTTTGCGCCGAATAACAGAAGTTGTTCGCATGGCAAGGCACGAAGTGGTATACGCGCCTAATCGGTCCGCCTATGCCGCCGGAATGGGCCCCGACTCCCTGTGACCAGCGAAGAGTCGCCGGACGGGTCAGCCCTCGCCCGCGGTCTTGCGGGTGTGCAACTGCCGGGCGACCTCGGCGATCGAGCCCGACAGGGACGGATACACGGTGAAGGCGTTCGCGATCTGTTCGACCGTCAGATTGTTGTCGACCGCGATCGAGATGGGGTGGATCAGTTCCGAGGCCCGCGGGGCGACCACCACACCGCCGACCACGATGCCGGTGCCGGGGCGGCAGAAGATCTTGACGAAGCCGTCGCGGATGCCCTGCATCTTGGCGCGCGGGTTGCGCAGCAGCGGCAGCTTGACGCCCCGGGCGTCGATCTTGCCCGCGTCGACGTCCGCCTGCGAGTAGCCGACCGTGGCGATCTCGGGGTCGGTGAAGACGTTCGACGACACCGTCTTCAGGTTCAGCGGGGCCACCGCGTCGCCGAGGAAGTGGTACATCGCGATCCGGCCCTGCATGGCGGCGACGGACGCGAGGGCGAAGACGCCGGTCACGTCGCCGGCCGCGTACACGCCGGGGGCGGTGGTGCGGGAGACCTTGTCGGTCCAGATGTGCCCGGAGTCGCGGACCTTGACGCCGGCCTCCTCCAGGCCCATCCCGCTGCTGTTCGGGATGGCGCCGACCGCCATCAGGCAGTGCGTGCCGCTGATCACGCGGCCGTCGGCGAGGGTGACCTCGACGCGGTCGCCGACCCGCTTGGCGGACTCGGCGCGGGAGCGGGCCATCACGTTCATGCCGCGGCGGCGGAAGACGTCCTCCAGGACGGCGGCGGCGTCCGGGTCCTCGCCCGGCAGCACGCGGTCCCGGCTGGAGACGAGGGTGACGCGGGAGCCGAGCGCCTGGTAGGCGCCGGCGAACTCGGCACCGGTGACACCGGAACCGACCACGATGAGCTCCTCGGGCAGCTCGTCGAGGTCGTAGACCTGCGTCCAGTTCAGGATGCGCTCGCCGTCGGGCTGCGCGTCGGGCAGCTCGCGGGGGTGACCGCCGGTGGCGATGAGAACGGCGTCGGCGGTGAGGGTCTCCTCGTTGCCGTCCGCGGCGCGCACGACGACCTTGCGGGAGCCGTCCAGGGACTGCATGCCCTCCAGCCGTCCGCGGCCGCGCAGCACGCGGGCGCCGGCCCGGGTCACCGAGGCCGTGATGTCGTGCGACTGGGCGAGCGCGAGGCGCTTCACACGGCGGTTGACCTTGCCGAGGTCCACGCCGACCACCCGGGCCGCCTGCTCCTCGGGCGGGGTGTCGTCGGCGACGATGATGCCCAGCTCCTCGTACGAGGAGTCGAAGGTCGTCATCACCTCGGCCGTGGCGATCAGAGTCTTCGACGGCACGCAGTCGGTGAGCACCGACGCCCCGCCCAGACCGTCGCAGTCGACGACGGTCACCTCCGCGCCGAGTTGGGCTGCCACCAGCGCAGCTTCATATCCGCCGGGTCCGCCACCGATGATCACGATCCGAGTCACGTACTCCATTGTCCCGCACGCTTCAAGGTGCTTCCGCCCAGGGGGTCCCGGCGCGGGCATCCGGGTCACTTTGTTACGCGAGAGGCGTACGTTTCGCTGCCGTACCCTCGACCCCATGTCGCTCTACGCCGCGTACGCCGGCAATCTCGACCCGCGGCTCATGACGCGCCGCGCCCCGCACTCGCCGCTGCGCGCCACGGGCTGGCTGAACGGCTGGCGGCTGACGTTCGGCGGCGAGCACATGGGCTGGGAGGGCGCGCTCGCGACGATCGTCGAGGCTCCGCGGTCCCAGGTCTTCGTGGCGCTGTACGACGTCGCGCCGCTGGACGAGGACTCCATGGACCGCTGGGAGGGCGTCGGCCTGGACGTCTACCGGCGGATGCGCGTACGGGTGCACACGCTGGACGGCGAGGAGCCCGCCTGGGTGTACGTACTGAACGGGTACGAGGGGGGACTTCCCTCGGCGCGGTATCTGGGGGAACTCGCGGACGCCGCGGAGTCCGCGGGAGCGCCGCACGACTACGTCATGGAACTCCGCAAGCGCCCCTGCTGAGCGCGGCCCTCTGCCCGGCGCCCCTCCGACACCGGGCGCCCCCGCAGAGGCTCCCCTCGCGCGTTTTCGTCGGAAACGACAAGACAACGATCGCAAGACCGTGAGCTCTGTCATCTACGCGCGTAGGCCCGGACCGGCTACCCTCATGCGCGTGAACGCATCTCTTCTTCCGGACGACATCCAGGGCGACCCTCATGCCGCCGCTGACGCCGCCGCCACGCGCCTGCGCGAGCTGACCGGCGCCGACACCCATGACGTCGCCCTCGTGATGGGCTCCGGCTGGGCTCCGGCCGCGGACGCCCTCGGCACCCCCGAGGCCGAGTTCCAGGTCACCGAGCTGCCCGGCTTCCCGGCCCCGGCCGTCGAGGGTCACGGCGGCAAGGTCCGCTCGTACCTGATCGGTGACAAGCGCGCCCTGGTCTTCCTGGGCCGCACCCACTTCTACGAGGGCCGGGGGGTCGCCGCCGTCGCGCACGGCGTCCGTACCGCCGTCGCCGCCGGCTGCAAGACCATCGTGCTGACCAACGGCTGCGGCGGGCTGCGCGAGGGCATGCGCCCCGGCCAGCCGGTGCTGATCAGCGACCACATCAACCTGACGGCCACCTCGCCGATCATCGGCGCGAACTTCGTCGACCTCACCGACCTGTACTCGCCGCGGCTGCGCGCGCTGTGCAAGGAGGTCGACTCCTCGCTGGAGGAGGGCGTCTACGCCCAGTTCCCCGGCCCGCACTACGAGACGCCGGCCGAGATCCGGATGGCCCGGGTCATCGGCGCGGACCTGGTGGGCATGTCGACCACCCTCGAAGCCATCGCCGCGCGCGAGGCGGGCGCCGAGGTCCTCGGCATCTCGCTCGTCACCAACCTCGCCGCCGGTATGACGGGTGAACCCCTCAACCACGAGGAGGTCCTCCAGGCGGGCCGCGACTCGGCCGTGCGCATGGGGGAACTCCTGACCAAGGTGCTGGACCGCCTGTAGGCGGCGGGAGGTCCGTCCCCGGTTCCGGGGGCGGAACGACCGGGCAGACGGAACCGTACGACCGAAGAGAGGTGCACCCGAGGTGCAGGACGAACTCATCGCGCGGGCCACGGCGTGGCTGGCCGAGGACCCCGACGCGGAGACCCGTGAGGAACTCGCCAAGCTCGTCGACGCCGAGGACGTCACCGAGCTCGCCGCCCGCTTCGCCGGGACCCTCCAGTTCGGCACCGCGGGCCTGCGCGGTGAACTCGGCGCCGGGCCGATGCGGATGAACCGCTCCGTGGTCATCAGGGCCGCGGCGGGACTCGCCGCGTACCTGAAGGCCAAGGGCGAGACCGGCGGACTCGTCGTGATCGGCTACGACGCCCGTCACAAGTCCGCCGACTTCGCCCGGGACACCGCGGCCGTGATGACGGGCGCCGGCCTGCGCGCCGCCGTCCTGCCCCGGCCGCTTCCCACCCCCGTCCTCGCCTACGCCATACGCCACCTCGGCGCGGTCGCGGGCGTGGAGGTCACCGCCAGCCACAACCCGCCCCGGGACAACGGCTACAAGGTGTACCTGGGCGACGGTTCGCAGATCGTGCCGCCGGCCGACGCGGAGATCGCCGCCGAGATCGACGCGGTCCGGGCGCTCGCCGACGTGCCGCGCCCCGAGTCCGGCTGGGAGATCCTCGACGAGGGTGTCCTGGACGCCTATCTGGCCCGTACGGACGCCGTGCTGGCCGCGGGTTCGCCGCGCACCGCGCGCACCGTCTACACGCCGATGCACGGCGTCGGCAAGGAGGTGCTCCTCGCTGCATTCGCGCGGGCCGGCTTCCCCGAGCCGGTGCTCGTGGCGGAGCAGGCCGAGCCCGACCCGGACTTCCCCACGGTCGCCTTCCCCAACCCGGAGGAGCCGGGCGCGATGGACCTGGCCTTCGCGCAGGCCCGCGCGAGCGGCCCGGACATCATCGTCGCCAACGACCCCGACGCCGACCGCTGCGCCGTGGCCGTCCCGGCCGGCGGGGACTGGCGGATGCTGCGGGGCGACGAGGTCGGCGCGCTGCTCGCCGAGCACCTGGTCCGGCGCGGCGCGCGCGGCACGTTCGCCGAGTCGATCGTCTCGTCCTCGCTGCTCGGCCGGATCGCCGAGGGCGCGGGCCTGCCGTACGAGGAGACCCTCACCGGCTTCAAGTGGATCGCCCGCGTCGACGGTCTGCGCTACGGCTACGAGGAGGCGCTCGGCTACTGCGTCGACCCCGAGGGCGTGCGCGACAAGGACGGCATCACGGCAGCCCTGCTCATCACCGAGCTGGCCTCCGAGCTGAAGGAGCAGGGCAGGACGCTGCTCGACCTGCTCGACGACCTGGCCGTCGCCCACGGACTGCACGCCACCGACCAGCTGTCGGTGCGCGTGGAGGACCTGTCGGTCATCGCGGACGCCATGCGCCGGCTGCGCGAGCAGCCGCCCGCCGAGCTGGCGGGCCTCGCGATCACGAAGGCCGAGGACCTGGCCGAGGGCACGGAGCTGCTGCCGCCCACGGACGGGCTGCGCTACACGCTGGACGCCGCCCGGGTCATCGTCCGCCCGAGCGGCACGGAGCCCAAGCTGAAGTGCTACCTGGAGGTCGTGGTGCCCGTAGACGGCCACGCCGGCCTCCCGGCGGGCCACGCGAAGGCCGCCGAGCTGCTCGCCGCGATCAAGCGGGACCTGTCGGCGGCGGCCGGCATCTGACGACCGGACTCCGGCCCGGTGCCGGGGTCCGTACGCCTAAGGGGGCGCCGCGTTCCAGGACGCGGCGCCCCCTTCGTGCTGCCCGAGGGCGCGCCGGGGCGGGGCCGAGGCTCAAGCCCCGCGGACGAGGGGGCTGGTGTCGGCCGAGGGCCCAAGGCCAAGGTGACGAGGCCGGGCCAAGACGTGACGGGCCGGTCACTGGGGACGCCGGTCACGGCGCGCCCTCCCGTACACGCGACGGATCGTGTCCACTCGTGCGAGGAGCCCGGGCATGGCGCACGGGCCGGGCGCGGCGAGGGTCCGTCGTCCAGCCTTCCCCGGGTCGGGCGGCGGCCGGCGGTCGGAAGGGACCCGGGACGCTGAGCAGCCCCGGCGGACGAACCGGCGGGAACGCTGGTCGTGGAGCGGCCACCGACCGCGAGGCGGACGGGGCACCGGAGCGCAGGACGGCACCCTGCGACGGCAGGACAGGCCCACGGCGGAACGCGGAGCAACCCCGGTCGGCGGACAGACAGAGCACACAACGCGGAGCAGGCCCCGGGCCGAAGGCCGGACCAGGTACCCGAGCGCGGGCCGTCACCTGGCGATGGCCGGAGGGGGCGCCGGGCGCGGAGCCGCCCCGGGCCGTCGACGAGCGGGACGCTGGGCGACCCCCGGCCAAGGCGGACGGGAGGCCGGGCGCGGAGAGGCCCCGAGCGAAAGCGGACGGGAGACCGGGCGCGGAGAGGCTGCGGCCCGTCGACGAGCGGGACCCTGGGCGGCCCCCCGCCTGCGGACGGGCGGGAGAGCGGCCCGGCGCCGGGTGGGCTCAGCCCGTGGCGATCAGGATGGCCAGTACGACCGCGCCCGCGATCGCGGGGCCGAGCACCTCGTACGCCCAGCGCACCACGACCTCGCCCTGCGCCTCGGACTCGTGCGCCCGTGCCTCGGCGAGCCCGCGCAGGTCGTCCATGACCTGGTCGGTCTGCGAGCGGGTCGGCGCGTCGGCGACGGCACCGCGGCCGAAGGGCGACCGGCCCATCGAGGCCATGCGCCCCTCGACGCCACGGCTCCCGGTGGCGGCCTGCCCCTGGTGCTTGGCGACCTTCTTGCGGGCGCGCAGCGACACCGGCACGGCCCAGAGCTGGTACTTGGCGCCGTCGGTGTCGACGACCTCGTTCGAGTAGGACGAGCGCAGCGAGGCGACCTTGCTCCACGGCAGCACGACCACGCGGAGCGGGTTGCGGATGCGCAGCCGGTCCTCGTTCGCGTAGACCGCGGGGCGCAGGGTGAAGGCGGCCACCAGCGGGACGACCAGGATCAGCGCGGCGAGGGCCAGCCAGGGGGTGCGGCCGGTTCCGGAGACCAGGGCGTCGATGCCGAGCCAGCCCGCGATGAACAGCAGCAGGGCGCCGCCCGTGATCCCGGCGGGCGACCGGTAGATCCGGTCCTTGGCCTCGGGTCGCGAGGCGTCCGGAAAGGGTGACTGGTGGTCCGGGGTGCTCATGGCCCCGATTGTGCCCGACGACCGCGGTGCGCTTGGGCTCGGTGGGGTCTCACTATGGTCGCGAACTCTTCTCTCCCGCGGACCGCGCCGGATGGGTCCACCGCCCGCCCCACCTCGGCCCGGAGACACCTCGGCCATGTCCGGAGGGCCGGACTCGTCAGCGTGCGGAGCCGGTCCGGGCGTGTCCGACGTCACGGCCATGAGGTACGCGTGGCGCCCGGCGACGGCAGCGGCGAGGCGGTGCCGTCCTTCAGGATCGCGGCGTCTTCCTCCGGGGGACCACAGGAGCGGGGCCCGTGCCGGCGGCGCCCCGCAGGATGCGCCGGAACGTGGGGCACTCCAGGTGACTCGGGGCCGGGCAGACGGCGGCGTGTCGCAGGGAGTCGCTGAGGACGCCGAGCTCGCGGATCGTCCGGTCCAGCTCGTCGGCCTTGTCGGCGAGCATCCGGCGGTCGATGCGCGGCTGCCCGTCGGGGGCGAACATCCGGGCGATCTCGTCCAGCGAGAACCCGGCGGAGCGCCCGAGCGCGATCAGTGCCAGCCGCTCCAGCACGCCGGGGTCGAACTGCCGGCGCAGGCCGCGCCGGCCCGTCGAGACGATCAGCCCCTTCTCCTCGTAGTAGCGCAGGGTGGAGGCGGGCACGGCGGCGCGGCGCGCCACTTCGGCGATGTCCAGGTCCGGCATCCTCTTGACCTCAAGTCGGCTTGAAGTAGGACGGTGTCATCTCCCTGCCGTGGGGGCAAACACAGGAGGCGGTCATGGAAGCAGCCAAGGGCAAGCCGGACGACGAGCAGGCGGCGCGCTGGAACGGCCCGTCGGGCAACGCCTGGGTCGAGGCCCAGGACGTGGTGGACGCGTTGTACCGGCCGCTGCAGGACCTGCTCGTCGAGGCGGTCCCGGAGGGGCGCGGGGGCAGGGTGCTCGACGTCGGCTGCGGTACGGGCGGGACGACGGTGGCCGTCGCGCGGCGGCTGGGGCCCGAGGGGCGCTGTGTGGGCGTGGACATCTCGGGGCCGATGCTGGACGCGGCCCGGGTACGGGCCGAGCGGGAGGACGTACCGGTCTCGTTCGTCCGTGGCGACGCGCAGGACCACGCCTTCGAGGCCGGCGTCTTCGACACGGTCGTCTCGCGCTTCGGGGTGATGTTCTTCGACGACTCGGTACGGGCCTTCGCGAACCTGCGCCGGGCCGCGCGGGCCGGGGCGGGACTGCGGTTCATCGCCTGGCGCGACGTGGAGGAGAACCCGTTCATGACGACGGCCGAACGGGCCGCGGGGCCGCTCCTGCCCGACCTCCCGGAGCGGCAGCCCGACGCGCCGGGGCAGTTCGCCCTCGCCGACGCGGGCCGGGTCCGCCGCCTGCTGGAGGAGAGCGGCTGGGAGGACATCGACATCCGGCCCGTCGACGCGACCTGCGTGCTCCCCGCCGACAAGCTGGTCTGGTGGTTCACCCGTTTCGGTCCGGTCGGCACGGCTCTGCGCGCCGCGGACGGGCCGACCCGCGATCGGGTCGTCGAAACGGTCCGACCGGCCTTCGCCCCGTTCATCCATGCCGACGAGATCCGCTTCACGGCCGCCTGCTGGCAGATCGACGCGAGGGCCCCGGGCACGACCCCGGGCACACGGCCGGCCGTCTGACCTCCCGGAACCCGGGCGGCCCCGCGACCCGCCCCGACGACATCGGGGGCGCCCCCGTCCACGGACCCGCTCGGGGGCGCCCCCGAGCGGGTCCGTGGACGGCATCGGCTTGCCCTGAAGGCGACCCCACCAGCCGCCGCCACGAGGAACACCCGGGCCCCCGGCTCCGGAGGGGCGCCCCCGCCCCTCCCCGGTCCGGGGCCCACCGGCCGCCCGGGTGACCGGCCCGCCCCGGACCCGTCCTCGGGGCTGTACAGCCGCTACGCGCGTAGATATGCTCGTCTGGTGACCATGCCCACCTCTGCACCCGCTGCCCTCGCCGACGTGACCGCGTCCGACAGCACGCTGCGCCGCTTCCTCCACGGGCTGCCCGGCGTAGACGCGGTCGGCCTGGAGGCGCGCGCCGCCTCGCTCGGCACCCGTTCCATCAAGACCACCGCGAAGGCGTACGCGATCGACCTCGCCATCTCGATGGTCGACCTGACGACGCTGGAAGGCGCGGACACCCCGGGCAAGGTCCGGGCGCTCGGCGCCAAGGCGGTGCTCCCGGACCCGACGGACCGCACCGCGCCCACCACCGCCGCGGTCTGTGTCTACCCCGACATGGTGGCCGTCGCGAAGGAGGCCGTCGCCGGTTCCGGCGTGCTGGTCGCCTCCGTCGCCACCGCGTTCCCGGCGGGCCGTGCCGCGCTCGACGTGAAGCTGGCCGACGTGCGTGACGCGGTCGCCGCGGGCGCCGACGAGATCGACATGGTCATCGACCGCGGGGCGTTCCTCGCGGGCGACTACATGAAGGTGTACGACGAGATCGTCGCCGTGAAGGAGGCCTCGGGCGCCGCCCGGCTGAAGGTCATCTTCGAGACCGGCGAGCTGTCGACGTACGACAACATCCGCCGTGCGAGCTGGCTCGGCATGCTGGCCGGGGCCGACTTCATCAAGACGTCCACCGGCAAGGTCGCGGTGAACGCGACACCCTCGAACACGCTGCTCATGCTGGAGGCCGTCCGCGACTTCCGCGCCCAGACGGGGGTGCAGGTCGGTGTGAAGCCGGCCGGCGGGATCCGCACCACCAAGGACGCGATCAAGTTCCTCGTCCTGGTGAACGAGACGGCGGGCGAGGACTGGCTGGACAACCACTGGTTCCGCTTCGGCGCGTCATCCCTCCTCAACGACCTGCTGATGCAGCGTCAGAAGCTGGCCACCGGCCGCTACTCCGGCCCCGACTACGTGACGGTGGACTGATCCATCATGGCTTCCGCATTCGAATACGCCCCGGCGCCCGAGTCCCGCTCCGTCGTCGACATCGCCCCGTCCTACGGCCTGTTCATCGACGGTGAGTTCACCGAGGCCGCCGAGGGCAAGGTCTTCAAGACCGTCTCCCCCGCCTCCGAGGAGGTCCTCTCCGAGATCGCCCAGGCGGGCGAGGCGGACGTGGACCGCGCGGTGAAGGCGGCCCGCAAGGCGTTCGTGAAGTGGTCGGCGCTGCCGGGCTCCGAGCGCGCCAAGTACCTGTTCCGCATCGCCCGGATCATCCAGGAGCGCAGCCGCGAGCTGGCCGTCCTGGAGACGCTGGACAACGGAAAGCCGATCAAGGAGACCCGCGACGCGGACCTCCCCCTGGTCGCCGCGCACTTCTTCTACTACGCCGGCTGGGCCGACAAGCTCGACCACGCCGGTCTCGGCGCGAACCCGCGCCCGCTGGGCGTCGCCGGCCAGGTCATCCCGTGGAACTTCCCGCTGCTGATGCTGGCGTGGAAGATCGCCCCGGCGCTGGCGGCCGGCAACACGGTGGTGCTGAAGCCCGCCGAGACCACGCCGCTGTCGGCGCTGTTCTTCGCGGACATCTGCCGCCAGGCCGGCCTGCCCAGGGGCGTCGTCAACATCCTTACCGGGTACGGCGACGCGGGCGCGGCCCTCGTCGCGCACCCGGACGTGGACAAGGTGGCGTTCACCGGTTCCACCGCCGTCGGCAAGGCGATCGCCCGGCAGGTCGCGGGCTCGCACAAGAAGGTCACGCTCGAACTGGGCGGCAAGGGGGCGAACATCGTCTTCGACGACGCCCCGATCGACCAGGCCGTCGAGGGCATCGTCACCGGCATCTTCTTCAACCAGGGCCAGGTCTGCTGCGCGGGCTCGCGGCTGCTGGTCCAGGAGTCGATCCACGACGAGCTGCTCGACTCGCTCAAGCGCCGGCTGTCGACGCTGCGCCTGGGCGACCCGCTCGACAAGAACACCGACATCGGCGCGATCAACTCCGCCGAGCAGCTCGCGCGGATCACCTCGCTCGTCGAGCAGGGCGAGGCCGAGGGCGCGGAGCGCTGGTCCCCGGCCTGCGAACTCCCCGCGTCCGGCTACTGGTTCGCCCCGACGCTCTTCACGAACGTCACGCAGGCGCACACCGTCGCCCGCGACGAGATCTTCGGCCCGGTGCTGTCCGTCCTCACGTTCCGCACCCCGGACGAGGCGGTCGCCAAGGCCAACAACTCGCAGTACGGCCTGTCGGCGGGCATCTGGACCGAGAAGGGCTCCCGCATCCTCGCCGTCGCGAGCAAGCTGCGCGCGGGTGTGATCTGGGCCAACACGTTCAACAAGTTCGACCCCACCTCGCCGTTCGGCGGATACAAGGAGTCGGGCTACGGCCGCGAGGGCGGCCGGCACGGCCTGGAGGCGTACCTCGCCCCGTCGAGCCAGGAGGGCGAGCGTTAAATGAGCGCAGTCGAGAAGTCCGAGCAGCAGCGTCTGAGCGTGTTCAAGACCTACAAGCTGTACGTGGGTGGCAAGTTCCCGCGTTCCGAGAGCGGCCGGGTGTACGAGGTGACCGACTCGAAGGGCACGTGGCTGGCCAACGCGCCGCAGTCCTCGCGCAAGGATGCCCGGGACGCGGTCGTCGCCGCGCGCAAGGCGTTCGGCGGCTGGTCCGGTGCCACGGCGTACAACCGCGGCCAGGTCCTCTACCGCGTCGCGGAGATGCTGGAGGGCCGCCGGGAGCAGTTCGCCCGTGAGGTGGCGGAGGCCGAGGGCCTGTCGAAGTCGAAGGCGGCCGCGGTCGTCGACGCGGCGATCGACCGGTGGGTCTGGTACGCGGGCTGGACGGACAAGATCGCCCAGGTCGTGGGCGGCGGGAACCCGGTGGCGGGCCCGTTCTTCAACCTGTCGTCCCCGGAGCCGACCGGTGTCGTCACGGTGCTGGCCCCGCAGGAGTCGTCGTTCCTCGGTCTGGTCTCGGTGATCGCCCCGGTGATCGCCACCGGCAACACGGTGATCGTGATCGCGAGCGAGAAGTCCCCGCTCCCGGCGCTGTCCCTGGGCGAGGTGCTGGCCACGTCCGACGTGCCCGGCGGTGTCGTGAACATCCTGTCCGGCAGGACCGCGGAGATCGCGGCCCCGCTGGCCGCGCACCAGGACGTCAACGCGATCGACCTGGCCGGAGCGGACGAGGAACTGGCCAAGGAGCTGGAGATCGCCGCCGCGGACAACCTGAAGCGGGTCGTCCGTCCACAGGCTGTGGATTACGCGCGCACTCCCGGAACCGAGCGCCTGACGGCCTTCCTGGAGACGAAGACGGTCTGGCACCCGACGGGCGCGCTGGGCGTCTCGGGTTCCTCGTACTGAACCGTGGCCGCCCGCACGGCCACGGGATGACGCCATGAGCTGACGCCCGCGCCGCCGGGGCCCCGATCCGTGTCCCTGGGGCTCCGGGCAACGGAGAGCCGCGCTCCCCCTCCGTCCGGGGGGAGCGCGGCTCTCTCCTGTCCGGGCCGCCGGGACACTGCCCGGGCGGCCTCAGGTCAGTGCAGCAGCCCGGTCACCTGGCCGAGCACCGGGATGCTGCCGATCGACGGGGCCTGCGCCAACGGTCCCGTCAGGGTCTTCGACGACAGCGGCTTGAAGTCGGCGAGCTGGGTGCCCACACCGTTGTCGAGGGGGTCGACGCCCGTGCCCGCCAGCGGGTTGGGCTTGAGTCCCTCGACGGGGCCCGTGACATAGCCCACCGTTCCGGTGAGCGCCTGCAGTCCGGCCTGCGGGTCGATGTTGCCGAGCGAGGTGGGCCGGGTGCGCAGGGCGTCCACGACGGGGGCCGAGTCCGCGACGGCCGGGGAGGCGGCGGCGGCACCGGCAGCGACCACGCCGACCGCTGCGGCGATCCGCGCGGTCGTGCGGGCCAGGGTGGTCGGCTGGGCTGCGTGTCGCACCATCAGGGTTTCCTCTTTGACTAGCGGAGAGCGGGACTTCCCTGGCGGAGAGCAACGGAAGTGACACGCAGAGTAGTTGAAGGTGCTCCCCTCGCGGGCGGTCCGGGGGGGCGGATTCGCCCCTGCGGGTCAACAGGCATATCTACGCCAGTCGGTCGCCGTACCCCGGAACCCGTCGGCCCTGCCGCCGGCGCCGGGGATAATGTCCGGGAGCCGCGCCGTCGCGCGGCGCCGCCGGACCTGTCACAGAAGGTGCAGAGAATTGGGTTCCCACCCCCCGATATCCACCCGCGTGGTGCTGCTCTGCGGTCCCTCCGGCTCCGGGAAGTCCCTTCTCGCAGCCGACTCCGGCCTCCCGGTGCTGCGTCTCGACGACTTCTACAAGGAAGCCACGGACCCGACGCTGCCCCAGGTCGAGGGCAGCGAGGACATCGACTGGGACCACCCGCTGTCCTGGGACGCCGACACCGCGGTCGCCGCCATCGAGGAACTGTGCCGCACGGGACGTACGGACATCCCCGTGTACGACATCTCGCTGAGCGCCCGGACCGGCACCGAGACCCTGCGCATGGAGCGGACCCCGCTGTTCATCGCGGAGGGGATCTTCGCCGCCGAGATCGTCGAGCGTTGCCGCGAACTCGGCGTCCTGGCCGACGCGCTGTGCCTGTCGCGGGGCGCGGTGACCACGTTCCGGCGGCGCTTCGCGCGGGACCTCAGGGAGGGCCGCAAGTCGGTGCCGTTCCTGCTGCGCCGGGGCTGGCGGCTGATGCGCACGGAGCGTTCCATCGTGGCCCGCCAGGCGGCTCTGGGCGCGCATCCCTGCGACAAGGCCGAAGCACTCGGCCGGCTGACCGCCGCCGCGGCCGGGCGCCGGGCGCCCTCGCACCGCACCGCGGCGTAGTCACCGCGGCCAGGAACGAAAAGAGGTCCAGGCGGACCCCCCGTCCGCCTGGACCTTCTTCGTTTTCCCCCGTGGTCCCCCGTGACCCCGTTGGATCCCCCCACGACCGTCGTCGGCTCCCCCCGGAACCGACTCCCCCGGTCTGTTACCGCTCCCCCCAGACCTTCAGGCGACAAGCTCGCCGAAGGACTCCTCCTCGTCACGGCCGAAGCTGAGGACCTCGTCCTCACGCATCCGGCGCAGCGAGCGCCAGATGCTGGACTTCACCGTGCCGACACTGATGTCGAGGATCTCCGCGATCTCCGGGTCGGTGCGGCCCTCGTAGTAACGGAGGACCAGCATCGTGCGCTGGAGTTCGGGCAGCCGGGCCAGCGCCTGCCACAGGACGGCGCGCAGTTCGGTGCCGCGCATCGCGTCCGTGTCGCCGGGCGTCTCCGGCAGTTCCTCGGTCGGGTACTCGTTCAGCTTGCGGCGGCGCCACGCGCTGATGTGCAGGTTCGTCATGGTGCGGCGGAGGTAGCCCCCGACCGCGGCCTTGTCGGTGATCCGGTCCCAGGCCCGGTACGTCGAGAACAGCGCGCTCTGCAGCAGGTCCTCGGCCTCGAAGCGGTCACCGGTCAGGTGGTAGGCGGTTGCGTACAGGGAGGCGCGGCGCTCCTGGACGTAAGCGGTGAACTCCGCTTCCGACAGCGAGTGACGCTCCCCCGAGACCTCCCCGTACGCGGCTCCCCCGTGAGCCTTCCCCCCGGTCGTGCCCACGGCGGTGGCCGCCGTGGTGTTCTCCCCCGTGCGGGCGTCAACCACCTTCATGTGCACGGTGTGCTGACGCCCGGCGCCGCGATCGCACCCCCGCCCGATCACGGCGCCGGACTTCTCCGCGGCCCGGTTGACGTCGTGGAGCCGCGTGACAACCGCGCCAGTAATGGTGCTGTGCAGTGTGTTCATCTCGCGCCCCCCGTCGTGGAGTACCGGTGCTTCGGTCGTTCTGTGGTGCGTCCTGCCTTGTGTCGAAAAGCTTGCCCGGGCCACTTCATGGCCGTGTCCGCCGACTGTCACAGACCTGTCACAGGGGTCCCGCGCAGGCACACCACAGGCCGGTCACAGAGAAGAGCGGTACGACTACGCAGACGGATCCGTGGTGCCGTCGGCCCGGCCGTCGGAGGGCAGGTATCGGGGAGGAGAGGAGTGGGAGCGCTCCAACGGTCGATACCCGGCCATGACATGGGCCAGAATGACGTCCGTGCCTTCCCTGTTGCTGATCGAGGACGACGACGCCATCCGTACGGCCCTGGAGCTCTCTTTGACGCGCCAGGGACACCGTGTGGCCACCGCTGCCACCGGCGAGGACGGTCTGAAGCTGTTGCGTGAGCAGCGGCCGGACCTGATCGTGCTGGATGTGATGCTGCCCGGCATCGACGGGTTCGAGGTGTGCCGGCGCATCCGGCGCACCGACCAGCTGCCGATCATCCTGCTGACCGCGCGCAGCGACGACATCGACGTCGTGGTCGGACTGGAGTCCGGCGCCGACGACTACGTGGTCAAACCGGTGCAGGGACGGGTGCTCGACGCCCGGATCCGTGCCGTGCTGCGCCGTGGCGAGCGGGAGGCGAACGACTCGGCGTCGTTCGGCTCGCTGGTCATCGACCGTGCCGCGATGACGGTCACGAAGAACGGTGAGGACCTGCAACTGACGCCCACCGAGCTGCGGTTGCTCCTGGAGCTGAGCCGCAGGCCCGGACAGGCGCTGTCCCGCCAGCAGTTGCTGCGGCTGGTGTGGGAGCACGACTATCTGGGCGACTCGCGGCTGGTCGACGCCTGTGTGCAGCGGCTGCGCGCCAAGGTGGAGGACGTGCCCTCGTCGCCCACCCTGATCCGTACCGTGCGGGGCGTCGGCTACCGGCTGGACAATCCTCAGTGACGAAACCGCACGACAAGCTCCGCGGCTGGGCCGCGGCTCGCAGGGCACTCCTGTCCGGCCTGCGCTTCACCAGTCTGCGGCTGCGCCTGGTCGTGGTGTTCGGGCTCGTGGCGCTCACCGCCGCGGTCTCGGCGTCCGGTATCGCGTACTGGCTGAACCGCGAGGCCGTCCTGACGCGTACGCAGGACGCCGTGCTGCGTGACTTCCAGCAGGAGATGCGCAACCACGCGAGCATGCTGCCCGTGCACCCCGCGCCGGACGAACTCCAGCGCACGGCCGTGCAGATGGCGAACAGCAGCCAGCGGTTCAGTGTGCTGCTGGTCGCCGAGGACGAGACCGGGAAGACGATCGTCGGCAACTCCGAGCTGGACACCTTCACCCTGGAGGACGTACCCGCGTCCCTCCAGAAGGCGGTGGACAAGAAGCAGTCGCTCTCCTCGAACAACAAGTCGGCGTACCACCTGTACTGGCAGCGGATCACGGACCACGACAAGCCGTACCTGGTCGGCGGCGCGCGGGTGATCGGCGGCACCACGACCGGCTACATGCTCAAGTCGCTGGAGCCGGAGGCGAAGGACCTCAACTCGCTGGCCTGGTCGCTGGGGATCGCGACGGGGCTGGCCCTGATCGGCTCGGCGCTGCTCGCCCAGGCCGCCGCGACCACGGTCCTCAAGCCGGTGCACCGGCTGGGCATCGCGGCCCGCCGGCTCGGCGAGGGCAAGCTGGACACCAGGCTGCGGGTCTCCGGAACGGACGAACTCGCCGATCTGTCACGGACGTTCAACCACACGGCGGAAGCGCTGGAGAAACGCGTGGCGGACATGAGCGCGCGCGACGAGGCGTCCCGGCGCTTCGTCGCCGACATGTCCCACGAACTGCGGACCCCGCTCACGGCGATCACCGCCGTGACGGAGATCCTCGAAGAGGAACTGGACGCGGAGACCGGCAGCGTGGACCCGATGATCGAGCCGGCCGTCCGGCTGGTCGTCAGCGAGACCCGGCGCCTCGGCGACCTCGTGGAGAACCTCATGGAGGTGACCCGCTTCGACGCGGGCACCGCCCGGCTCGTCCTGGACTACGTGGACATCGCCGACCAGATCACCGCGTGCATCGACGCGCGGGCCTGGCTGGACGCCGTCGAACTGGACGCCGAGCGCGGCATCATGGCCCGGGTCGACCCGCGCCGCCTCGACGTGATCCTCGCGAACCTGATCGGCAACGCGCTCAAGCACGGCGGCTCACCGGTCCGGGTCGCGGTACGGGTGGAGGGCGAACACCTGGTCATCGCGGTGCGGGACCACGGCCCGGGCATCCCCGAGGACGTCCTGCCGCATGTCTTCGACCGGTTCTACAAGGCCAGCGCGTCCCGGCCGCGTTCCGAGGGCAGCGGGCTCGGTCTGTCCATCGCGCTGGAGAACGCGCACATCCACGGCGGTGGGATCACCGCCGCGAACTCCCCCGAGGGCGGGGCCGTTTTCACGCTGCGGCTGCCCCACGACACGTCGCAGCTCCTCGAGGACGGCCCGGACGAGTCCAAGGACCCCGCGCCCGGCAACGGCACGGAAGGTACCTCCGGATGACCCCCGCCCCCGCCTCCGCGCCCCTCCACGGCCACGCCCGGCGCCCCGCACGGCGGACGCTGTCGGGGCGGGTGCGGCCATGGCTGGCGCTGCCGCTGCTGGCCGCGCTGCTCACGGGGTGCGGAATCCGGTCCACGCAGGTCCCCACCGACTTCGGACCCGCTCCCTCCCGCGTTCCCTGCGCGCTGTCCGGCCAGGACGCGGCCACCCAGTCCTCGGACGGGGTGCCCGTCCAGGTCTTCCTGCTCTGTTCGGCGCAACTGGTCACCGTGGAACGGTCGGTGCGCATCCCCGGCGGCACGGCGGAGGCGGCGCGGCGCGTCCTGGTGGCCCAGGGCCTGCTCGACGAACTCGCCGAGACACCGTCGACGCCGGAACAGCAGGCGCGGTACTCGACGGACGTACGCGGCGGCATGACGGTCGGCGGGCCGCGCGGCCGGGATCCCGAGGACACACTGCGGCTGAGCACCTCTCCCGCGGACCTCACCCCGACGGCCCTCGCGCAGATCGTCTGCACGTTCTCCGACTCGGCCGCGGCGCGGGACGACGGCACCGTCGTCCTGGGCGGTCCGGCACCCGGCGCGCTACGCACGTACACCTGCACGCCCGAGGTGCGTTCCTCGCCGGGCACCGCGTCCCCGGGGTCGATTGCGGTCGAGGGCTCGTGAGGCGGGCCGGGGTGAAAATCCCGGCTCCGGAACCGATCGTGCCGGACCCCGCGTCTTGGGGGGCGTGCAGCGTCTTGGTTCAGACGGCGGAAATGCCGTCACCCGCGTCCGTGTGGCAGGAGGTGTCCTCCTCGTCGCACACCTCGCCCTCGTCGCCTGGATCACTCTGCGCCCGCTGGACGTCCCCTGGGTGAGTGCCGCCAATCTGCGGCCGTTCGCGGGTATCAGAGCCGACCTCTCACTGGACCCGGAGACGGCGGTGCGCCGGATCGCCGCGGGGCTCGGACTGCTCGCCCCGCTGGGGGTGCTGCTTCCGCTGACGGGCGGCAGGCTCGCGGTCTCCACGCTGGGTTCGCTGCTGCGGACGATCGCCGCGGGCACCTTGCTGTCGCTGGGCATAGAGCTGCTGCAGACCGGGGTCCCCGGCCAGGTCGTCGACATCGACTCGATCCTGCTGAACACCCTCGGGGTGGCCCTCGCGCACCTCGCGGTCGTACCCGCCGTGCGCGCCGGGATCCGTCGCCGGGCGGAGACGCGGCACCGGTCGACCGTCCTCCGGGAGGACCCCGCTCAGGGTCTGACCCCGACGATTCCCAGGGTCGGCATCGCTCCGTAGAGCGACGCTTCGCCCCCCTTCGTCCCCGTACCGTGGAAGTCGTCGGTGAACGCGCCGATGACGACGGAGCCCGGCCCGCCGGGACTCCACGACGGTTCGCGAAGGAGCCACCATGACCGCCCTCGCCCGCCCCACGAACGGCCGCATGATCGGCGGAGTCTGTGCTGCGCTGGCACGGCGCTTCGGCACCTCCGCGACCACGATGCGCGTCATCTTCGTGGTGTCCTGCCTGCTCCCCGGCCCGCAGTTCCTGCTCTACATCGCGCTGTGGATCCTCTTCCCCTCCGAGGACAAGGCCTCCCGCACCGCCTGGTGACCCGGCCGACACCCGGCCCGCGTACGGCGAACGCCGGTGGGGCGCACCCTCGTCGGGTGCGCCCCACCGGCGTTCGCGCAGCAGAAAGACCCCGGGTCGGCGGGGAAGGGGGTCTGATCTGCCGGGGGGCGTCAGCCCAGCGGAATCCCGTTCACCGGCAGGCCGTGCGTGGGCAGGCCCTGCACCGGCAGGCCACCGAGCAGTCCGGCCACGGGCGCGGCGGGCCCGTCGGCGAGCAGTCGCGCGGCGGCGGGCTGCGCGGCGGCGACACCCGCGCCGAGCGCGTTCTGACCCTGGGCGAGCGCCTCACCGGCACCGGGCAGCGCCTTGGCGACGTTCTCGGCGGGCAGCGTCCGGGTGACGGTGTCCAGCGCCGAGGAGGCGTCCGGCACGGCCGGGGCGGCATTCGCGGCACCCGCGCCGGCGGCGGCGAATGCGGCACCGAGAGCGGCGACACCGAGGGTCTTGGCAGCAGACTGCTTCATGTTGGATGCGTCCTTGGAGACGGGGATGTGAGCGGTCCAGAACCGTAAACACGCAAACCCGCCGTCCGCAAACATCGAAAAGCGGCCGAGTCATGGAGAAGAAGTGAAGACCCGGCCGCTTTCCATCCGCTCCGATCAGGCCTGATCTCCGAGAGAACCGCTGGTCGAGGCGGTCTGCTGGAACAGCCATTCGGACTTGAGTTCTGCATATCCGGGCTTGATCACGTCATTGATCATGGCAAGTCGTTCATCGAAAGGAATGAATGCTGACTTCATAGCATTGACCGAGAACCACTGCATGTCATCGAGCGAATAACCGAACGCTTCGACAAGGTGCTCGAATTCCCGGCTCATGCTCGTCCCGGACATCAGCCTGTTGTCCGTGTTGACGGTGGCCCGGAAGTGCAGCCGCCGCAGCAGCCCGATCGGGTGCTCGGCGTACGAGTCGGCGGCGCCGGTCTGGAGGTTGGAGCTCGGGCAGAGCTCCAACGGGATGCGCTTGTCCCGGACGTAGGAGGCGAGACGCCCGAGTTCCACGGAGCCGTCCTCGCGCACCTTGATGTCGTCGATGATGCGCACGCCGTGGCCGAGCCGGTCGGCGCCGCACCACTGGAGTGCCTGCCAGATGGACGGCAGCCCGAACGCCTCACCGGCGTGGATCGTGAAGTGGTTGTTCTCGCGCTTGAGGTACTCGAAGGCGTCCAGGTGCCGGGTGGGCGGGAACCCGGCCTCGGCGCCCGCGATGTCGAAGCCGACGACGCCCAGATCGCGGTAGCGGTTGGCGAGTTCGGCGATCTCCAGGGCGCGGGCCGCGTGCCGCATCGCGGTGAGCAGCGCGCCGACCCTGATGCGGCGGCCGTTCTCCCGGGCCAGCCGCTCCCCTTCCCGGAAGCCCTCGTTGACCGCCTCGACGACCTCTTCGAGGCTGAGCCCGCCCTCCAGGTGCTGCTCGGGCGCATACCGCACCTCGGCGTACACGACGCCGTCCTCGGCGAGGTCCTCGGCGCACTCGCGGGCCACGCGCACCAGCGCGTCGCGGGTCTGCATGACGGCGCAGGTGTGGGCGAAGGTCTCCAGGTACCGCTCCAGCGAACCGGAGTCGGCGGCCTCGCGGAACCAGAGGCCGAGCTTGTCGGCATCGGTCTCGGGAAGGTTCGAGTAGCCCGATTCCTGGGCGAGTTCGACGATCGTCCCGGGGCGCAGGCCCCCGTCGAGATGATCGTGCAGCAGGACCTTGGGCGCCCGGCGGATCTGTTCCGAGCTCGGGGTGTTCCGGATCTGGCTCGTCATTTTCGCACTGTAGCCCCTACGCGCGTAGAACTCCTGTCGCACAGATCCGTCGATACGTAACGGTGACCGTGCGGACGGGTGGCGTACACCGATGCTTCTGACACTGTTCTGTCATGGCACAGCAAGCGACGCCGGTTCGCATGGCCCGGCTGGGGAGGGCGCTCGGCCCGGAGCCGACGGCGGTCAGCGGAGTTGTTCTGCTGCTGCCGGGCGGCGAGGAGACCTCGGCCCGCAGACCCTCCCCCATGATGGCGGCCGCCTCCGTCCGTGCGCTGGGCCGCAGGCTGGCCCGCTCCGGACGGACGGAAGGCCTGGTCACGCACGTGGTGCACTACCGGCTCCGCGGCTGGAACGGCAGCGAGGCCCATCTGGCGGGCGACGCGTCCTGGGCCGCGGACGAGGTCGTCCGCCGCTACGGGGACGTCCCCGTATGCCTGGCCGGCATCGACATGGGCGCCCGGGCCGCTCTGCGCGCGGGCGGGCACACCGCCGTCAACTCCGTGCTGGCACTGGCCCCCTGGCTGCCCGAGGAGGATGTCGCCGCACCACCCGAACCGGTGAAACAACTGGTCGGCCGCCGGGTGCTGATCGTGCACGGCACCAACGACGAGCGCACCGACCCGGAGTTGTCCTTCCGGCTCGCGGCGCGCGCGAAGAAGGCCAACCGCGACATCTGCCGCTTCGAGGTCCACTCGGACGGGCACGCGCTGCACCAGCACCGGCACGAAGTCCTCTCCCTGGCCGAGGACTTCGTGCTGGGGTCGCTGTTCGGCCACTCGTTCTCACGGCCCGTCGAGGACGCGTTCGCCGCGCCGCCGCCGCTGGGCCTGCGAATGCCGCTCGCGGCCGGCTTCGGACAGTCGCTGCGCCGCTAGGGCAGGGTCAGTCGGGCAGCAGGCGGCCCCGGCGGGACAGCAGGAACTTCTTGAACGCGGCCACCGGCGGGGTGTCCGGGTGCCCGTCGAGCCAGGCGACGCCGATCTCGCGGACGGCCCGCGGGGCGGTGACCGTGAGTTCGACAACTCCCGGGCGGGCGACGGCCGGTGGCGGCAGCAGGGCGACACCGAGGCCGGCGGCGACGAGGCCGCGGAGCGTCTCCGCCTCCTCCCCCTCGAAGGCGATGCGCGGCCGGAACCCGGCCTCCTGGCAGAGGTCGTCGGTGATCCGGCGCATCCCGTAGCCGGGTTCCAGGGTCACGAAGCTCTCATCGGCGGCCTCGGCGAGGCGGACGCGCTTGCGGGCGGCGAGCGGATGGTCGGCCGGTACGACGAGCCGCAGCTTCTGCTCGTCGAGACGGCGGCCCACCAGGTCGGGCGCGTCCGGCACCGGCGAGGTGAGGCAGAGGTCCAGTTCGCCGGAGCGCAGCCGCTCCAGCATCGCCTCCCCGTAGTTCTGCACGAGGCTGAAGCGCACCCGCGGATGGTCGGCGCGGAAGGCCCGGATCAGGCCGGGGACGGTCTCGGAGCCCATGGTGTGCAGGAAACCGAAGGCGACCTTGCCGGTCGCCGGGTCGGCGTCCGCGCGGACCTCGTCGGCGGCGCGTTCGATCTCCGCGAGGGCGCGCTCCACGGAGGACAGGAAGGTGCGGCCCGCGGGGGTCAGCGACAGCGTCCGGCCGCGGCGCGCGAACAGGTCGACACCCAGGTCCTGTTCGAGCCGGACCAGCGACCGGGAGAGCGTGGACTGGGGGACCTGCATCTCCTGCGCGGCGCGGGTGACGTGCTCGGTGCGGGCGACGCCGGCGAAATGCGCGAGCCGCGGGGCGAGCACGGCGGCCATGCTTCCGATGTCTTCTGTGTCACTGAACGGTGACAGGTGAGCCTCTGACCTCTGCTGATGCGCCATGGGAACGATTATGACGATTCCATGCATTGGACGGATGAACGACGGGTCCTTAGGTTCGAGGCATGCCTTCCGCCAGTACCGGGGCGTCCACCACGGTGGCCGCCACCTCGCCCGCCCCCGACACCACCGACTCCCGTATGGCCCCCGGCGGGCCCGGCTACCGCCGGATGAGCCTCGCGCTCTTCCTCGCGGGTGTCGCGACCTTCGCGCTCCTCTACTCCACGCAGGCCCTCCTCCCGCTCGTCTCCGCGGACTTCGCGGTGAGCGCGAGCGAGGCGAGCTGGACGGTGTCGGCGGCGACCGGCGGACTGGCCCTGTTCGTCCTCCCGATGAGCGCCCTGTCGGAGCGCTTCGGACGACGTACGTTGATGACGGCGTCCCTGGCGGTGGCGGTGACCGTCGGTCTCCTCGTGCCCTTCGCACCGTCGATCGGCGCGCTGGTGGCGCTGCGGGCCGTGCAGGGCGCGGCCCTCGCTGGTCTCCCGGCGTCGGCGACGGCGTATCTCGCGGAGGAGGTCCGCCCCAAGGCACTGATCACCGCGATCGGCCTGTTCGTCGCGGGCAACAGCGTCGGCGGCATGAGCGGCCGGGTGATCACCGGCTGGGTCGCCCAGGAGTGGGGCTGGCGGGTGGCCGTCGGCGTGATCGGGCTGATCGCCGTGGCCTGCGCGGTCGCCTTCCGGATGCTGCTGCCCGCGCCCCGGCACTTCGCGCAGGGTTCGCTGCGGCCCCGGGTGCTGGCCCGCACCGTGCGCGACCACCTCGCGAACCCGCTGCTGCGCCGGCTGTACGCGATCGGCGCGCTGTTCATGACGGTGTTCGGCGGGGTCTACACGGTCATCGGCTACCGCCTGAGCGAGGCACCCTTCTCGCTCCCCCAGGGCATCGTCGGTTCGATCTTCCTGGTGTACCTGGTCGGCACGGTGTCCGCGTCGACGGCGGGCCGCCTGGTCGGCCGGGTCGGCCGCCGCGGCTCCCTGTACCTGGCGGGCGGGACCACGACGGCCGGGCTGCTGCTCTCCCTCGGGGACTCGCTGGTCCTGGTCCTGCTGGGCCTCGTGCTGATCACGGCGGGCTTCTTCGCGGGCCACGCGGTCGCCTCCTCGTCGGTGAGCCACACCGCGCAGCACGGTCGGGCGCAGGCGTCGGCCCTCTACCAGTCCGCCTACTACATCGGCTCCAGCGCGGGCAGCACGCTCGGCGCGATCGCCTTCCACGCAGGGGGCTGGGCGGGCACGGTCGTCATGGGGCTGCTCGCGGTGTCCGGGGTCGTCTCGATCACCCTGGCCGGCTCGCACGCGGCACGCGCCGCGGGCCGCCGGGCGCCCGCGCTCGCCCACTGAGGGCACGCCGCGCTCCGGCTCCCGCGCACCGATGGCCCGCCGCGCGCCGTTTCGCGCTCGCCGACGCCGGAAATCGGTCTCCGGCACCACCCCTTCGAGCTGCGGGTTTCCCCGCTCCGCACGCCATTGTCAGTGGGCTGCGGTAGCTTCCGAAGTGCCGGCGCAACGACGCGCGGGACGGGAAACAGGCCACAGGGGTGGGTTGGCTATGAGCGAGGGCACGGCGACGACGGCAGACCTGGACGTCCGGCTGGAGAAGCACCGGGTCGAACTGACCGGATACTGCTACCGGATGCTCGGCTCCTCCTTCGAGGCCGAGGACGCGGTGCAGGACACGATGGTCCGCGCCTGGCGCAGTTACGACAAGTTCGAGGGCCGCTCCTCGATGCGGTCCTGGCTGTACCGCATCGCGACGAACGTCTGCCTGGACATGCTCAACGCGGGCAACCGCAGAGCGCGCCCGATGGATCTCACGGCCCCGTCACCGCTCGCCCAGGCGGCGCTCACCCCCCGCCCGGACAACACCTGGCTGGAGCCGATGCCCGACGCCCGTGTGCTGCCCACGACCGGTGACCCGGCGGAGGCCGCGGTCGCCAAGGAGTCGGTGCGCCTCGCCTTCATGGCGGCGCTCCAGCAGCTCCCGCCCAAGCAGCGGGCCGTGCTCATCCTGCGCGAGGTCCTCGCGTGGAGGGCGAGCGAGGTCGCAGAGCTGCTCGGCACGACGGTCGCGTCGGTCAACAGCGCGCTCCAGCGGGCCCGCGCCACCCTTGCCGAGAGCGAGGGGGAGGGCGCGGACGCCGTCACCTCCGACCCGCTCGACGAGGAGCAGCAGAAGCTCCTGGAGCGCTATGTGGCGGCGTTCGAGGGCTATGACATGACGGCGCTGACGGCGCTCCTCCACGAGGACGCGATCATGACGATGCCGCCGTTCGACCTGTGGCTGCGCGGCACGTCGGACATCACCGGCTTCATGACGACGCTCGGCGCCGCCTGCGCGAACTCGCGGCTGATCCCGGTCGAGGTGAACGGCCTGCCGGGCTTCGCCCACTACAAGCCGGACGAGGAAGCCGGCGGCTACGTCCCCTGGGCGGTGCAGGCGCTGGAGATCTCAAAGGGCCGCATCACCGGGTTCCACTGCTTCCTCGACACCGCGCGCTGGTTCCCGCTGTTCGGGCTCCCCCCTCACCTGGACGGACCCGAGGAGGTCGCGGCACTCGCGGCCTCCGGAGTGCGGGGTCGCGCCGGTGGAGGTGTCGAAGCGGAGGCCGACCAGGTCGAGTAGGGCGCGCAGGGCGGGGTCGGGGTCCTTCAGCCGTATCCGGCCCCCGGCCCGCCGGGCCGTGAGTTCCAGCCGGGCCAGCGCGTCGACGGCGGCGAGGCCCGGCGGTCCGAGGCCGGCGACATCGCAGACCACGACGCCGCCCCCGGCCGCCTCCAGGCGGGCGCGGACGTCGTCGCAGAGCCGGGGCACCTCGTCGCGGGTGACGAGTCCTGGCAGCACGAGTACGGCGGGTGTCGCGGAATCCACAGTCAGTAGACCGTCCGGGGGCTCGGAACTCATCGCGGGCGGGACGGCGCGTCCCGGCGCCCCGCGGCGACCGCACTCCGGTGCGCCCCGCGCAGATCACATTGACCTGCGCTCAGCCTTCCCCATTGGGTTGGGTGTATGTCCCACGAACCGGTGCCTCCCGCGATACCCGACGGCCTCCTCCCCGCAGAGGAGGCGCCGTGCAGGGGGTGTTGACGGGCTTCGCCGTGATCGCCGTGGTCATCGGCGTCGGGTACGTGATCGGGCGGCGCGGTTATCTCGGGGACAACGGCCGGGAGGTGCTGACGAAGCTCGCCTTCCATGTGGCCTCGCCCGCGCTGCTGTTCACGACGCTCGCGCAGGCCGACCTGTCGGTCGTCTTCTCCGGCCGGCTGCTGGTGACGGCGATGAGCACCGTCGCGGCGGCCGGGGTGTTCGTCGCGGTGGGGGTCGTACGCCGTTGGGGCCTCGGCCGGACGACGATCGGCGCGCTCTGCTCCAGCTACGTCAACTCCGGCAATCTCGGTATCCCGATCGCCGTGTACGTGCTGGGCGACGTCTCGCTGGTGGCGCCCGTGCTGCTGTTCCAGCAGATCATGGTGACGCCGATCGCGCTGACCGTGCTCGACCTGTCCGGGGAGGGCGACAAGGGGCCGCTGTGGCGGAGGTTGATCACTCCGCTGCGCAACCCCATCGCGGTCGGCTCGCTGAGCGGTGTCGTGGTGTCGGCGACCGGCCTGCGGGTGCCTGGGCCGGTTCTCGATCCGTTGCAGCTGATCGGCGGGATGTCGGTGCCCGCCGTGCTGCTGGCGTTCGGGATCTCGCTGTGCGGCAGCAGCCTGCCGGGCCGTGGCGCCGACCGGTCCCCCGTGCTGCTGTCCGTGGCGCTGAAGGCGGTGGGCCAGCCGCTGGCCGCGTGGGCGCTGGCCGTCGGCGTGTTCGGGCTGCGCGGCGCCCCGCTGCTCGACGTGGTGGTCACCTCGGCACTGCCCGCCGCGCAGAACCTGTTCACGTACGCCTCGCGCTACCGGGTCGGCGAGACTCTGGCCCGCGAGTCGGTACTGCTCTCCACGGTCGCGGCCGTGCCGGTGCTCGTGGTGGTGGCGGCGTTGCTGGGGTGAGCGTCACCGGCTGCGGCATGCCGAACGGGACCGGCGGAGGTCCGCAGGTCCCGTTCGACAGCAAGAGGAAACCGCAGGTCAGGCGATACGTTCCAGCACGACGGGGGACGCCTTGAACTCGGTGCCCGCCGGTGCGACGTCGTAGGAGCCCTCGGTCGCCTGGAGCGCGTAGTCGAAGCGGTCCGGGGTGTCCGTGTGCAGGGTGAACAGCGGCTGGCCCGCGGTCACCGTGTCGCCCGGCTTGGCGTGCAGCTCGACGCCGGCGCCGGCCTGCACCGGGTCCTCCTTGCGGGCGCGTCCGGCACCGAGGCGCCAGGCGGCGATGCCGATGTCGTACGCGTCCAGGCGGGTCAGCACACCGGAGGCCGAGGCGGTCACGACGTGCTGCTCGCGGGCCACGGGCAGCGTGGCGTCCGGGTCGCCTCCCTGCGCGGCGATCATGCGGCGCCACACGTCCATCGCGGAGCCGTCGGCGAGCGCCTTCGCCGGGTCGGCGCCCTTCACGCCGGCCGCGTCGAGCATCTCGCGCGCCAGGGCGATGGTGAGCTCGACGACGTCGGCGGGGCCGCCGCCGGCGAGGACCTCGACCGACTCGCGGACCTCGAGGGCGTTGCCCGCGGTGAGGCCGAGCGGCGTGGACATGTCGGTGAGGAGAGCGACGGTCCTCACGCCGTGGTCGGTGCCGAGACCGACCATCGTGGAGGCGAGTTCGCGGGCGTCCTCGATGGTCTTCATGAAGGCGCCGGAGCCGACCTTCACGTCGAGGACCAGCGAGCCGGTGCCCTCGGCGATCTTCTTGGACATGATCGAGGACGCGATCAGCGGGATCGCCTCGACGGTGCCGGTGACGTCCCGCAGCGCGTAGAGCTTCTTGTCGGCCGGGGCGAGTCCGTCACCGGCGGCGCAGATGACCGCTCCGGTGGTGTCGAGAACGTGCAGCATCTCCTCGTTGGAGAGCAGGGCGCGCCAGCCCGGGATCGACTCCAGCTTGTCCAGGGTGCCGCCGGTGTGGCCGAGGCCGCGCCCGGACAGCTGCGGCACGGCCGCGCCGCACGCGGCGACGAGCGGGGCCAGCGGGAGGGTGATCTTGTCGCCGACGCCGCCCGTGGAGTGCTTGTCGGCGGTCGGGCGGGACAGGGACGAGAAGTCCATGCGCTCGCCCGAGGCGATCATCGCGGCCGTCCAGCGGGCGATCTCACGGCGGTTCATGCCGTTGAGCAGGATCGCCATGTTGAGGGCGGCCATCTGGTAGTCGGCGACATCGCCGCGGGTGTACGCGTCGATGACCCAGTCGATCTGCCCGTCGCTGAGTTCGGCACGGTCCCGCTTGGTGCGGATGACGGAGACGGCATCCGTGGAGATGGCGGACATGGCTTTCCTTCCGAAAGATGAGCGGCCCCGCCCCGTGACCGTTCGGTCGCGATCGGGGCGGGGCCGCACGGCGTCACTGGGTGAGATGACCCGGCCCGAAGGCCTGCGGCAGCATCTCGGAGAGGGGCAGGAGTCCGGCCGGCGTCTCCAGCACGAGCTCGGGCCCGCCGAACTCGAACAGCAGCTGGCGGCAGCGTCCGCAGGGGACGAGGACCTCGCCCCGCCCGTCGACACACGTGAAGTGCGTCAGCCGGCCGCCGCCGGTGTTGCGCAGCTCGGAGACCAGACCGCACTCGGCGCACAGCGAGAGGCCGTAGGAGGCGTTCTCGACGTTGCAGCCGGAGACGGTGCGGCCGTCGTCGACACGGGCGGCGGCGCCGACCGGGTAGCCCGAGTAGGGGGCGTACGCGCGGTTCATCGCCGCGCGGGCCACCTCCCGCAGCTGCTCCCAGTCGACGTCCGCGGAGTCCGCTCCGGCGGTGGTCACTTGCCCTGCCCCTTGCGGTACGGCAGGCCGTCCGCCTTCGGCATGCGCAGGCGCTGGGCCGAGAGTGAGAGGACGAGCAGCGTGATGACGTACGGCGTGGCGGAGACGATCTGGTTCGGCACCTCGTTGGTGAGGGCGTACCAGAGGAACACGAGCACGCCGACGACCAGGGTGACGACCGCGGAGACGTACTTCTTCTTCACGGCCAGCCAGATCGCGCCGATGAGGAGCAGGATCGCGCCGAGCAGCAGCAGGGCGTGGACGTTCTCCGAGCCGCCGCGCAGGTTGAGGCTGTCGGTGTAGCCGAACAGGCCCGCGCCGAGGGCAAGGCCGCCGGGCATCCAGTTGCCGAAGATCATCGCGGCGAGACCGATGTAGCCGCGTCCGCTGGTCTGGCCCTCCAGGTAGAAGGGGTTGGCGACGATGGAGAGGAAGACGCCGCCGAGGCCGGCCAGACCGCCGGAGATGATCACGGCGAGGTACTTGTACTTGTAGACGTTCACGCCGAGCGACTCGGCCGCGACCGGGTTCTCGCCGCAGGACCGCAGGCGCAGGCCGAACGAGGTGCGCCACAGGATCCACCAGGTGCCGGGGATCAGCGCGATGGCGATCAGGGTCAGCCAGGACACGTTGGTGACGAGGCCGCCGAGCAGACCCGCGATGTCCGAGATGAAGAACCAGCCCTTGGAGTTCAGGGTGGTCAGCCAGTCGGAGAGCCCTGGCACGGTGAAGTGGCCGAGGGAGTCGACCGGCGGGGACTGCTTGGCCGAACCGCCCTGGACGCCCTCGAAGGCGAGCGGGGAGAGGTAGCGGGTGGCGCCGAGCGCCAGGATGTTGATGGCCACACCGGAGACGATGTGGTTGACGTTGAAGGTGACCGTGATGATCGCGTGCAGCAGGCCGCCGATGCAGCCGCCGATGATGCCGACCAGGACACCGGTCCAGGGACCCCACTGGTAGCCGGCCCAGGCGCCGAACCAGGTGCCGAGGATCATCATGCCTTCGAGGCCGATGTTGACGACGCCGGAGCGCTCGGCCCACAGCCCGCCGAGACCGGCGAGGCCGATCGGGACGGCCAGCTGCAGGGCGGTCGACATCTGGCTGACGTTGGTGATGCCGTCGGCGCCGGTGATGATGCGGACGATCGAGGTCAGCGCCAGGCCGCCCGCGATGACCAGCAGGAGGACGGGAAGCGACATCCGGCGGCCGGTGGGAGCCGCGGGCTGCAGCGTGGGCTGGTTGACGTCGGTTGCGGTGGTCATCGGCCAGCCACCTCCTTCTGGGTGTTGTCGGTGGCGAGGGCGTGGCCCGCGGCGAGTTCCGCGCCGACGCGGCGCTGCTGGCGGCGCAGACCCCACTCGCGCACGGACTCGTAGGAGACGACGACGGCGATCACGATCAGGCCCTGCATGATGACCGCGATCTCCTTGTCGTACCCGTGGAAGTCGAGTTCGGGAGACGCCTTGTCGAGCCAGGCCCACAGCAGGGCCGCGAAGGCGATGCCGACGGGGCTGTTGCGGCCGAGCAGCGCGATGCCGATACCGAGGAAGCCGATACCGGTCGGGAAGTTGAGGCTGTACGTGTGGGTGTCGCCGAGGAGGATCGGCAGGCCCGCGAGTCCGGCGATGCCGCCCGAGACGAGCATGGCGGTGAGCACCATGCGCTTGGGGTCGACACCGCTGGCCGCGGCGGCGGACTCGGAGGCGCCGGAGGCGCGCAGGTCGAATCCGAAGCGGGTGCGGTTGAGGACGATCCAGTAGCCGATGCCGAGGACGGCGGCGAGGATGACGAGACCGTAGATCTCGCCCGACTCGCCCATGTCGAACCCGGGGACCCAGCCGGACTTGTGCATCTCGCCGGTGGTGTTGTTGTTGCCGAGCTTGACGCCGAAGACGTCGGGCAGCCACAGGTAGGCGATGACGGAGGTCGCGATCGCGTTGAGCATGATCGTCGCGACGACCTCGCTGACCCCGCGGGTCACCTTGAGGACACCGGCGATGCCGGCCCAGAAGGCGCCGGTGCAGACGGCGGTCAGGATCAGCAGCGGCACCTGGAGCGCGGCAGGCAGCGCGACGTGCGCGCCGACGATCGCGGCCATCATCGCGGCGAGCTGGTACTGGCCGTCGACACCGATGTTGAAGAGGTTCATCCGGAAGCCGATGGCCACCGCCAGCGCCGCGATGTAGTACAGCGACGCCTGGTTGATGATCAGGACCTGGATGTCGGAGAACGTCGCCTGCTGGAACATGATCGAGTACGGCTCGAACGGGCTCTTGCCCGAGGCGAGCAGCACGACCGAGGTCAGCGCCACGGCGACGACGAGCGCGATGACCGGTCCGGCCACCCCGAGGAGCAGGCGCTCCTTGTCGAACTTCTTCATCAGCGGGCCTCGTCTTCCGGGGCGTCTGCCGGAGTGTCGGTGTGCTCGTCGAGCTCGGCCGCTTCGGCGAGCTCCTCGTTCTCCAGATGGCCGGAGGCGGCGCCGGTCATGGCCGAGCCGAGCTCCTCCGGGGTGATGGTGGCCGGGTCGGCGTCGGCGACCAGCTTGCCGTTGTAGATCACCCGGAGAGTGTCGGACAGGCCGATCAGCTCGTCCAGGTCGGCGGAGATCAGCAGGACGGCGAGTCCCTCGCGGCGAGCCGCGCGGATCTGGTCCCAGATCTGCGCCTGCGCGCCGACGTCCACACCGCGGGTGGGGTGGGCGGCGATCAGGAACTTCGGCTTGTGGCTCATCTCGCGGCCGACGATCAGCTTCTGCTGGTTGCCGCCGGACAGCGAGGCCGCGGTGACGTCGATGCCGGGCGTGCGCACGTCGTACTGCTCGACGATGCGGCGGGTGTCGTTCTGGGCGCCCTTGATGTCGAGCCACATGCCCTTGGCGTTGGGCTTCTCGGTGACGTGCCCGAGGATGCGGTTCTCCCACAGCGGCGCTTCCAGGAGGAGACCGTGGCGGTGGCGGTCCTCGGGGATGTAGCCGACGCCGCCCTCACGGCGCTTGCGCGTCGACCAGGAGGTGATGTCGTCGCCCGTGAAGCGGATGACACCGGTGTCGGCGGCCTTGAGGCCGATCAGCGCGTCGATGAGCTCGGTCTGGCCGTTGCCCTCGACACCGGCGATGCCCATCACCTCACCGGCGTGGATGGTGAAGGAGACGTGGTCGAGGACGAGACGGACGGTGCCGCGCTCCACCTCGTCCATCAGCAGGCTCGCCGAGCCCTTGCCGAGCGACACCGAGCCCTTGGCGAGGACGGTCAGGTCCTCGACCTCGATCACGGCCTGGTCGGTGACCGTCGACTCGGACGTCTCGGGGGTGGGCAGCTCGCTGCCGACCATCAGTTCGGCGAGCTGACGGGGGCTCGTCTCGGAGGGCACGGCGGTGCCGACCGTCGTACCGCGCCGGATGACCGTGATGTCGTCGGCGACGGAGAGGACCTCGCCCAGCTTGTGCGAGATGAAGATGACCGACAGGCCCTCGGACTTGAGCTCGCGGAGGTTGTCGAAGAGCGCGTCGACCTCCTGCGGCACGAGGACCGCGGTCGGCTCGTCCAGGATGAGGATGCGGGCACCGCGGTAGAGGACCTTGAGGATCTCGACGCGCTGACGGTCGGCGACGCCGAGTTCCTCGACGAGGACATCGGGGCGGACTCCGAGGCCGTAGCGCTCGGAGAGCTCCACGATCTTGCGGCGGGCCTTGCCGCCGATGCCGTACAGCTTCTCGCTGCCGAGCACGACGTTCTCGAGGACCGTGAGGTTGTCGGCCAGCATGAAGTGCTGGTGGACCATGCCGATGCCGCGGACGATGGCGTCGGCGGGCGAGGAGAAGGTGACCTGCTCACCGTCGACGGCGATGGTTCCCTCGTCCGGCTTCTGCATGCCGTAGAGGATCTTCATCAGCGTCGACTTGCCGGCGCCGTTCTCCCCGACCAGGGCGTGCACGGTGCCCTTGCGGACGCTGAGGTGGATGTCGTGGTTGGCCACGACGCCCGGGAACCGCTTGGTGATCCCGGCGAGTTCGACGGCGGTCGCCTGACCGTCGACCGCGTCGGCCGGAGGGCTGCTGGACGCGTTGATGGCGCACTCTCCTGAGGGAAAGGGGGTCGTCTACGCGCGTAGCGCCCCTACGGCAACGAAAGGGGCCACGCGCCGCGAGAACGGGATACGGGGAGCCAGACTCCTCGTATCCCGTTGAGCGGACGTAACCCCACGGTTACCAAGCGGGTCCGGGGCGGTACGGGCGCCGTCGCGTGTCTGGCGACACGCGGGCGTACCCGCACCTTCCCGGGACCGCATTGGCTGCTCCTGAGGTCTTGCTCGTCAGCTGGTCTTGACCTTGATCTCGCCGCTGATGATCTTCTCCTGGGCCGCCTTGACGGCGTCCTGGATCGCGGTGTTGTTCCTGAACTCCGGGTTGGAGTCGGCAAGACCGACCTCACCCGACTTCAGATCGCCCCGTACGATACCGCTCTCCGGCTTGCCGTCCTCGACCGACTTGGCCACGCTGTAGACCGCCTTGGCGACGTCCTTGGTGGCGGAGGTCAGGATCGAGCCCTTGTACTTGGCGAGCGCTTCCTGCGCGTACTGGTCGGAGTCGACACCGATCGCCCAGACCTTCTTGGCGGAGGCGGCCTCGATGACACCCTGACCGGACAGACCGGCCGCCGCGTAGACGACGTCGGCCTTCTTCTCTATCTGGCCCTCTGCGGCCGTCTTGCCCTTGTCGGGGCTGGAGAAGCCACCCTCCTGGGCGGTCTGGGTCAGGTACTGCGAGAGGACCTTCACGCTCGGCTTGGTGTCCTTGACGCCCTGCTCGAAGCCGGCCTCGAACTTGTGGATCAGCGGAACGTCCACGCCGCCCACGAAGCCCACGGTGTCGGTCTTGGTGGCCTTGGCGGCCGCGACACCGGCGAGGTAGGAGGCCTCCTGCTCGGAGAAGACCAGGTCCGCGACGTTCTTCGCCGTGACGGTGGAGTCGTCGACGATGCCGAAGGTGGTCTTCGGGTACTTCGCGGCGGCGGCCTTGACGGCCGGGCCGTAGGCGTAGCCGATGCCGACGACCGGGTTGTAGCCCTGCTTGGCCAGCGAGACGAGGCGCTGCTCCTTGTCCGCGTCCGTCTCACCGTCGGTGGGCTCGACGTCGGCGGTCTTGTACTTGAACTCGGCCTTCGCCTGCTTCAGACCCTCGAACGCGGCGTCGTTGAAGGACTGGTCGCCCTTGCCGCCGACGTCGTACGCGATGGCAAGACCCTTGTCGCCCTTGCTGTCCGAGGACGAGCTGGAGGTCGAGGTGCCGCCACAGGCGGAGAGGGCGAGGGCGAGAGAGGCGGTCGCAGTACCTGCGAGCGCGATGCGGGTAACCCGGCGCATTCGTTGTGCTCCTGTCGTACAAGCGCCTGACGGTTCAGCTTCGGCGCTGGCTTCGCCGCAGATTAACGCGCGTAGACCAACTAGAAAACCCCTTCTGTCCACCTTGTTATGCGGCTGTGCCCCACGGCACCCGCCGAGGGGCCCCGGGCTTGCCTACCGCAAAGACGCGGTGGCTATGGGTGACCCCGGGAACGCACGACGGAGCGGGCGGGCACCTGGGGTGCCCGCCCGCTCCGTGACGTCGTCCGTTTCCCGGTACCGGGCGCGAGCGGCGGGTCCAATCCGCCGCGACGCGTCCGACGCCCGGGACGACTACTCGGTCTTGACCTTGATGGTGCCGTCGACGATGCCCGCCTTGGCCTTGGCCACGGCGTCGGTGAGACCGGCGATCTCCGCCATCTTCGGGTTGCTGTCGGCGAGGCCGACACCGTTCACCTTGAGGTCGAAGGTCTGCGTGCCGGTCAGCGGCTTGCCGTCGTGGACCGACTTGGCCAGCGTGTACACGGCGCCGCCGACGTCCTTGAGCGCGGAGGTCAGGATGGCGTCCTTGTACTTGGCGAGCGCCTCCTGCTTGTACTGGTCGGAGTCGACGCCGATCGCCCACTTCTTGTCCTTGGACGCGGCCTCGATGACGCCCTGCCCGGAGAGACCGGCCGCGGCGTAGACGACGTCCGCACCCTTCTCCAGCTGGCCCTCGGCGGCGGCCTTGCCCTTGTCGGGGCTGGAGAAGCCACCCTCCTGGGCGGTCTGGGTCAGGTACTGCGAGAGGACCTTCACGCTCGGCTTGGTGTCCTTGACGCCCTGCGTGTAGCCGGCCTCGAACTTGTGGATCAGGGGAACGTCCACGCCGCCCACGAAGCCCACGGTGTCGGTCTTGGTGGCCTTGGCGGCCGCGACACCGGCGAGGTAGGAGGCCTCCTGCTCGGCGAAGACCAGCGAGGCGACGTTCTTGCCCTCGACGACGGAGTCGACGATGCCGAAGGTGGTCTTCGGGTACTTCTTCGCGACGGCCTCCAGCGCGGGACCGTAGGCGAAGCCGATGCCGATCACCGGGTTGTAGCCCTGCTTGGCCAGCGAGGACAGTCGCTGCTCCTTGTCGGCGTCCGTCTCACCGTCGGTGGGCTCGATGTCGGCCGTCTTGTAGCCGAACTCCTTCTGAGCCTTCTCCAGGCCGGAGAACGCGGCGTCGTTGAAGGACTGGTCGCCCTTGCCGCCGACGTCGTACGCGATGGCGAGGCCCTTGGCGTCCTTGCTGCTGTCGCTGCTGCTGTCGTTGTCGTTGCTCGTGCCGCCGCAGGCCGTGGCGGCGAGTGCGAGCGACGCGACCCCCACCGCGACGCGGGTCAGGCTGGCTATCCGACGCATCTGAAGCTCCCCATTCTCCAAAGCCCCGCAGTGGGTGCTGAGTTCGGCGCACATTAACGCGCGTAGACCATCCAGGGAACGGGGTTCCGCGTGGCCGTTATCCATTCGTGCCGATGGCCGGTTACGTCCTTGTGAACCACGGGACCGAAAGGTGCGTTTGGGGACGCAGCGCCCACCAGGACCGTCACGCAGCGCACCCGGAGAGGAGAGCCCGCGTGACGGAGCGGGTGGTTCCGCTCCACGACGTGACCGTTGGCATGTGACCGGCCGCCACGCGCTGTCACGTGGCGGGACACCACGTTACGGCGGGGGGTCGAAGGGCGCGACCGGAGCCGCCGGCCGCGCCCGCCGGCCTCAGATCAGCTCGTCCAGGAGGGCCGCCGCGGTGAACATCTCGACGCCGACCGTGATCGCGTGCTCGTCCGCGTCGAAGTCGCCCCGGTGCAGGTCGCGGGTGGTGCGGTCGCCCGGCGTACGGACCCCGAGGCGGGCCATCGCGCCCGGCACGTGCTCCAGGTACCAGGAGAAGTCCTCGCCGCCGAGGCTCTGCTCGGTGTCCTCGATGGACTGCGCGCCGCGCCGCGCGGCCATCGCGTCGCGGAGCAGGTCGGTGACGGCCGGGTCGTTCACCACCGGCGGGACGCCCCGGATGTAGTTGATCTCGGACTTGGCCCGGTAGAGGTTGGCGATCTCGTCGATGGCCGCGTGCACGAGGTCGGGCGCGACGCGCCAGGCGTCGAGATCCAGGCAGCGCACGGTTCCGGACAGCTCGGCGTGCTGCGGGATCACGTTGCAGGCGTGGCCCGACTCGATGCGTCCCCAGGTCACCGCGAGCCCGCTGCGGGCGTCCACGCGCTTGCCGACGAGCGCCGGCACGTCGGTGACCACGCGGGCGGCGGCGGTGACGAGGTCCGTGGTCAGGTGGGGGCGCGCGGTGTGGCCGCCCGCTCCGTCCAGGGACACTTCGAGCCGGTCGCACGCCGAGGTGATGGCGCCGTGCCGCAGCCCGATGCGCCCCGCGTCGACCTTCGGGTCGCAGTGCACTCCGACGATCCGGCCGACGCCGTCGAGGACCCCCGAGTCGATCGCGTCCGGGGCGCCGCCGGGCAGCACCTCCTCCGCGGGCTGGAAGATCAGCCGCACGGGACGGGGCAGCAGGCCCTGGGCGTGCAGGTCGGCGAGGACGAGGCCGGCGCCGAGCACGACCGTGGTGTGGACGTCGTGACCGCAGGCGTGGGCGCGGTCGGGGACCGTGGAGCGGTACGCGCAGTCACTCTTCGTGTCCGGAATGGGGAGCGCGTCGATGTCGGCGCGCAGCGCCAGCCGGGGGCGCACGTCGTCCGGGTCTCCGATGTCACAGATGAGGCCGGTCCCGATGGCGAGGACGCGCGGCGCGAGGCCCGCCTGCTCCAGGCGCGCCTTGATCGCCGCGGTGGTGCGGAACTCCTGGTTGCCGAGCTCGGGGTGCATGTGCAAGTCGCGTCGGAACGCCACGAGTTCGGCGCGCAGTGCCTCGGGCAGCGCGCCGGGGAGCAACGGTTCCCCGGGGAGATCGGCCTCGGACTCTCGGGACATCAGTTGGTTCACCCTTTGAAGGGTAGGGCGATCGGGCGGCCAACTAACCCACGATCAACAAAAGTTCAGCCCGTTAGGGGAAGAAAAACTGGCCGCGCGGCGCATGGCTGTCTACGGGGATGGGTAAACTCGCCCGGCTTTTCGGGCGTTTGGATCTTGGACGGGGCTGGTGACCGGCTGTGATCCGACTCGGCCGGGGGTCGCCCGCCGATCCGTACGGAGAACACCCGGCGCGCCCGGGCCCGCTCCCGTACCTGTTCTCCACGGTCTCACACGCGCGCGATCGATTTCCGGAGGCGTGGTCGAGGCACGGTCGCGCCGTCACCCTGTGTCACTTCTCCGGCACGGGAGGGTGACGGACGCGAGGAGCCCGGCGCGCAGGGCGCCGGGCTCGTGGTGTCGTGCTGCGCGGGACCGGGCCCGCTCCGGAGGGCTATACGGCGGACACCGCCGAGAGACGGTGGACGTCGCGGGCCGTTCCCGTGACCCCCGAGAGGAAGCCCTGGGCGCGGGGCGAGGCGTTCTCCGTGAGCCAGCTCGGATCGATGTCGCAGACCGCGACCCGCACGTCGGTACCGACGAGGGCCAGCGGCAGCGTGTGCACGACCGTCGAGGGGAAGCTCAGGATGGTCCGCCCTATGGGACCGCGGCGGGCGATCAATTCCAGCGGCAGGTCGGGACGGACGATCTCCAGGTTCGTCTCCACCGCCAGCCGGTGCAGTTTGTCGGTGCTCTCGCGGCGGTGCGCGAAGTAGCGGGTGGCGCCGTGCGCCTTGGCGAGCCCGCGGACCGCCTCCAGGTAGCGGTCCGGGTCGACGACGCCCGTCTCGACGAGCGAGGTGCCCACGAGGTCCGCGCCCTTGGTGATGCGCGGCGGCCCGAACCGGGCCCGGGTCCAGGAGAAGTCGTTGGCGGTGATCCGGACGCCGTCCGGTGCCGAGGTGATCGGCATCGAGGAGAAGACCTCGACCTTACGACGGTCGCTGGGGGTCAGCCGACGGCGGGCCGCTCCGGACACGGGGGCGAAGAGCACGTCCCGCGGTCCGGGCCGGCCACCGCGCCGGTGCCAGCGCACCAGCCGTTCCCCGCCCGCGAGTTGGGCGACGAACTCCATCGTCGCGGTGCCGTCGTCGACCACGACCAGGTCCTGTGCCCTGGTGATGGTCAGCAACAGCTGCACGTACCGGGAGAACGGGTCCCCCATGACGATCCGCCGGGCCCGGCGCAGCATGGGCGCCAGTCCCCCGATGGTGTGGAAGGGGGCCGTGGTGCCGCCGCGCGCCTCCTCCCAGCGGACCGTGTGACCCTCGTCGCGGGCCAGCTCGGCCATGCGGCGGAGCTGACCGCGGGTCATCGGGTCGTTGGGAGAGAGGACGACGAGGGTGAACCCCGCGCCGGGTGCCGCGGCGTCGTGGGCCTGGGTGTGCGCCCACTCCAGCACGTTCAGGAGCTGTACCGGGCTCTCGACGAAGGCGAGAGTGTGGGAGCCGATGGATCCGGCGCGGGGGCTCATCGTCGTACGACCGTCCCGTCGTAAGGAGTTCAGGGCGTTCAGACCGAGACGGGCTCGCCGGCGGCCGCGGCGATCTCGGCCTCGGCGACGACGCCCGGGACACGGCGCAGCTTCTTCATCGGGCCGAGCTCCGACTCGTAGACCTTCTTGACGCCGTCACCGAGGGAGGCCTCGATGGTGCGGATGTCGCGGACGAGGCGGGTGAGGCCCTGCGGCTCGACGGAGGCGGCCTGGTCGGAGCCCCACATCGCGCGGTCGAGGGTGATGTGGCGCTCGACGAAGGTGGCGCCGAGGGCGACCGCGGCGAGCGTGGTCTGCAGGCCCGTCTCGTGACCGGAGTAGCCGATCGGGACGTTCGGGAACTCGGCCTGGAGGGTGTTGATGACCCGGAGGTTGAGCTCCTCGGCCTGCGCCGGGTAGGTCGACGTGGCGTGGCACATCAGGATGTTGTCGCTGCCGAGGACCTCGACCGCGTGACGGATCTGCTTCGGCGTCGACATGCCGGTGGAGAGGATGACCGTGCGGCCGGTGCCGCGCAGGGCGCGGAGCAGCTCGTCGTCGGTCAGCGAGGCGGAGGCGACCTTGTGGGCCGGGACGTCGAACTTCTCCAGGAAGGCGACGGCCTCGGTGTCCCACGGGGAGGCGAACCAGTCGATGTGCTTGCTCTTGGCGTACTCGTCGATCTGGCGGTACTCGTCCTCACCGAACTCCACGCGGTGGCGGTAGTCGATGTAGGTCATGCGGCCCCAGGGGGTGTCGCGCTCGATGTCCCACTGGTCGCGCGGGGTGCAGATCTCCGGGGTGCGCTTCTGGAACTTGACGGCGTCACAGCCGGCCTCGGCGGCCGCGTCGATGAGCTTGAAGGCGTTCTCCAGCTCACCGTTGTGGTTGATGCCGATCTCACCCACGACGTAGACGGGGTGGCCCGGGCCGGCGGTCTTCGAACCGAAGTTGCGCAGACGGGAGTTGCTCATGGTGAAACGTTCCTTACTTGTCGAGGGAGTCGAGAGAGGGGCCGAGGATCCAGCTGGCGATCTCTCGGATCGCGCCGTCGCCACCAGGGACGGTGGTGACCGCGCGTGCGGCGCCGCGCACGACGTCATGGGCGCTCGCGACCGCCACCGGCCAGCCCACGAGGGCGAAGCAGGGAAGGTCGTTGACGTCGTTGCCGACGTAGAGCACGCGCTCCGGCGCGATGCCCTGCTCCTCGCACCACTGCTTCAGTGCGAGGTCTTTCCGGTCGATGCCGTGCAGGACCGGGATCTTGAGCTTCCGGGCCCGGGCGGCGACGACCGGGTTCTGTTCCGTGGACAGGATCAGCATCGTCAGTCCGCTCTTGCGGAGGGCGGCGATACCGAGTCCGTCCCCGCGGTGCACGGAGACGAACTCCCGTCCGTCGGAGTCGATCAGCACCCTGTCGTCGGTCTGGGTGCCGTCGAAGTCGAGGACGACCGCGTCGATGTCGGCGGCGGTCGGGAGCGAGCCGGGCCGGTTCGCGTCGAAGAGCGGCGCGAGGGCCCGGGCGCGGGCGAGGTCGTGCGGGTCGTCGATCTCCAGCACGCGGGCCGGGTCGGTCCGCACGAGTTCGGTGCGGCCGAAGAAGCGGTGCCTGGCCACGCGGAAGCCGGTGGCCTCCATGGCGTAGACGGCACCGGTCTCCAGCAGGTCCTGGGGGCGGTCCTGGCGGCGCGGCCGGAAGGACTTGTCGTGGTTGATGCCGTAGCCGCCGCTGGTGACGGTGTCGGCGACGAGGGTGTCCGTGCCGCCCCCGACGGCCGTGCGGCCGCTGTCGGTGGTCACCGGGGCCGCGGGCTCGTCGTCGGCGTCCCGCCACACGAAGCCGTGGAAGGGCGCGACGGTCAGGGCGGTGTCCGCGCCGTCCGAGAGGATCGCGTCGACGACGCCGTCCACGTCCTCGCGGATGATGAACGGGCTGGTGCACTGGACGAGCAGCACCACGTCGACCGGCGAGCCGTGCAGCGCCTCGTGGGCGTCCATGGCGTGCAGGACGGCGGCCTCGGAGGTGGCGGTGTCGCCGGCGATGGCGGCGGGCCGCAGTACGACCTCGGCGCCGGCCTGCCGGGCGGCGGCCGCGATGGCCTGGTCGTCGGTGGAGACCACGACGTCCGTCACGAGGCGGGCGGCACGGCACTCGCGCACCGCGCGGGCCACCAGCGGTACGCCGCCGACCGGGAGGAGATTCTTCGCGGGCACGCCCTTGGAGCCGCCGCGCGCGGGGATCACCGCGAGCACGCGGCGCACCGGCGCGGGGTGGCCCGCTTCCGAGTTGATCATGCGCTGTTCTCCTTGACGGGGGAGGCGAGAGAGGCGTGGGGGGCGGGGCGCCGGGCGCCGCCGGGTTCCGGAACGGTCACAGGTCGCCCATCCGCCGGATCACCGGGGCGACGCGCTGGACGCCGTGGCGGTAGGCGCCGCGGGCGGCCCGGCGCACGATCTGCCGTACGGGGCTGGGCTCCCGGTCCGCCGCGGGGGCTCCGGGCAGCGGGCTGCCGTCCGGGCCGAGGTGGTGGCGGGCGAGGATGCCGGGCAGGTAGCCGGGTGCGGTGACGGGCGTGTAGTAGGGGGCGAGCGGCGGCAGCTTGTCCGCCTCCACCAGCTGGGTGATGCGCGTCCGGGCGGCGTCGAAGGCGGTCTCGTACGAGCCCTCGGCCGCGACGCCCTGCCGGGCGACCCAGGCGGCGTCGGGCACCGGGCGGTACCCCTCGTCGAGCTGGTCCCAGGAGGCGAGGCAGCCGGAGCCCACGAAGTGGTGGTTGCCGAGCGCCTCGCGCACCCCGAGGTCGCTGAGGACGACGGTGGGGATGCGGCGGTGCAGGGATTCCAGGGCGGCCGTCGAGCTGATGGTGACCAGCAGGTCGGTGCGGTCGAGGACCTCGCCCATGTGCCCGTACACCAGGCGGAAGTTGGCCGGCGGGTCGGCCTTCTGCACCAGCTTCTGGTAGGGCAGTTCCTCGATGTGCGTGGTGTGTTCGCCCGGCTTGGAACGCAGCTTGAGCAGGACCTCGCGGTCCGGGTGGAGCCGTGCGTGCCCGATCAGCCGGTCGAGCAGGTACGTACGGTCCTTGCGGTTCTCCGGTACGGAGGGCTGGGCGGCGAAGACGACCGTGTACGGGTCGTTCTCCGCGTAGTCGGCCCCGCCGAGGAAGGGCAGCGCGACCTCGGTCACCGACCCGGCGTCGGCGCCGACCCCTTCGTACACGTCCCGGAAACGGTCCGCGTCCTGGCGGGAGTTGGAGAGGACCAGGTCGGCGCCGTGCCGCAGCAGCAGTCCGTCGGCGAGCTTCTCGTAGACGACGCCGACGTAGCCGGTGACGACCACCGGCCGCTTCGTCCGTCCGTCCCACGCGCGGGCCAGGCCGTGCAGCACCGCCTGGACGGCACCGCCGACCAGGGCGAGGACGACCACGTCGTAGGCGCGGTCCTCCTTGCCCAGCTCCCGCAGGAACTCGACGGCGGTGACCTCGCGGAGGGAGTCCGCGCGGACGCCGACTTCTTCGAGCTGGCGGGCGGTCGGGGTGGCACGGCCGCGCAGGAGGAATCCGTCGAGGCGGACGTCCGACTCGGCCGGGGCGATGCGGGTCGCGGTGAGCGAACCCCATTTCCACCGGGTGTCGGAATCCGCGAGGACGGCCACCCGCAGGGACTTCGTGGTACTTGCTGGCACGTCCTAGACGTTAGGAAGCCATTTCGAGGAGCGGCCCAACCCGAATGCAACAAACGGTTAACAGCACACCGACGAATGGCGAATCAGCCCGCGAACGACCCGGAAAACGACGTGGTTCACGATTCCGCCACGCGTCGTTCACCTCGTATCTCACCAACGGTCAAGACGAATGCCGGGCCGCCCCCTAACGTCACAGGGGTGGTCAAGCTCTCCGTCATCGTGCCGTTCTACAACGTGCAGCAATACGCGCCAGACACTCTGAAGAGCCTGCGTGCGAACGCACGACAGGACTTCGAATTCATTCTCGTCGACGACTGCTCGCGCGACGAGACACCGGACATTCTCGCGCGCGCGGAGCGCGAGCTCCCGGGCGCGGTGTATGTCAGACACGAGAAGAACGGAGGACTGGCCACCGCGCGCAACACAGGGATCGACAGAGCGCGTGGCGAGTACCTCACGTTCCTCGACGGGGACGACTGGCTCGCCCCCGGTTACTACGAACAACTCCTGTCCTCCATCGAGGACCTGGGCTGCGACTTCGTGCGGACGGACCATGTCCAGTGCACGGCTCGGGCCCGCACGGTCCACCGTGTCCCGCACGGCCGCCGCGGAGTCGTCCTGAACCCGCGCGACGCCATTCTCCCCGCCGACCGGTCCACCTCCGTCGACTACGCCTACGCCTGGGCGGGCATCTACCATCGCCGGCTCGTCGACCGCGGGCTGCTCCACTTCACCGACGGGCTGCGCACGGCCGAGGACCGGCCGTGGATCTGGAAGCTGCACCGGGAGGCCGAATCCTTCGCCACCGTCGGGCTGCTGGGCGTGTTCTACCGGCGTGGCGTCGCCTCCTCCCTCACCCAGATCGGTGACGTACGCCAGCTCGATTTCATTCGCGCGTTCGACCAGGTGGTGGCCGAAACCGCCGAGGACCGGGACGCCGACAAACTCCTGCCGAAAGCCGTGCGCACCTATTGCGCGATCATTTCCCATCACCTGGGATCCATCGAAAGGTTCGAGCCAGCGGTGGCACGGAAATTGAAGTCCATGAGTGCCGTCGCGCTGCGGCGTATGCCGCAGGACGTGCTCGACGAGGCTCTCGACTCCATGGACGTCCAGCGCGCCACGCGACTGCGCCGACTGCGCCGACGGCCCGCGCCCGCCGCGGGGGTGGCCGCGTGACCACCCAGATCTTCATGGCGTCCACGCTGTACGGAACGGCCACGCTCGCCGCGGCCCTCGACACCGACAGCTTCGGGCCCGCGGACCGGCGCATCCTGCTCGTCTCCAACAACGCGGCGACGCCCGAGACGACGCCCGGCGTGGACGAGATGCCCGGTTTCGAGCAGCTGCGCGGCCGCTTCGACGACGTCATCTCCTGGAACGAGACCATCTCCCCGTTCCACCCCGGCGGCTGGGCCCCGCGCCCGGACGACGTACCTCTGTGGGAACGGCACCTGCGGCTCGCCTGGAACCTCGGCGACGACGACGTCGAGCTGGCCGTGGAGTCGATCCAGGTCAACCCCGCGCTCGGCATCTCCCAGATCTTCATGGGAGCGCCCGTCACCGTCTACGCCGACGGCCTCATGAGCTACGGACCCACCCGCAACAAGATCGACCCGCTGGTCGGCACCCGGGTGACCCGGCTGCTCCACCTGGATCTGGTCCCCGGCCTCACGCCGCTGCTGCTCACCGAGTTCGGCGTCGCACCGGAGATCGTGCCCACGGACGCGTTCGTGAAGGTGCTCGCCCAGCTCGTGGACACCGGCGACGCGCTGCCCGCGCTGGACGAACCGGCGCTGCTGCTCGGCCAGTACCTCTCCGCCCTCGGCATCCTCACCTCCGAGGAGGAGGAGGACCTCCACGTACGGATGCTGAAGGGCGCGATCGCCCTCGGCCACACCCGCGTGGTGTTCAAGCCGCACCCGACGGCGCCGGCCCGCTGGTCGCGCCTTCTGGAGCGCGAGGCGGAACGGCTCGGCGCGGACCTCACGGTTCTCGACACCCCGGTCCTCGCCGAGGTCCTCTACCAGCGCATGCGGCCCGCCCTGGTCGTCGGCTGCTTCTCGACGGCGCTGCTCACGGCGTCCGCGCTGTACGGCCTGCCGGTCGCCCGGGTGGGCACCGGCTCGCTGCTGGACCGCCTCACCCCGTACGAGAACAGCAACCGTGTCCCCGTGACCATCGTCGACGCGCTGCTGCCCGAACTGTCGGACCGGGCGGGCGTGACGGGGCAGCCCCCCGGCATGGACGTCGCGGACCTGACCAAGCTCCTGCGGGCCGTGGGCTTCGCGATGCAGCCCAAGATCTACCCCGATCTGCGCCCAGCGGCCGAGAGCTACCTGACGCGGCATCTGGACCAGCACACCTGGCGCTACTTCAAGCGCAAGCGCCTCACGTCGCTGGCCCTGCCGGGCGCGGTCCCGGCGCAGCTCGCGTTCATCCCGCGCAACGCGACGGTCCGCCGGGTGGCACGGCGGGCGCGCTCGCTGAAGCGGGCCGTGGGGCGCTGAGCCGGGCCGCGGGGCCCGGGGAGCGCCCGCCCGGCACACGGGACGGGGCGCCGCCCCGGAGGCCCGTGGCGGCCCGGGGGCGGCCAGGCGGGCGTCGCGGGCCGGCGACGGAGGAGCGGGGAGGGAGGGAGCGGTCGGATGCGACCGGGCCCCGCTCCCCGCTCCCCTGTCTCGCGGGCCCTTTTTCCGCTCCCCTGTCCCACTCTCCTGCGCCGCTCCCCGGTCTTCCGGGAGCCGCGTTGCGGAGCACCACCCCTCCCCCGACACATGTTCGTCGGCACTCCTGCACGAGGGGGCGATTTGTGATGATTCGGAAGAGTTGTCAACGCCGGGGTATCGCACAGGTGAACGCCTGTGGGCGGGACGACGAACCGGCCTCGCCACGGCGCAAGCATCCCCGACTATCGGACTAACGTGCTGTGGGCCAGCTGAGTCCCATCGAGGGGAACCTTGTGATCGACACGCCCGAGGAGGCCCGCGGGACGTCAACCGGCACCGCGGTCCGCACGGTGCTGCCTCCTGCCGAGACGTCTCCCGCGCCCAAGCCCGCGGCCCGCCGGGAGAACCGGCTGCGCGCCCTGGACGGGCTGCGGCTGATCGCGGCCCTGATGGTGGCGTGCTATCACTACGGCGGCCGGGACGGCGAGGTCACGCAGGCCTGGGGCACCTCACCGAAGCACCAGTTCCCCACCCTGCACCAGCTGTTCGCCTACGGCTGCCTCGGTGTGCAGGTCTTCTTCGTGATCAGCGGCTTCGTCATCTGCATGAGCGGCTGGGGGCGGCCCCTGCGGTCCTTCTTCGCCTCGCGCGCCTCCCGGCTGCTGCCCGCGTACTGGGCGGCCATCATCATCGTGACCGCGGTGTTCGCCCTGCCCGCCGTCGCGTACAAGGCGGTCTCGCCGAGCGACGCGCTGCTCAACCTGACGATGCTCCAGCAGCCGCTCGGCGTCGACAGGGTCCTGGGCGTCTGCTGGACGCTGTGGGCGGAGGTCCGCTTCTACGCCCTCTTCGCGCTGTGCATCGTCCTGCCCGGGGCGAACCGGCAGCGCGTGATCCTGTTCTGCGCGGGCTGGACCCTGGCGGCGGCCGTCGCGCAGGGCGTGAACGAACCGCTCCTCAACATGGTCCTGATGCCGGAGTACGCCCCGTACTTCATCGGCGGCGTCGGCCTCTACCTCGTCCACCGCGACCGCCGCGACGCGTACGCCTGGGGCATCGTCGGGGTGAGCTGGCTGATCGGCCAGCACTACGCCGTGCAGCGGCTGTGGCACGCCCCGAACCCGCAGTTCTTCTCGGACCGTTCGGCCCTCGGCATCATCCTCGTCGTCACCTTCGGCTACATCGCCGTCGCCGCGATCGCGCTGGGCTGGCTGAACTGGGCCAACTGGCGCTGGCTGACGGTCGCGGGCGCGCTGACGTACCCGTTCTACCTCGTGCACGAGCACCTGGGCTGGGTCGTCATCGAGGCCTACCACCGCACCCTGCACCTGCCGTCCTACGCCACGTTCCTGGCGACGGTCGCCACGATGCTGCTCCTGGCCTGGCTGCTGAACCGCGTCGTCGAGAACCGGCTCACCCCGAAGCTGCGCTCCGCCCTGGCGAAACCACGGTTGTAGCCGGCGGGCGCCTGCCGGACCGCCGCCGCCGGCCCCGCCTCAGGCGATCCCGTAGAGCGCGTCGATGCCGGCCACGACGAGCCGCAGGCCCTCCTCGAAATGCCGTTCGTAGTTCTCGAAGATCTCCGCGCCCGCCGCCGCCGACAGGGGGAACTCGGCCATGCGGCGGGCGCGTTCCGCCACGTCGTAGCCCTCGCGCCGCTCGCCCGGTACGGGCTGGACGCCCTGTTCCTCGGTGACGTAGCCGAGCGTGTAGAGGTACGCGGTGGTGGTCGCGCGGACCGCCTGGTCGAGGGTGAAGCCCGCGTCGGTGAAGAGCCTCAGCGTGCGCTCCATCTCGACCGCGTGCACCGTGCCGTTGAACCGTGATCCGCTGAAGACCTTCGCGCCGTCGCGGTAGCTCAGCAGGGCCGCGCGCAGTCCGCGGTTGGCGGCGAGCAGCCGCTCCCGCCAGCCGCCCTCCGGGTCCTCCCCCACGTCCGCGACCATCCGGCGGTACATCTCCGTGGCCATCTCGTCGAGCAGTTCCTGCTTGTTCTTGAAGTGCCAGTAGAGCGCGGGCGCCTGCACGTCCAGCTCCTTGGCGATCGCCCGCAGGGTCAGGCCGTCGAGGCCCGTCGTGTTGAGCAGCCGCAGGGCGGTCTCCACGACCTGCTTCTGGTCCAGCTTGGGGGTGCGCTGGGTCTTCTGGGTTCTCTGAGTGGCCACGCTTGACAGTTTAACGCCGTTAAGGGCATGCTCCGGAGCATGGAACTTAACGACGTTAAGGAGATGGTGGACGTGGACACCGTGGACGTACTCGTCATCGGCGCGGGCCCGACCGGTCTCGCCCTCGGCGCGGATCTCGCCCGGCGCGGGGTGGACGCCCTCGTCGTCGAGCGGGCCGGCGCGCTGTTCCCCGGTTCACGCGGCAAGGGGATCCAGCCGCGCACGATGGAGGTCTTCGACGACCTCGGCGTGCTCGACGCGATCCGCGCGGCGGGCGGCGAGTACCCGGTGGGGATGGTCTGGCAGGACGGCCGGCGAACCGGCGAGCACCAGATGTTCGACCCCGCCGACACGACCGACGACTCGCCGTACTCGACACCGTGGATGGTGCCGCAGTGGCGTACGCAGGAGATCCTCTTCGCGCGCCTGGAGGAACTCGGCGGGCGGGTCGCCTTCGGCCGCGAAGTCGTCGGGGTCGACGAGGCCGGTTCCGGCGTGACCGTGGAGTTCACCTCCGGGGCGCCGGTCCGTGCCCGGTACGTCGTCGCCGCGGACGGGGGCCGCTCCGTCGTGCGCCGCGCGCTCGGGATCGCCATGACCGGGGAGACCGTCGACCCGAACCCCATGCTCGTCGCGGACGTCCGGATCAGCGGCCTCGACCGCGACAACTGGCACGTCTTCCCGCCGAGCGCGGACACCGGCGGTTTCCTGGCGATCTGCCCGCTGGCCGGTACGGAGGACTTCCAGGTCGTGGCGCAGTTCCCGGAGGGCACGGACGTCGACCTGTCCTTGGAGGGCATCCGCAAGACCGTCGCCGCGCGCTCCCACCTCGCTCCCGAGGACGTGACCGAGGTGCGCTGGGCCTCGGACTTCCGGCCGCGGGCCGCTCTCGCGGACCGCTTCCGGACGGGCCGGGTCTTCCTCGCCGGGGACGCCGCCCACGTCCACTCGCCGGCCGGCGGGCAGGGGCTCAACACCAGCGTCCAGGACGCGTACAACCTGGGCTGGAAGCTGGGCGCGGTACTGAGCGGCGCGGCACCGGCCGCCCTTCTCGACACCTACGAGACGGAACGGCGGCCCGTCGCCGCCGACATGCTCGGTCTGTCGACCCGGGTGCACCGCGGCGAGACCCGGCGCGGGGCGGCGACCCGTCAGCTCGGCCTCGGCTACCGCGGCTCCCCCCTCGCGGTGGAGACCCGCACCGAGCTGCCGGACGAGGCGCTGCGCGCCGGGGACCGCGCCCCCGACGCGACGGTCGGCGGCGTCCGCCTCTTCGACGTGTTCAGGGGACCGCACTGGACGCTGCTGACGGTCGGCACGGACGAGGAACCGCGGGCGCTGCCGGGCGTCCGCACGGCACGCGTCGACGCGTACGAGAGGTACGGCACCGGTGTCTTCCTCGTCCGCCCCGACGGCTACGTCGGCTGGGCGGGCAGCACGGCGACGACCCTGCCGGAGTACGCGGCCGCGGTGGGCCTGACCTCCAACTGACGGCCGGGCCTCAGGCGCTGGCGAGCGTGAGCTTGACCGCGAAGCCGAGGAAGAGGGCGCCGGCCGCGGTGGTGGCGCCGGCGGAGAGGCGCCTGCGGCGGCGGAAGGCCGCCGCGAGCCGCGTACCGCTGAAGATCAGGGCGGTCAGGTAGAGGAAGCTCGCGAGCTGGGCGAAGGCGCCGAGCACGACGAAGGAGAGCGCCGGGTAGGCGTACCCGGGGTCGACGAACTGCACGAAGAAGGCGACGAAGAAGAGGATCGCCTTCGGGTTGAAGAGGCTGATCACGACCGCTCGCCGGAACGGCCGCTCTCCGGCCACCGGCTCGGTCTCCGCGCTCTGCACGGCGGGCTCCCGACGGGCCTGCCACAGAGCCCACGCGGCCCGCAGCATCCCGAACGCCAGCCACGTCAGATAACCGGCGCCCGCGTACTTCACGATCCCGAACAGCAGCTCGTTCGCCTGCAGCAGCGACGCGACGCCGGCCGCCGACAGCGTCATCAGCACGGTGTCCCCGCACCACACTCCCGCGGCGGCCCTGTACCCGGTACGGACACCCTTCCGGGCGGCGACCGACAGCACGTACAACGAGTTCGGTCCCGGCAACAGGACAATCAGCACAAGCCCCGCCAGATAGGTGGGGAGATCGATGACACCAAGCATGACAGCGAGTGTCGCACGCCCCTACGACGCCCCACAGCCCTGTCTCACGCTTGCGTCACGACCGGGGGCGCGCGGCTCGTTCCCCGTCGAGGTTCCTTTTCGGGGGTCACTCTTCATGAACGCGACCGGGGGTCCGCGGAGTCCGCCTCTACTCACCCATAGGGAGGAATCACCCAGGTCGGAACGCCTTCGACCGCATGTGCGTCCGTGGGGACAGGGGGTTCTCGTGTTCGCTGCCCCCATGCCGCCTGGTTCGTGGCCGGTCGCCCGCGGGGAGCATCTCAGGGGACGCGGGACGAGAGGGGGCCCGATGTGCACGACAGGACGGGTGGAACAGGGGTCCGGATGCGTACCAAAGGGATGAAGAGACCGCTGGCCGCGCTCGTGGCGCTGGCCGCGCTGAGCGGCTGCACGGCCCAGGGCGTGGACGCGTCGGGGAAGACCGCGGCGCCCGTACGGATCGACGGTTCGCTCGCCGCCCCCCGTAAGGGCGACGACGACAAGCCGACGACCGGCGCCAAGGGCAGGGCCGGCACACCCGCCGCCTCGAAGGGAGTCCCCGCCAAAGTCCTCTGGTCGCACGGCGACCGGGGTGACGACATCCGTTCGGCGCAGGCCCGGCTGCACCAGGTCGCCTGGCTGATCACCCCGCCGACGGGAACGTACGACGACCGTACGGTCGCGGCGGTGAAGGGGTTCCAGAGCAAGCGGGGGCTGCCGAGCACCGGGCAGTTGGACGCCGTCACCTGGCAGCGGCTGAAGAAGATGACGCACGATCCGGCCGACTGGGAGCTGTATCCGTACGGCGGGCAGCCGGCCGCGAAGCCCGATCCGCGCTGCCTGACGGGCCGGGTGCTGTGTGTCAGCAAGACCAGCCGCACCCTGCGCTGGATGGTCGACGGCAGGACCGTCTCGGAGATGGAGGTGCGGTTCGGCTCGCAGTACACGCCGACCCGCGAGGGCGTGTTCACCGTCTACTTCAAGTCACGCCACCACGTGTCGACGCTCTACCACACGTCCATGCCGTACGCGATGTTCTTCAGCGGCGGTCAAGCCGTGCACTACTCCTCGGACTTCGCCGCGCGCGGCTACTACGGGGCCTCGCACGGCTGCGTCAACGTCCGTGACGAGAGCAAGGTGTCGGCCCTGTTCGCGCAGGTCCGGACGGGCGACAAGGTCGTCGTCTACTGGTGACGGAGCGCTGCGGGGGGGGGGCGGGGAAACGTATGGGGCGCGGGCGGGACCGGGGGAACGTGTCCCGCCCGCGCCAGGTGCACGGAGCCATGGGTACGGGGGGAACCCCGGCTCCGTGCGACGGCCGATGACCAGTCGGCTCACCCATTACTGCGTCACGGCGGCCGAAAACGTCACACCCGGCCGGAGAAAAAGTTCAAGGAAAAACGAAACTGCAGGTCAGCGGCGTACCGCCCGGTCGGACGGATGCCCGACGCCGGGGAGCGGGACTCCGGGCCGCACACGGGACGCGCCCCTCGGCTCACGAAGAGATGGCAGGCAGCGGCGTCGTCGCAGGCCGGGGGACCTGGGACTTTCCGGGCCTGACCGGCAGCCGCCGCACCGGACCGGGGTGCGCGGGCAGCACGGGGGCGACGACACCACCGTTTCCCCGGGGGTCGTTGCCGCGCCCTATGTGATGGCCGTCGTCGTCACCGCCCTGGTCGCCCTGGTCCCCGCGATCGTCCCGGCCGCCCTGACCGGAACCCTGCTTGCCGTCGTCCCCGGCGCCCTCGCCGTCACCGGCGCCGGTTTGGCGGCCGAGCAGGCCCGCGCAGTACAGCTTGATCCGGTGGCCGCCTCCCGCCGCGCGCTCCAGGAGCTGCCGGCGTCCCCCGTCGAGGTCCTTGCCGTCGAGGACGTCACGGCAGTACGTCCGCGCGCGTCTCCACCACGCGGGGCTGCGGCCGGTGCTCTCGGTGGCGTCGTCGCCTGGACGCCCCGACGCGGTACCGGTGTCCGGGCGCGCGGTCGTCGGGGAGTCACCGGACGGCCCGTCCGAGGGGCCGCCGGGTGTCGGCAGTACGGACCCGACGCCTCCGGAGACGGTGGGCCCCGGTGAGCCGAGCGGCCGGTCGGGAGTCCGGATCGCCGTGACCGAGGCGGCGGGGTCCGGGTGTTGGCGGGTGAACGGAGTCGGCAGCGCTCCGGTTGTGGCCGCGACGGCGACCCCGCCGACCATCCCGGCGGCCAGCACGGCGGCGAGCCCGATCCGGGTGGGCCGCCCCCATCGCGTACGCCGTCCGTGGGCGGCCGCGCGCCCGATCCGCACGAGACCGGCGTCGGCCGCATGGGCTCGGGAGCACGCGAGATCGCGGTGGCCGAGTGGCGCGGCGGCCCCCTCGCCGCTCTCGCGCACCTTCCGGAAAGCGGCCAACGCGGCTGCCTCGCCGGGGAGTTCGTCGCTGTTCGGTGCGGGTTCGGCGATCAGCGCGTCGAGCACCCCGGCGAGCCGCTCCACCTGCTCGCGCGTGCCCGCGTCGACGGCTTCCAGCGGCTCTCCGCGCAGCAGACGCTCCGCGGCGTCGGCGTCCAGCCACCTGTACTGCTCGTCGGCCATCACATGTCCTTCTGCGTCCGCGAACGCGTATGCGTCACACCGGCGGACGTCACCGCGCGGGTGCGCGATCCTCTTTGCTGGGGAACGGCGTCGAGCGCGCCGGACGATTCCGCATCCGCGCCGATCAGCTCCGCGAGCCGCTTCAGACCGCGGTGCGCCGCCGTGCGGACGGCGCCCGGGCGCTTGCCCAGCGTCTCGGCCGCGGTCTTGGCGTCGAGGCCGACCACGACCCGCAGGACGACGGCTTCCGCCTGGTCCTGGGGGAGCTGGGCGATGAGCGAGAGCGTGCTGTCGGTGGCCAGCGACTCGATGGCCTCGTTCGCGGTGTCGGACTCGGCGGGGCGGCCGGCCAGTTCGGTCTCGTCGCCGGCCGTCGCGGGACGGCGTCCGCGCATCCGTATGTGGTCCAGGGCCCGGTTGCGGGCTATGCGCGCCGCCCAGCCGCGGAACCGGTCCGCGTCGCCGCTGAACCGCTCCAGGTCACGGGCGATCTGGAGCCAGGCCTCGGACGTGACGTCCTCCGCGTCCGGCTCCCCGACCAGCGTCCGTACGTAGCCGAGCAGCCGTGGGTGCACGGCGCGGTACACAGTCCGGAACGCGGTCTCGTCCCCGTCCTGCGCAGCACGCACCGCGGCGGTCAGCTCCGCGTCGTCCCCCAGCACCCCCGCGCCCCTCTTTGCGCCCCGTCCGGTGCCGCTCTCGCGGACCGGTTTCTCGCCGTCGTGGTTCCTCGATGAATGGTTGCGGTCCCGGGTTCCACGTGGTTCTGGTCACAGGTCCCACGCGGCCCGCGGTCTCGGGTCCTCGTGGTCACGGTTCCGTCGGTCCTCGGCACCCGGCGCGAATGGAACGTTACGGCCTGAAACAGCTCCCCGTCCATGTTCGTACAACGTGCAACTATCTGGTGACAGAGCGAGGTGTGACACAAAACGCAGTCGCGGCGCTGTACTGAGTACGGGCCGCCGCGCGGCCCGTGCCGCGCGACGGTCGGGGCCTCTCCTGTGGGGGGTGGCGGCTCCGGCCGTTGCCATCGGCACCACCCCTCGGCACATGCACCGGCTCCGCCCGGCCCGCCCATGGCTCAATCCGTGCGCGGCCCGGCCTGCCGCGGAACCCCGGCCGCCCCTGCCGCTCCGGTTCCCTCCGTCGTCACCACCGCCGCTTCCACCGCGACCGGTTCCGTGTCCGGCACCCCGCAGTCCGCCGCGGCCACCGTGCCCCCCGGCCGTCCGGCGTTCCCCCCAATCCCGGTCGCGCCCGCGCTCCTGCGGTGACGCCAGTCGTCCCGCCGACGCGTGGGTGCCGTGTGCGCGCCGCCGTCCCGGGCGGCGCGGAAGGCGGCGACGGCGTGCGCCTCCGCCTCGCCGTCGTCCGAGAGGCCCCGCATCGCGGCGGCGAGCAGCGACCCGACGACGGCCCGTACGCCGAGGGCGACACCACGGCCTCCTCCACCGCCCGCGACGGCGCTACGATCGCCGACATCGCCACCGGTACCTGCCGCGCCGGCCGCCCGGTGGCCGGGGGATCCGCCGCCACCGTGCCGTTCACTGATACCGGGCCCCACGGGTTCCACAACTTCCCCGGGTTCCCCAGGCACTCCGTCCGGTCCCATGCCGGTTCCCTCTCAGCCCGCCGCTCCGAGGTTCATCCCGAATCCCCCAGCGTCGGGGGCGCCTCGTCCGTCACACCCTCGGCCGCGAGCAGGCGCGCGAGCCGTCTCAGACCCCGGTGGGCCGAGGTGCGCACCGCGCCCGGGCGTTTGCCGAGCACCCGCGCCGCGGCCGGTCCGTCGAGGCCGACGACGACCCGCAGCAGCACCGCCTCGGCCTGGTCGCGCGGCAGCCCCGCAACCAGTTCCAGCGCGTACTCCGTGGACAGTGTCTCCAACACCTCGTCATGAGTGCTGTGCCTGCCGGGCAGTTCCAGCACGTCCTGCTCGATGGGCGTGCCCCGGGGCCGCGCCTTCAGCCGCCGCAGATGGTCCAGCGCCCGGTGCCGGGCGATGGTCGCGGTCCAGCCGCGGAACCCGGCGCCGTCACCGCGGAACCGCCCCAGGTCCCGGGCGATCTCCAGCCAGGCCTCGGACGCCACGTCCTCCGCGTCGTCCCCGACGATCCCGCGCAGGTATCCGAGCAGTCCGGGCTGCACCATCCGGTACGCGACGGCGAAGGCGGCCTCGTCCCCCTCCTGCGCCCGCGCGACGGCCACGCCCAGTTCTCCGTCGTACGGCTGCGCGCGGCGGGGTTCCCCTCCCTGGCCCAACACTGTCCTCGTTCACGCCGAGTTCGCCCGAGTGTGCTCTGCCGACACGACCGACCGCGCCGGCACCCTCATGGTCATCAGCGCCGGTCCCCACGGAAATGTCACAGCACGTCAGCTGCCCGGGCCCCTCCGCCGGCGGCGAGTGCGCCGGGGGGTCGGTTATCGCGTGGCCTCCCGGCACAGCAGCCGCAGGGAGCCGTCGCCCGCGTAGGCGCGGCGGGCCTCGTCGATCGGGTCCCAGAGGCGGCCGTCGGGGGTGCGCAGCCAGTGTTCGCCACCGGTCTCCCACCACTCGGCGCCCGTGCGGCGGGCGACGACCTCACCGGCGTACGCGCCGAACCCGCGCAGCACGCTCTCGACGGCGGCGTACGGTGCCCCTTCCCGGCGTATCTCCTCGATCATGCGGTCGACCCGCCACAGACTCTGCGCGGAGTAGTCGAGGCGCAGTCGGGCGCCCTCGCGCATGGTCGCGACCGAGTCGGCCGCCCAGCGAACGGGCTTCGTCGCAGCTGAAGGCCTGGTTGTCCGAGTAGCGTTCACATTCGGTAGAGCGTGGCGGCGGCCGGATTCGTCACCCGGATCGGCGAGGGTTCGCGACACCGTCCCAGGACCGCCATCTCCACCCCAGGACAGTCACAGGAACCCCCCAGGCGCACAGGTTTGACGCCCGCCCGCCGGGGCCGTCCCGGGCCGCGGGCACAGCGGACCCGGACCCGAGCCGGTCCGAGCGGCGCGGGTCCGGGACAGCCGACGCCGGGCGCCGGACCGAGGATCCGGGGTTCTCCCTGTCCGCCCCGCCGGTCAGGGGTCTCCTTGCCCGCCGGGCGGACTACGACCTTCCCCGCGCCCTGCGGGAGACCACCGCCCGCAGGATGCGCCGGGCCTCGACCGACGTGTCCAGCACGAACCGCAGTCCGCTCGTGCCGTGTTCGGCGAGGAGTTCCAGGACGGCGGTCTGGCGGCGCAGTTCGGCGGCGACGAGCGGGGACAGCCCCTCGGTGCGGCCCTCCTCGCGCACCGTCGGCCAGGACGTGGTGTCGTCCGCGTGGTCGAGACGGCGATGCGCCCGCAGCCCCGTCAGCGAGCAGGCGTCCGCCCAGGCGCGGAGCTCCCCCTCCGAGGGCTCCGAGGGAACGGTGTCGAGCATCATGCGGGTGAGGACGGCCGCGTGGTCCTCCTCGGTGACGGGCGGTTCGGGCACCCCCGCGTCCAGCTTGGCGCGCGCCTGCTCCAGACGCGTGCCCCACTCGGCCCAGGCGTCCGCCTCCGCGAGGCACGCCCACAGCGGGCGCAGGACGTCGTCGTCACCGCCCAGCAGCGGGACGCACCGATCCAAACAAGCCAGACCGCTCGCTGCCAGACTTCTCTCGTCGGCCTGAGCGATCAGTTCCACCAGACTCATCACGACTCCCTCGAAATGCCTCAACAGGGCGCCCTCGCTTTACGGAGCCCGCACTTCCCCTTACTGCGTGCAACGGTCCAGGAGTGTCACAGTGGCACCACACCGAGCCGGTCGAGGAGCTGGAAGAACAGGTTTTCGGCCATCGTCCCCGGCTCGGCCGCCCGCCCGTCCGGCCCGGCCCCCGGCTCCGCCTCCAGGACGGCGAGCAGTGCTCCGGCGGTCACCGAGTGCCCCGCCTCGGCGGCCCAGGCGACCGCCCGTCCGGCCGCGTCGGCGGGCTCCAGGAAGTAGTCGTCGACACCCAGTCCGCTCTCGCCGCCGGCGAGATGGCCGGCCATGACGTTCCGGGCCAGGCAGGTGCTCCACGCGTCGCCGGACGGCGCCGCCGCCTCGACCGCCACGCAGGCGCTGTCCATCACGTACCCGAAGAGCGCGGGCGCGCCGGTCTCGCGGGCGAGCACCCGCATGCTCCCGATCCCGGCCCCCGCGCCCGGGTACTCCCAGACCTGCCAGCCACCGGGCGCCGTCGTCCGGGACAGCAGGCCCGGCACCCCGGCCAGCGCCGCGGTCCGCGCGAGTGGCTGCTCGCTTCTGCCCACGACGAAATAGCCCCAATACCCCATACCGGTTCCCCCCGGGTGTCTCGGTTCGGCGGCTGGGGCCGAATACACCACAGGGGTGCCGGGGTTGACCAGAGAAAGGGACGAACCGGTGCCGGTCGGACGCGCGTCAGACGGCGTACGCGGCGGGACCCTGGAGCGCCTTCAGGTGCTGCATGCGGGTCAGTTTCAGCACGACGAGGATCGCGAGGGCGGCGGCCACGATGTCGACGACGTCGCTGAACATGACCTGGGCGGCGGCGTCGTGGATCTCATCGGCGGTGCCGGCCTTGCTGTACGCGCTGCTGGACGCCCGGTCGGCGAGCAGGACGAGGACCCAGAAGGTCCACCAGACGTTGACCAGGGCGTTGCCGCTCCGGGACCCGGCGGGGACGCTCGCGTCCCAGATGTCCAGCGTCACCCGGCGCGGGAACCACAGGTTCGCCACGGGGACGAACCATCCCCAGCCGGCCCACGTCCGGGACTTGCTGTGCCCGTACGGGTTGAACACCTCGGCGTTGACCCGGACCCGCAGGAACCAGATCAGGAAGACGACGACGGAGCCCACCATCGCGGCCGACTGGGCGTACCCCGACCTGGCGACCAGCGTGTCCGCGTCCGTGGCCCGCCGCTGGACGCCGTCGCCGAAGTCGCCGCCCGCGAGGGCCCCGGACACGTCGTACATCGTCCAGTCCGCCCAGACCGCGAAGAGGTCGGCGGCGATCACCAGCGCGAGCAGCGCGACGGCAGCTCTGCCGAGGCCGACCGGTGAGCGCAGCACGGCCCGCCCGTTCGGGGGTGGCAGAGGCGGCAGCGGCGGCAGCGGCCGCGCCGCGGGCATCGGCGAGACGGGCCCCGGTGGCACGGAGTGCGACGGCGGCATGGTCATGAGAACCCCCCAGGTGCACGGCACAGCGCGGTGCCGACACGACAAGCCGGGCGCGCCCCTCCCCAGGGTCACGCCCGGCACACGAATACGTATCCGGAAGATACGGTTCTGCAGAGCCGTGCGTCCAGCCCGTCACGACCGGCCCGCAAAGCGCCGCCACTTGTCCGGACCAGCGCTTTCGGCGGCCCGCGGCTCAGTCGGCCCGCCGTCGCGCGCGCCCCGGCCGGCCGCTCAGCCCAGCCGCTTCGCGAGCGCCGAGAACTCCGTCCACGAGAGTTCGGGCCTGTCCGGGTCCCACAGCTTCTGGACCGTGGCGCGCAGAGGCATGCGGATGCCGGCCGCGATCTGGTCCTGGGTCTGCGAGTTCGCGAGGTCGCACCAGACGGCGAAGGACCCGCCGAGGATCTGGGAGTCGTACTTCGCGGGGACCGCCGCCGTGCCGCGCAGGACGAGCGGCGTCCACTGCTCGTAGATGCGCTGTCCGGTCGGGTAGACGAAGGTCTGGGGCTCGCCGAGGACGTAGTAGAGGAACTCGTCGTTGTAGTTGATGACCTTGCGGCCCGCGGTCAGGTACTCGACCGGGGGCCGGGCCCCGATCTCCTTGCCGGTCCAGTACGCCACCTGGAGGTCGCCGTCCGCCTGGACGGTGCCGCCGCGGAAGAAGCCGTCGTTCCAGGCGCGCGCCGTCCGGCCGTGCCCCTGGACCACGGCGGCGCGGTCGTTCAGCCAGCCCGTCGCGAGGTCGGCGACGCTCGCGCCCGCGCCGTACTTGTTCCGCGCGGCGGTGGCGAGCTGCGGGAAGGAGGCGGCCGGGTTCGACACGGTCAGGGCCTGGTACTCGTCGCCGCCGACGTGCCAGTAGGCGCCCGGGAAGAGGTCCGCGTACTCGTTGAGCAGGTCGTCGACGATGTCCGCCGCGGCCGGCTTGGAGATGTCGACGGCGCCGCGTGTGGCCGCCCCGGACACGTTGCGCAGTTGGAGGTCGGGGTGCGCGGCGATGACCGCGCCGAGGTGTCCGGGCGAGTCGATCTCGGGGACGACGGTGATGTGTCGGCTCGCGGCGAGGGCGATGATCCGGCGGACCTCGGCCTTGCTCAGGTGTTGCTTCGACACGATCTCGGGGTGCGTGTCGGACTGGATGCGGAAGCCCTGGTCGTCGGAGAAGTGCAGGCCGAGCTGGTTGAACTTCAGGTCGCCGAGCTCGCGCACCCGGTCCTCGATCCAGCCCGCCGTGAAGTGCTTGCGGGCGATGTCGAGCATGAACCCGCGCTGCGGCTTCGCCGGCCGGTCGTTCACCACGCCCTCCGGGGCGGTGCCGCCGCCGTGCACCTCCTGCTTGAGGGTGCGCGTTCCGTAGAAGACCCCCGCCTCGGCGGGGCCCTTGATCGTGACCCGGTGGTTCCTGACGGTGAGGGTGTACGACTCGGGGCCCGCGGCGCCGTCGTTCAGGCCCAGCTCGACGTCGCCGTCCTCGGGGTCGTCCTGGCCCGCGTACGTCAGCTCGAGTTCCCCGGCGAGCAGTTTGCCCTCGTCGGCGAGAGCGGCGTCGTCCACGACGACCCGGCCACCGGAGGCGGGACGCCAGCCGGGGCCGTGGGCCGCGGTGTGCTCCCGTACGGCGGGAATGGTGCGGGGAGCCTTCGACAGGGGGTAGCTCCTGCTCGGCGAGGGACTGGCGCTGGGCGACACGCCGGCGGTCGCGGCCTTGGAGGCGTCGCCCGACCCGGCCGGTTCCCCGCTGCCGCCGCCCGGCCAGACCACGACGGCCACCGCGACGACGCCGGCGACCGCGAGACCGCCCGCGGCGATCTGGGCACGGCCCTGCCACCACGCCTTCTGCCGCGGCGCACGCCGCCTGCCTCCCGTCACGCCGCCATCCTCATTTCGTCAGCCGGGCCCCTCCCACAGGAGATCCACTCCTCCGACCAGGTGTACTCCTCCATCGGGGTGTCCACCTCTCCACTCCACCGCGAACTCTGCCCCGGCCGCCACCGCTGCCGTCCACCAGCCGCTCCGAAACTCTCCCGTCCGGGTGAAATTCGGGCATCCGTCGGACAGCTCTTGCCACATCTCGATAGCGTGAGCTGCACAGGTTTCACTTCTCCCCCTGCCGAAACACACGTATCGCGCGCACGTCACGCTCACGGGACGTCGCCTCTCTCCATCCATCGCCGAGGATCCACGCTGACGTCGCACCGTCTCCCACACCTCCCCGGCCGGGTCGCCCTGCCCGAACAGAAGAGCGCGGCGCCGTCCCCGGCCCGTCTCGACGGGTTCAACTCCGCGCCGGCCGAAGCGGTCACCCGGGCCCTGCTCACCTGCTGCCGCAGCCTGCGCTGGGCGCACCGGCTCGCCGCCCACCGGCCCTACCCGGATCTCGCCGCGCTGCTCGCCGCGTCCGACGAGGCAGCGTACGACCTGACCCCGGCCGACCTGGCCGAAGCCCTGGCCGGCGAGTCGCTGACGCTGCTCCCGGACGGCGCGTACTCCGCCGCCCACACCGCGCTGAGCGCCGCGCACGCCGCCTACGAGAGTCGATTCGGGCACGTGTTCGTCATCTGCCTGGACGGCTTCGCCCCGGGCGAGGCGCTCGACCAGGTGCTCGTGGGCATCCGGTCACGGCTGACGAACGACCCCGAGGAGGAGCGGTTCACCACCGCCGAGGAGCTGCGGCGACTGGCCCGCGGCCGGCTCTCCCGCCTCATCCTCCAGTTCGCCGCCCCGGACGGCCCGCGGCCGGGCCACGCCGACGCCGGGCGCCCGCAATAGCCCGAACGTGGCTGATTGATTGCCAGTTTGATCACATTGATAGGGCCGCTGTAAGCGTTCCGACAACACGTCGCTACGATGGCCGGGGCCGGTGGACCGTACCCGGCCGGGCCCGTCCGACACAGAAGCCGGCGCGGCCCCAATCCCCGCTCCCGGAGGGTTCTTCCGTGCCGGCTGGAACGCTGTACCGCGGCCGGGAAGGAATGTGGTCCTGGGTGGCTCATCGAGTCACCGGCGTCCTCATCTTCTTCTTCCTGTTCGTACACGTACTGGACACCGCTCTCGTCCGTGTCTCCCCCGAGGACTACGACAAGGTCGTGTCCACGTACAAGACCCCGATCGTCGCGCTGCTGGAGTACGGCCTCGTCGCCGCCATCCTGTTCCACGCGCTGAACGGCCTGCGTGTCATCGCCGTCGACTTCTGGTCGAAGGGCCCGCGCTACCAGAAGCAGATGCTCTGGTCCGTCGTCGGTATCTGGGTCGTGCTGATGGCCGGGGCGCTCTACCCCGTGCTCGGGCACGCATTCCGCGAAGTCTTCGGGAGCTGACACAGATGTCCACTACTGACACCGCCGCTTCCGGCATCGGCCCCGTCGAGGGTGCCGGAGAGTTCTCGGCGTACAGCGTCGACAACCCGGCCCCGTTCATCGAGGCCCCCCGCAAGCGCACCAAGAAGACCCCGAAGTCCACGCGTGGCAACTTCGAGATGTACGGCTGGCTCTTCATGCGCCTGTCCGGCATCGTCCTGGTCGTCCTGGTCATCGGCCACCTGCTCATCCAGCTCGTGCTGGACGGCGGCGTCTCCAAGATCGGCTTCGCCTTCGTGGCCGGCCGGTGGGCGAACCCCTGGTGGCAGGTCTGGGACCTGGCCATGCTGTGGCTCGCCATGCTGCACGGCGCCAACGGCCTGCGTACCGTCATCAACGACTACGCGGAGCGCGCGAACACGCGCCTGTGGCTGAAGGGCCTGCTCTACACCGCCACGGTGTTCACGATCCTGCTGGGCACGCTGGTGATCTTCACCTTCGACCCGAACATTCGCTAGGCACGGGGCTGAGGCAACCACTCATGAAGATCCACAAGTACGACACCGTCATCGTCGGCGCCGGCGGCGCCGGTATGCGCGCCGCCATCGAGTCGACGAAGCGCAGCCGCACCGCCGTGCTGACGAAGCTCTACCCCACCCGCTCCCACACGGGCGCCGCGCAGGGCGGCATGGCCGCCGCGCTCGCCAACGTGGAAGAGGACAACTGGGAGTGGCACACCTTCGACACGGTCAAGGGCGGTGACTACCTGGTCGACCAGGACGCCGCCGAGATCCTGGCGAAGGAGGCCATCGACTCGGTCCTCGACCTGGAGAAGATGGGCCTGCCGTTCAACCGGACGCCCGACGGGACGATCGACCAGCGCCGCTTCGGCGGTCACTCCCGCAACCACGGCGAGGCCCCGGTCCGCCGGTCCTGCTACGCCGCGGACCGCACCGGTCACATGATCCTCCAGACGCTGTACCAGAACTGCGTCAAGGAGGGCGTGGAGTTCTTCAACGAGTTCTACGTCCTCGACCAGCTCATCGTCGAGGTCGCCGGCGTCAAGCACTCGGCGGGCGTCGTCGCCTACGAGCTCGCGACCGGCGAGATCCACGTCTTCCAGGCGAAGTCCGTGATCTACGCCTCCGGCGGCACCGGCAAGTTCTTCAAGGTGACCTCCAACGCGCACACGCTGACCGGTGACGGCCAGGCCGCCGTCTACCGTCGCGGGCTGCCGCTGGAGGACATGGAGTTCTTCCAGTTCCACCCGACCGGCATCTGGCGCATGGGCATCCTGCTGACGGAGGGCGCCCGCGGTGAGGGCGGCATCCTCCGCAACAAGGACGGCGAGCGCTTCATGGAGAAGTACGCGCCGGTCATGAAGGACCTCGCGTCCCGTGACGTCGTGTCCCGCTCCATCTACACGGAGATCCGTGAGGGCCGCGGCTGCGGTCCCGAGGGCGACCACGTCTACCTCGACCTCACGCACCTCCCGCCGGAGCAGCTCGACGCCAAGCTGCCCGACATCACCGAGTTCGCGCGCACCTACCTCGGCATCGAGCCCTACACGGACCCGATCCCGATCCAGCCCACCGCGCACTACGCCATGGGCGGCATCCCGACGAACGTCCAGGGTGAGGTCCTCTCGGACAACACCACGGTCGTCCCGGGTCTGTACGCGGCCGGCGAGGTCGCCTGCGTGTCCGTGCACGGCGCCAACCGCCTCGGCACGAACTCGCTGCTGGACATCAACGTGTTCGGCAAGCGCGCCGGTATCGCCGCCGCGGAGTACTCGGCGAAGGTCGACGCCCACATCGAGCTGCCGGAGGACCCGGCCTCGAAGGTCGTGGCCCAGGTCGAGCGCCTGCGCGACTCCACGGGCACCGAGCGGGTCGCCGCGATCCGCCTGGAGCTCCAGGAGTGCATGGACGCCAACGTGATGGTGTTCCGCACCGAGCAGACGATCAAGACGGCGGTCGAGAAGATCGCGGAGCTGCGCGAGCGCTACCTGAACGTCTCGATCCAGGACAAGGGCCGGCGCTTCAACACGGACCTCCTCGAGGCCATCGAGCTGGGCAACCTGCTCGACCTCGCCGAGGTCATGGCCGTGTCCGCACTCGCCCGCAAGGAGTCCCGCGGCGGTCACTACCGCGAGGACTACCCGAGCCGCGACGACGTCAACTTCATGCGCCACACCATGGCGTACCGCGAGGTCGGCGACGACGGCACCGAGTCCATCCGACTCGACTACAAGCCGGTCGTCCAGACCCGCTACCAGCCGATGGAGCGTAAGTACTGATGGCTACTCCCACCCTGGACAAGGCGGACGCCGCCGGCGCGCCCGAGGCCGGTTTCGGCGACTCGCCGTACATCACCGCCACGTTCCGCATCCGCCGCTACAACCCGGAGATCTCGGCGGAGGCGGTCTGGGAAGACTTCCAGCTGGAGATCGACCCCAAGGAGCGTGTCCTCGACGCGCTGCACAAGATCAAGTGGGACCAGGACGGCACGCTCACGTTCCGACGGTCCTGCGCGCACGGCATCTGCGGCTCGGACGCCATGCGGATCAACGGCAAGAACCGCCTGGCCTGCAAGACGCTGATCAAGGACCTGAACCCCGAGAAGCCGATCACGGTCGAGGCCATCAAGGGCCTGACGGTGCTGAAGGACCTCGTGGTCGACATGGACCCGTTCTTCCAGGCGTACCGCGACGTGATGCCGTTCCTCATCACGAAGGACACCAACGAGCCGACGCGCGAGCGTCTGCAGTCGGCCGAGGACCGCGAGCGGTTCGACGACACCACCAAGTGCATCCTGTGCGCGGCGTGCACGTCGTCCTGCCCGGTGTTCTGGAACGACGGCCAGTACTTCGGTCCGGCCGCCATCGTGAACGCCCACCGCTTCATCTTCGACTCGCGTGACGAGGCCGGCGAGCAGCGGCTGGAGATCCTCAACGACAAGGACGGCGTGTGGCGTTGCCGCACGACGTTCAACTGCACGGACGCCTGCCCCCGAGGCATCGAGGTCACGAAGGCGATCCAGGAGGTCAAGCGCGCGCTGATCACGCGTCGCTTCTGACCGCTCCACGCACGGCCGAAGGGCCCCGCTCCCCACTCGGGAGCGGGGCCCTTCCGCATGCCGTCAGCCGCGCAGGACGCGGCCCTGCTTGTCGGTGCGGTCGTTGCTCGTGAAGAACAGGATCGCGTCGATCAGGGCCCAGATGCCGAGGCCGCCGCAGGTGAAGAGCTGGGCGATGGCGACACCGGTGGAGCCGACGTAGAAGCGGCCCGCGCCGAATCCGCCCAGGAACAGCTGGAGAACTCCGGCGATCACCTTGGACTTGTCGGAGTAGGGACGGCCCTGCGGGTCGTAGCCGTAGGGCGCGTCAGGGGTGGGGACGGTCATGAGTACTGCTCCTGGATGACTGAAGGCGGCCGGAGCGGGTCGCTCCGGTGAGCGCCCAGGAGGGGTCCCATGGCAGAGATCGCCCATGGACGGCGTGCACGTCGTCCCCCCTGTGCCGTCGGAGCGTACGGAGATTCATGCACTTAATGGGAGAGAAATTGATCAATCTTGCTCATTCCGTGATCATGATCCGCTCCTTCGTGACACCCGCTCAGGGGGCGGTCCACAGCACGGCGTCACCGCCCACCGGGGCGGGGCAACCGCGCCCCGGCTAGACGACGTTGCGGAGCACCGCCCAGGCCACCGCGGTCAGCAGCACCAACGCCTGGGTGCGCGGCTTCAGTTCGGGGCGCCAGTGGCGTCCGCGCAGGCCCTGGACCATCCAGCGCGCCAGCAGGGTGAGGGCGAACGGCGCGGCGAGGAGCAGCAGCCTGTTGTCGTACCAGGCGGCGGCGACGTGGCCGTGCATCAGGTCGTAGACCATGCGGGTACCGCCGCAGGCGGGGCAGAGCAGGCCGGTGAGACACCGGAAGGGGCACGCGGGCAGCAGATGGCCCGGCTCGTGCGGATCGGTGACGTAGAGGTAGCCGGCCCCGGCCGTCCCGGCGGCGAGCACCGCGAGAGGTGCCGCCGCCGGGTGCCGCAGCGCGACCCTGCGCGCCGCGACGGAGTCAGCCACGCAGGACCCGGCCGTCGGAGTCGGTGGCGCTGTTGCCGACGAGCAGCATGATGCCGTCGATCAGGGCCCAGACGCCCAGGCCGCCACAGGTGAGCAGCTGGGCTATGCCGATGCCGACGTTGCCCATGTAGAAGCGTCCGATGCCGAGGCTGCCCAGGGTGAGCTGGAGGACGCCGGCGACGATCTTCGACTTCTCGGAGTACGGGCGGCCGTAGGGGTCGTAGCCGTACGGGGCGTTCGGGTCGCCGGTGTAGGTGCCGGGCGGGACCGGACCGCCCGGGTAGCCGCCCGGCCCCGGGTAACCACCCGGTCCCGCGTAGCCGCCCGGCCCCGCGTAGCCGGGCCCGGGGTGGCCGTACTGGCCCGGGTTGTCGTAGGGGCCCTGCTGGGCGTACGGGCCGGGCTGTCCGGCGTCGTAGGGGCCGGTGCCGCCGGGCGGGGTCGCTCCGGCGTTCGGGTAGCCGTAGCCGGGCGGCTGGTTCGGGGGCTGCGGCGGCTGCTGCGGCTGGTCGGTCAAGGCGCTGACTCCTGGTGTGCCCGCACGGGACGGCGCGGGACTGGGATGCGAAAGGCGAAGATCGGTCAGGCCATCTTGCAGGAGGAGGCCCGGGCGGAGAAGTGGGTTCGCCCCATGGGCTCCGGCCTGGATCTTGTGCGCATGGCGCTCGCCCTTCACGTCTCGTCGACGAACGTCACCATGGCCGTGCCGACGGATCTACGAGCCAGCACTGACCACCGGCCGTGCGACCGAGCGTCGCACCGCGGCCGCCGTCCGCCCCGTCCCGTCCCGTCCCGTCCCGCCCCGCCCCGTCCCGGTGGCCCGTATCGCCTCAACGGGTGATCACATGTTCGGCCCGCGGTCCGGCCCGCGGCGACCGTCCCCGCCCCTGCCTAATCTGATGGCATGTCAGATGACGTGTCATACGAGCTGCTCGGGCTCGACAACGTGCTGTTGGTCGTCGGGAACCTCGGCGAGGCGGTCGGCTTCTACGAGCGGGCCGGCTTCCCGCTGGCCTTCCGGCTCGACGAGGCCGGGATCGCCCTGCTGAAGATCGGCAAGGAGACGCCCGGGGTGCTGCTGCGCCTGGACGACGAGCTGAGCCACCGGCCGCCGCCGTGGGCGTCGCCGCGGCTGTGGCTGGAGGTGCCGGACGCCCGGTCCGCGGCCCGCGCCCTGGCGGCGGCGGGCATCCCGCCGCTCGACGAGCCCTTCTCCGTCGCCACCGGCTGGACAGTCGAGTTCGCCGACCCCTGGGGCAACGTCATCGGCCTGACGGACTACACCAAGCGCCCGGAACTCGCGCGCAGGGCCTGAGAGTCGGGACGGCGGTCCGCGGCCGGGCTCCGGGGCAGGGGTCTGTCCGGATCCCACTTGAACATGTTCAAAAGCAGGTCTACATTCATTCCTGACAGCGTTTTGAACGCGTTCAAGAAGGGGTGGGGACATGGATCTCACAGTCGTCGCGTACGTCATCTACCTGCTCGTCAGCATCGCGCTGACGGTCTGGGTGGCCCGCACGCTGAGCACGAACGGGCGGATCTTCCTGTCGGACGTCCTGCACGGGAACGAGAAGCTCGCCGACGCGGTCAACCACCTTCTGGTGGTGGGCTTCTACCTGGTCAACCTGGGCTTCGTCGCGCTCTACCTGCACCAGAGCGACGAGATCTCCAACGCCCGCGAGATCTTCGAGGCCCTCTCGACCAAGCTGGGCGTCGTCCTGCTGGTGCTCGGCGTCATGCACCTGGGCAACGTGTACGTGCTCAACAAGATCCGCCGCCGGGGTGTCATGGAGCGCGAGCAGGTCCCGCCGGTGCGGCCGACGGACTGGGCCGCGCCCGCGGCCGGGGTGTGAGACCGGTGCCCGGCACCCAGGCCGGCCCGGACCGGGACGCCGCGCGCGTCCCGGTCCGCGGGCTCACCGTCCTCTACGACCCGCGCTGCTCGCTGTGCGCCTTCCTCAAGGACTGGCTCGCCCGGCAGGCGCAGCTGGTCCCCCTCCGGCTCGTGCCGGTCGCCTCGGAGGAGGCCCGGCGGCGCTTCCCCCGGCTCGACCACCGCGCCACGCTGAGCGAGATCACCGTCGTGGGGGACGCCGGCCAGGTCTACCAGGGAGCGGCCGCCTGGATCGTCACCCTGTGGGCGCTGCGCGAGTACCGGCCGCTGGCCCACCGGCTGAGCACTCCCACCGGGGCGAAGTTCGCCCGGGGTGCCGTCCTCGCCGCCGCCAAGTGGCGCGAGGCCCAGCGGTCCGAGCGGTGGGGCGGCGGGGCCTATCACTGGGGCGACGGGTGGAGCTACGAGCCGGCGGCGGGCTGGACGTACGCGCCGCCCTGCGACAGCGGCGGATGTTCCCCCGCTCCCACTCGTTAGGCTCGTCCCGTGCCAGCACCGACAGACAGCCCCGTCCCCAGCGAGTCCTCCGTGCCCTCCACCTCCCCGGCCCCCGCGGGCAAGGACGCGGGCAGGAGCCCCGGCAAGAGCGAGCAGACCCGGGCCCTGATCCTGGAGACGGCGATGCGGCTGTTCCAGGAGCGGGGCTACGACAAGACGACCATGCGGGCCATCGCTCAGGAGGCCGGGGTCTCGGTCGGGAACGCGTACTACTACTTCGCCGGCAAGGAGCACCTGATCCAGGGCTTCTACGACCGGATCGCGGGCGAGCACCAGGAGGCCGTCCGCGAGGTGCTGGACCGTGAGACCGACCTGGAGGCCCGGCTGGGCGGGGTGCTGAAGGCGTGGCTGGACATCGCCACGCCGTTCCACGAGTTCGCGGTGCAGTTCTTCAAGAACGCCGCGGACCCGGACAGCCCGCTCAGCCCCTTCTCCCCCGAGTCGGAGCACGCGCGCGCGGAGGCCATCAGCGTCCACAAGGAGGTGCTCGCCGGGGCGAAGACGAAGGTGCCCGAGGAACTGCGCGAGATCCTCCCCGAGCTGATGTGGCTCTCCCAGATGGGGCTCGTCCTGTACTGGGTCTTCGACCGTACGGAGGGCCGCGAGCGCAGCTACCGGCTCGCCGAGCGCGGTGCGCGGCTGACCGCGCGCGGTGTCTCACTGGCCCGGTTCCGCCTGCTGCGTCCCCTCGTCCACGAGGTGCACGAGCTGTTCACGGACTTCCTGCCGGGGATGACGAAGGCGCTGTCCGACCCTGCGAAGAAGCAGGGCAAGAAGGAGACCTGAGGGGCGGCCGGAGGCTGACCCGAGAGGCCGCCGGGGGAAAGGCGTAAGGGGCGCCCGTCCATGGCGGGAACCCCTTACACACTCGGTTCGCGGCTGCCCGCGGCCTCAGTTGACCGCGTCGGCGTCCACCTCGCCCGCCGTCAGCTCCACGTCGTGCACCAGCGGCTCGTCGGCCACCACGACGTGCCGGGCCCGCGCCCCGTACGAACGGGACGTCGCCGAGAGCAGGTACGTGCCGGGCGAAGGGACCGAGACGATGTACGAGCCGTCGGCCAGCGAGGTCACGCGGTCGAGCTGACGGCCGCCCTTGGACAGCAGGGTGAGGACCGCGCCGTCGACGGGCACACCCTCCGCGTCGCGGACCAGGCCGTGGACGACGTTCGCGCCGCCCCCGACGGGGGCGGGCTCCTCGGCGGGCGGCGCCTCGGCCGCTTCGACCGCCAGGTGCGGCAGCCGCTTCTCCAGCCCCGCGGGCAGCCACCAGTTGGAGTTGCCGAGCAGGTGCATCGCGGCCGGCACCAGGGCCGTACGAAGGATGAAGGCGTCCAGCGCGACCGCGGCGGCGAGCCCGACACCCGCCATCGCGGCTCCCGAGTCGCCGCTCAGGACGAAGGCCAGGAAGACGCAGACCATGATCAGCGCGGCGGAGTTGATGACCCGGCTGGTCTCTGCCAGACCGACTCGCACCGCCCGCGCGTTGTCCTTGGTGTGCACCCATTCCTCGTGCATGCGGCTCACCAGGAACACCTGGTAGTCCATGGAGAGTCCGAAGAGGAGCGAGAGCATGATGACGGGCAGGAACGCGTTGATCGGGCCCTCCTTGCCGAGGCCGAGGAGCTCCAGGCCCCAGCCCCACTGGAAGACCGCGGTGAGGACGCCGAAGGACGCGGCGGCGGCGATCAGGTTCATCAGCGCGGCCGTCAGCGGGACCACCAGCGAGCGGAAGGCGACCAGCAGGAGCAGGAAGCCGAGGCCGATGATCGTGGCGACGAAGTACGGCAGCCGGTCGCCGGTGATCGTGGCGAAGTCCTTCGACACGGCGGTGACACCGCCGACGTGCGCCGTCGCGCCCGCGTCGGGGATCACCCGGTCCCGCAGGGTGTCGATGAGCTCGTCGGTCCGCTGCGACTGCGGTGACGTCGTCGGCACGACCTGGATGACCGTCACGCCGTGCGCGGGCGGCAGCGCGGCGACCCGGGCCACGCCGTCCGTGCCGTCGATGCCCTTCACCAGGGCGTCCGTGTCACCGGCGGTCACCACCACCTGCAGGGGCCCGTTGAAGCCGGGCCCGAAGCCTTCGGCGAGCAGGTCGTAGGCCTTCCTGGTGGTGGTCGTGGCGTCGTCGTTGCCCTGGTCGGTGGCGCCGAGGCGCAGCGACAGGACGGGGATCGCGAGGATCGCCATGACGACCACGGCGACGGCGGCGATCGTCCGGGGGCGGCGCTGAACGGTCGAGGACCAGCGGGCCGCGGCGCCGCTCGTCCGCTCCTGCTCGGGGCCCCGCTCGGCGAGCCGGCGCCGCTGGCGGCGGCTGAGCACCCGTACGCCGAGCAGGCCCAGCAGCGCCGGCAGCAGGGTGGTGGCCGCGAGAACGCTGAACACGACGGTGAGGGACGTCCCGATGACCACGCCGTCCAGGAAGCGCAGGTTCGTCACGAGCATGCCGGCGAGCGCGATGCACACCGTGCCGCCCGCGAACAGCACGGCCCGGCCGGAGGTGTTGAGGGCGGTGACCGCCGACTCCTCCGGCTCCATGCCGCGCAGGATGCCCCGTCGGTGCCGGGTGACGATGAACAGCGCGTAGTCGATGCCGACGCCGAGGCCGATCAGGGTCGCCAACAGCGGTGCCAGGTCCGGGATGTCGGTGCTGTGGCTGAGCAACTGCGTCGAGAACAGGCCCGTACCGACACCGAAGACGGCGATGCCGATGGGCAGCAGCATCGCGAAGAGCGAGCCGAACGCGAGGAAGAGGACCAGGGCCGCGGCCAGGATGCCGACCATCTCGGCGAGCCCGGTGGGCGGTTCCTGCACCCGCTGGATCGCCTGACCGCCCAACTCGACCCGCAGGCCGTCCCGTCCGGCGTCCCGGGCGGTGTCGAGGACGTCCTGGACCAGCTCCTTGGGTACGGCGTCCGCCTGCTCGGTGAAGGTGACCTGGGCGTACGCGATCTCGCCGTTCCGGCTGATCTGCGCCGCGCCCCGCTTCCCCTCGTACGGTCCCGCGACCGCGCCGACGCCCTTCATGCCGGCGATCTCGTCCAGCGCGGGCTGGATCCGGGAACGGACGGACGCGTCCCCGACCGTCCCCTCGTCGACCTTCCACACCACCGTGTCGGTGTCCCCCGCGCTCTCCGGGAAGGCCTTCTCCATCTGGTCGTACGCGCGCTTGGAGTCCGTGTTCGGGAGGGAGAACACGTTCGCGTAGTCCGTGCCCGCGGTGGTCGCCGCGAAGCCCAGACCGAACAGTGCGCCCACCCACAGCAACAGGACCACCAGCCGATGCCGATAGCACCAACGTGCCAATGCCGCCACGCTCAACGCTCCTTATCCGGTAGGTCGATCGGTCGGTCCCCCAGGTCCTGCTCACCAGGATCGACGGCGCCGCACGCCCCGGGACACGACGCGCCCATGACTCTCAAGGAACTCCAAAGGGGGAACCGCCCCCGCTGGCGTCGGCCCCGCCGATACTGGGGGCATGAGCGCACACGAGGGATCCACCGTCCTCGTCGTCGAGGACGAGCCGAGCATCGCCGACGTCCTCACGATCGCGCTGCGCTACCACCGGTTCGAGGTGATGGCCGCCGGGACCGTCCGCGAGGCCCTCGAACTCGCCGAGCGCACCCGCCCCGACGCGGCTCTGCTCGACATCATGCTGCCGGACGGCGACGGCCGGGCCCTCGGCCGTGAACTGCGGGCGCGCCGCCCCGGACTGGCCATCGTGTTCCTCACCGCGCGGGACGCGCCCGCCGAGATCGTCGGCGCGCTCGGCTTCGGCGACGACTACATCACCAAGCCGTTCAACATCGACGAGGTCGTCGCCCGCATCACCGCCGTGCTGCGCCGGACGCGGCCCGACGACGTCCTGCCACAGCGCCCGCCCCTGCGGTACGGCGATCTGGAGCTGGACGAGACGACGTACCGCGTGCACCGCGCGGGCACCACCGTCGAGCTCACCCCCACCGAGTACGCCCTGCTGCGCTTCCTCGTCCGCAACGGCGGGCGGATCGTGCCCAAGGAGCAACTCCTGCGCCACGTCTGGCAGTACGAGCACCCCGCCGAGTCCACGGTCGTGGAGACGTACATCAGCTATCTGCGGCGCAAGCTCGAACCGCTGGGGCCACCGGTGATCCAGACCCGGCGGGGCGTCGGATACGGACTCGCATGAGGCCGCCCGCACGGCCCTCGCTCCCCCGCCCGCGCCGCCGGCACGGCGTCCACTCGCTCCGCGGCCAGCTCACGCTCGCGAACGTCGCGCTCCTCGCCCTCGGCATCGTGACGGCGACCGCCGTGAGCCTGATGGGCATGCGGCACTATCTGCTCGACCAGGTGGACGCCCAACTCGCCAAGACCCGCGAGTCGCTGGGCGTATCCCGGCTCACCATGAGCCAGATCGACTCGCTGACCGCCCTGGCCTTCGTCCGGGACCGGATCGGGCCCGTTGTGGACGAGTCGCCCAAACCGGACTCGCTCTTCGCCGCCGTCGACCGGCACGGCCGGGCCGTCGAGGTCGCCGGCTTCGAACCCACCGACACACAGCGCGCGTTCGCCGCCACCGTGGACGAACCCGGAGCACTCGCCCGCGACGGTGACCCGCACGACATCACCGTCCACGGCGCCGACTACCGGGCGACCGGGGCCCGCCTCGCCGACGGCACGTACGTCCTGTTCGCCTCCTCGACCGACGGACTGCACAAGGGCATCGCGAAGGCCCTCAAGCTCGATCTGACCGTCGGCACCCTGCTGTTGGCGCTTCTCGCCTGCCTCACCATGTTCAGCGTGCGCCGCAGGATGCTGCCGCTGGAGGCCATGGTGGAGACCTCGTCGGCCATCGCCGACGGCGACCTCACCCGGCGCGTGCCCTCCAGCCACCGCCCGACCCAGGAGGTCGAACAGCTTCGGCTCGCCCTCAACTCCATGCTCCAGCAGGTCGAGTCGGCCCACCGGACCCGCGAGCGCAGCACCGCCCAGCTGCGCCGGTTCGTCGGCGACGCCTCGCACGAACTGCGCACCCCGCTGGCGGCGATACGCGGATACCTCCAGCTGTACGACAAGGGGATGCTCACCGACCCCGTCGAGCGCAGACGCGCCTGGGACCGGATGAACGGCGAGGCCGACCGCATGAGCCGCCTCGTCGACGAACTCCTCACACTGGCCCGGCTCGACCAGCGGCCGGAACTGCGCTTCCGGAGCGTCGACCTGAGCCGGCTGGTGCGGGACGCCGCCGAGGACCTGCGTGCCCAGCAGCCCGGCCGTCCGGTGACCGTGGACGCCGAAGGCACCCTGCTCGTCCAGGCCGACGAGTCCGGGCTGCGACAGGTGCTGGGAAACCTCGTGGGCAACGTACGCACCCATACGCCCGCCGACGTGCCGGTGCGGATCGGGCTGGAGCGCGCGGACGGTGTCGTACGGCTGTGTGTCGCGGACAAGGGTCCCGGGCTCGCCGAGGAGGACGCGACGCGTGTCTTCGACCGCTTCTTCCGGGCGGGCGGCGGCGCGGGCAGCGGGCTCGGCATGGCCATCGTGCACGGCGTGGTGACGGCCCACGGGGGCGGCGTCGCCGTGCGCACGGCCCCCGGCGAAGGTCTCGACGTGACGGTGACCCTGCCGGTGCGGTGAGGCGGCGGTGTCCGCGGGCGCGTCGCGCCCGCCGGGGCTGAGGCACCTCTTCGGTACTGCTGTGACCTGCGGGAACGGACTTGGGCAGATGCTGACCCGGGCGATTGAACACCGGCCCGCACGGTCCCGTACACCACGCTGAAGGCGGCATCGGTCTCCACGCCCCGGTCCGTCACGCCACCACCGCGCCGCGCACGGAAGGACCGCCGGGTTGTCGTTCACATCGAGCTCTCGACAGCTGCCGAACACGGACGGGACGCCGGAACCGGAGACGCCCGAACCGGGCGCACCCTCCCCCGGGCCCGAGCAGACCACGCCTGTCCCCGACGGCGAGCGAACGCCCTCGGCCGCAGAGCCGGCACACGACGCGACCGACACCGAGCCGGGGCCGGACGCAGCCGTCCCGGAGGGTGAGCGGGAAGCGTCCTCCCCGGCGACCGAGGAGCACACCGAAGCGTCCGGCGGCGGGGAAGCCGCGGACGACGGAGACGGCGGCGACGACGGAGACGGGCGCCGGGACGCGGACCCCGCGAGCCCCTCGGGCCCGGGCGGCAACGGGGGCGAGGGTGTGGAGAGGGATGCGGGCCCGGTACCGGCAGCTGACGGGAGCGATGGCGGGAGTGCTGGAGAGGCGGCTGCCGCGGGTGGATGGCTGCGGAGGCGGTATCCGGTCGTCGCTCGCGTCCTCGCGTGGACGGTGACCGGTCTCGCCGCCGCGCTCGTGCTGTTCGCGCTGCTCATGCCCAGCCACGCGGACCAGTTCCACCCGGCACAGTTCCTGCGCGTGCCGGTGGAGGCCGTGTTCGGCGCGGCCCTGGTGCTCGTTCTGCCGCGCAGGCCGCGGATCGCCGTCGCCGTGGTCGCCGGGCTCGCCCTCGGCGTCCTGACCGTCCTGAACCTCCTCGACGTCGGCTTCAACGAATACCTGGGCCGGGGCTTCAACGTCGTCCTCGACTGGGCGCTGTTCAGCGACGCGCAGGCCTACCTCCAGGACACCTTCGGCAGGGGCGGAGCGCTCGGCATCGCGGTGCTGGCCGTGGTGCTCGTGATCGCCGTCCTGGCGCTCATCACGCTGTCGGTGGTCCGGCTGGGCAACCTGGTGGCCCGCAACCACGAGGTGGCGACGCGCGCCACGCTGGTGGCGGCCATCGTCTGGGTGACGTGCGCGGCGCTCGGCGTGCAGGTCACCGGCGTGCCCATCGCCTCCGAGCATGTCGCGCTGGCCCTCCAGGACCGGGCGCATCGGGTCCGCGACACGATCCGGGACGAGGCCGAGTTCGCGAAGATCGCCAAGAAGGACACCTTCGCGAACACGCCACCGGACCAGCTCCTCACGGATCTGCGCGGCAAGGACATGATGATCACCTTCATCGAGAGCTACGGCCGCAGCGCCATCGAGGACCCGGTGATGGCTCCCGGCGTCGACGCGACCCTGACCGCGGAGAACAAGAAGCTCACCGGGGCCGGGTTCGCGGCGAAGAGCGGCTGGCTCACGTCGGCGACGTACGGCGGCAGCAGCTGGCTCGGCCACTCGACGTTCCTGTCGGGCCTGTGGATCAACAACCAGCAGCGCTACCGCACCGTCACCGCGGGCGATCACCTGACGCTCCCCGGCGCCTTCGAGAAGACCGGCGACTGGGACACCGTCGGCGTGATGCCGGGCGTCCAGAAGGCGTGGCCCGAGCAGAAGTTCTACGGCATCGACAAGCTCTACGACTCCCGCGACCTCGGCTACCAGGGCCCGAAGTTCAGCTGGTCCACGATGCCCGACCAGTACGCGCTGACCGCGTTCGAGCGCCTGGTGCACGGCAAGAAGCACGACAAGCCGCTCATGTCGACGGTCATCCTGACGTCGAGCCACCAGCCGTGGGCCCCCATCCCCAAGACGGTCCCCCAGGACCAGGTCGGCGACGGATCGGTCTACGACGCCATCGAGAAGGCCGGCAAGAGGCCCGGGGACATCATCACCAGCTCGCAGAAGTCGAAGGAGGAGTACGGCAGGTCCATCCAGTACTCGGTGACGAGCCTCATCGACTACCTGGTGAAGTACGGCAGCAAGGACACCGTGCTGATCTTCCTCGGCGACCACCAGCCGATCGCCCGGGTCAGCGGCAACCACGCCAGCCGTGACGTACCCGTCTCGATCGTCGCCAAGGACCCGAAGGTGCTCGACCGGATCGCCGACTGGGGCTGGACGGACGGCCTCCAGCCCGAGCACGGCGCGCCGGTCTGGAAGATGAGCGCGTTCCGCGACCGCTTCCTGACGTCGTACGGATCGACTCCGCACTCCTGACGGCCGTCCCGTGGCGACGCCCCCGGCGGCGCCACGGGTGCCGGCGGGGCCGTCAGATCCAGACCAGCCTCCAGAGCCGGAAGACGCCGGTGCCGTCGGACAGGTACTGGCCGCCGCCGACGTCCTCGCTGCTGAGGACGTAGTCCTTGCGCTGCCAGAGCGGGACCAGCGGAACGTCCTGTGCGACGGACTCCTGGAGGTGACGGAACGCGTCGGTCGCCCTGCTGCGGTCCTTCTCCTGCTGGCTCTCCCGGATCAGCCGGTCGACGTCCTTGCTGCTGTAGCCGTTCTTCATGGAGTTGCCGGTGCCGACGAGCGGTGCGCCGAAGGTGTCGGGGTCGGGGTAGTCGGCGACCCAGCCGACCGCCCAGGCGTCCAAGGAGCCCTCGGCGTACCGCTTCTGGAAGTCCGTCCACTCGTAGCCCTTGGTCGTCACCTTGAACAGTCCGCCCGCCTCCAGCTGCTGCTTGAGCTCGGCGGCCTCCTCGCCCGCCGCGCCCCGGCCCTCGGCGTATCCGTAGGTGAACCGCACGGGCAGCGTGACGCCGGCCTCGGTCAGCAGGGCGCGCGCCTTCTTGGCGTCCGGTTTCGGGTAGGCGTCGAAGAAGGACGTCGAGTGACCCGTGATCCCCGCCGGTATCAGCCCGTACAGCGCCTCGGCGGTCCCCTTGTACGTCCGCCCGACGAGCTGCTCGCGGTCGATCAGCGAGGCGACGGCCTGGCGGACCCGCGGATCGTGCAGCGGCGAGGACGCGCGCACGTTCAGGACGAGGTTGCGGGTCTCGGCGCTTTCGGCCTCCGTGACCCGCTGCTTCGGGTCGCTCGGCGAGAGACCGGCGAGCATGGCGGGCGGCAGCTGACGGGCGGCGACGTCGAACTCCTTCGCCTTCCAGGCGGCCTCCAGGGCCTGCGAGTCGGGGTAGTAGCGCAGTACGACGGGCTTGCCGAGATCCTTGACGGCGCCTTCGTAGCCGGAGTTGGGCGTGAGGACGGCCTGCTGGTTCTTCGCGTACTTCTTCAGCGTGTACAGGCCGGTGCCGTCCGCGTCGGTGCCGGTGCGCAGGGCGCGCTTGGGATAGCGGGTGTGGTCGACGATCGACCCCGCGCCGGTCGCCACCTTGAACGGGAAGGTGGCGTCGGGCGAGGACAGGTGGAAGGTGACGGTCTGCCCGCTCGCGTCCACGCTGCCGAGGGTCGACAGCAGGGAGGCGGGCCCCACCTCGGAGTTGATGCGCTTGACCCGTTCGAAGGAGAACTTCACGTCCTCGGCGGTCATCCGGCGTCCGCCCGGGAACGTCACGTCGTCGCGGAGCGTGCAGCGATAGGTCCGCAGCCCGGAATCCGAGAACGCGCAGCGCTTCGCGGCGTCCGGTACGGGTTCGGCGCCACCGGGCTCGAACGTCAGCAACGACTGGAACAGGTTGCTGAACAGGGCCCAGGACCCGGCGTCGTAGGCACCCGCCGGGTCGAGCGAGGTGACGGCGTCCGTCGTGCCGACCGTGATGGTGCGGTCGGTGTTCTCCTTCTTCGGCAGCAGCTGCCAGCCCGCCACACCCACGCCCGCCAGGACGAGTAGTACGGCCAGAACTCTTACGCGAACCGATCGCATCGGTTGCCCTCCCCAAAGGCCACCGCAGGCCACTCCCCTGGTGACGCGGATCACCTAATCACAGGAGTTTCCGGAGGGAAGGCGGTTTCGGGAGAGTGTTCGACAACGATGCGGGCAGCCTCGGCGGACGCCTCACAGCAGGCTCTCAGGCTTCTCGCGAGGCCAGCTCCACGACCGTGATGTCCGAGGGCGCGCCCACCCTGGTCGGCGGCCCCCAGGCGCCCGCGCCCCGGGAGACGTAGAGCTGGGTGTCGCCGTAGCGCTCCAGCCCCGCGACGGTCGGGTTGGCGGCGGCCGCGATGAAGTTGCCGGGCCACAGCTGTCCGCCGTGGGTGTGTCCGGACAGCTGGAGGTCGACGCCGTGGCGTACCGCGTCGTGGATCTGGACCGGCTGGTGGGCGAGCAGGACACAGGCCCGCGCGGTGTCCCGGTCGCCGAGCGCCCTGCCGAAGTCGGGACCGTGTCCCTCGCTCTCGCCCTGTACGTCGTTGACGCCGGCGAGGTCGAATCCGGCCAGCTCGGTGCGGGCGTTCTCCAGGGGGTGGATGCCCAGCTCCCGTACCTCCCGGACCCACTGCTCGGCCCCGGAGAAGTACTCGTGGTTCCCGGTGACGAAGTAGGCGCCGTGCCGGGCCCGCAGTCCGGCGAGCGGGGCGGCCGCGGGGCCGAGGTTCTTGACGCTGCCGTCGACCAGGTCGCCGACGACGGCGATCAGGTCCGGCTGCGTGGAGTTGATGGTGTCGACGACCTTCTGCGCGAAGCCGCGCCCGAGCACCGGCCCGAGGTGGATGTCGCTCACGACGGCGATCCGGAACCCGTGGGCGGACCGCGGCAGTTTGGCGAGCGGCACGGTGACCCGCTTCACCGCGGGCCCGCGCAGCACGCCGTACGTGCCGTATCCGACGGTCCCCACCGCGGCGGCGGCGACGGCTCCGCCCACGACGCGCGAGACGAAGAGGCGGCGCGACGGAGCCGCAAGGGGGCCGTCCACGGGGGCCGCCGTGTCCCCGGGTGCGACCGGCTCGGCCGGAGCGGGGGGCTCGGCGGGCTCACCGGGCTTCGTCGAGGCCGGTTCCTTCGGGACGGCTTCCTTCGGGACCGGCGCGCCCGGGGTGCGGGACGGTCCGGCCGACGTGGCATGCGACACGGCGTCGGTGTCGGTGTCGGCACCGGCTTCCGTTCCGGTGGCCCGTCGTGTCGCGGCGCGGCGGTCGAGGGCTCGTCGGAGGAGAGGCCGTACGAGCTCGCCGACCAGCAGCGCGAGCAGAAGATAGACCGCCAGGGCCATCCACAGGAACCCGGGCCAGCCCAGGGTCCGCTGCAGCCAGAAGGGGGCGCCCGCCCGCTCGCTCACCACGGCGCCGAGCATCAGCAGCGGTCCGGCGACGAAGACGGCGGCACCCAGACGGCGGGCCGTTCCGGGGCCGGCCGTGGTGTCCCGCACCAGGCGGCGCCAGGCATACCAGTGGAACCCACCGAGTACGGCCAGCGCGGCCACACCCACCAGCACGAACACGAGGACCATGGCGCCCGTCCCCGTTACGAGGTCCGGCGCGAAGCGCGTACGCCGCGCAACCCGATGCCCCCGACGACCGTCCCCAAGACAAAGGAGACGACGGCCAGGGTCAGATGCACCCAGAAGTAGGCCGTCGGATCACCCGCGTCGTCGAACGCGAGCCCGCTGCCGTCCTTGTACAGGTTCTTGATGAAAGTGACCCAAATGACCCAACTCCACACCCCGAAGGCGAGCAGGAACCAGGAGATGGGGCGGCTGAGCTTCATGGGTTCAGTATCGCCGTCGTCGACCGCGACCCGGCGCCGGGGTGTGGAGGGCGCGGACACGTCCCCGTACGGCGGTGGGACTTCCCGCCCTCAGCCATGTAATTTCTCGACCGTGCCCGCCTCGAAAAAGACCATCAAGCGATCCCTGTTGGTCACTTCAGCCACCTTGTTGACCCTGTCCCTCACCGCGCCCGCGTTCGCGGACGCCGACACGAGCCCCAAGGCCTCCCCGTCGGCCTCACCGTCCGCCACTCCGCCGGCGAACATGTCGACCGTCGGCGGCGAGCAGCTCGGCCTCCCCGGGAGCCAGGTGAACCTCGGCGACGGTGTGCCGGTGCTGCCCAAGGACGTCACCGCCCGCTCCTGGATCGTCGCCGACGCGGAGTCCGGTGACGTCCTCGCCTCGCACAACGCGCACTGGCGGCTGCCCCCGGCCAGCACGCTGAAGATGCTGTTCGCCGACACGCTGCTGCCCAAGTTCCCGAGGAGCACCTCGCACAAGGTGGTCTCCTCCGACCTGGCGGGCATCGGCTCGGGCTCCAGCATGGTGGGGATAAAGGAGAACGAGACCTACTCGGTCCACGACCTGTGGCTCGGTGTCTTCCTGCGGTCCGGCAACGACGCCGTGCACGTGCTGTCCGCGATGAACGGGGGCGTCGACCAGACGGTCCGGGACATGCAGGAGCACGCCGAGGACCTCCAGGCGCTCGACACGAACGTGGTGAGCCCGGACGGCTACGACGCGAGCCGCCAGGTGTCGTCGGCGTACGACCTGACGCTGTTCGCCCGTTCGGGTCTGCAGAAGAAGGACTTCCGGGAGTACTGCTCGACGGTGCGCGCGAAGTTCCCCGGCGGGACGGCCAAGAACGCGAAGGGCCGGACGACCCGCGAGTCCTTCGAGATCCAGAACACCAACCGGCTGCTGACGGGTGACAGCGATGTCACCACGTACCAGGGCATCGCCGGGGTGAAGAACGGCAACACGACCAACGCGGGTGCCACGTTCACCGGTGTCGCGGAACGGGACGGCAAGGTGCTGCTCGTCACGGTCATGAACCCGGAGAAGAGCGAGCACAACGAGGTCTACAAGGAGGCGGCACGGCTCCTGGACTGGGGCTTCCAGGCCTCGGGAAAGGCCCAGCCGGTGGGTGAACTCGTGCCGCCCAAGGGCGTCGACACCTCCGCGCAGCCGGGCGCGAAGGCCTCGGGCGGAGCCACCCCGGACGCCTCGAAGAAGCCCGTGACGGCCTCTTCCGCCTCCGCGAAGGGCGGTTCGAGCGGTGTCGGCATCGCGCTCGCCATCACGGGCGGCGTCCTCGTCCTGCTCGCCGCGGGCCTCTACCTCGTGAACCGTCGCTGGCCCGGACGCTCCAAGAGCTGACCCGCCGGCGCAGCCGACCTGCCGGGTACGAGGAAGTCCCGGCGCCTGACAGGCGCCGGGACTTCCTCGTACCCCGGGCGTCACGGTTCCGCCCCCACGGGGATCACGCGGTCCGGCGGCCCTCCGAGCCGGACGGCGTGCGGGGACCGGCCGCCGGTTCGTCCGGGCCGGGCTCCTCGGCCGCCTCGGCCTCCTCCACGTCCTCTCCGGACTTCCTCGGCGCGTCGGCCTCCGCGAGCTCCTCCTCCTGTCCCAGCTCCTCCTCCTTGCTCCCCGTCGCCGTCCACGCGGAGCAGAAGAGGAGCAGTTTCGAGGTGAAGTTGATCCACAGGAGCAGCGCGATCGGCACCCCGAAGGCGCCGTACATGCTCTTCGAGGCCACGCCCCGCATATAGCCGCTGAGCAGCAGCTTGAGCAGTTCGAAGCCGATCGCGCCGATCAGCGAGGCGACGATCAGCCGGCGCCGCGGCGGCTGGACACCGGGCAGCAGCGTGAGCACGTACAGCAGGACGAGGAAGTCGGCGAGGACGGCCACCGCGAAGGCGATGGCCTGGAGCAGCACGCTCCCCCAGCCGTTCTCGTCGATGCCGATCTGTCGCGACGACCAGCCCACCGCCGTGGACGCGAGCGTGGAGACAGCGATGGTGAGGAGCACGGCGCCGCCCAGGCCGAGGAGCACACCGCCGTCCTTGCCCTTGCGCAGCAAGGGGTTCTCCTCGCTGTCCGGCAGTTCCCAGACCGCGCGGAGGCACTCCCGCATCGAGCCGACCCAGCCGATACCGGTGACCAGCAGCAGGGCGCCCGCGATGAGTCCGATGGTGCCCGCGTTCTGGACGAGGCTGTTGATGTCGAGCTGGTCGGAGATTCCCGGCACCTGCTCGGCGAGCTTGTCCTGAAGGTCCTTCTGCTGCTGGGTGCTCAGCGTCGCGGCACCGATCGCGGCGGCGACGGTCAGCAGCGGGAAGAGGGCCACGAAGCTGATGAAGGTCATCGCCGCGGCGAGCCGCGTCCACTTCACCCGGTCCAGCCGCTCGTACGAGCGCCACGCGTGCGTGGTCATCAGGCGCACGACCAGAGGCCCCACGCCGGGAATCTTTTTCAGCCAGTCCATGATCCGACTCTGCCCTCGCCTCGGAAAACCAATGTGCGGGTACCCCAAAATCGCAGGACAGTGGCGATCGCCATGCCGATTCCCGCCCCGGAGACGGTGTCGGCGCGCCGCGAGGTGAACCCGAGCCCGTAGTGACTGACGGCGATGCACAGCAGCTGCACCAGCGCGCCCGCGATGTTCACGGCGAGGAAGACCGCGTACCGGCGCGACCCCCGGGCCGCGTGCCGGTAGGTGCCGAGCGCGTTCCCGGCGTACGCGACCGAGCAGCCCGCCAGGAACGAGAGCGCCTTGGCGGTCAGCGGATCCAGATCCGCGGGACCTCGCAGCCAGAGGAAGAGGCCGAGGTCGGCGGCGTAGGCGAGGAGTCCGGCGGTGGCGAAGCCGGCGACCTCGCGGAGGAACCGCGCGCGGGGGCCCGGTCCGGCCGGGCCGGCCGCTCGGACGTCCGGTTCCGCGGCGGCTTCCCCGGGGGCGGCGGGCCCGGGGCCGGCGGGGAGCTCGGCGACGCTCACCACTTCGCCACCGCGAGTCCGTACATCGCGAGCCACACGAGGCCGATGACGGCGAGCGCGCGGTCGTGCAGGACCACGTCCTCCGGCTCACCCGCCGTTCCCCGGTCGGCGAACACGGCGTAGCGCAGGACGGCGAAGATGAACGCGACCATGGACAGCTGGCGCCAGGGCAGCGCGTCCGTGCTGGGCACGCTGCCGGCCTCCAGGGCCCACAGGCAGTAGCCGAGGACGGACACTCCGGCCGCCAGCTGCCAGACGAAACGCAGGTAGCCGGTCGTGTACTCGGTGAGCAACGCGCGCGTGGCGCCCGCTTTCCCGGCCATCTGCACGGCCTCGGAGTATCGCTTCGCCGACACCATGAACAGCGCCCCGAAGCCCGTGGTGATCAGGAACCAGCGCGACAGGGGGATGCCGAGGGCCAGGCCGCCGACCATCGCGCGCATCAGGAACCCGGCGGTGACGACGACGAGGTCCACGACGAGCACGTGCTTGAGGCTGACGCAGTACGCCAGCTGCATGCCGATGTACGCGGTCAGCAGCGCGCAGACGGCCGGTGGGCAGAGCCAGGCGGCGAGGGCGGGCGCGAGGACCGCGAGGGTGCCGCCGACGGCGTAGGCGACGGGGACGGGGACCTGGCCCGCGGCGACCGGGCGGTGGCGCTTCACGGGGTGGGCACGGTCCGCGGCGGCGTCCCGGGCGTCGTTGATCAGGTACACGGCGGCGGCGCAGGCCGTGAACAGGGCGAAGACGATCGCGAGTCGGCCGAGCGCGTGGAGGGAGAACAGCCGGCCCGCGGCGGCCGGGGCGGCCACGACGAGCACGTTCTTCACCCACTGGCGGGGGCGCGCGGTCCCGAGAAGGCCCCGGACGAGACCGGTCAGGCTTCTCGGTGGCGGCGCGAGGGCGGCGGCGCGCTCCAGGAGCGCCGTGCGCTCAGCCATGGCGCACCCCGATCCACCGGGCGCCCAGTCCGGCCGCCGCGGCTCCCAGGGCGGCGCCCGCGGCGACATCCGTCGGGTAGTGGACACCGACGACGAGGCGCGAGAGGCACATCGCGGCGGCGAGCGGCGCGGCGACGGGTGCCACGGGCGCTCCGAAGGCGACGGCGGCGGCCACCGCGGAAGCGGCGTGCGAACTGGGGAAGGAGTGCCGTCCCGCCGTGCGCACCAGTGGTGTCACGTGGGTGGGGCGCGGGCGGCGCACGATGCGCTTCACCGCCATGCTCGCGAGGTGCGCGGTGGCCGTGAGGGCGCTCGCGCGCAGCCAGGCGCCTCGGCGTTCCCGGTCGACGGCCGCTCCCGCCAGTCCGGCGGCGAGCCAGAGCGCGCCGTGTTCGCCGCTCCAGGACAGGGCACGCGCGGTGGCCGCGACGCGCGGGTCGTCGCCGTAGGCGTGGATCATGGACAGCAGCCGCCGGTCCACGCCGTCGAGCCGCAAGGCCGTACTGTCGCCGCCCCGGTCCATGCTGTCGGTGCCGCGGTCCATGGCGTCACGGGAGTGGTCAATGCCTCCACGATGACGATCAAGGTGGCCAATGTCATCAAGCCGGCGATCGACGGCGTCACGCTGTCGGTCCATGCGGTCGCGCTCGTCATGGTCGTCGCGTGGTCGGTCTCTCTCGCCACCACGGTGGCCATGGCCGTCAAGCCGCCGATCCATCTCGTCACGGTCGTCAAGTTCGTCCATGTGATCTCACTCTTCTAGTGAGCAGCCGCAGAATTACGGCAATCTAGGACGACATCCCATTAATCACCCATTTCGGTGAGGAGCCGTGAGGGGCTGGGGAGATTGCCCCGGTGTGCACCCTTGGCGGCGCTACGGTCACGGGCATGCCTGCCGACACCGTCTCCGTCACGGGTTGGGGCCGCACCGCCCCGACCGCCGCCCGTCTGGTACGCCCGCGCAGCTACGAGGAGGCGGCGACCGCCGTCCGGGAGTGCGGGACCAGGGGAGGGATCGCCCGGGGGCTCGGGCGGGCGTACGGCGACGCGGCGCAGAACGCGGGCGGGGCCGTGCTCGACATGACGGGCCTCGACCGGATCCACGCCATCGACGTGGGCGGCGGCACGGTCCTGTGCGACGCCGGGGTGTCCCTGCACCGGCTGATGGAGGTACTGCTCCCCCTCGGATGGTTCGTGCCGGTCACCCCCGGGACCCGCTACGTGACCGTGGGCGGGGCGATCGGCGCGGACATCCACGGCAAGAACCACCACGGGTCCGGCTCGTTCGCCCGGCACGTGCTCTCCTTCGAGCTGCTCACCGCGGACGGGGAGGTCCGGACGGTCGGACAGGGCGAGCCCCTCTTCGACGCCACGGCGGGCGGCATGGGCCTGACCGGCGTGATCCTCACGGCGACCGTCCGCCTCCAGCCGGTGGAGACCGCGCTGATGTCCGTCGACACGGAGCGCGCGGTGGACCTGGACGACCTCATGGCCCGGCTGACCGCCACCGACCACCTCTACCGCTACTCGGTCGCCTGGATCGACCTCCTCGCGCGCGGGGCGACGATGGGCCGCTCGGTCCTGACCCGCGGCGACCACGCACCGCTGAACGCGCTGCCCCCGCGGGCGCGCCGGCACCCGCTGGCGTTCCGCCCCTCACGGCTGCCGGCCCCGCCCGCCTTCGTACCGGAGGGGCTCCTCGGCCGGACGACGGTGGGCCTCTTCAACGAGCTCTGGTACCGCAAGGCGCCCCGCGCGCGTACCGGCGAACTCCAGCGCATCCCGACCTTCTTCCACCCTCTCGACGGGGTGCCGCACTGGAACCGCGTCTACGGGCGCGGCGGGTTCGTGCAGTACCAGTTCGTCGTCGGGCACGGGCGGGAGGAGGCCCTGCGGCGCATCGTGGGGCGGATCTCCGAGCACCGGTGCCCGTCCTTCCTCGCCGTCCTGAAGCGCTTCGGGGAGGGCGATCCGGGCTGGCTGTCCTTCCCGATGCCCGGCTGGACCCTCGCCCTCGACATCCCGGCGAACCTGCCGGGCCTCGGCGCCTTCCTCGACGAACTCGACGAGGAGGTGGCGGGCGTCGACGGGCGCGTCTACCTCGCCAAGGACGCGCGGCTGCGGCCCGAGCTGCTGGCCGCGATGTACCCCCGGCTGGACGCGTTCCGCTCGCTGCGGCGCGAGCTGGACCCGCGGGGCGTCTTCACCTCGGACCTGTCCCGCCGCCTGGGCCTGTAGGGCGCGTTCCCGGCCGCCCCGCCCCCTCGTCGTTTCGTTCCCCGTCTCAAGGAGCTGTCATGAAGGACGCATTCGGTATCCCCCAGTCCCTGCTGATCCTCGGTGGCACGTCCGAGATCGCGCTCGCCACCGCGCGCCGGATGATCGTCCGGCGCACCCGCACCGTGTGGCTGGCCGGACGGCCGACGCCCGCTCTGGAGAAGGCGGCCGAGCAGTTGCGCGCACTCGGCGCGGACGCCCGTACGGTCGCCTTCGACGCCATGGATCCGGAGTCCCACGAGGAGGCGCTCGGCAAGGTCTTCGCCGAGGGCGACATCGACATGGTCCTGATGGCGGTCGGGGTGCTCGGTGACCAGGCGCTGGACGAGCGGGAGCCGGTCGCCGCGGCGCGGGTCGCGATGACCAACTACACGGGGGCCGTCTCCTCGGGCCTGGTGTGCGCGCGGGCCCTTCAGACGCAGGGGCACGGTTCCCTGGTGGTGCTGTCCTCGGTCGCGGGCGAGCGTGCCCGCCGCTCGAACTTCATCTATGGCTCCAGCAAGGCCGGTCTGGACGCCTTCGCGCAAGGGCTCGGCGACGCCCTGCACGGCACGGGCGTGCACGTGATGGTCGTCCGCCCGGGGTTCGTCCGCACCCGGATGACGGCCGGGCTGCCGGAGGCGCCGCTGGCGACCACTCCGGAGGCGGTGGCCGCCGCGATCGAACTGGGACTGCGGCGCCGGTCCGAGACGGTGTGGGTGCCGGGGGCGCTGCGGGTCGTGATGTCCGCGCTGCGGCACGCGCCGCGCGGGCTGTTCCGCCGGCTGCCGCTCTGAGCAACTCCCGGCGCGCCACGCCCCCGGAACCCTGAACCGGGGGGCACGCGCGCGTGCGGAAGGACGCTAGAGCGCCGGCAGGGTCGTGTTGGTGCCGCGCTCCGAGGGGCAGGCCTGCGGGGGCACCACGGCGCCGCCGAAGACGTACTCGCGGAGCTTGCGCCACACCGCGTCGGGGCCCTGCTCGTAGAGCGCGAACCCGGTGCAGGGCCACTGGGCCTCGTAACCGGCGAGGGCCTCGAAGGCGCGGTCCATCGCCTCGTCGTCGATGCCGTGGGCCACGGTGACGTGCGGGTGGTACGGGAACTGGAGCTCGCGGGCGCAGGGGCCGGAGGCGTCCCGGACCTGCTTCTGGAGCCAGGTGCAGGCCTCCGTGCCCTCGGCCACCCGGACGTAGACGACCGGCGACAGGGGGCGGAAGGTGCCCGTGCCGGACAGTCGCATGGGGAACGGGCGCCCGGCCGCCGCGACGTCGAGGAGGTGCGCCTCGATCGCGGGCAGCGCCGACTCCTCGACCTCGGTCGGCGGCAGCAGCGTGACGTGCGTGGGGATGCCGCAAGCCGCGGGGTCGCCGAAGCCCGCGCGCCGCTCCTGGAGCAGGCTGCCGTGAGGCTCCGGGACCGCGATCGACACGCCGATCGTTACGGTCCCCACGTCGTCTCCTGTCGTCGTTCCATGGTCCGGTCGGTGGTGGTGCGGGGCGGACAGGGACGGTTGTACGGCCTGTCCGGCTATCGACTGTACGGCGGCGAGGCCCTCAATCGGCGGCCGTACGAGTGTCGCGCTCGTCTCGTACTGACTGCCGAAGGCGCTGTGGTAGGGGCCGTCGTACGGGCGGGGGCCTCCGCCGCTGCGGCGGCCCCGTCCGTCAGTGCTTGGCGGGCAGGAAGCCGACCTTGTCGTACGCCTGGGAGAGCGTCTCCGCGGCGACGGCACGCGCCTTCTCCGCGCCCTTGGCGAGGATCGAGTCGAGGGTCTCCGGGTCGTCCAGATACTGCTGGGTGCGCTCACGGAACGGCGTCACGAAGTCGACCATGACCTCGGCCAGGTCCGTTTTCAGCGCACCGTAGCCCTTGCCCGTGTACTTCTGCTCCAGTTCGGCGATACCGGTCCCGGTGAGGGTCGAGTAGATGGTCAGCAGGTTGCTGATACCCGGTTTCTCCGCCGTGTCATACCTGACGACCGTGTCCGTGTCGGTGACCGCGCTCTTGACCTTCTTGGCGGTCGCCTTCGGGTCGTCGAGCAGGTTGATGAGGCCCTTGGGCGTCGACGCCGACTTGCTCATCTTGATCGCCGGGTCCTGGAGATCGAAGATCTTCGCCGTCTCCTTGAGGATGTACGGCTTCGGGACCGTGAACGTCTCGCCGAAGCGGCCGTTGAAGCGCTCGGCGAGGTCGCGGGTCAGCTCGATGTGCTGACGCTGGTCCTCACCGACCGGCACCTCGTTGGCCTGGTACAGCAGGATGTCCGCGACCTGGAGGATCGGGTACGTGAACAGGCCGACGCTCGCCCGGTCGGCGCCCTGCTTGGCGGACTTGTCCTTGAACTGCGTCATGCGGGAGGCCTCACCGAAGCCGGTCAGGCAGTTCATGATCCACGCGAGCTGCGCGTGCTCCGGCACGTGGCTCTGCACGAAGAGCGTGCAGCGCTCCGGGTCGAGGCCCGCGGCGAGGAGCTGGGCCGCGGCGAGCCGGGTGTTGGCCCGCAGGTCCGCGGGGTCCTGCGGAATCGTGATCGCGTGCAGGTCGACGACCATGTAGAACGCGTCGTGGGACTCCTGCAGGGCCACCCACTGGCGGACCGCGCCGAGGTAGTTGCCGAGGTGGAACGAGCCTGCCGTGGGCTGGATTCCGGAGAGCACGCGAGGACTGTCAGAGGCCATGCTCACCATTCTCTCAGGTACCGGGCCCCGCTCCGGAACTGGCTGGAAACAGCGGGGACACGAGAGGGAACCGATGGGCCCCGAGCGGTGTACCAAGAGTGTGAGGACGCGGGAGGGGGGCCGCATCGTCGTCGACGAGGCCGAGGTCATCGCCCGCGTACGCACCGGAGAGCCGGAGGCGTACGCGGAGCTGGTCCGTGCCCACACGGCTATCGCGATCAGGGCGGCCAGGGCACTCGGCGCGGGTGCGGACGCGGAGGACGTGGTGCAGCAGGCCTTCATCAAGGCGTACTGCTCGCTGGAGCGCTTTCGGGACGGCTCGGCGTTCAAGCCGTGGCTGCTGTCGATCGTCGCCAACGAAGCGAGGAACACCGTGCGCACGGCGGTGCGTCAGCGCACCCTGGCCGGCCGGGAGGCCGCGCTGACCGAGGCGGAACCGCTGATACCGGAAGCGACGGACCCCGCGCTCGCGGCCCTGGGGGCGGAGCGCCGGGCGGCGCTGCTGGCGGGCCTGGAGCAGCTGAGCGAGGAGCACCGCCTCGTCGTCACCTACCGCTATCTGCTGGAGATGGACGAGCCGGAGACGGCCCAGGCACTGGGCTGGCCCCGCGGCACGGTGAAGTCCCGGCTCAACCGTGCCCTGCGCAAGCTGGGCCGGCTCCTGCCCGCCCTCGAACCCCGCGAGCGCCGACAGGGGGGTGCCGATCATGCGTGAGCCGTACGAGGACGAGGGCGCCGGCGGCGCGGGTTCGGGCCTCGGCCGCGGGAGGCGTGAGCACGCCGACGCCGCCCGGCTGCGGGACGAGCTGCTGGCGCTCGGCAGAGCACTGGACGGACCGGGCACGGACGGCGCCGATCCGGGCGAGTCGATGGCCGAGCGCGTGCTGTCGGAGCTGCTCGCGATGGAGGCGTCCCCCGCCCCCGCGCCGCTGAGCGAGGAGACCCCGGCCGCGGTGGCGGGCCCGCCGGGGTCCGGCGCGCCGCTGCCGTCGGTGCGTCGCCGGCTGCGTGAGCGCCGGCGCGTCCTGATGGCGGCCCTGTGCGGTGCCGTGACGGTGCTCGTGCTCACCCCTCCGGTGCGCGCGGCGGTCGTCGACTGGTTCGACTTCGGCGGCGTCGAGGTGCGGTACGACCCGTCGGCCGCGCCCTCGGCCGGTGCCCGGGTGCCGGGCTGCCCCGGTCCCTCCCTGACGTCGGCTCAGGCCGCGCGCCGGGCGGGGTTCACCCCTCCCGTACCCGGCGCGCTCGGGGCGCCGGACACGATCACGGTGACGCCGGAGCCGCAGGGACGCCTGCTGATGAACCTGTGCTGGCGTGAGCACGGGCGCACGGTCCGGATCGACGCGTTTCCGGCGCGGCTGGACATCGGATTCACCAAGACGGTGCGGGAGCCGCCCGAGTGGCTGAGCCTCGACGACGGGGAGACGCCCGGCAGCCCCGCGCTCTGGTTCGCCCGCCCGCACCGCCTGAGTTTCCGGCTCCTCGACGCGGACGGCGACAGCTTCAGCCACGCCGAGCGGACCGCCGGCCCGACGCTGCTGTGGACGCACGACGGCGAGGTGACGCTCCGACTGGAGGGGGTGTCGTCCAGGGCGCGGGCGCTGGATATCGCGCGGTCGCTGAAGTAGCGAGCCCGCCTCCCGCGGTAGCGCTCGGAGGTCGACGGCTCCGGGTGGGAACTCCGAGGGGCCGAGCGGTGTACCAGAAGTGAGACGTCCCGTGCGGACCCCACCGTCCGGGGGCGGGCGTGCCGGGCGGAGGTGCGGTGCCGTGCGGACGAGGGGAGGGACGGATGACATGGGGGGACGGATGACGCGCAGGGGTGAGCGGAGCAGGGCGAGGATGTGGGGGCTGTTCCTCGTGTCCGTGGCGGTGGCCTTGTCGGCGTCGCTCACGGTCGGCGCAGCAGCGGCCCGGGCCGCGGACGGTGCCGGGGGCTCCGGCGGGGGTGACACCCCGGACCTCGCGCTGGTGATCGCCGGCGGCACCGGGCGGACGACGACGCTGCACTCCGGGGAGCGGGACTTCGGACGGCTGTGGCGGCTGTTGGCGCCCCGGTTCACGGGGACGGAGCGGGTGCCCGACGCGTGGGCGCGTGGGGATTATCCGGAGGTGCGGGCCACCGTCGTCTGGGGGCTGACCGGTGTCGGGGGCTGGCCGCAGACCAGTCGGGCGCCCGGCGGGGACGTCGCCGTCGAGCGGCAGGACCAGGTGTTCCTCGCGCGGGACGGCACACCGTGGGTGCGCACGGACGTCTCACCCGACGTGGCGGACGACGACATCCGCTGGCACCGGGCGCCGCGCTCGGTGTTCGGGCAGCTGGCCCAGGAGGGGAAGCTGTTCGGCCCGGACCGGACAGCGCCGGTGGCTGCAAAACCAGCGGCGCTGGAGCGGGCGGACTGGGCGCTGGCAGGACTCGCGGCGGGTCTGCTGCTGGGCGGCGGGATCCCGTGGTGCATACGCCGCGCGGCGACCCGGCGAGAGAACGCCGGATCGCCGCGGGAGCCACGACAGGAACTGATCGACCTGTAGGGGCCGGTCGTTCGACGGCTGTCAGCCGAGGTCGATCTCCGGGTAGAGCGGGAACGGCGCCAGCAAATCGGTGGCGCGGTGGGCGATCTCGTCGGAGACTTTCGCGTCGAGGACGTGCTGGGCCTTGGACGGGGCGCCCTTGGCGGTGGTGCCGGCCTCGGCGGCGGTGAGGACGCGGTCGATCAGACCGGCGATCTCGTCCATCTCGGGCGCACCGAGACCACGGGTGGTCAACGCGGGCGTGCCGATACGGATACCGGAGGTGTACCAGGCGCCGTTCGGGTCGGCGGGGATGGAGTTGCGGTTGGTGACGATGCCCGAGTCGAGCAGGGCCGATTCGGCCTGACGACCGGTGAGGCCGTAGGAGGAGGCGACGTCGATGAGGTTGAGGTGGTTGTCGGTGCCGCCGGTGACCAGCGTGGCGCCGCGGCGCATCAGCCCCTCGGCGAGGGCACGGGCGTTGTCGACGACGGCCTGCGCGTAGTCGCGGAACTCGGGGCGGCGGGCCTCCGCGAGCGCGACGGCCTTGGCGGCCATGACGTGCGGGAGCGGGCCGCCGAGCACCATCGGGCAGCCGCGGTCGACCTGCTCGGCGAGGGTCTCGTCGCACAGGACCATGCCGCCGCGTGGGCCACGCAGCGACTTGTGCGTGGTCGTGGTGACGATCTGGGCGTGCGGCACCGGGTCGAAGTCGCCGGTGAGGACCTTGCCCGCGACGAGGCCGGCGAAGTGGGCCATGTCGACCATGAGGGTGGCACCGACCTCGTCGGCGATCTCCCGCATGATGCGGAAGTTCACCAGGCGGGGGTAGGCGGAGTAACCGGCGACGATGATCAGCGGCTTGAACTCGCGGGCGGAGGCGCGCAGGGCCTCGTAGTCGATGAGGCCGGTGGTGGGGTCGGTGCCGTACGAGCGCTGGTCGAACATCTTGCCGGAGATGTTCGGGCGGAAGCCGTGGGTGAGATGGCCGCCGGCGTCGAGGGACATGCCGAGCATGCGCTGGTTGCCGAAGGCCTGGCGCAGTTCGGCCCAGTCGGCCTCGGTGAGGTCGTTGACGTTGCGGACGCCTGCCTTGGCGAGGGCGGGGGCCTCGACGCGGGCGGCGAGGACGGCCCAGAAGGCGACGAGGTTGGCGTCGATGCCGGAGTGCGGCTGGGCGTAGGCGTGCTCGGCGCCGAAGAGTTCGCGGGCGTGCTCGGCGGCGAGGGCCTCGACGGTGTCGACGTTGCGGCAGCCGGCGTAGAAGCGGCGGCCGACGGTGCCCTCGGCGTACTTGTCGCTGAACCAGTTGCCCATGGCGAGCAGGGTGGCCGGGGAGGCGTAGTTCTCGGACGCGATGAGCTTGAGCATGTCGCGCTGGTCGGCGACTTCCTGGCCGATGGCGTCGGCGACGCGGGGCTCGACGGCCCTGATCACGTCGAGGGCGCTGCGGAAGGCGGTGGACTCGGTGGAGAGGGGCTCTGGCATGACGGCCTCCGGACGTGGCGTTCAGCGTTCACGGGTCGGCCCAGGCGCACGGCACTCGGTTGCCGCGGCTTCCCGCCCGGACACCACCGGGCCCCCTCGTACGGCCGGATGCAGCGGCCGGGGGTCCGGGACGGTTCCCGGAGAAGTCACAGCGTGGGTGCCGCTCCCCGATGGTCGGTCCCATCCCAGCGCGCCAGTCACGGCCCCGCCGGTCAGCCTACCGGGCGCGCCGGATCACCGGGTTCCCCCGTCCACCATGCGAGCGACGATAGGAAGGGGGCCACAAGCCCACCCTTCGCGGGTCGGAGAACGGAGTTCCGGTGACCGCCATGGATGCCCTGGAGACGACGGAGGCGTTCATCGCCTCGGCCGACGCGCACAGCGCGCACAACTACCACCCGCTGCCCGTCGTCGTGACGACGGCGGACGGAGCGTGGATGACGGATGTCGAGGGGCGCCGCTTCCTCGATCTGCTGGCCGGCTACTCCGCGCTCAACTTCGGCCACGGCAACCGGCGGCTGATCGAGGCGGCGAAGGCGCAGCTGGACCGGGTGACGCTGACGTCGCGGGCGTTCCACCACGACCGGTTCGCGGACTTCTGCCGGGAGCTGGCGTCGCTGTGCGGCATGGAGATGGTGCTGCCGATGAACACGGGCGCGGAGGCGGTGGAGACCGCGGTGAAGACGGCCCGGAAGTGGGGGTACCGGGTCAAGGGGGTGCCCGAGGGGCGAGCGAAGATCGTCGTCGCGGGCAACAACTTCCACGGGCGTACGACGACGGTCATCAGCTTCTCGACGGACCAGGAGGCGCGGGCGGACTTCGGCCCGTACACGCCGGGATTCGAGATCGTGCCGTTCGGGGATCTGACGGCGATGCGGGCGGCGGTGTCGGAGAACACGGTGGCGGTGCTGCTCGAACCGATCCAGGGAGAGGCCGGGGTGCTGGTGCCGCCGCCCGGCTATCTGCCGGCGGTGCGGGAGCTGACGCGGGAGCGGGGTGTGCTGTTCGTCGCGGACGAGATCCAGTCGGGGCTCGGGCGCACGGGACGGACGTTCGCGTGCGAGCACGAGGGTGTGGTGCCGGACATGTACGTCCTCGGGAAGGCGCTCGGCGGCGGGGTGGTGCCGGTGTCGGCCGTGGTGTCGAGCGCGGCGGTGCTGGGGGTGTTCCGGCCCGGGGAGCACGGGTCGACGTTCGGCGGGAATCCGCTGGCGTGCGCGGTGGCGCTGGAGGTGATCGCGATGCTGCGGACGGGCGAGTACCAGCAGCGGGCCGCCGAGCTCGGCGCGCATCTGCACCGCGAGCTGGCGCTGCTCACCGATTCCGGGCACGTGACCGCGGTGCGGGGGCGGGGGCTGTGGGCGGGCGTCGACATCGCCCCGGAGTTCGGCTCGGGGCGGGAGATCTCCGAGAAGCTGATGGACCGGGGTGTGCTGGTCAAGGACACCCACGGTGTCACCGTCCGGGTCGCCCCGCCCCTGGTCATCGGCAAGGAGGACCTGGACTGGGGGCTGGGGCAACTGCGGGACGTACTGGGTGCGTAGGGAGAGTTCCAGGGGTCCCGGCCGGGTCGGGCGCTAGAGGATCACGTGGGGCAGGAAGCGGGCGTACTCGTCGGTGATCGGGCCGGAGGACTCGCGGATGCCGAGGCCCGCCGACGCGTCCTCGACGACCCAGGCGCCGAGGACGACCCGGTTGCCGTCGAAGGACGGGAGCGGCGCCAGTTCCTGGTAGCAGCAGGCCTCTTCGCGGACGACGGGGGCCTCGCCGGGCTCGTGGATGGTCACGCCGTCGCCCTCGCGGCCGAGGAGGGGCTTGGTGACGTACCCGTTCGTGCGGGCCAGTTCGCGGGGGCCGTCGAGGTAGGCGGGGAGGAGGTTCGGGTGGCCCGGGTACAGCTCCCAGAGGATCGCGAGGAGCGCCTTGTTGGAGAGGAGCATCTTCCAGGCGGGCTCGATCCAGAGCGTGCTGCCGGTGCCGCCGCCGTTGTCGAGGGTGTCCAGGACGTGGTCGGCGAACCGGTCGGCGGTGAGCCATTCCCAGGGGTAGAGCTTGAAGCAGCTGCGGATGAAGCGGAGCCGGTTGTCGACGAAGCGGCCGGAGAGGGGGTCCCAGCCGATCTCCTCCATGGAGATCCAGTCGGTGTCGAGGCCTGCCTGTTCGGCGGTCTCCTTCAGGTAGGCGACCGTCATCAGGTCCTCGCCGAGTTCGTCGGCGGCGGAGTGCGCGAAGTGGAGCGGGCTGCCCGGCGGCAGGAGGGCTCCCTGCTTCTTCCAGGCGGCGACGAGGCGTTCGTGCAGCGAGTTCCACTGGTCGGCGCCGGGGAAGCGGTCCTCCATCCAGAACCACTGGGGGCTCGCGGCCTCCACGAGTGAGGTGGGGGTGTCGGCGTTGTACTCCAGGAGCTTCGCCGGACCGGTGCCGTCGTACCGGAGGTCGAACCGGCCGTAGACGGAGGGGAGTTCGGCACGCCGGTGCCAGGCCTCGGCGACGGCCGCCGCGACCCGCCGGTCGTCGATGCCGAGGTCGGCGAAGCGGTCGTGCTCGACGATGTGGGCGGCGGCCGCGAGGCACATGCCGTGCAGTTCCTCGACGACCTCCTCCAGCGCCTCGACCTCGGGCAGCGAGAAGACGTAGTGGGCGCTCTCGTCCCAGTAGGGGCGCAGCGAGTCGTCGGGGTGACGGGTGAGCGGGTAGACGAGCCCCTGTTCCTCGACGGTCTGCTGCCAGCCGGGGCGGGGGGTGATGGTGCGGCGTTCCATGGGTGCGGGGTCTCTGCTCGGCGGGAGGGGACGCGGGCGGTTGTCCCGGGTCAGCCGCCCGAGCCGCCCTTGCCGCCGCCGAAGCCGCCGCGGTCGACACCGCCGCCGTGGCTGCCGCCGCTCGAACTCCCCGATCCCTTGGCGGGCTTGGTGAAGGAGCCGCCGTCCATCCGGCCGCTCTTGTTCGTGCCGCCGTAGTACCAGGTGCCGTGGGCCGAGGACTTGGTGGAGGTGCAGTTCTTGTCGGAGACGACCTCGTAGCCCTTGCCGAGCCGGTAGCTGTCGCGGTCGACGCACCGCTTGTCGGGGGCGTCCGAGGAGCAGGCGGTGAGGGCCGCCGCGAGGAGTCCCATGCCGCCGAGGACGACCGTGCCCGATCGCAGCCGGCGCTGTACGTCTGCCATTCCGTTCCCCCGTTTGTTCTGTCCAGATCATGTTTTGGCCGGAGTCCAGATTAGGCATCGGGTGCGCCGCGCCCGCGTCGGCCCCCCGCGCCGCACTGTCCCCTACAGTCGCTTCGTGCTCTTTGGAATGTTGTGCGCCCTTGGTGCCTCGGTGTGTTTCGGTACGGCGACGGTTCTCCAGGCGATGGCCGCCCGCGCCGCCGGTGAGGGCGGGACCGACAGCGGGCCCGCGGGGGCGGCGACGCTGCTGCTGCGGGCGTTGCGGCAGTGGCGCTATCTCGCCGGACTCGCTCTGGACGGTGTCGGGTTCGTGCTGCAGATCGCCGCTCTGCGGTCCCTTCCGATCTACGCGGTCGGGGCGGCCCTCGCCGCGAGCCTCGCCGTGACCGCGGTGGTGGCCTCGTGGCTGATCCATGTGCGGCTGAAGCGTGTCGAGTGGGGCGCGGTGGCGGTGGTGTGCGCGGGGCTTGCGATGCTGGGCCTGGCGTCCGGGACGGAGGGCGACCGGACGGGTTCCCTCGGGCTGAAGTACGCGATGCTGGGGATCTCCGTGGTCGTCCTGCTGCTGGGGCTCGTCGGCGGGCGGCTGCCCGACCGGGGGCGGGCGCTCACGCTGGGTCTGGGGGCGGGGTTCGGGTTCGGTGTCGTCGAGGTGGCGGTGCGGCTGATCGAGGACCTCGACCCGGGGAGCCTGCTGAGCAACCCGGCGACGTACGCGCTGCTCGTCGGTGGCGGAGCGGCCTTCCTGCTGCTGACCACGGCCCTGCAGCGGGGTTCGGTGACGACGGCCACCGCCGGGCTCGTCATCGGGGAGACGATCGGGCCCGCGCTGGTGGGGGTGATCTGGCTGGGCGACCGTACGCGCGAGGGGCTGACCTGGCTGGCGGTCCTCGGGTTCGCGGTGGCCGTGGCGGGCGCGCTGGCGCTGGCCCGGTTCGGTGAGGCGCCGAGCACGGAGACGGAGTCCGGGTCCGCCGGGTCGCCGCAGGGGTGAGCGCGGGCGCGTCCGAGCGGCGCCGGTCTCATGGCAGGGCCCGGCACAACGCGTCCAGCGCGCCGGACCACGCGTGGTCCGGCGGGGTGCCGTAGCCGACGACCAGGGCGTCCAGTGGAGGGACGGAGGCGTCGGGGTGCCGGTGGCGGGCGAGGCCGTGCACGGCGAGTCCCTGCCAGGCGGTGGCCTGGACGACCGACCGCTCGGTGCCCGGCGGGAGTTGGAGCACGGCGTGCAGGCCGGCCGCGATGCCGGTGGCGCGGACGGCGGGCGCGCGGGTGGCGAGCGCGGCGACGAGGGCGTCGCGGCGGCGCCGGTACCGCAGCCGGGCGGCGCGCACATGGCGGTCGTGGGCGCCGGAGGTGATGAACTCCGCCAGGGTCAGCTGGTCGAGCACACCGGTGGACCAACCGCCCTCCGCCTTCAGGGAGACGACCTCGTCGACGAGCGACGGCGGCAGGACCAGCCAGCCGAGGCGGAGCCCGGGCGCCAGCGACTTGCTCGCGGTGCCCATGTGGATCACGTGGTCGGGGTCCAGACCCTGCAGCGCGCCGACGGGCTGTCGGTCGTAGCGGAACTCGCCGTCGTAGTCGTCCTCCAGGACCAGTCCCCCGGTGCGACGGGCCCAGTCGACGACGGCGGCCCGGCGGTCCGGGTGCAGGGGCACGCCCATCGGGAACTGGTGGGCGGGGGTGAGGAGGACAGCTCGCGCGCCCGCCATGTCCCGTGTGTCCGTGCCGAGTTCGTCGAAGGGGAGCGGGGTCGTACGCAGACCCGAGCGGTGCAGGAGGTTCCAGTGCGCGTCGAGGCCGTACGACTCGACCGCGACCGACCGCAGTCCGCGCCGCCGCAGGACGGTTCCGAGCAGGGTCAGCGCGTCGGCGAAGCCCGAGCAGACGACGATCCGGTCCGGGTCGGCACGGACGCCCCTGGCGCGGGAGAGGTAGCCCGCGAGGGCGGCGCGCAGTTCGGGTCGGCCGCGCTGGTCGCCGTAGCCGAATGCCTCGTGGGGCGCGTCGGTCAGGGCGCGGCGGGCGGCCTTGAGCCAGGCGGTGCGCGGGAAGGAGGCGAGGTCGGGGCTGCCGGGGACGAGGTCGTAGACGGGGCGGCCCTGCTCGCGGCGGCGCTGCGCGGGCTCGGGCGCCTGCGGTGTGACGGTCCGCTCGGCCACCCGGGTGCCGGATCCCTGGCGGGCGGTGAGCCAGCCCTCGGCGACGAGGTCGGCGTAGGCGTCGGCGACCGTGTTGCGGGCGACGCCGAGGTCGGTGGCGAGCGAGCGGGAGGACGGGAGGCGGGTTCCGGGGGCGAGTCTGCCGCCCCGGACGGCCTCGCGCAGCGCGTCCGTCAGCCCCTTGCGGACACCGGATCCGGTCGGTTCCACATGGAGGTCGACTCCCAGAGTGGCCCATGTTTTTGCCATGGGAATGGACCATACCCCTGGGCTACTCCCCTCGTAGTGTCGGTGCCACGACGACGCGGGACACGACCGCGGACCACCGGGAGGAACGCCATGACCAGCGGGACGACGACGGAGACCACCACCACGCCCGGCGAGGGTGCGGCGTACGCGCCCGAGCACACGCCGCGGCTGAACTGGGCCCAGCTCGCGCCCGACGTCTACAAGGCGATGGTCAGGCTCGACGCGGCGGCCCGGCGCGGGGTGGACCCCGTGCTCCTGGAACTGGTGAAGATCCGCGCCTCGCAGCTGAACCACTGCGCGTTCTGCCTCGACATGCACACCAAGGACGCGCTCGCGGCCGGTGAGAGCGTGGAGCGGATCGTGCAGCTCGGCGCGTGGGAGGAGTCGCGGCACTTCTACACGGAGCGGGAGCTGGCGGCCGTCGAGCTGACCGAGGCCGTCACGGTGCTGACGGACGGCTTCGTGCCGGACGAGGTCTACGAGCGGGCGGCCAAGCACTTCGACGAGGCCGAGCTGGCCCAGCTGATCGCCTGCATCACGGTCATCAACTCCTGGAACCGCTTCGGCGTGACCTGCCGCATGGTGCCCGGTCACTACCAGGCCGGTCAGCACAAGTGACCGCCGCCGGAGCCCGGACCACCGCGCTTCCGGCCGGGACCACCACGTGGTGAGCGAGGTGGAGCGGTTCCGGGCGCTGCACCACGGTCGCCTGCCGGACGATCCGCTGGTGCTGCCCGGGCCGTGGGACGCGGCGAGCGCGCGGGTGTTCGCCGACGCCGGGTTCCCCGCTCTGGCCACACCGAGCGCCGGCGTCGCCGCCTCCCTCGGGTACGCCGACGGGCGGACACCGGCCGCCGAGATGTTCGCGGCTGTGGCGCGGATCGTCCGGGCGGTCGACGTGCCGGTGTCGGCCGACGTGGAGGGCGGCTACGGGCTCGCGCCGAAGGAACTGGTGGAGCGGCTGCTGGAGGCGGGCGCCGTCGGCTGCAATCTGGAGGACTCCGAGGGCGGTGTCCTCAAGGACGCGGACCGGCACGCCGCGTGGCTGGCGGAGGTGCGGAGCGCGGCGGCGGACCTGCTGTTCGTGAACGCCCGCGTCGATGTGTTCGAGTACGGCGACGGGGACCCGGAGCGCGTCATCGAGCGGGCGGCGCTGTACGTGTCCGCGGGGGCGGACTGCGTGTACCCGATCGGGGCGCCGGCCGGCGTGCTGCCGCTGCTGCGGTCCGGCATCCGCGGTCCGCTGAACGTGTTCGCCCGGCTCGACGGCGTACCGACGGCCGAACTCGGTGCACTCGGCGCCACCCGGGTCACGTTCGGGCCGGGGCTGCAGCGCAGGGCGGCCGAGGCGCTGGGGGACATCGCGGCGGGGCTGAGGTAGTCCACTGCGGGCCGGCGCAAAGGGTGGGGGGGCGGGGCCGCGTCGGTCGGCCCCTCCCCCCACCCCTCACACGTCGGCTACGAAGGCAGCCACGCCCGCCACGTCGACCGGTGCTCGTCGACCCACTTCTTCGCGGCCTCCTGCGGCGACAACTTCTCGTTGGCGATCATCAGGGAGACCTCGTTCTGGTCCTCGGTGGTCCACTTGAACTTCTTCAGGAAAGCGGCCGCCTTCCCGCCCGTCTTCGCGAAGTCGGCGTTGAGGTACTTCTGCAGCGGGGTGTGCGGATAGGCGCAGGCGACCTTCGCCGCGTCCGCGTCACAGCCCTCCTTGTAGGCGGGCAGCTTCACCTCGGTCATCGGGACCTTCTCGAACAGCCACTGCGGGGAGTACCAGTACGTGAGGAAGGGCTTCTTCTCCTTCGCGAACTGCTTCATCTGCGTGATCTGCGCGGCTTCCGAACCGGCGAACACCACCTGGTAGTTCAGCTTCAGGTTGTCCACCAGCGCCTTGTCGTTGGTGACGTACGACGGGGACCCGTCGAGGAGTTGTCCCTTACCGCCGCTCTCGGGGGTGCGCAGCTGGTCGGCGTACTTGTTCAGGTTCTTCCAGTTCGTGACGTCGGGGTGCTGCTTGGCGAAGTACGTCGGGACGTACCAGCCGATGTGCCCGGTCACTCCGAGGTCGCCGCCGGGGGCGATCGTCTTCTTGTCGTCGACGTAGCGCTTCTCCTGGTCCGGGTGGCCCCAGTCCTCCAGGATCGCGTCGACACGCCCCTGGCTGAGCGCGTCCCAGGCGGGCACCTCGTCGACCTGGACGGTGTCGACGCGGTAGCCCAGCTCGTGTTCCAGCAGGTACTGCGCCACGCCCACGTTGGCCTGGGCGCCGACCCAGGACTGCACGGACAGGGTCACCGTCTTCGCGCCCTGGGCGTTCGCGAAGGGCGAGGCCTGCTTGGTCATGTCGGCGGCGCCACAGCCGGTGAGCAGCAGCAGGGCCGATGTGCCGGCGACGGCGGCGGATGTCGTACGGAGTCGCATGTCAGGCTCCCTTCCTCACGCGGCGTTCGGTGGGCTGGGTCACCCGGTCGAGCATCAGGCCGAGGCAGACGATCGCGCCGCCGGCCACCAGGCCGGTGGCCAGGTCGCCCTGCGCGAGGCCGAACACGACGTCGTAGCCGAGCGCGCCACCGCCGACGAGGCCGCCGATGATGACGACGGCGAGGACCAGGACGACGCCCTGGTTGACGGCGAGCTGCAGGGCCGGGCGGGCCAGCGGGAGCTGGACCTGGCGCAGTTGCTGCGTGGGGGTCGCGCCGAGGGAGCGGGCGGCCTCCATGGCCGCCGGGTCGACGGCGCGCAGTCCCTGGGTGGTGATGCGGACGACGGCGGGCAGCGCGTAGACCACGGCGGCGGCGACGGCGGGTGCGCGGCCGACGCCGAACAGCGCGACCACGGGGATGAGGTACACGAACTGCGGCATGGTCTGGAAGACGTCGAGGACCGGCCGGAGCAGTCGCTCGAAGCGTTCGCTGCGGGCGGCTGCGATGCCGACGGCGAAGCCGATCACGAGGGTCACGGCGACGGCGGCGAGGACCTGCGACAGCGTGTCGAGGGACGGCTTCCACACACCGAGCACACCGATCGCGGCCATGGCGAGGACGGCGGTGATCGCGGTGCGCCAGGTGCCGATGAGCCAGGCCAGGGCGGCGACGATCAGCAGCACCGACCACCAGGGCAGCCACTGCAGGCCGTCCCGTACGGGGTCGAGGACCCACGTGGTGAAGTGGCCGGCCCAGTCGGCGGTGCCGCCGATGTAGGGGACGCCCGAGTACAGGTGGTCGGTCATCCAGTCGACGGCGTTGTTCACCGGCTCGGCGATGTCGACGACCCACGCGTCGGGCCAGTCCAGCCGGCCGACGAGTCGGCCGGCGACCGCGACGACCACCGCGGCGGCCGCCCCGAACAGCCAGGGGGTGCTCGTGCGGGCCTCGCCGAGGCGTTCGCCGGCCGCGCCCGTGACGCGGTCGAGGACGACGGCGAGGAGCACGATCGGGATGCCCGCGGAGAGGGCGGCGCCCACGTCGACGGAGGCGAGGGCCTGGTAGACGCGGTCACCGAGACCGCCGGCGCCGATGACGGAGGCGATGACGGCCATGGACAGCGCCATCATGATCGTCTGGTTGAGGCCGAGGAGGAGTTCCTTGCGGGCCAGCGGGAGGCGTGCGGTGAGCAGGCGCTGGCGGGCCGTGGCGCCGAGCGAGGCGACGGCCTCCATCACGCCCTCGTCCGCGTCGCGCAGACCGAGCGCGGTGAGGCGGGCCATGGGCGGGGCGGCGTAGACGACGGTGGCGAGGACGGCCGCGGGGACGCCGATGCCGAAGACCAGCACGACCGGCAGCAGGTACGCGAAGGCCGGGAGCACCTGCATGGTGTCCAGGACGGGGCGCAGCGCGCGGTGGGTGCGGTCGGAGAGCCCGGCGGCGAGGCCGAGCAGGGCTCCGAGGACGACGGAGGCGAGGACGGCGACCACCATGACCGCGAGGGTCTGCATGGTGGGCACCCACATGCCGAGCAGTCCGCAGGCGAGGAACGCGGCGCCGGTGCCGAGCGCCAGCCGGACACCGGCCGCGCGCCAGGCCACCACGGCGGCGACGGCGGCGACTCCGGCCCAGCCTGCCGCGAGGAGCAGCAGGTAGACGCCGTGCACGGAGAGGACGACGGCGTTGCTGACGTAGCCGAAGAAGTAGAGGAACAGCGGGTGGCTGTCGCGGTTGTCGATGATCCAGTCGCTGGCCTTGCCGAGCGGTTCGGTCAGGTCGACGGTGAGGGCGTGCGGCCAGCTGCCGCTGGCCCAGTGGGCGTCTGCGAGCGGTACGAGGACCGCGGCGACGACGGCGAGCAGCAGGAGTTTGCCGACGGCGGGGTGCCGGAGGCGGGCGGGCAGGACGGTGCGGGGAGCGGACGCGGTGACTGTGGCCATCACACCGCCTCCTTCCGCAGGTCCGCCCCGCCGCGTGGGTCCGCGCCGGTGCGGGCGTCCGCGCCGGCGGTCAGGTCCGATCCGGCGACGACGGCGAGCAGCCGCTCGTGGTCGACGACGCCGAGGCAGCGGCCGTCCTGGACGACGCAGGCGGCGCGTCCGCTGCCGGAGACGGTCCGGATGGCGTCGGCGACGACGGTGCCGGGGGCGAGGGCGTCGGGGTGCTCGGTCGCGCCGCAGTCGCCGGGCCGCATCGCCGTGCGCACGGTCATGACCTGTTCGCGGGGTACGTCCCGGACGAACTCGCGGACGTAGGCGTCGGCCGGGGAGCCGACGATCTCCTCGGGGGTGCCGAGCTGGACGATCCGCCCGTCGCGCATCAGGGCGATGCGGTCGCCGAGGCGCAGTGCCTCGGAGAGGTCGTGGGTGATGAAGACCATCGTGCGGCCCTCCTCGTGGTGCAGCCGGACGACCTCCTCCTGCATGTCCCGCCGGATCATCGGGTCGAGCGCGCTGAACGGCTCGTCGAAGAGCAGGACCTCGGGGTCGACGGCGAGGGCGCGGGCCAGCCCGACGCGCTGCTGCTGGCCGCCGGACAGCTGGCCGGGCCTGCGCTGTTCCATGCCCTCCAGGCCGACCTTGGCGACGACCTCGGCGGCCTTCGCGCGGCGTTCCTCACGCGGGACGCCCTGGATCTCCAGGCCGTAGGCGACGTTGTCGAGGACGGAGCGGTGCGGCAGCAGGCCGAAGTGCTGGAAGACCATGGCGGCGCGGTGGCGGCGCAGTTCGCGCAGCCGGCCCTTGTCCATGGCGAGGACGTCCTCGCCGTCGATGGCGAGCCGGCCCGAGGTCGGCTCGATCAGCCGGGTGAGGCAGCGGACGAGCGTGGACTTGCCCGAGCCGGACAGGCCCATGACGACGAAGACCTCGCCCTTGCGGACGTCGAAGCTGACGTCGCGGACGGCGGCGGTGCAGCCGGTGGCGGCGCGCAGTTCGGCGGCGTCGAGCGAGGCGAGTTCGGGGTCGCCCGGTACGCGGTCGGCCTTCGGCCCGAAGACCTTCCACAGGTTCTGTACCGAGAAGACGGGCTCGGTCTCGTTGCCGCTCATCTCGACTCCTTCGGCGGGCGGGGTGGTGGTGGTGCCGACTGCCGTGCTGTCGTCCGCGGCGGACGGGTTCACGTCGGTGGTCGTACTCATCACGCACCGCCCCCGATCAGCTCGGCGGCCTTCTCGCCGACCATGAGCACCCCGATCATCGGGTTCACGGCGGGCATGGTCGGGAAGACGGAGGCGTCGGCGATCCGGATGCCTTCCAGACCGCGGACCCTCAACTCCGGGTCGACGACCGCGTGTTCGTCGGACATCCCGCCCATCCGGCAGGTGCCGGCCGGGTGGTAGACGGTGTGCGCGACCTGGCGTGCGTACGCGCCGAGTTCCTCTTCGTCCGTGACGGCGGGGCCGGGGCAGACCTCGCGCTTGAGCCAGCCGGCGAGCGGCTCGGCCTTGGCTATCTCCCGGGCGATCTTGATGCCGTCGACGAGGGTGCGTCCGTCGTAGTCGTCCTCGTCCGTGAAGTACCGGAAGTCGAGGGCGGGCTTGACGGCCGGGTCGGCGCTCGTCAGGTAGAGGCGGCCGCGGCTGCGCGGCTTGGGGATGTTGGGGGTCATCGAGACGCCGTGCGCGGGGCGTTCGTAGCCGAGGCGCTCCGGGTTGTCCGTGAACGGGATCTGGTAGAAGTGGAACATCAGGTCGGGGCCCTGCTGTTCGGGGTCGCGGCGCACGAACAGGCCCGCGTCGGAGTCCATCGCGGAGTTCTCGGGGATCGGCCCGTTCGTCTCCCAGACGATCACCGACTCGGGGTGGTCGAGGAGGTTCTCGCCGACGCCGGGCAGGTCGTGCACGACCGGGATGTCCAGCTCCTCCAGGTCACCGGCGGGGCCGATGCCGGAGTGCAGCAGCAGGCGCGGGGAGTCGACGGCGCCCGCGCAGAGCAGCACCTCGTTCTTCGCGCTCACGAGGACCTCTTCGCCGTCCTTCGTGCGGACGTGCACGCCGGTGACGCGGGTCCCGTCGAGTTCCAGCTTGTAGGCCCAGGTCTCCAGCAGGAGGGTCAGGTTGGGGCGTTCGTCCATCACGGGGTGCAGGTACGCGACGGAGGCGCTGGAGCGCTTGTTGTCCTCCGGGTGGTACGCGAGGTCGAAGAAGCCTACGCCCTCGGTGAACGGCTTCTGGTTGAAGCCCTCGACGCGGGGCACGTCGAGCGCGGTCTGCGCGGCGTCCACGAAGTCGCGGGCGATGGCGTTCCGGTCCTTCTCGTCGACCGGCACGATGTTGTTGAGGAGCCGCGCGTAGTACGCCTCCATCGGCACCGCGCCCCAGCCCTTGGCGCCGGCCGCCTCCCACTCGTCCCAGTCGGACGGCAGCGGCTTGAACGCGATCAGCGTGTTGTGCGACGAGCAGCCGCCGAGCACCCGGGCACGGCTGTGCCGGATGTGGGAGTTGCCGCGCGGCTGCTCGGTCGTCGGGTAGTCGTAGTCGAGTTCCCCGCCGAGCAGGCCCATCCAGCGGCGCAGGGTCAGGACGTCGTCGCGGCCCACGTCGCTGGGCCCGCCCTCGATCACGGCGACGGTGACGTCGGGGTTCTCGGTGAGGCGGGACGCGATCACGGAGCCCGCCGTGCCGCCGCCGATGACGACGTAGTCGTACCTGTTCTCGTGCTGGGACATGAGGGGTGCTCCAAGGTGCCTTGTGCGGTGGGGGGTTGGGGAGGGGGGACGGGGACGAAGCCGGGGACGGGGGACGGCGGGGTACGGGTCCGCGCCGGGCGGCGGATCGGGTCGTCGCCCCCGGGGGCGGTGAACCGGCGCCCGGCGCCGTGCCGTCGGCCGCCGGGCCGGCGAGCGGGGCCGGCCCTGCGGGGTTCAGCCGGCGAACCAGCGCACGGGCTGCGGCGCGAGGTTCTGGTAGACGTGCTTGGTCTCGCGGTACTCGGCGAGTCCGGCCGGGCCGAGTTCGCGTCCGACGCCGCTCTTGCCGAAGCCGCCCCACTCCGCCTGCGGGAGGTAGGGGTGGAAGTCGTTGATCCAGACCGTGCCGTGGCGCAGCCGGCCGGCGACACGTCGGGCGCGGCCGGCGTCCGCGGTCCAGACGGCGCCGGCGAGGCCGTACTCGGTGTCGTTGGCGAGGGCGACGGCCTCGTCCTCGGTGGAGAAGGTCTCCACGGTCAGGACGGGTCCGAAGACCTCCTCGCGGACGACGCGCATCTCACGGTGGCACTGGTCGAGGACCGTCGCCTCGTAGAAGTAGCCGGTGGCGGGCCGGACGTCGGACGGCTCGGGCCGCTTGCCGCCGGACCGCAGCACCGCTCCCTCGGCCAGCGCGGAGGCGACGTACGCCTCGGTCTTCTCGCGCTGCTGCTCGGAGACGAGCGGGCCGCACTCCACGCCGTCCTCGGTGCCGCGGCCGAGCCGGATCGCGCCCGCCCTGCGGGCGAGTTCGGCGACGAAGCGCTCGCGCACGGACTCCTCGACGATGAGCCGTGAGCCGGCCGAGCAGACCTGGCCACTGTGGATGAAGGCGGCGTTGAGCGCCTGGTCGACGGCGGTGTCGAAGCCCTCTTCGGTGGCGCAGGCGTCGGCGAAGACGACGTTGGGGTTCTTGCCGCCGAGTTCGAGCGCGACCTTCTTGACCGTGTCGGCGGCGGCGTGCGCGACCTTCGTACCGCTGACCAGTCCGCCGGTGAAGGAGACGAGGTCGACGTCGGGGTGCTCCGCGAGGCGGGCGCCGACCGTGTGGCCGGGGCCGGTGACGATTCCCGCGACCCCGTCGGGGAGGCCCGCCTCGGCGAGCAGACCGAGCAGGGCGACGGTGGTCAGCGGGGTGATCTCGCTGGGCTTGACCACGAAGGTGTTGCCCGCGGCGAGCGCCGGAGCGATCTTCCAACTGGCCTGGAGGAGGGGGTAGTTCCAGGGGGTGATCAGCGCGCAGACCCCGACGGGTTCGTGCACGACGACGCTGTGGATGTCGGCGGAGCCCGCGTCGACCACGCGTCCGCCGCCCTCACCCACGACGAGGTCGGCGAAGTAGCGGAAGGCGTCGGCGACACAGTCGATGTCGACGCGCCCCTCCTCCACGGTCTTGCCCGCGTCCCGGCTCTCCAGCAGGCCGAGTTCCTCGCGGTCACGGACGAGGAGGTCGGCGACGCGGCGCAGCAGAGCGGCGCGGTCGGCGACGGGGGTGTGCGGCCAGGGGCCCTCGTCGAAGGCGCGGCGGGCCGCGGCCACCGCGAGGTCGGTGTCCTTCTCGTCACCCTCCGCGACCACGGCGAACGGCTTGGCATCGGCGGGGTCGAGGATCTCGCGCGTCGCGCCGGAGAGCGCCGCGCGCCACTCGCCGCCCACGTGGATGGTCTGTTCTGCCTGTTGCTGTCCGGCCATGATCGGTGTTGCCTTCCGTTCCTGTTCGACGCCCCTGAGTCACACAGGTGTGACCCCCGGGGGCCGTGAGCACATGCCCCTCGGCCCGGGATGCATGCACAACCGGACACCGAAAGTGCGCCAGGTCACGGAAAAACCCACCAAAACAGGATGAGAAGGGACGAATTACAGGTCAGCTGGTGGTGATCAGCTGCTGCAGGCGGTCCCGGTCGGGCAGAAGGAGTCCAGGGCCGTGGTGAGCTGGTCGCTCATGTCCGTACCGGCGGGGCCGCTGGCGACGATGGCGTACGGCGTGCCGTCCGCGGCCTGGAAGCGGTGGTCGATGGTCCCGGTGGGCCCGAACTGCCTGCTGTCGTAGCGGTAGCTGAACTCCGTCCAGTCGGCGCCGCTCCGACGGTTCAGGTACCGGTAGCCCTTGAACCCCTCCGCGATGTCCTGGGCCTGCGCCGAGGAATCCGTCACGGAGACCTCCTTGACCTCGAACACCATGAGCTTGCGATCGCCGCCGGGGGCCGTGTAGGTGACGACGGGCGCCAGCTTCCCCTGCGTCTGGTCGCGCGCCCAGCCGGCGGGCACGTCCACGGTGTAGCCGAGCGGATCGACCGCCCTGGTGTACCCGGGGGACGGCGCCGGGGCGGTGGGCGAGACCGGGTCGGCGTAGGCGCCCTCGTCGCCGGTGCCGTACGGGCCGTCCGAGGGGACACCGGTGGTCGCGGTGACGGTCACGGCCGGTCCGGCCGATCCGCCCTCCGTCCGGCCGCCCGCCTCGTCGTCCCTGGTGAGGGCCCAGAGCCCGCCTCCGACACCGCCCGCGAGAACGGCCACGGCGACGATCACCAGCAACAGCCGGCGCGAGTCCCCGGGCCCCTGCCCCCGGCCCCCGCCGGGCGCGGGAGCACCACCCCCGGGCCATGGCTGGACGGGCGGCGACCAGGCGGGGGACTGCTGCTGGGGCGGCCAGGACTGCGGCTGCGACGCCGGCGGCCCGCCCGGCGGCCCGGGCGTCCCGGTGGGCTGGGGCCGGTGCAGGTCGGGCCGCACGGCACCGGCCTGCGTGGCGGCGGCCCACCACTGCTCGCCGTTCCGCTGCTCCCCGTCCCCTTGCCCCCGGCCACCGTCGGAAGGGTCCGTACGGCCGCGGTCCTCACGGCCGTCACCCTCGTCACCGTCGTCGACCCACTGTCGACGGTCCGCGTCCCATCGCTGCGCCATCCCGTCACCCCCGCTCCGTCACGGCCACGCCCGTCGGCCGGGCCCCGGCGCCTGATCGCCGGCGCCTGCCGCGCCCCTGTCCCCGGCCGGACCGTAGGGACGACGATAGTGACGTTCGCGCCCAACGCACCCCTCTTTATGGCGACAAAGCACGTCCGTTCGATGCGTACTTTCCGTACGCCCCACCAGCCCCGCCCGCCCGCACAGCACTTCGCGCGCTGCTCACACGTGTCCTGCACCGGCCGGTGCCCGAGGGCACGGTCACCGAGGCCGAACCGGTGGCCGCGCGCGTGCGGCGTCCGCGCGTCGAGGCCCCCCGGCCGGGCGATCCCTTCCGGGACAACAGGCGCGGGTCCTGGTGGAGGGCACATCGACCCGGCGTACGTACGCGGTCCGGCGGCGCTACGACCCGGTGGGCGCCGTCGAGTTGTGCGTGCTGGACCACGATGGCGGGGGCCCGGGGCGCGCCGGGGACGGAGCGTGCGTAGCGCCGACACGGGCCGGTTCGGCAGGTCCGAGGGGTCGTTCGTGCCGTGTCCCGATGCCGCGCACCATGTGTTCGTCGGGGACGAGGCGGCGTCGGTCGCGTTCGGGTCGATGCCGGCGGCGCTGCCCGGGTCGACGGCCGTCTCGGGCTGTCCGGAGACGCGGATCCCCGAGGACAGGCTCCTGCACGCGGAACGCCCCGACTGGACGCTGCCCGGCACCGGTTCCCTCGCCGACGCGGTACCGGGCCGAACCCGCCGCCGGACGGCGTCGCGTACGTGGGGGCGCGGCCCGGAACGTGCAAGGCGTGAACGGGATCCTCGTCCAGGGACCGGGCGGGACCGCCGCACGGTGGTGACGAAGCCGTTCTCGGCCGCCGGGAAGCGGGAGTTGGCGTAGACCCGTCGATCAGGGACCCCGACACGGCGACGCCCGGACGGCTTTCGCCGTCCGGGCGTCGTGGTCACCGCTGGGGACCGGCCTCGGTGGAGGCGGTCCGGGCGGGTCAGATCAGGCCGAGGCCGCGGACCGCCTCGCGCTCCTCCTCGAGCTCCTTGACGGAGGCGTCGATGCGGGCGCGGGAGAACTCGTTGATGTCCAGGCCCTGGACGATCTCGTAGCGGCCGTCCTTCGTGGTGACGGGGAAGGACGAGATGAGACCCTCCGGGACACCGTACGAACCGTCCGACGGGATACCCATGGAGGTCCAGTCGCCGTCCGCCGTGCCGTTGACCCAGGTGTGCACGTGGTCGATGGCGGCGTTGGCCGCGGAGGCGGCCGAGGACGCGCCACGGGCCTCGATGATCGCGGCGCCGCGCTTGGCGACGGTCGGGATGAAGTCCTCGGCGAGCCACTTCTCGTCGTTGACGACCTCGGCCGCGTTCTTGCCGCCGACCGTGGCGTGGAAGATGTCGGGGTACTGGGTGGCCGAGTGGTTGCCCCAGATCGTCAGACGCTGGATGTCGGCGACCGTGCTGCCGGTCTTCTTCGCGAGCTGGGTCAGCGCGCGGTTGTGGTCCAGACGCGTCATCGCCGTGAAGCGCTCGGCGGGTACGTCCGGGGCGGCGGCCTGCGCGATGAGCGCGTTCGTGTTCGCCGGGTTGCCGACGACCAGGATCTTGACGTCGTCCGCGGCGTTGTCGTTGATCGCCTTGCCCTGCGGCTTGAAGATGCCGCCGTTGGCGGAGAGCAGGTCGCCGCGCTCCATGCCCTTGGTGCGGGGGCGGGCGCCGACGAGCAGGCCGACGTTGGTGCCGTCGAAGGCGACGTTCGGGTCGTCCGTGATGTCGATGCCCTGGAGGAGCGGGAAGGCGCAGTCGTCGAGCTCCATGGCGGTGCCCTCGGCGGCCTTCAGCGCCGGCGTGATCTCCAGGAGGCGCAGCTTGACCGGCACGTCCGCGCCGAGCAGCTGGCCGGAGGCGATGCGGAAGAGCAGGGCGTAACCGATCTGGCCGGCCGCGCCGGTGACGGTGACGTTCACGGGAGTGCGGGTCATGGCGTTCTCCGTATGACAGCAGGCGGTGGGGCGTCCCTGCCCCGGGTGCAGGATCGTCCTCGGCAACCGCCGCAATGATCGATCAAGGGTTTCGATGATCGATCTCTCGGCGTCAAGAGAGATCCGCCGTCAGGCTATCGCGCATCCGGGACCCCGTACGTCCGGGTCCGTGTGGCCCACCCCACAGATCTCGGGGGGAGGCGGTCGCCGGGCCCGGGAGAGGGGGTGAGCTCGGCGACCGCCATGAGGGTGCCGGGGGTCGGGGGAGGCTGTTCTCCCTCTCCCGACAGCACCGGATCCCGTGGGGGTACGGTCCGCCTGCCCCCTTCGCGCGAACTCATTCCCCCCACCCGGGGGATTTCTCAGGCGTCCCCCGGCAGACCTTCTTTCGGCCCCGCCGCCCCAGCCTTTCCCACCCCTGGCGCCACGAAGGGTCCAGCTCCTCACGCGGAGGAGCTGGACCCTTCCCGATAGAGGACGCCTACTTCGTGCAGCCCTTCTGCCCGGTCTTCAGCGTCGCGCAGGCCCGCGCGTCCCCCGCGTCCTTCACCGCGACCATCGGCGTGTACGCGTCCGCGTCCGCGTCGACCGCCCCCGTCTGCTTCGCCGCGGTCCCGGACGACACGTCGACCCGATCCCCCCGAGCCGCCTGCGTGATCCGTGCCCACGCGGCCCCGCACGTCTTGCTGTAGCGCACCTCCACCAGCGCCGTGCCGACCGTCACGCTGGTCGTGGTCGTGGCCAGTTCACCGCCGCACCCCATGTTCTCCGGGTCCTTGCCGGTGCACGGGGCCCCGGCGCACTTCACGCCGGGCGGCAGATCGGGCTGGGTGCTCGCGGACACCGCCGGGGCCTTGCGTGTACCGCCGGCCTCCTCCTTGTCCCCGCCGTGGGTGAGGTACACGGCCACCGCGACGACCACCAGCGCCCCCACGACCCCGGCGAGGAACATCGTCAGCCGCCGCCTGCGCCGCGCACGGTCCTCCCCCGCCCCGACGGGCCGCGCGTCCTGCGGCGACGGCCCCCCGGCCGCACCGCCCGCGCCACCCGTATCACTCGCACCGGGCGCACCGGGCGCACCGGCTGCAGCCCCGCCGCGTGGCGGCGCGACAACTCCCCAGCCACCACCGCCACCGGGGCCCGCTCCCGAGCCCGAGCCGGACCGGGACGACGACGTCCCCCCGTACGACGGTTCGCCCCCGTCCCGCCCGGTCGGCTGGAGCGGCACGGACGGCGACACCGAGGGTGTCGTCGCCGGTGTCGCCCTCGGCGGAATCGTGGGCGAGACCCCCGCCGGCCCGGCGATCCCCGGCGTCGCGGTCGCGCTGCCGGCCCGCCGGCCGGACGCGATTTGCTGCCCGCCACCCCCGCTCGCGGCGCCCCCCTTGGCACCGGCCGCCGGCCCGAACTCCCCGAGCGCGGCGCGCGCCTGGGATATCCGGATCGCCTCCATCGTCATGTCGTGCCGCATCTCCGAACGGCTCCAGGCGCGCTCGGCCAGCTCCCACATGGTCGTGAGGTGAACGGGACTCGCCCCGGTCACCTCGGACAGCGCGACGATCGCCCCCTTCGGCGCGAGCAGCCGCCCGTTGAGATAGCGCTCCCAGGACGTCTTGCTGTAGCCCGTGCGGTCGGCCACGGCGGCGATGCTCAGCCCGCTCCGGTCGACGAGCCGTCGCAGTTGGCCGGCGAACTCCTTGACCTGCGGATCGAGTTCATCCGGCAAGCCTTTCCAACGAGGCATTTCTTCCCCCCTCTTCCCCCGTTTCGTGCACGACGTTTCCCCCGCGTGCGACTCCCCCGGCTCCCGGTTGCCGTGTCCGGCGGAGACGACACCGTCTCCGCCGTGTCCCCGTTCTGGCTACCCACAGGGATGCGCCCGGTCCGGCTTCCAGTTCCCGGAAAGGGGGCGCACGGGTGCATTCAGGCCGGGGCGGGCACCGTCGTGCGCCACCCGGACCACGATCCAGTGTTCCATCGGCAGCCCGTACGAACAGGCCGTTCGGCGCACATCACCAAACTTGTCAACACATCGACACAACGAGGACACATGGGGGATCTCAGAGGCCACAGAAGCGGTCAGGAGTCGCAGGGCGGCCGACCGGTCCGGGGAGAAGGCGGCGTCCGCGCGAGGTACCCCCCGGCCGCGCGGCGGGCGATCCCGCGGAGCACTTCCCCGCTCGACCCAACTGCCTCTCGACCGGCCGAAGTCGGGCGGTTCCCGCGGCAGCGCGCGGAGACCGTACCGGAACGGTCACTTCCGTGCCACAGGGAGCGGCCGACTGTTGAACGGGCCGTGCCCGGTGCACAAGGGTTGACCCCAGGCGGTCCACCCGCCCGATCGCGGCCCGTCCTTACTCGGGGGAGAGGACGGGCCGCTGTCGTACCCGGACCGGCCGCCCGCACCCCCTGCCGGCCCCGCCCTCACTCACCGCCCCGGCGTGACGAGTCCCGTCTCGTAGGCGACGACGACCGCCTGCGCCCGGCTGTCCAGGGCGAGTTTGGTCATCGTCCGGTTGAGGTGGGTCTTGACCGTGGCCTCGCTGATGTACAGGCGGTCGGCGATCTCCAGGTTGGACAGGCCGCCGGCGATGAGCTTGAGGACCTCGACCTCGCGGGAGGTCAGCGCGGCGAGGTCGGGCGGCGCCCCGGCGCCCGGGGCGGGGCCGGCCTGGCGGGCGAAGGCCTCGACGAGACGGCGGGTGACGCTGGGTGCGAAGAGCGCGTCGCCGCCGCCGACCGCGGCCACCGCGGCGAGCAGCCGCTCGGGCCCCGAGTCCTTCAGCAGGAACCCGGACGCGCCGGCCCGCAGCGCCCCGTACACGTACTCGTCCAGGTCGAAGGTGGTCAGGACGAGGATGCGGGGAGCGGGGTCGGCGGCCTCGGCGAGGATGCGTTCGGTGGCCAGGATGCCGTTCGTGCCGGGCATCCGGATGTCCATGAGGATCACGTCGGGCCGGGTCGCGGCGGCGAGCCGTACGGCTTCGTCGCCGTCCTCGGCCTCCCCGACGACCTCCACGCCGGGCGCGGCGTTCAGGAGCCCGACGAGACCGGCCCGGATCAGGTACTGGTCGTCGACGACGAGCACTGTCGTCATGCCGTGGTCTCGTCCCCCCGCCGTGCGGCCCGCGCGGTGGCTGGCAGGGTCAGCCGCACGGCGAATCCCCCCTCGCTCCGCGGGCCGATACTGATCGTCCCGCCGTAGAGCTTGGCCCGCTCGCGCATACCAATCAAGCCGTGTCCGCCGCCGACCGGGAGTCTGTCCGGAATCACCCCCTCTCCGTCATTTGCGATCACGACGGTCATCTCGTGTTCCCCGTAGTGGAGTTCGACGGCCGCGACCGCCCGGTCGGCGTGCTTGAGGATGTTGGTGAGGGCCTCCTGCACGACGCGGTACGCGCAGAGTTCGACGCCCGGGGCGAGCGGGCGCGGGGTGCCCTCGACGCGCAGTTCGACGGGGACTCCCCCGGCGCGCACCCGCTCGACGAGGTCGCCGAGCCGGGCGAGACCCGGCATGGGCGCCTCGGGGCTGCCGTCCGGGTCGCGCGGGTCCTCCTCGCGCAACACCTGGAGCATGCGGCGCAGTTCCTCCAGGGCGTCACCGCTGGCGTCCCCGATGGCGCGGAGCGCGGCGCGGGCGGTGGGCGGATCGGAGTCGAAGACGAAGCGGGCGAGCCCCGCCTGCACGGAGACCACCGACATGTGGTGGGCGACGACGTCGTGCAACTCCCTTGCCATGCGCCCGCGTTCCTCGGCGACCTCGCGGCGGGACCGTTCAGCCTGTTCGGCGCGGAGTTCACGGGCGAGTTCGGCGGCGCGCCGGGCCAGATAGCCGAAGCGCCACAGGACGCAGGAGAAGACCAGCGCCTGCGCCACGACGGACGCCATGGCGTCGCTGTCGCTGACCACCCCGGCGTAGATCCACACGGCCACGAAGACGCCCGCGCACACGGCCGTGGTGCGGGCCTGCCGCACCGAGGCGACCGTGTAGAGGGCGAGCATCGGGCCGAACGTGCTCACCACCGGCCAGTAGCCCGCGGAGATGTACGCGACGCTCGCGGCCTCCACGACGGCGAGGACGACGAGCGGTGCCCTGCCGCGCAGCGCCACCGGGAGATGCGCGAGGACCACCAGGACGTAGGCGGTGCGGTCGAGTTCGGGCCAGCCCTGGGCCGCCGACTCCTGGCCGAGGAGTACGGCCACACACACCATCGCGAGGGCGGTCAGCGTGTCGACGGTGAGCGGGCGGGGCGGCCGGAAGCGCATCGGCGCAGCGTAGCGCCGTGGCCCGGTACGGGCGTCAACCCCAGGCAGTACCACGGTGGTTGCGGAGGTGTCGTCCACTACTTCCCCTGGTGGGCCGGGAGTTCCAACCGGCGCGGGACGCGGCCCGCACGCGGTGGCCCGTAGGTTCTGGAACACGACGGACCGGCCGACCACCGGACCGCATCCGAAGAGGGGAATCGGATCCATGAGTACAGGGACGACGACCAGCACGACCACCGCCACGAACAGGAGTCTCCGGGGCCGCGTGGCGGTCGCCCTTGCCACCGCCGCGCTTCTCGGCGGCGGCCTCGCCATGGCCCCCGGGGCCAACGCCTCGGTGCAGGCGCCGGCGGCCGACTCCTGCACCCAGAGCTGGTCCGTCTCCAGCGGCCAGGGCTACGCCAACGGCTGGTGGTGCAACTACGACACGAAGGTCACGGGGACGGTCCACGACACCAAGTCGGACGGCCGCTGCCCGTTCGTCCGCGGAAAGCTCACCAACGGCGGCCACGTCGACAGCAACTGGGCGGGCCCGAAGGGAGACTCCTCGCCCGTCACGCTGAAGGCGCCGAGCGGCACGTCGTTCTCGTCGCTGACGATGTCGTACATCGTCTGCTGACCTACCGCACCGCACCGACCACCCGAAAAGACCGGTGGCCCGTCCTCCCCGGGGAGAGGACGGGCCACCGGCACGTGCGCCTGCGTGAGGCCGCGGTTCAGCGGACCGTGAAGTGCAGGGTGTCGTCGAGGAACGGGATCACGAGCACTGGATTGGGCTGCGCCATCAGCGCCAGCAGCACGATGGCGATGCCGAGGACGCCGTACGTGACCATGTCCGTGAAGCGGGAGCGGACCGCGAGCATGCCCACGCTCGGCAGGATCCAGCGCATCACGGCGCCCGCGATGAGCGCGGCGCCGATCAGGATCGTGCCGGCCCGGAACTTGTCGAGCGCGGTGAGGAACAGGCCGAGTCCGACCGCCGACAGGACGGTGAGGATCGGCCACTGGCGCGCGGGGGCCGGGGCGTCTCCGGACGCTGCCCGGCCACCGCCCTCGGGACGCGCGGTGTCCCGGGTGAACAGCGGGAAGCGCCGCGTGGTGCGACGCGGCCTGCCCTCGGCGTCGGGAGCACTGATGGCGTCCCGCACCGTGGTCTCGGCGTCGGAGTCGGACTCGTCGACCGCCACGCCTTCCGCCTCGTCCGGGTCGGCCGCTCCAGCCTCCGCCGGGGCCGGAGCCCCGGCCTTCGCCTCGGCGTCGGCGGCCCGCTCGGCGCTAGCCCCGCTCTCCGCTCCGGGAGCGGCCTCGGCACGCGCGTCGGTACGCACCGCGGACCGTTCGTCGGTAGCGGTCTCGGCGTCGTCGGCTGTGTGCGCGCCGTTGGCCGCGCCCTCGCCGGACCGGTGGGTGCCGCCGTCAGCCGACACTGCGCTCCGCCGCTTCCACCACGTTGACGAGCAGCTGGGCGCGGGTCATCGGGCCGACGCCGCCCGGGTTCGGGGAGATCCACGCGGCGACCTCGGCGACGTCCGGGTGGACGTCCCCGACGATCTTGCCCTCGGCGCTGCGCGAGACGCCGACGTCGAGGACGGCGGCGCCCGGCTTCACGTCCTCGGCCCGGACGAGGTGCGCGGAACCGGCCGCGGCGACGATGATGTCGGCGCGCTTGAGGTGCGCGGAGAGGTCCCTGGTGCCGGTGTGGCACTGGGTGACCGTGGCGTTCTCGCTGCGCCGGGTCAGCAGCAGCGGCATCGGGCGCCCGATGGTCACACCGCGGCCGACGACCACCACCTCGGCGCCCTTGATCTCCACGCCGTGGCTGCGCAGGAGCGTGAGGACGCCGTTCGGGGTGCAGGGCAGCGGGGCCGGCTCGTTGAGGACGAGGCGCCCGAGGTTCATCGGGTGCAGGCCGTCCGCGTCCTTGTCCGGATCCATCAGTTCCAGAATGCGGTTCTCGTCGATGCCCTTGGGGAGCGGCAGCTGGACGATGTAGCCGGTGCAGGCGGGGTCCTCGTTCAGCTCGCGGACCACCGCCTCGATCTCCTCCTGGGTGGCGGTCGCGGGCAGTTCGCGCTGGATGGAGGCGATACCGACCTGGGCGCAGTCGCGGTGCTTGCCCGCGACGTACTTCTGGCTGCCGGGGTCGTCCCCGACCAGGACCGTCCCGAGGCCGGGCGTGACGCCCTTCTCCTTCAGGGCCGCCACGCGGACGGTCAGGTCGGACTTGATCGCGGCTGCGGTGGCCTTGCCATCGAGAATCTGGGCGGTCATGACCCCATCCTCCCGGATGACGGGGTCATGGTTCCAATCCGGGGCACCCCCTGGACGCGGCGAGGCGGCACAACCGCCCGAAGAGCGTGATCAAGCAGATTGCGACTGCACAACAGCTCATCTCACGAGCTGGACAAAATGCGCCCTTCCGATCACGATGAACGACGCAGTATCGCGGTCAGTGTTGGGGGGCAAACCGCTCATATCGTCATGTTCCTCCTCGCAATCCGCTTCGTCCCCGCATTTGCAACGGAGGAAATTCGCCATGTCTTTCGGCGCGCCGGACAACCCGTACGGACAGCCGCAGAACCCACAGCAGGGCTACGGCCATCCGCAGCAGGGACAGCCGCCCTACCCCCAGGGCCAGCCTCCCTACCCGCAGGGCCAGCCCCCCTACCCGCAGGCACCGGGCGGCGTTCCGCAGCAGGGTTACGGCTACCCGCAGCAGGGACAGCCCGGCTACGGCTACCCCGACCAGGGCCAGGCCGGTTACGGCTACCCGCAGGGCCAGCCCGGCTACGGCTATCCGGCCGGCCCCGGCCCGCGGGTCGCCTCGATGGGCCGCCGGTTCGGCGCCCGCGCGATCGACGGCGTGGCCTTCCTCGTCATCTACGTGGTCCTCGGCTTCATCGGCGTGGCCGGCTCCGTCGGCTCGGCGACGGACTGCGACCCGAACGCGGCGGACTACAACACCTGCATCAACAACGCGAGTTCCGACATCGCCGCCAAGTTCGGCGCCGTGATCGGCATCCTCGCCGTCGTGGGGCTGCTCTACGAGTGGCTGATGACCGGCCTGGTCGGCGGCACCCTCGGCAAACTCGCCGTCGGCATACGCGTGGTGAAGGCCGACACCGGCCAGAAGCCCGGCCTCGGCGCCTCGTTCATCCGCTGGATCATCCCGCTCGTGGGCGGCATCGTCTGCGGCATCGGCCAGCTGGTGGTCTACCTGTCGCCGTTCTGGGACAAGTCGGGCCGGCAGCAAGGCTGGCACGACAAGGCCGCGAGCACGATGGTCATCCAGCACTGACCTCACGGACGGCCGTCGCGAACGGACCGCCGCGGTACGACCGAGGCCCCCGGCCCTCCCTGAGGAGGGCCGGGGGCCTCGGTCGTACCCACAGTGCTCAGTGCTCAGCGCTCAGTGGAAGAAGTGCCGCGTCCCGGTGAAGTACATCGTCACGCCGGCCTTCTTCGCCGCCTCCACGACCAGCTCGTCGCGGACCGAACCGCCGGGCTGGACCACGGCCTTGACGCCCGCCTCGGCGAGGATCTCGAAGCCGTCGGGGAACGGGAAGAACGCGTCCGAGGCGGCGTAGGCACCACGGGCGCGCTCGGCGCCGGCCCGCTCGACCGCGAGCTTCGCGGAGTCGACGCGGTTGACCTGGCCCATGCCGACGCCGACCGAGGCACCGTCCTTGGCGAGCAGGATCGCGTTGGACTTCACGGCGCGGCAGGCACGCCAGGCGAAGGCCAGCTCGTCCAGCTCACCCTGGCTCAGCACGTCACCGGTCGCGAGGGTCCAGCTCGCCGGGTTGTCGCCGTCGGCCTGGAGCCGGTCGGTGACCTGGAGCAGCGCGCCGCCGTCGACGGGCTTGATCTCGACCGGAGCGGACGGGGCGTTGTGGGCCCGCAGCACGCGGATGTTCTTCTTCTTGGTGAGGGCTTCGAGCGCGCCGTCCTCGTACTCGGGCGCGACGATGACCTCGGTGAAGATCTCCGCGACCTGCTCGGCCATCTCCTTGGTGACCGGGCGGTTGACCGCGATCACACCGCCGAACGCGGACAGCGGGTCGCAGGCGTGCGCCTTGCGGTGCGCCTCGGCGACGTTCGACGCGACCGCGATGCCGCACGGGTTGGCGTGCTTGATGATCGCGACGCAGGGGTCCTCGTGGTCGTACGCGGCACGGCGGGCGGCGTCCGTGTCCGTGTAGTTGTTGTACGACATCTCCTTGCCGTGCAGCTGCTCCGCCTCGGCGAGGCCACCGGTGCCGGAGGTGTAGAGCGCGGCGGGCTGGTGCGGGTTCTCGCCGTAGCGCAGCGTGTGCGCGCGCTCCCAGGTGGCGCCGAGGAAGTCGGGGAAGCGGGACTCGTCGACCGGCGCGTAGTCGGAGGCGAACCAGGAGGCGACGGCGACGTCGTACGCGGCCGTGTGCTGGAAGGCCTCGGCGGCGAGGCGCTTGCGGGTCCGCAGGTCGAAGCCGCCGCTCCGGACCGCGGCGAGGACGTCGCCGTAGCGGTCGGGGCTCGTGACGACGGCGACGGAGGGGTGGTTCTTGGCGGCGGCGCGCACCATCGAGGGGCCGCCGATGTCGATCTGCTCGACGCACTCGTCCGGGGTCGCCCCGGACGCGACCGTCTCCCGGAACGGGTAGAGGTTGACCACGACCAGGTCGAACGGCTCGACGCCCAGCTCGGCGAGCTGCTGCCGGTGGCTTTCGAGACGCAGGTCGGCGAGGATCCCGGCGTGGACCTTCGGGTGCAGCGTCTTGACGCGGCCGTCGAGGCACTCAGGGATGCCGGTCAGCTCCTCCACCTTAATGACGGGCACACCGGCCGCGGCGATCTTCGCGGCGGTGGAACCGGTGGAGACGAGCTCGACGCCGGCGGCGTGCAGCCCGCGGGCCAGCTCCTCGAGGCCCGTCTTGTCGTACACGCTGACGAGCGCGCGCCGGATGACCCGCTTGGTGCCCTCGGTGCTCTCGGCCGTGACTGTGCTGTCGGCGGTCACTGGATAACTACCTTTCGTCCCTCAATGCGATAGCCGTTGCGGGCGAGCCGCCCCACGACATCGACGAGCAGCCTTCGCTCGACTTCCTTGATGCGCTCGTGCAGAGCGCTCTCGTCGTCCTCGTTGCGGATCTCGACCACGCCCTGGGCGATGATCGGTCCGGTGTCGACGCCGTCGTCGACGAAGTGGACGGTGCAGCCGGTGACCCGGGCTCCGTACGCGAGCGCGTCGCGGACGCCGTGGGCGCCGGGGAAACTGGGGAGCAGCGCCGGGTGGGTGTTGACGAACCGTCCACCGAACCGGGCGAGGAACTCCTTCCCCACGATCTTCATGAACCCGGCGGAGACGACGAGGTCGGGCTCGTACGCGGCGGTCGCCTCGGCGAGCGCGCGGTCCCAGTCGTCCCGGCTGCCGTGGTCCTTGACCTTGCGGACGAAGGTGGGGAGCCCGGCGCGCTCGGCGCGGGCGAGCCCCTCGATGCCGTCCCGGTCGGCGCCGACGGCCACGATCTCGGCACCGTAGGCCGCGGGGCCCGCCTCCGCGACGGCGTCGAGCAGTGCCTGCAGATTGGTGCCTGATCCGGAGACCAGCACGACGAGGCGCTTGGCCTTGGCCACGACGGGGCCCTTTCTCGGGGGAGCGTTTGTACGGTCGTACGAATGCTTCGCGCCCCGGGATACGGGGAAGTCTACGAAGCGGCCGACCGTCAGCAACGATACCGGCACACCGGGCGGCCCCCACGGGACGGGGGCGGGGCCGGAAGGTAGCGTCTGGGGAGGATCCACCCGGGAACACCGCCCGGCGCGGGGAACGCCCTGCGCACACGGGACGTTGACCTGGGACGAGCACCACCACGCACGGGGCAGCCGGCCCCGGTACCACCAGTTGCACCCGCACCGGAAACGCCCGGGGCGCGCGCCCGGGGGCCCGGAGCCCGCTGCCGTGCGCACACGCCGCCCGCCAGAACCACCAAGGGGAAGACGCTCACCTGATGCCGGACCGCAGTCTCCGACTCCCTCCGCTCCTGCTGCGCGAGCGGCGCCCTTCGTCCACCCCGCCCAGGTCGGGAGGGGACGGCTCCGTAGGCGGCGGCCCCGGCTCCGCGGGCGGCAACGGCAGCGGCTCGGCAGGGGGAAGCGACGGCGGCTCCCCGGAAGAGCACGGCCCCGACACCCCGGACACTCCCCCGTCGGGCCCGGCCGATCTCTCGAAGCCGACGAAGCCCTCGAGTTCCCCGGACTCCGACGACAACCCGTTCGCGCCGCCGCCCGAGGGGACGCCCGACCGTCCCTGGCAGCCGCGCCGGCACGGCCAGGGATCCGGGCAGAACGGCGAGGGCGGGGACCAGGACGGGTCCGAGCACTCGTCGTGGGGCAGTCACTGGAGCGACCGGCAGCCCGGTCCCTCCAGCGGCGGCGGCTTCGGTGACCGGCCCGGAACACCGCAGGGCCAGAACACCCCCGAGGGCCAGAGCGGCCCCGGCGCGAACATGCGCTGGGACCCGACGGACCCCTCCCAGCGCCGCGCCCGCTACGCACTGCTCTCCGGCATGTGGGCGTTCTTCTTCGCCCTCTTCAGCTGGCCGTACGTGGCGCTGCTGCTCGGCGCGCTCGCCCTGTACTGGGGCGTCAGCGCCCTCCGCGGCAAGGCGCGTGTCCCGGCCCCGGACGCTCCGGCACCCGATCAGAGCGCCCGCCCCCAGCAGGCCGCCTCGAACGCCCGCCCCCAGACGACCGCGGCGGTGAGCGGCCTGGTCACCGCCTCGCTGGCCATCCTGATGGTCGGCGCGACGTTCACGGCCCAGCTCGTCTACAGCGACTACTACTCCTGCACGAACGACGCCCTGACGAACGCGGCGAAGAAGTCCTGCAACGACCTGCTCCCGAAGGAGCTGCGCGGAGTGCTCGGCACGAGCGACTAGCACCGCGCGCCGGGTCCTCCCGGAGCACCGGACGCAATGGGCCGGCTCCCCTCCCGACGGGGAAGCCGGCCTTGTCGTTCACCCGCCGGACCTCCTGACCGACTCTCGGGCGGACGGGCGGTCGGGCGGTCGGGCGGTCGGGCATCGTCTCAGCCGGAGTGGTCCGCGGCGCCGGTGTTCTCGCTCCCGGTGTGGCTGAGGCCGTCCGGGTCCGGGTGGTCCGCGTCGTCCCCGCCGGACGGCTGCGGGTCGTCGCGGACCGGACGGGGCGGGTCGTCCTGGACAGGTCGGGGCGCGTCGCTCGGGTCGTCCCGGGCGGCCCGAGCGTCGTCCGTGTGGGCGTCGGCGTCGGCCGGGTCGTCGGCCCCGGCGGTCTTTCGCAGTGCCGCCCAGCGCTCTTCCCCGGACGTGCCCTCGTGCCACGCCGCCGGGGTCGCCTCGCCGGGCAGGAAGTCGTACGGCTCCAGGTCCTCGAGGACCGACTCCAGCACCGCCGGTTCGACCCGCTGCGCGGATCCGGTCCGGACGGGCGGGGACGGTGACGGGACGGGTGCCGGGGCGGCCGCGGGCGACGGAGCGGACGCGTCCTTCGAGCGCCACGGCGTCCACGCGGGCATCCGCAGCCGCGGAACCCACGCGAAGCGGCGTCCATCGAGGCGGGGTGGCGCACTCCGGGGAGCGGCCGTGCGCTCCGGCGCCGGGGCACCCCGGGCCTTCCACGCGCGGACGCCCACCGCGACGGGAATCCCGACGGTCGCCGTCCACACCGCGGCCGCCGGTCCCACCTGCCACCACACCGGCCCGAAGTGCGCCAGGGCGGCCACGCCGAGCGGGCCCCCGGCGAGCCCGGCGAGCAGACCGAGCACGACACCGCACAGGCCGGCCGCGAGAGCCACGACGGACACCGTCCGACCGCGCGACCAGACCTCGTCCCGACCGTCGGTCCCGCGCGTGGTCCCCGCCTTCACCACGAACCACGCCACCGTCACCCCGGCGGCCACCGGCACCGCACCGCTCACCCAGTTCAGCGGCTCCCCCGCGCCCGTCCCGGGCACCGCCGCGAGCAGCGGGAACGCGGGGAGGAGATCGGTCGGGCCGCGCGTCCCCGAGGCCGCCGCGGTGAGGGGACCGGCCACATGCCCCGCGGTCAGGACGACGCCCGGCCCGAGCCCGTACGACGCGCCCCACACGGCCGCGTTCGGGACCAGCGCCAGGCAGAGCAGCAGGACGGCGAACCGTCCGGACCACACGCCGGTGAGCTGGAGGAACGAGCCGCGGGCCGCTCCCCCGTGCCACACCAGGGACACCGCCACCAGCAACGCCCCGCCCCCGACGAGGACGGCCACCCCGGCCGCGGCGGCCCGTGCCGCTCCGCCGAGCACCCGGTCGTCGTCCCCGGCGGCGAGACGTCGTACGCCGGAGAAAGGACCTGCCCGGGTGAAGGGCGCGGCGTCCACGGCCCGCCTCAGCCACAACGGCAGCGGTCCCCACGGGCGCCCGTACGCCGTCCAGATCCCCGCTCCCGCGGCGCTCGCGGCGAGCAGGGGCAGGCAGACCACGGCCCACGGCCAGGAGGGACGCAACGCGCCGCCCGAGGCGTAGATCGCGGCGGCCCAGCCGACGGACAGATAGCCGGCCACGACGCCGGCCCAGGCCGTGCGCGGTGACGCCTCCGACGTCACATCGGCCGCCTCGCGCGCGGCCCGGTGCAGCAGCCACGCCGGGAGGGCGAGCAGCAGGAGCGGGGTCACCCCCACCGGCATCGCCACACCGGAAGGGGCGTCGGTGCGGATCAGCTCGACACCGTGCGCGAGGAGCCAGAGCGCGGCGGCGACATGCAGCGCTCCGTCCGGCCCGCTGTCCGGGTAGGGCGAGCTGATCCACAGCACCACGACGAGGACGGCGAACGAGCCGAGTCCGAGCCCCGCGGCGAGGGCGCCACCCAGGAGGCTGGCGGCCAGTCCGGGGGATCTGTCGCGCATCCGAGTGAGCAGGGGCGACAACGAGAGCCTGCGGTCGGTGATTTGGGTCACGCACGTCATGCTCCCAACGACACGCGCTTTCTCGTCGTAACAGGCGAACCTCCGATGTGTCGCTCAATATGCAGTTATGTACTTCTTCGTACGAAAGGGCGCCCGGTGGGATCCGACATGACACAGGGCTCCGCCACCCCGCTGCCCGCGCCGAAGGAGCGCCGCCGTCTGCGGGAGGCCCGGGCGTTGACGCAGGCGGAGCTGGCGGCCCTGATCGGTGTCAGCCGGTCGACGGTGCGCTCGTGGGAGACCGGCCGTACGACACCGCGCGGCCGCAAGCTGGAGGCGTACGTGAGGCTGCTCGGCGTAGGGACGACCCTTTCGGACGACGCGGTGAGCAGCCGTCAGGAAGACTCCGTACCCGCCCTGGTGGGAGCGGGAGCACCACCGGCCCGGGAGACAGACGTCTACGAGGACCTGACGGCCGACGGCCCGGAGGCCGCCGAACCCGCGGACCGGGTCGGCGTGGACGTCGACGTGCACCCGGCCCGCGAAGAGGGTGAATGGGGCGGCGCGGACGAGGACTCCGGCGTCCGCGCGCCGTCGCTGACGCCCACTCAGGCCTTCGACGCGCTCTACGCGTTTGCCGCCCCCGCCCTCGTACGGCAGACCTATCTGCTGACCGGGCGGCGCGAGCTGGCCCGCGAGTCCGTGGAGCGGGCCTTCCAACTCGCCTGGTACCGCTGGCCGGAGGTGGCCGTGGACCGGGACCCGGCCGGCTGGGTACGGGCGACGGCGTACGAGTACGCGCTCTCCCCCTGGCACCGGCTGCGCCCGCGCCACCGGCACCCGGAGGCACCGCCCGCCGGCGCCTCCGACCGCGTCCTGCTCGACGTCCTGCTCAATCTGCCGCCCGTGTACCGGCGCACGCTGCTGCTGTACGACGGTGTCGGGCTCGGGCTGCCGGAGACCGCGGCGGAGACGGAGGCGAGCACGCCCGCGGCCGCCAACCGGGTGCTGCACGCACGCGAGGCCGTCGTGGCCCGGCTGCCCGAACTGGCGCTCCCCGAGGACCTGCACCGGCGGCTCACCGAACTCGCGAGCACGGAACGGCTGCGCGCTGCGAAGCCCCGTACCGTCCGCGATCACGGCGAGCACCGCGCCCGGCAGTGGACCCGCGCGGCCATCGCGTTCACGGTCCTGCTCATCGGCGTGACGGCGCTGACGCTGCGCACCGCGCCGGACCACTACGAGGCGCCGCTGTCCCCGCCGGAGACCATCCACGGTCTGCCGCCCCGCTCCGCGCCCGGCCCCCTGTCCGACGAGGAACTGGTCCTGCGCGCCAAGCTGAGGTCCGAGACGTCGAGCGGTCCCGAGCGGATCGTCCCCGATATCCGCTGACATCCCGGACCGGGAGCGCCGGTGACCGGAAACGCCGGTGGGCCCGCACCCTGGGGTGCGGGCCCACCGGCGTGTGTGCCGTTGCGGCAGCTCAGCCGGCGAGGATCTCGCGCGCGAGCTTGGCCGTCTCGGTCGGCGTCTTGCCGACCTTGACACCGGCGGCCTCGAGGGCCTCCTTCTTGGCGGCGGCCGTGCCGGAGGAGCCGGAGACGATGGCGCCGGCGTGGCCCATGGTCTTGCCCTCGGGCGCGGTGAAGCCCGCGACGTAGCCGACGACCGGCTTGGTCACGTTCTTCGCGATGAAGTCCGCGGCCCGCTCCTCGGCGTCGCCACCGATCTCGCCGATCATGACGATCAGGTCGGTGTCGGGGTCGGCCTCGAACGCGGCGAGCGCGTCGATGTGCGTCGTACCGATGACCGGGTCGCCACCGATACCGACGGCGGACGAGAAGCCGATGTCACGGAGCTCGTACATCATCTGGTACGTCAGCGTGCCGGACTTCGAGACCAGGCCGATGCGGCCCGGCTTCGTGATGTCGCCCGGGATGATGCCGGCGTTGGACTGGCCCGGGGTGATGAGACCGGGGCAGTTCGGGCCGATGATGCGGGTCTTGTTGCCCTTCGCCTTCGCGTACGCCCAGAAGGCGGCGGAGTCGTGGACCGCGATGCCCTCGGTGATGACGACCGCGAGGGGGATCTCCGCGTCGATCGCCTCGACGACGGCGGCCTTCGCGAAGGCCGGCGGCACGAAGAGGACGGACACGTTGGCGCCCGTCTTCTCGATCGCCTCGGCGACCGTGCCGAAGACCGGGATCTCGGTGCCGTCGATGTCGACGGACGTGCCCGCCTTGCGCGGGTTCACGCCACCGACGATGTTGGAGCCGTCCGCGAGCATGAGCTTGGTGTGCTTCATACCCGTGGCACCGGTCATGCCCTGGACGATGACCTTGCTGTCCTTGTTCAGGAAGATAGCCATGGCTGTTTAGTCCCTCGTCCCTTACTTCGCAGCCGCGAGCTCGGCGGCCTTGTCGGCCGCGCCGTCCATGGTGTCCACGCGCTGGACCAGCGGGTGGTTGGCGTCCGACAGGATCTTGCGACCCAGCTCGGCGTTGTTGCCGTCGAGACGCACGACCAGCGGCTTGGTGACTGCCTCGCCCTTGTCGGCGAGCAGCTGGAGCGCCTGGACGATGCCGTTGGCGACCTCGTCACAGGCGGTGATGCCACCGAAGACATTGACGAAGACGGACTTGACGTCCGGGTCGCCGAGAATGATCTCCAGGCCGTTCGCCATGACCGCGGCGGAGGCGCCGCCGCCGATGTCGAGGAAGTTGGCCGGCTTCACGCCGCCGTGGTTCTCACCGGCGTACGCGACGACGTCGAGGGTGCTCATGACGAGACCCGCGCCGTTGCCGATGATGCCGACCTCACCGTCGAGCTTGACGTAGTTGAGGTTCTTGGCCTTGGCGGCGGCCTCGAGCGGGTTGGCCGCGTCCTTGTCCTCGAGCGCGGCGTGGTCCGGCTGGCGGAACTCCGCGTTCTCGTCCAGGGACACCTTGCCGTCGAGCGCGATGACCTTGCCGGAGGCGACCTTGGCGAGCGGGTTCACCTCGACGAGGAGGGCGTCCTCCTTGATGAAGGTGTCCCACAGCGTCACCATGATCTCGGCGACCTGCTCGGCGACCTCGGCCGGGAACTTCGCCTGGGCGACGATCTCGCGGGCCTTCTCGATCGAGACGCCCTCGTTGGCGTCGACCGGGACCTTCGCGAGGGCCTCGGGGTTCTCCTCCGCGACGACCTCGATCTCCACGCCGCCCTGAACGGACGCCATGGCGAGGAAGGTGCGGTTCGTGCGGTCGAGGAGGTACGAGACGTAGTACTCCTCGACGATCTCGGGCGCGGTCTCGGCGATCATCACCTTGTGGACCGTGTGGCCCTTGATGTCCATGCCGAGAATGTCCGTCGCCCGGGCGACGGCCTCGTCCGGGGTGGCGGCGAGCTTGACGCCGCCGGCCTTTCCACGGCCACCGACCTTCACCTGCGCCTTGATGACGGACTTGCCGCCAAGACGCTCGGTCGCCTCGCGGGCTGCCTCAGGCGTGTCAATGACTTCACCGGCCAGCACCGGTACACCGTGCTTGGCGAAGAGGTCCCTCGCCTGGTACTCGAACAGGTCCACGCGCGTCCGTCCCTATCAGTGATCTCGCGGTTCGTTGTCTGCGTGGGCGTGCCGCGAAGGGCAACGTGACGTCCGCTTGTCACAAGGGTGGCGCACACGGTGTCCGAGCGCGCGGCATGTCCGTCCCGCAGGTTATCGCCGCAGGACGCGGGTCCCTAAATCGCAGATCACACCTGAGCGGTGATACCTGTCACAGATCGGGCCGGACGGGGCCTCACCGGGCTGGGGTTTGCCTGGTGAGGCCCCTCTGACGGCCCCGAAGGGCCCAGGGCGGACGACCCCCACCCCAATGGGGACCGTCCGGCCCTTCCGCGGGGTTTACGGCCCGAGGGATCCGGTGGATTCCGGCCCTCCGGCCCATGGCCCCGCGGAAGCGGATGGTGTGCCGCGCGGCGGTCCCGCGGTGTCGCCGCGGTCCGGTGCGGTGCGACAGGAGTGCGACGCCCGGCCGGACGTCGCACGGAGGCGATGCTCCGGACGCTGTACGGGCCGTGCGGGTTGCACTGGCCGTACGGGTTGCACGGGCCGTACGGTTTGCACGAGCCGCACGGGGAACCGCAAATCGGAGTGTCCGCGCACGCTGTCCGGCCCGCGCTCCCCCCGGCTGCGGGGTGCCGAGCTAGCCGGGGAAGACGGGGATGTCCCGGTACCGGTCGCCGGTCCCGGACGCGGAAGTCGCCGTGGAGGTGCCGCGTGCGAGGCATTGAGGCGTCCGACGGCTCGGGGCGACGGCGGGGACCTCCGCGTGCCGCGGGGCCGCGTTGTCGACGGCGGACTGGCTGCCGGTCGCACCGCTCACTCCGCCGGGAGGCGTCTTCGGGCCGGAGACCCGACCGAGGCCTGCGCCGTCCGTGCGACGGCGAACCCCCTCACCCCCGCTCCGCGCACCGAGCCGACCCGGCCCGTACGTCGGCTCCCCGGTCGCCGCGACGGCTGGACCGGACAAGGAGGCGGCGTCCACGACTACGCCGTCCCGGCCGCCGGAGCGCTCCTCCACGACGCCGCGCTCCGCCTGCGGAGTCCCGGCCTGAGGCGGATTGGCCGGATCCTGCGGGACGACGCCGGGGAACGCCGGGAGTACGGCAGTCTCCGGAACCCCCGGGAGGAAAGCCCCGGGAACTGCCGGAAGCGTCGGAAGGTGCGTCTGCGGGAGGGCGGGGAGAACAGGAAGAGCGGGAAGCTCAGGAAGCACGGGGAGCCCCGGAAGGGCCGGCAGGGTGTCCGGCGGGGTCGGCAGTCCGCCATTCAGCACGTCGGTGAGAGCACCGCCGGGCCGCCCGAGGACTCCGGTGACCGTTCGCACGACGGTCGCCTCGACCGGCCGGGTCACCCCACGGGCCGGCCCCACGACCCTGGGGACCGCCCGCTCGACACCCTCGGTCACCGGCCGCCGCCCGACGGCGCGGCCCGCGTACGCGCTGCCGGGAGGCGTGCCCCGACCCGAGTCAGCCCCCGTACGTGTGCGTGTGCGTGTGCGTGTATGTGCCCGGGGCGAGCCGGCCGGCGACGCTGCCGCGCCCGTCAGATGCTCGACGTCGGCGCCGACGTCGACGTCGGTGAGGGAGAGCGGGGTGGCGTCGCCCTCAGGCCGGTGGGCGCTCGCGGCGTGCCCGGTCCGGTGGGCCGTCTTCGGGAGGCGGCCCGGCGCGGCGCGGGGCGCGGAAACGGTCGGGGCCGGTGCCGCATGCGAGCCGCGCGTCCCGGTGACGTCGCGGAGCGGTACCGGATGGGTCAGCCGGATCGGGTGCGCCGGCCCGTCGGCGGCGTGCGCCTGTCCTCCGAAGAGGAACCCGAGCGCGGACAGCCCGCCTGCCAGCAGGACCCCTTGGAGCGCACGCCGACCGGCCGCACCGCGCGCCGGGCGCGGAACAGCACCCGACGATGGCGCTGACCGGGTCAAGACGGGGAGGGTCCTCCCGTGCGAAGGGATACGAGGGGCCGCGGACGAGCACGAAGGCTGGCAGTGCCCACGCCGGGCACGGCCCGCCAAGGAGCGGCGGAACGGGACCCTTTGGCCGCTTCGATCCTCCATGGGACGCCCGAGGTCGCGCAAGCCCCCTGTTACCGATGGGTATTCATGTCCGGATTACGGATCCTTCTCACCTCGTGTCCGGTATCGGCAGGGGCCGCTTCTCGATGGCCGCCGCCATGACCTCGGGAAACAGGTCGGGCGTGCAGGCGAACGCCGGGGCGTCGAGCGCGGCGAGGGCGGCGGCGTGCTCCCTGTCGTAGGCGGGCGCCCCTTCGTCGGACAGCGCGAGCAGCGTCACGAACTGCACCCCGGACGCCTTCATCGCCGCTACCCGCTTCAGCATCTCGTTGCGGATGCCTCCTTCGTAGAGGTCGCTGATCAGGACGACGACGGTGTCGGCGGGCCGGGTGATCTGCGACTGGCAGTACGCGAGCGCCCTGTTGATGTCGGTGCCGCCGCCGAGCTGGGTGCCGAAGAGGACGTCGACCGGGTCGTCGAGCTGGTCGGTGAGGTCGACGACCGCCGTGTCGAAGACGACGAGCCGGGTGGCGATGGACCGCATCGAGGCGAGGACCGCGCCGAACACGGAGGCGTACACGACGGACGCGGCCATCGACCCCGACTGGTCGATGCAGAGGATGACCTCCTTCTTCACCGACTGGGAGGCCCGCCCGTAACCGATCAGCCGCTCGGGCACGATCGTGCGGTACTCGGGCAGGTAGTGCTTGAGGTTCGCCGCGATCGTGCGGTTCCAGTCGATGTCGTGGTGGCGGGGTCTGCTGATGCGGGCGCTGCGATCGAGGGCGCCGGTCAGGGTCGCCCGGGTGCGGGTCGCGAGCCGCTTCTCCAGGTCCTCGACGACCTTGCGCACGACGGCCCGCGCGGTCTCCTTGGTCGTCTCCGGCATGGCCTTGTTCAGCGAGAGGAGCGTGCCCACCAGGTGCACGTCGGCCTCCACCGCCTCCAGCATCTCGGGCTCCAGGAGCAGGGCGGAGAGCCCGAGCCGGTCGATGGCGTCCCGCTGCATCACCTGGACGACGGAGGACGGGAAATAGGTGCGGATGTCGCCGAGCCAGCGCGCGACCGAGGGCGCCGACGCACCCAGCCCCGCCGAACGGTCCTTCCCCGACTGCCCTTTGCCTCCCTTCCCGTACAGCGCGCCGAGCGCTCCGTCCATCGCGGCGTCGTTCCCTGAGAGCACGCATCCGGTGCCGTCGGCCTCGTCGCCGCCGAGCACGAGCCGCCATCGGCGCAGCCGCTCGTCCCCGGCGCTCAGCACGGACTCGGTCATGGAGTCACCCTCACAAGGTCGTTGTCGTGACGTGCTCGGTCCGGCCGCCCGCCGGGTGCGGCGTCGGCGCCCGGGGTGTCGGCGCCGTCCGCGCCGCCGGGTGCGCCCAGGCCGAGCAGCAGGCTCAGCACGGGCAGGACGGCGTCCGCGCGCCCGGCGTCCAGGTCGGGGGCGAACCCGGGGATTCCGGAGCCGGCCGCCGCGGTGTCCGTACGGGCGCCCGGGCCGCGCCGGACGAGTTCGCCGAGCGTTCTGCGCACTCCCGACTCGTACGCCGAGAACGTCCGGCGCAGCAGGGGCAGCACGTCGGTGAACGCGTCCGCGGGCACGCCGGTCAGCCAGGTGTCCACGAGTCCGAGGAGCCGCTCGTCGTGCACGAGCAGCATCCCACCACCCGAGCCGCCTCCGACGAACCCCTCGATCCAGGAGGCAGCGTCGGCGGGCTCGGTACCCGGCGACAGCACCAGGCCCATGAGCCGCGCGGCCTCCTCCTGCGCCAACTCGCCCTCGTCGAGCAGAAGTCGGACCGTCCGTCCTCTGATCACGCCGGGAACGGTGTCGCGCACGGCGAGGGTCCGCAGGACGGAATGCCAGCGCCCGCGTATGCCCCCGCGTGTGCTGTCGGCCGGGGTCGCGTCACCGGTCGTCTCCCCGAGCAGCGCCACCGCCCCGTGCACGGCGTCCACGTGCAGACGCATCTCCGCGGCGGCGTCACTGTCGAGGGCGGCGCAGGCTGGTGGGAGGCCCACGAAGACGCGCTCGGCGAGACCGGCGGCGACGTCGGCGAGGGCGTGGGTGTCCGTGCCGCGCACGTCGCCGTAGCGCAGCGAACGGACGAGTGCGGGCAGCGCCTGGGCGAGGTGGCCGACGTCCGCGTCGAGGGCGGCCCGGTCGGCGAGCACCTGCATCACCACGGGCAGCGCGTGCGGGAGTTCGGCGAGGAGACAGCGCTCGGCGAGTGCGGTGACGTCGGCCAGCGAGGGTGCGCCCACGGCGTCCGCCTCGGCCTTGGCCGTCGCCGCGGCCAGGACGGTCGTGCCCCACACGCCCGCCTCGGCGACCCGCACCGACAGCTCCGGTTCCCAGCGCAGCCGCCAGGTCTCGCGGAAGGTGCCGGTGCTGCCGCGGGACGTCGTGGGCTCGCCCCAGCCGATACCGAGGAGGCGCAGCCGGTGCAGCAGTCTGCTGCGGCCCGCGTCGGTCTCCTTGCGCAGGTCGAGCTCCAACTCCCTTTCCAGCGCCTCGGGCTTCAGCCGCAGCGAGCGCTGCGACCGCGCGAGGTCCCGCTGCAGGGGCACCGCCGGGGCGGACTCCGGCACCTCGCCCAGTACGTCGCCGACGACGAGCCGGTCGCGCACCAGCGCCAGCGGCACGTCCGAGCCCTCGCACATCACCGCCCGTACGGCGTCCATCGTCTCGGTCAGTCCCGGCAGCGGGCGCCCGCGCATCGCGGCGAGCGTGTCGGCCAGCCGTACCGCCTCGATGACATGGGCCGACGACACACTGCGGTCCTCGTCGCGCAGCAGCCGGGCGACCTTCGTCATCCATCGGGCGATCGGACGGTCGGGGGCGCTGAACAGATGCCCGTACCAGCCCGGTGAGTCGATGCCCGCCCCGTATCCACTGGCCCGGGAGAGCCTGCGGTGCGTCCAGGGCACCCAGGTCAGGTCGGCCTTCACCTTCGGCAGGCCCTTCAGCAGGGCCCGGTCCGCGCCGACGGTGGCCTTCTGCCGCAGCGCGGGTACGTGCCAGGCCCCGCACACCACGGCCACGCCGTCCCCGAACTCCCGCTGCGCGGAGCGGATCTGGAGCCGCATGTACGCCTCGCGCACCAGATCCCGGTCGTGTCCCCCGACGCCGTACGCCTCGCGCAGCGCGGTCATCGCCTCTTCCAGCACGCTGAACGGAGCGAACGGATCGCCGGCGGTCGCCGCCCGGTGCTCGACCACGTCCTCCCACCAGCGCTCCGGGTCGTCGTACCCCGCTGTCTCGGCGAGCACGGCGAGAGGATCGATCCGCACGGCCTCGGCCGGCCCCTCACCGGGTTCCGTGGTCCCCTCCGGCGTGTCGTCCGGTGTGTCCTCCGCTGTGTCCGGCTCTCCGCCCCCGGCCGGCCGGGCGGCGTCCGCGGGTGCCCCGGGGCCTGGGTCGCCGGGCAGGGCCGCGTCGGCCTCGGCGGGCCGGTCCAGCGCGGCGGGCGGTGTGCCGCCCGGCCGCTCGGCCGCCCGGTCCTCGTCCGCCTTCCCCCAGGCCAGGGTGTGGGCCGCAGGAAGGTCGATGAAGCGGACCGGCACGCCGTGGTCCACGGCCCAGCGGATCGCCACCCACTCCGGTGAGAACCCGGCGAGCGGCCAGAAGGCCGACTGACCGGGCTCGTCCACGACGTGGGCGAGGAGGGCGACCGGCGGCCGCATGTCCTTGTCGGCGGCCAGGTGGACCAAGGGGTCCGCTTCCGGGGGCCCCTCGACCAGCACGACCCGCGGGGCGGCGGCCTCCAGCGCGGCCCGCACGGCCCGCGCCGACCCCGGCCCGTGATGGCGCACGCCGAGCAGGAGCGGCCCCGCACCCGGGACGGCCACCGGGGGCCGCGGCCCGGTCAGCGCGTCGTCCGGCACTTCGCTCATGCGCTCACCTCGCGGCAGGCCCGGTAGAAGTCCTTCCAGCCCTCGCGCTCGCGGACGACGGCCTCCAGGTACTCCTGCCAGATGACCCGGTCGGCCGCCGGGTCGCGGACGACGGCACCGAGGATGCCGGCCGCGACATCGGCCGCCCGCAGGACGCCGTCACCGAAGTGGGCGGCCAGGGCGAGGCCGTTGGTGACGACGGAGATCGCCTCGGCCGTGGACAGGGTGCCGCTGGGCGACTTCAGCTTCGTCCGTCCGTCGGCCGTGATCCCGTCGCGCAGCTCGCGGAAGACCGTGACCACACGGCGGATCTCGTCGACGCCCTCGGGAACGGCGGGCAGGTCGAGGGAGCGGCCGATCTGGTCGACCCGGCGCGACACGATGTCGACCTCGGCGTCGGCGCTCTCCGGCAGCGGCAGCACCACCGTGTTGAAGCGGCGGCGCAGCGCGCTCGACAGTTCGTTGACCCCGCGGTCGCGATCGTTGGCCGTGGCGATCAGGTTGAAGCCGCGGACGGCCTGCACCTCCTGGCCCAACTCCGGTATCGGCAGGGTCTTCTCCGAGAGGATCGTGATCAGGCTGTCCTGCACGTCCGCCGGGACGCGGGTCAGCTCCTCGACGCGCGCCGTCATGCCCTCGGCCATGGCCCGCATGACGGGGCTCGGCACGAGCGCGTCCCGGCTGGGGCCGTGCGCGAGCAACTGCGCGTAGTTCCAGCCGTACCGGATGGCTTCCTCCGGCGTCCCCGCCGTGCCCTGGACGAGCAGGGTCGAGTCGCCGCTGACGGCGGCGGCCAGATGCTCGGAGACCCAGGTCTTCGCGGTGCCGGGCACACCGAGCAGGAGCAGCGCACGGTCGGTGGCGAGGGTGGTGACGGCGACTTCGACGATGCGGCGCGGCCCCACGTACTTGGGGGTGATCACGGTGCCGTCCGGCAGTGTGCCGCCGAGCAGATAGGTGGCCACCGCCCACGGCGACATCCGCCAGCGGACCGGGCGCGGCCGGTCGTCCTGCGCCGCGAGCGCGGCGAGTTCGGCGGCGAAGGCGTGCTCGGCGTGCGGTCGCAGCGCCTCGCCCTGCGCGCTCGCGCCGCTCCCTCCGCCTGCTCCCGCGGGTGTCTGCCCGCTCGCTCCCGCGGGTGTCTGCGCGGACGTCGGTTCAACGGACACGGACATGGCTCGGTCCCCCTCCAGCTCGGCCGGTTCGGATCTGGTTCCACCGTGCACCACGCCACTGACAATCGACTCTGACCTGCGCGGACGCGTTCGTCGCGGTCGATTGTCAGTGGCGGGATCTACCTTCGGACGCATGACACAGCAGGCGGTGCGCTGGACGGCGGATCAGGTGCTGGCACTGGCGCCTGACGTCGCGTCACGCAAGGCGGGGAGCAAGCTCGGCGCGGCCGGCCCGTGGTCCGAGGCGGGCAGTTCTGACGAGGGGGCGGTATGGGGACTGTGCAGGGGAAGCGGCAGCAAGCCGTATCAGACGGTCGTGGACATCGCGGACTCCGCCGGTCCCGCGTACAAGTGCAGTTGTCCGAGCCGGAAGTTCCCGTGCAAGCACGCGCTGGGGCTGCTGCTGCTCTGGTCGGGCGCGGACGGCGCGGTGCCGTCGGGGCAGGCGCCGGGCTGGGCCGAGGAGTGGATGGCGGGGCGGCGCGAGCGCGCGGAGGGCAGGAGGACGGCGGGCGGGGGATCTGGAGCGCCCTCGTCGGGTGACCCCGAGGCCGCCCGGCGCAGGGCGGAGCGCCGTGCCGAGCGGATCAGCGCGGGTGCCGCGGAGTTGGAGCAGCGGCTGGCCGACCTGCTGCGGAGCGGTCTCGCCTCGGCGGAGCACTCGGGGTACGGGATGTGGGAGGAGACGGCGGCCCGGATGGTGGACGCTCAGGCGCCCGGACTGGCCTCCCGGGTGCGGGAGTTGGGCGCCATCCCGTCGTCCGGATCGGGTTGGCCGGTGCGCCTGCTGGAGGAGTGCGCGCTGCTCCACCTCCTCGACCGGGGCTGGCTGCGACGCGAGGAACTGCCGGACGGCCTTGCGGCGACGGTCCGTTCCCGCGTCGGGTTGTCCGGCTCGGCCGACGGGCCACCGGTGCGCGACCGCTGGCTGGTCCTCGCGCAGTACGACACGGCGGACACCAAGCTCACGACCCGCAGGATCTGGCTGCACGGCGCCGAGTCGGGGCGCACCGCGCTCCTCCTCTCCTATGGAGCGGCCGGCAGGGCACCCGAGCCGGCGCTTCCCGTGGGGCTGGCCTTCGAGGCCGAGGTGTCCTCCTACCCGGGCGCCGGGCAGTTGCGGGCGGCGCTGGGTGAGCGGTTCTCGCCTCCCGCGCCCGCGGCGATACGACCGAAAGGCCTGACCACCTCGGAGGCGGCCGCTCGCTATGGAGAGGCCCTGCGCACCGACCCCTGGCTGGACTCCTACCCGGTCACGCTGGGCGGGGTCGTCCCGACACCGGACGGCGACTCCTGGCAACTGGCGGACGCGGGCGGCGACTTCGCCCTCCCCCTCACTCCCGCCGCTCGGTCGCGTCCCGATCTCTGGCGCCTGGTCGCTCTCTCCGGTGGAGCGCCCGTCACGGTCTTCGGTGAGTGCGGCCACCGCGGCTTCACTCCCCTGACGGCGTGGCCGGAGGGCGGGGGCGAGGCGGTGCCGCTGTGCTGAGGGACCACGCCCGGTGCGCCGTTCCGGCCACGACGGCCGGCGGACCGCTGCCGCTGCGCTCCACCTGGAATCTCACCTGGTCCCGCGACCGGGACGGTCACCGAAACCGGGTCCCCGCCTCACGCCCGTGCCCGTCTCCGGGACCGTCGGCGCCGCCGATCGCGGGTGCCCCGGTGACGTCGTCCACAAGGAAAGGACGCTCATGAACACGACCTCGGCTTCGGCGGACACTCCCGTCGGCGGTTCCTGGGAGGATCTCGTCACCGTGGCGCTCCTGGGGACCGACCGACGGACGCCGCCGTTGCGGGAACCGGGACAGGAGCCTCCGGTGGCCTTGCTGGACGCGGCCGCGGTGGAGACCGTGCGGCGCCGGGCCGGAGTGCGGCCGGCGCGTGCGGCGGCCCCACCGGAGCCCGCCGCGCCCGATCCACGGACCGCGCTGCCGCCCGCCGCCACCCGCAGGCTGGCGATGCTTCTCGCGGACCGGCCCGGCACGGGGGGTGGCGGCCGCAGAGGAGTGGCTCCCGATCTCATGGAGCTGCTGCCCCAGTGGCTGGCCGCGGCGAACACCCATGGATTCGCCGCCCCGCCGCAGACTCTTCCCGCACTGCTCGACGCCGCCCGGGGACGCACGGACCTGCGTCCCGCTGCGCTGGCGTTCGCCGGGCCGCGCGCGCTGTGGCTGGCCCGGCTGAACCCGGAGTGGCGGTTCGCGCTGCGCTCCGCACCGGGCGGTGGCGCCTCACTGCCAGGACCGGGGGAGACCGAGAAGGTCCAACAGCTCTGGCAGGAGGGCCTGTTCGCCGAGCGGGTCGCGCTGCTGGCGGCGGTCCGGGCCGAGGAACCCGCCGCCGCACGGGAGTTGCTCGTCTCGACGTGGGCCACGGAGCGGGCCGAGGACCGGCTGATGTTCCTCGACTCACTGCGGTCCCGGCTGTGCGCCGACGACGAGCCGTTCCTGGAGCGGGCTTTGTCAGACCGCAGTCGCAACGTACGGGCGACGGCGGCGGAGCTGCTCTCCGCGCTGCCGGGTTCCGCGCTCGCCGCGCGGATGGCGGCCCGGGCCGGTTCGTGCGTGGCCGTCGACCGTACGCGCGACACGCCCGTCATCGTGGTCGAGGCGCCGCACGAGTGCGACGCCGAGATGGAGCGGGACGGCGTGGTGCCGAAGCCTCCGGGGGGCCGGGGTGAACGATCCTGGTGGCTCGGCCAGTTGGTCGAAGCGGCGCCGCTTCGGACCTGGCGGGAGCGGTTCGGTGGGCGTTCGCCGGAGGAGACGGTCGCGCTGCCCGTGGCGGACGACTGGCAGAAGGAGCTGCACGCGGCGTGGTGCCGGGCGGCGGTGCGGCAGCGTGATCCCGGGTGGTCGCGGGCGCTGCTCGGATCGCCCTCCGCACCGGAGGCCGGGGGGCCGGGGGCCGTGTCGCTGGCCGAGCGCTCCAAGCTCCTCGCGACGCTGGGCGCCGGCGAACGGGCCGAGTGGGTGGCGGGGTTCATCGGGACGCACGGGCTGTCCGAGGCGTTCCAGTTGCTCGGGGTGTGCGCGGTTCCCTGGGCCGGGGACCTCGGCGGGGCGGTGGTCGACGCGCTCGACATCGCCCGGGACGCGGGCAGCTACCCCTGGAGTTTCAGCGGGGTGATGGGGCTGGCCGAGCGGTGCCTCGACCCGGCGGAGGCGGGGCGCCTCGACGGTCTCACCTCGGTCCCGGACGAGACGGAGAACATGACACCCGGCGCCGGAGGCTACTGGGCCGAGGCGTTCCAACGCCTGGTGACGACCCTGCGCCTACGAGCGGCGATGGCCACAGAGCTGACGCCCCCGACAGAGACGGGGTGACACCACCGTGCCGCGTGGGTCCCGCGCTCGCCCGCCCTGGACGGGCGACGCGGTGAAGAGCCGCCCGCCGACCCACGGACGAGCGGTGGGCGACCCCCGTGATGCCGCCGCTCATCGCCCGGACGAGCCAAGCCGTGATGCGGTCGCTTGCCGGCCCCTGGACGGGCGGAACCGAAGACCGCCGCTCTCCGCCCCCACGGACGAGCGGTGCCGCGTGGCCGCCGCTCGCCGGCCCATGGACGCACGGTCCCGCCGAGGCCGCTCGCCGCCCCGATGGAGCCGGGGCCCCCGATCTCCGGCTCGCCGGAGACGACGGCAACCCGGGGGTTCCCCGGAGGCGCAGGCACTCCGGGCCCCCGAGTATCCCCGCGCCCTGGCACAGGGCGCGGGGATGGCCGGGTCAGGCGCCGGCCGGTTGCCTGACGTTCTCCCGGACCCAGTCCACGATCGCCGTGGTCGTCGCGCCCGGGGTGAAGATCTCCGCGACGCCCTTCTCCTTGAGGGGCGCGATGTCCGCCTCGGGGATGATGCCGCCGCCGAAGACCTTGATGTCCTCCGCTTCGCGCTCCTTGAGAAGCTCGATGACGGCCGCGAAGAGCGTGTTGTGGGCACCGGAGAGGATGGACAGGCCGATCGCGTCGGCGTCCTCCTGGATCGCGGTGTCGACGATCTGCTCGGGCGTCTGGTGGAGCCCGGTGTAGATGACCTCCATACCGGCGTCGCGCAGCGCCCGCGCGATCACCTTGGCCCCGCGATCGTGGCCGTCGAGCCCCGGCTTGGCCACCACCACGCGGATCGGTCCGGCTGCCACACCCATCACTGCCTCCATGAAGCAAGAACACGACTCAACGACTGCACAACGACGAACACGAAGGACGGCGACGATCGACCGGCGACTACAGAGAGCCACCGCCATCACCAGGCGTAAGTGTTCCGTCACTGCCGACGCCGTCGACACCTAAGGACCACTGACACCTATCGCACGTTCAGCCCCTCGCCACACCCGGCCTTCCGGATCGCTCCGAAGGACCGGACATGCCAGGCGGCACAAGCGTTCCGGGCCATTGTCGACCACGGAAGTGAACGAACGTTATCGCCAGCATCCCGTAACCGGCAGTTTCACGGCGGAGACCGAGGGGGAAATCACACAGTGGGACAAGTTCGCCGCGCGGGTTCCGCATCGCGGCACTGGCGCCGCACGGGAGTGCGGCGTACGGGCCTCGCCGGAGCCGGCGCAAGGAGAGCCGCCGATTCAGGTGGCCCCGCCACCGCGTCGTCAGCGGGACTCCGCGGTGATGGGGCACATCGGCGAGGGCACGACAGCGCCAGGTACGCGCCGTCCGCCACCGCCGTCACCGACGTCACGGCTTTCCACTAGGGCACACGGGGGACAGAGCGGTCCTGCCGCGTGCCGACGGGAGGTCGGCCATGAAGGTCCCTGGGACGGTATCGCCCTTTCTTCCCCTCTGTCAGCGTCTGTTTCCGACAAAGCTCGCAGGACTCTCGGTGGCCCTGCTGAAGGCCACGGCCCTGGAGTTCGCGATCCTCGCCGGGCACCTCCTCCTCTATCCCTCCGGCATCACCCAGGAACGCCGTGTCGTACCGGCGCTCCCCTCCCCGGACGACGACACGACCAAGCTGCCCTCGCAGGCCAAGCCCCCGGTCGTCCTGCTGCACGGCTTCATCGACAACCGCTCGGTCTTCCTCCTGCTGCGCCGCAACCTCGCCCAGCACGGACGGCAGCACATCGAGTCGCTGAACTACTCGCCGTTGACGTGCGACATCCGCACGGCGGCGGAGCTGCTGGGCCGCCACATCGAGGAGATCTGCGAGCGCACGGGCCACGACCGCGTGGACATCGTGGGCCACAGCCTCGGAGGCCTGATCGCCCGCTACTACGCGCAGTGCCTCGGCGGCGACACCCACGTCCGCACACTCGTCACGCTCGGCACCCCGCACTCGGGCACCCGGGTCGCCCCGTTGATGAACGCGCACCCGATCGTCCGCCAGATGCGGCCGGGGTCCACGGTGATCGAGGAGCTGAGCCGACCCGCCCCCGGCTGCCGTACGCAGTTCGTCAGCTTCTGGAGCGATCTGGACCACCTGATGGACCCGCTGGAGTCGGCCTGCGTCGAGCATCCCGACCTCCTCGCGCAGAACGTCCGGGTGAGCGGAGTCGGTCATCTCGCGCTCCCGGTGCACCCGGCCGTCGCGACAGGGATCCGGCAGGCGCTCGACGCGGAGGAGCCGACGGCCCGTCCCGCGGCCCGGAGGGGCGGTCTGACGGTCGCCTGACCGCGTCCCATCACACCAAAACTTCGAACATTCATCGAACGCCAGGCCAAAGCCTCGCCCGCCCTCCCCCGAAACACGGCCGAATGCCCGTTTCCTACGAAGGGGAAACCTGCCGAAGATTGTCGCGCCCGCATACCGCCGGGTACAGTCACCGCACTGCTCTGCCAGCCCCTGTTGTCGAGGCGAAAGAGAAGTTGGTGAACGACCGTCACCCGTCGGGGACAGCAACTCCCCCGGCCCCGGCTTCCGATGCCGCCTCGGCGCTCTACACGCCGTACAGCGGGCAGGAAGCCCAGTACGGCGACTTCACCCCGTACGGCGACCACTCGGTCGGCGCCTACGATCCCGGTGCGATCGCGAACACCACCGGCGCCTACGCCACCGCGAGTTTCGCCACCGACCCGCTCTTCGGCGACATGCCGGGGCAGGCCGGCGGCACGGGTTCGTACGACGCCACGCAGTGGAACACCGGCGCCCACCAGACGTTGAACTACGACCCGTACGCGGCGCAGCACCAGGCTGCTTACGACACCGGCGCCTACGACACGACGGCCTGGGCCGCCGGTTACCAGCAGCTCGCCGACATCCCCGCGCAGCACCCGGGCCCCGACTCCTCGGGCCAGTGGGACGCGAGCGCCTGGCTCCAGCCCGGGCAGCAGCTCGACGGGACCCAGCAGTGGAACGCCGCGACGCAGGAGACCGGCGCGTACGACGCGACGCAGTGGAACACGGTCGGCGGCCAGGACCCGTACGGTCCGTACGAGCACCCGCAGACCGAGACGTACGGGCACCCGCAGACCGAGACGTACGACCAGTCGCGCACCGAGATCTACGAGCAGCAGCCCGAGCAGGCGGCCCCGGTCCCCTTCGACCAGCAGGCGACCGCCACCTTCGACCCGGCCGCTTTCGGCCAACTCGGCCCCGAAGAGGGCGCGTTCGACGAGGCCGGGCACTCCGCCGACGCGGACGGCTCCTACGAGGAGCGCGAAGAGCACGGCACGCAGGGCGACTTCGAGGCCTACGAGGCCTACGGCGACGAGCGTGAGACCCCGCTGCTCGACGACATGGAGGAGATCACGCCGACGCCGCACGCCGCGTCGCGCACCTCCTCCCGCTCCCGACGTCGCAGTCCCGCGAAACGTTCCGCCCTGCTGACCATCGCGGTGCCCTCGGCCTGTGTGATGGGTGTCGCGGGGATCGCGGCGGCCTCGGTGGGCGGTGTCGGCGGCGACGACGCGAAGGACACCACGGCCAGCGCCTCGGACGTGACCTCGGTGAAGCCGTCGACCGCGAACAACAAGCTGGACACGCAGTTGCAGAGTCTGTCCGCGGGCGCGGACGACTTCGCCGACCGGGCGAGCCGCACCCAGGAACGCATCGACCTCAAGGCCCAGCAGGTCCTGGAGAAGAAGAAGGCGGCGGAGGCGGCGGCCCGCAAGGAGCGGCTGCGTCCGAAGTTCGCCCTTCCGGTCGCGCAGAAGGGCCTCAGCGCCTACTTCGGCCAGGCCGGCATCAACTGGATGTCCGTCCACACGGGCATCGACTTCCCCGTCTCGTACGGGACGACGGTGCTGTCCGCGACCGACGGGACCGCCCGGACGCAGTGGAACAGCGCGTACGGCAACATGATGATCGTGACAGCGAAGGACGGCACGGAGACGTGGTACTGCCACCTCTCCACGTACAAGGTGCCCTCCGGTACCACCGTGAAGGCCGGGGACCAGATCGCCTTCTCCGGGAACTCCGGGAACTCGACCGGCCCGCACCTGCACTTCGAGGTCCGCCCGGCCGGCGGTTCGGCGATCGACCCGCTCCCCTGGCTGCGCAGCCACGGTCTGGATCCCACGTAACCCACGCCGTCCAAGGCGGTCCGGACCTCGCGCCGAGGTCCGGACTCCGTCGAGCCGCTCGGGCTACAGCTTCTCCACCGGTGCGTACCGCAGCAGAAGTCGCTTCGGCTTGGGCTCGCCGAAGTCGACCGTCGCCTCCGCGTTCGCGCCCGTGCCGTTCACCCCGACGACCGTGCCGAGGCCGAACTGGTCGTGCGTGACGCGGTCGCCGACGGCCAGCGCGACCACCGGCTTCTCGGAGACACCGCGGCGGGTGGCGAACCCGGACGCGCCCGAGGCCGCGGACCGCGAGCGCGAGGACGAGAGCGAGGCCGCGACACCCGAGACCGGTCCGGCCGGCTGGGACGAGATCGCCCCGGTGCGCTTCCAGTCCAGATGCGCCGGCGGGATCTCCTCCAGGAACCGGGAGGGCGGGTTGTACGAGGGCTGCCCCCACGCGCTGCGCATCGAGGACCGGGTGAGGTAGAGCCGCTCGCGCGCGCGGGTGATGCCGACGTAGGCCAGACGGCGCTCCTCCTCCAGCTCCTTGACCTGCCCGAGGGCGCGCATGTGCGGGAAGACGCCGTCCTCCATGCCGGTCAGGAACACGACGGGGAATTCGAGGCCCTTGGCGGTGTGCAGGGTCATCAGGGTGATGACGCCGTTGCCGTCCTCCTCGTCCGGGATCTGGTCGGAGTCGGCGACGAGCGCGACCCGCTCCAGGAAGGCGGGGAGCCCGGCGGGGGTCTCGCCCTCGACGGTCTCCTGCTCGAACTCCAGGGCCACGGCGGCGAGTTCCTGGAGGTTCTCGATGCGGGTCTCGTCCTGCGGGTCCGTCGACGCCTGCAACTCGGCCAGATAGCCGGTGCGTTCCAGGACGGCCTCCAGGATGGTGGCCGGGCCCGCGCCGGACTCGACGATCGTCCGGAGGTCCTCCATCAGCGTGTTGAACCGCCGGACCGCGTTCGTCGAACGGGCGGCCATGCCGTAGGCCTCGTCGACGCGGCGCAGGGCCTGCGGGAAGCTGATCTTCTCGCGCTGCGAGAGGGCGTCGATCATGGCCTCGGCGCGATCGCCGATGCCGCGCTTGGGGACGTTCAGGATGCGGCGCAGCGGGACCGAGTCCTCGGGGTTGGACAGCACCCGCAGGTAGGCGAGGACGTCACGGACCTCTTTGCGCTCGTAGAAGCGGACGCCGCCGACGACCTTGTAGGGCAGGCCGACACGGATGAAGACCTCTTCGAAGACACGGGACTGGGCGTTCGTCCGGTAGAAGACCGCGACGTCGCCGGCCTTGGCGTCGCCCGCGTCGGTGAGACGGTCTATCTCGTCGGCGACGAACTGCGCCTCGTCGTGCTCGGTGTCCGCGACGTAACCCGTGATGTTCGAGCCCGCGCCCGCGTTCGTCCACAGGTTCTTGGGGCGGCGGGATTCGTTGCGCTCGATGACCGCGTTGGCGGCGGTGAGGATCGTCTGCGTGGAGCGGTAGTTCTGCTCCAGGAGGATCGTCGTCGCGTTCGGGTAGTTCTCCTCGAACTGCAGGATGTTGCGGATGGTCGCGCCGCGGAAGGCGTAGATCGACTGGTCGGCGTCGCCCACGACGCACAGCTCGGCGGGCGGCAGGTCTGCGTCGCTGGGCGGTACGTCCTCGGGGTGCTCGGAGGTGCCGACGAGCTCCCGCACGAGGGCGTACTGCGCGTGGTTGGTGTCCTGGTACTCGTCGACCAGCACGTGCCGGAAGCGGCGGCGGTAGTGCTCGGCGACGTCCGGGAAGGCGCGCAGCAGGTTGACCGTGGTCATGATCAGGTCGTCGAAGTCGAGCGCGTTGGCCTCGCGGAGGCGCGACTGGTACATCGCGTAGGCCTGGGCGAGGGTCTTCTCGAAGCCGTCGGTGGCCTGGGCGGCGAAGTCCTCCTCGTCGATCAGCTCGTTCTTCAGGTTCGAGATCTTGGCGCTGAACGACTTCGGCGGGAAGCGCTTGGGGTCGAGATCGAGATCACGGCAGACGAGCGCCATCAGGCGCTTGGAGTCGGCGGCGTCGTAGATGGAGAAGGACGAGGTGAACCCGAGCTGCTTGCTCTCGCGGCGCAGGATGCGGACGCAGGCGCTGTGGAAGGTCATCACCCACATCGCGTTGGCCCGGGGGCCCACGAGCTGCTCGACGCGCTCCTTCATCTCGCCCGCGGCCTTGTTCGTGAAGGTGATCGCGAGGATCTGGCCGGGGTGCACATGGCGCTCGCCGAGGAGATGGGCGATGCGGTGGGTGAGCACGCGGGTCTTGCCGGAGCCCGCTCCGGCCACGATGAGCAGCGGGGAGCCGGAGTGGATCACGGCCGCGCGCTGGTTCTCGTTCAGCCCGTCGAGCAGGGCGGCGGGGTCCACGGCGGGCCGGTGGGCGCCGTCGCGGTAGTACGCGTCACGGCTCGGCGGCACGTCGAACCGGCCGCCGAACAGGTCGTCCGCGACCGGCTCCGGCGCGTGCTCGTCCTCGGGCGGCGGCGGGTGCTCGTCCTCGTGGGCCGCGGAGGGCTTGAGGTCCGCCAGGAAGCTGTCGTCAAAGAGGCTGCTCATCGCTCTCCGAGTCTAGGCCGCCCCACTGACACACCGCGGCCACCCCGAGAACTCGACCCGGACTCGTGACGCGCGCGCGTGACCGGACCGTGACGGTAAGTGCACGTCGGAGCGGGTGCGACGCGTCTCCGCCACGGTCGCGACGCCAGGAGGAGCCGCACCCGAGGCGGCCTCACAAAGTGGCACACACCACTCATGTCCGGCGCCTGGGGCGGTGCACATGGCCAAGGTCACGAAAATGTATCGGGCATATCGCACTCGAACCTTCACACGGGCCACACGAGTTGGCTAGCGTGCTGGAAGGCCGCCCGACCGCAACCGGCGAACGTCGCCGGGCCGAGCGGCCTCCGCCGAGTTCGGCCCGCCCACAAGGCGGCCGGAGCCGGGGACCCACCGACCTGGGGTGAATCGGTCCGACCGCCCCGTGGGGCCAGGACCGTAGGGCAAACCTTCCGGAACCACCCGCCCGAACCCGACAGCTAACTCGGTAGGCGGATGACGGAAGGAGTCGCCTCTCTTGGCGTCGCACCGCAAGTCGCGTCCTACGGGTTCGCGCATGGCAGGCATACGGACCCCGGCCCTCGCGACGGCGGCCCTCACCTCCGTGGCCCTGCTCTCCCAGACGGCGAACGCCGCGCCCCCGGCCGAGCCGAGGCCCAGCCTCGAAGCGGTCGAGAAGAAGGTCAACGACCTCTATCACCAGGCCGAGACGGCCACCGACAAGTACAACGCCGCCCGGGAGAAGACCACCAAGCAGCGCAAGCGCGTCGACACCCTCCTCGACGACGTCGCCGAGCGCACCGAGAAACTCAACTCCGCGCGCGAGGAGCTGGGTTCGTTCGCCGCCGCGCAGTACCGCACGGGAGCCTCCACGCCCGGCACCGCGACGCTGCTGCTCGCCGACGACCCGCAGGACTACTTCGACCAGACGCAGCTGATGAGCCGTCTGACGACCCGGCAGAAGGCGGCCGTCGACGACTACGTCACCGAGCAGGCGGCGACCACCAAGAAGCGTACGGAGGCCGGCGAGAGCCTCCAGTCGCTGACCACCTCGCAGAGCGCGCTCAAGACGTCCAAGGCGACGGTGCAGCGCAAGCTCTCCGCGGCCCGCGACATGCTCTCGAAGCTGACCGCCGAGGAGAAGGCGCGGCTGGCGGCGATCGAGAAGAAGAAGCGGGAGCAGGCGGCCGCCAAGGCGGCGGAGCTGGCACGGCAGCAGGCCGCGGCGGAGAAGGCGGCCAAGGAGAAGGCCACCGAGCAGGGGTCGTCGTCGGGCGGCACGACCGGCTCGTCGGGCTCGACGGCCACGGACCCCTCGTACGCGACGAAGGCCGGCAAGGCGCTCGCCTTCGCCCGCGCACAGGTCGGCAAGCCGTACGTGTGGGGCGCGACCGGGCCGGACTCCTACGACTGCTCGGGCCTGACCCAGGCCGCCTGGAAGGCCGCCGGTGTCTCCCTGCCGCGTGTCACCTACGACCAGGTGAACGCCGGCACGACGGTCTCCCTCGCCGACGCCAAGCCCGGCGACCTGGTCTTCTTCTACGAAGACATCAGCCACGTCGGGCTCTACATCGGCAACGGCATGATGATCCACGCGCCGAAGCCGGGAGCCTACGTCCGCGAGGAGTCGATCTACTACGACGGCACCTCGGCGATCCACAGCGTGGTGCGCCCCGCCTAGACCCCTTCCACTTCCACGGGGCACGCGTGCGTGAAGGCCAAATCGGCGCCACGCACGCGTGCCCCACCGGCAACCGGTCCCGCGGTCCCTAGCATCGGGCGCATGCCCGAAATGCCGGATGCGCCCGACCGTCCTCAGATCCCCGCCTGGTGGGCGCGGCGGGCGCCCGCCGCCGGGGCCGCCGTCATGGCCACCGGCATCCTCTCGGTCGGCCTGTACCTGACGGACCACGAGACCCTCTCCCGGATCGCGCTGGCCCTGGCCTCCGTCGCCTGGCTCGCGCTCGCCGCGGACTTCGCCGTCCGGCTGGTCCGGGACCGGGCCCGGTGGCTCCGGGAGGCCGGCACACCGGCCGGACTGACCGCCGTCGCGGCGACCACCGTGCTCGGCATCCGGTTCTCGGCGCTGGGGTGGCAGACCCTCGCCCAGGCCCTCCTCGCGCTCGCGGCCGTGCTCTGGCCCGTGCTGCTCGTGGCCGTCGTACGGCACTGGCGCAGGCGCGCGACGGGCGGGGTGTTCCTCGTCTGCGTGGCCACGCAGGGCCTGTCCGTGCTGGGCTCGGCGGTGGGGGCGGCCGAGCACTGGGACTGGCTCGCGCATGCCGCGATGGTGCTGTTCTGGCTGGGGCTCATCCTCTACGTGATCGCGTACACGCGGTTCGACGTGCGGGAGGTGACCCGGGGCGCCGGGGACCACTGGATCGCGGGCGGCGCACTCGGCATCTCGGCGCTGGCGGGGGCCGCGCTCGTCGCCGCGCACCATGTGAACCCGTACCTGTGGAACGACGACGACCAGGGTGCGCTGCGCGCGACGACCACGGTGCTGGTGACGCTGGCCCTCGTCGGGTTCTGCGCGCTGGTCGTCGCGGAGGTGGTGTGGCCGCGTCCGCGCTACGCCCTGGAGCGCTGGGCGACGGTATTCCCGATGGGGATGACGGCCGTGGCCGCCCTCGCCGTCTCGGCCGCTCTCGACGTCTCCTGGCTCAAGGGGCTCGGAGAGGTCCTGTTGTGGATCTCGGTGGCGGCGTGGCTGGCGGTCGCCGCGGGCGCGGTCCTGGCCGCGCGGTCGGCGCCGCGGGGCTGACGCCCTCGGGCGGCCGGCAGGACCCCGCGGGGACCGCGCGGGTCCGTCAGGTCCAGAGGACGGCGATGAAGATGTTCGCGACGGTGAGCAGACCCACGAGGCCGAAGAGGTTCTTGTCGACCTTCTCGTCGTCCCGCTTCACGTAGACGAGCCCGAGGATCACGATCAGCAGGGCCAGCTTCACGCCGATCTTGGCGGTGTCGACCGTGTTGTCGTCCGCCTGGTTGAGGCCGACGAGGGCGACACCGGTGACCAGCATGGTGAGCGCGCCGTGCAGCATCGCAGGGACGAAGCGGGCGGTGCCGCGGCCCATCGCCTTCATCTGGGTCAGGAAGCCGCCGAGGAGCGCGGCGATGCCGATGATGTGCAGGCCGACGAAGAGATGGATGAGTACGTCCATGAGGCCGGAGCCTAATCGGACACCCTCACGCGTCCTCCCACCGGGCCACCCCTTCGCCCCGGCCCCTCCGGTCACCGGGCCCTCCCCCGTGCTCGGGGGCACCGGCCGTCAGCTATAGCACCGGAGTCACTCCGGTCGTCCGGGATTCGCCGCTTCGGTCAGCGCGCTGTGCGAAGTCGGTGAGTCCGGGCGGAAATACCGGTCACGTTCGGCCACCGGACGGTCCAGTGGCGGCAGTTCCGTACATGGAGTTACCGACGCCGCACTCACAGGTTTAGCGTCCTCCCCCAGGTGACCGGCGTCCCACCAAACCGCCCGGGCCAGGGGCGGCCTGCCGGACACCACCGCCGAGAAGGTCCGGCGGCGGCACGCTCCCCCTGTGTGAGCCGCCGCCGGACATGTCACCGCTTGACCGGCCCGGAAGGGGCGGTCGTACGGAAGGATGTGGGCCCTCGTGGCAGCGCACCGCAGGACCAGGCAGCGCTCTATCGGTGGAAACACGGCCCGCACAGCAGTCACCATCGCCCTCGCGGGCGCGGCGACGGCGACCGCCTTCGACGGGGTCGGACATGCCGAGCCCCAGCTCTCACCGGCGCAGGTGAAGGCCAAGGTCGACACGCTGTACAAGGAGGCAGAGGTCGCCACCGAGAAGTACAACGGCGCCCAGGAGAAGGCCGAGACGGCGGAGAAGCACCTGCGGACCCTGCGCGACGAGGCGGCCCGCAAGGAGGACCGGCTCAACTCGGCCCAGGAGGCGCTCGGTTCGATGGCGGCGGCGCAGTACCGCAGCGGCGGCATCGACCCCGCCGTGCAGCTCGCGCTCTCCGACGACCCCGACCGGTACCTGGACGGCGCCGCGTTCGCCGAGCGGGTCGGCACCCGGCAGTCGGCGGCCGTCGCCGGGGTGCGCGAACAGCTGCGGGAGATCGAGCAGCTGCGCGGCGCCGCCCACGTCGAACTGACCTCGCTCAAGGCGCGGCAGACCGAGCTGAAGCGCCAGAAGAAGACGATCACCGGGAAGCTGGAAGCGGCCCGCGAGCTGCTGGACCGGCTCACCCCCGCGGAGCGCACGCAGTACGGGGAGCGGGGCGCGGCCGGCGAGGGGCAGCACGCCTCGCGCTCCTCGGCCCGCGGACCCGCCCCGTCGACCGCCGCCGAGGCGGGTGCGTCCGGCTCGTCCGGTACGGCCGCGGCGCCCACCACGCGTGCGGCGGAGGCCGTCGCCTTCGCCTACGCGAAGCTGGGCAGCCCCTACGTGTGGGGGGCCACCGGCCCCAACGCCTTCGACTGCTCCGGCCTCACCCAGGCCGCGTACCGCTCCGCCGGCGTGTCCCTGCCCCGGACGACGTACGCCCAGATCAACGCGGGCCAACGAGTCTCCCGCTCCGAACTCCAGCCCGGAGACCTCGTGTTCTTCTACTCGGGCATCAGCCACGTCGGCATCTACGTGGGCGACGGCCAGATGATCCACGCCCCGAACCCGTCCGCGCCGGTCCGCCTGGCCCCGATCGACCAGATGCCGTTCGCGGGGGCCACCAGGCCGGTGTGACCGGCGGGCCCGTCGTTCACCGCGGGAAGAGCAACCTCGGTTCAGCGCAGTCCACTTGACACCTGCGGGTAGCGACGGCGGCGCGGCCGCGCGCCACGTGACGGCGGACGTCGGGGGTGGACTCCGCCGTCACGGAGGGCGTGACCGATGACGTCGGGGACGGACAGCGGAACCGACCGCCTCACACCAGCCGTCGCGCCGTCGCCCACCGGGTCAGTTCGTGCCGGTTGGAGAGCTGGAGCTTGCGCAGGACCGCCGAGACGTGGGACTCGACCGTCTTGACGGAGATGAACAGCTGCTTGGCGATCTCCTTGTACGCGTACCCCCGGGCGATGAGGCGCAGGACCTCGCGCTCGCGCTGGGTGAGACGGTCCATGTCCTCGTCGACGGGCGGGGCGTCGGTGGAGGCGAACGCGTCGAGGACGAAGCCGGCGAGACGCGGGGAGAAGACCGCGTCGCCGTCCTGGACGCGGAAGACGGAGTCGACGAGGTCCGTGCCGGTGATCGTCTTGGTCACGTAGCCACGGGCGCCGCCGCGGATCACGCCGATGACGTCCTCCGCGGCGTCCGACACGGACAGCGCGAGGAAGCGGACCGGCTGTTCGGCGTCGGCCATCAACGGGGCGCAGCGGCGCAGCACTTCGACACCGCCGCCTCCGGGCAGGTGCACGTCCAGGAGGACGACCTCGGGCCGGGTGGCGGTGATGACCGTGACCGCCTGGTCGACGTCCGCGGCCTCGCCGACCACCTCGACGCCGGTCCGCTCGGTCTCCCCGATCTCGGCCTGCACGCCCGTACGGAACATGCGGTGGTCGTCGACGAGGACCACACGCACCCGGCGTCCGTCCTCGGTGCCGCCGGACTCAACAGGCTCGTTCGCGTCGCTCATGACGTCTTCTCCGCCCTCTCCATCTCCAGTTCGACCTCCGTGCCGCCGTCCGGCACCGCGCGCAGTCGCGCCGTGCCGCCGTTGCGCTCCATGCGGCCGATGATCGATTCTCTGACGCCCATGCGGTCGGCGGGTATCGCGTCGAGGTCGAAACCGGGGCCGCGGTCGCGGACGGACACGAAGACCGTCCTTCCCTCGACTTCGGCGTAGACCTGTACGGCGCCGCCGTCGCCACCGTACTTGGCCGCGTTCACCATCGCTTCCCGCGCGGCCTGCATCTGCGCTCTCAGGCCCTCGTCGAGCGGGCAGTCGCCGACGACGACGACCTCGATGGGGACGCCGTGCTTGTCCTCTACCTCAGCGGCGTCGCGCCGGACGGCCTCGGCGAGGGTGTCTGGCTCCTCGTCCTCGTCCTTCCCCGTCCCCTCCGGTTTGTAGAGCCAGGCCCGCAGGTCGCGCTCCTGGGCGCGGGCGAGGCGCCGCACCTCGCCCGCGCTGTCCGCGTTGCGCTGGATCAGCGTCAGGGTGTGCAGCACCGAGTCGTGGACGTGGGCGGCGACCTCGGCCCGCTCCTGCGCGCGGATGCGCATCAGGCGCTCCTCGGAGAGGTCCTGGGTCATGCGGACGAGATAGGGACCGGCGAGCAGCGCGACGCCGACCAGGACCGCGAGGGCCGCCTGGAGCACCGAGCCGAGATGGGCGGCCGAGCCCTGGAGGACGAAAATCCCGGAGACACCGGCGGTGACCAGCAGGACACCGGCCGCGGACCGCAGCAGCGTGAGCGTGCGGCGACGGCGGCCGACCTCGGCCCAGCGGGCCCGGCGCGCGTTGTCCGCCTGGCGCCAGACCAGGGCGACACCGGCGCCGACGAGGACCGTGGGCCACAGGTACGCCTTGGTGCCGCCGCCGAGATTCACGTTCCCGACGAAGACCAGGGCGACGACGACCATGAGGAGGAGGGCGACGATCTGGCCCTTGTCGGGTTTGCGGGCCACGAGCCTGCGGCGCCCGTCCGGCGAGGTCTCGGCGGTGAACGCCGGGGCGCGTCCGGCGCCGACACCGCCGACGCCGAGCGGCACGAAGAACCAGAACGCCGCGTACAGCAGGGCGCCGAGACCGTCCGCCATGAACAGGCCGACGAACATCAGACGCAGCCAGATCACGGGCAGCCCGAGGTGCCCGGCGAGCCCGCGCGCCACGCCCCCGAGCCAGCGGCCGTCGCTGCTGCGGTAGAGCTTGCGCGAGGGCCGCGGGTCGTCGACGGGCAGAGTTGCGGCTTCCGGCATGGCATCGATGGTCACACGCCCGGCGGGCCCGGGCATCAGGGTCCGCCCCGGATACTCCCCTGATTCTTCCGCGATCGGCGCTCGAACGGCCCCCGCCCCTGCCCTCGGGGCCGGATCTCAGGGTTCTGCCAGGGTCGTCCCGACTGCCGCCCGGCCCTCCCGCCCGTCACCATGGACGCATGACAGATCAGCAGCACGCGGCGGCGGGGCCTGGTTCCGGTCCCGCGCCGGGTGATGAGCCGCGCGCTCCCGGTGAGGGCGGCACGGCGGGACGGGGCGGCGCGACCGCGGTCTCCGACGTCCCGGCCCGGTTCCGGCGCGACCGCCGCCAGAAGATGATCGGCGGGGTCTGCGCCGGGCTCGGCCGGCAGTGCGACATGGATCCGGTGATCTTCCGGATCGTGCTCGCGGTGCTCTCCGCGACCGGCGGCATCGGCCTCATCTTCTACGGGTTCGCCTGGCTCTTCGTCCCCTACGACGACGACGAGGAGAACGAGGTCCGCAAGCTCCTCACCGGCCGCGTCGACGGACAGGCGCTGGCCGCCGTGCTGTTCGCGCTGGTCGGCTGCGGTGTCTTCCTCTCGATGCTCAACAACGGCAGCGTGCTGACGTTCGCCGTGGTCCTCTCGCTGCTGCTGGCGGGCGCGGGGTACTGGTCGCGGCACCGCGACGCCCCCGACCCCGATCCGCTCGCCGCCCAGGCGGCAGCCGACGCCCCGCCGGAGGCACAGGCCCCGCCGGTGCCGGCGTCGTACCCGTCCTGGTGGCGCGACCCGATCGTCAAGGACGGCTCGCACGTCGGGGGCACCGGCTATCTGTGGGGGCCCGGGGAGACCCAGGACCGGGACGTGGCGGCGGCGCTCAACATCGCCCGCGGCACCTCACGGGCCGACCCGCGCACGGGCCGGGAGCGCAGACAACGCGGCTCGCGCTGGATCGGCGGCTGGGTCTTCCTGTTCGCGCTGCTGGCCGGCGGCCTCGGCACCGGCCTGACCTGGGACGACCAGGCACTCGGCACCAGCCTTCAGGCCGGCCTCGCCGTCGCGCTCGTCGTGTTCGGCCTGGGCATCGCCCTGAGCGCCTTCCTCGGGCGTACGGGCGCGGGGTCGGTCTTCCTGGCCGTGGTGACGGCGGGCCTGCTGGCCGCCTCCGCCGCCCTGCCGAAGGACATCACCACGCACTGGGTGCGGACCGACTGGATCCCCGTGTCGGCGGCCGACGTCCGGCCCGACTACGACCTCGGCACCGGCGTCGGCACGCTCGACCTGAGCAACGTCGACCTCGCCAAGGGGCAGACCGTGAAGACGAGCGCGCAGGTGGGCGCCGGCCGCCTGAAGGTGATCGTTCCCAAGGACGCCACGGTACGGCTCACCATCGAGGTGGGGGTCGGGGACATCCAGTTGCCGGGCGACAACGAGAAGGACGTGGACGTGGAACCGGGCAAGCACAAGCAGCTGACCCTGCCTCCGGCGACGGTCGTCAAGGACGGCGGCACCCTCGACCTCGACCTCCAGGTCGGCGTGGGCCAAGCGGAGGTGGCCCGTGCCGCGTCATGAGTTCCAGCCGGGGAAGCTGGTCGCGGGCCTCGCCCTCACCGGCGCGGGCATCGCGTTCGCCGGGGACGCGGGCGGCTGGTGGGTCACCCCGTGGTTCGTGATGATCCCCGTCGTCGTCGGCGGGCTGTGCCTGGCGGGTGCGGTGGCCTCCGTGACCCACGCGGTACGCGGACGCCGCGCGGACGGGCGCCCGCGCGGCGTGGGTTCTTCTTCTTGACCGGGCTCTAGTTGTAGGTCCCGGCGCGTTGCCTGCGCCGGGACCGCAGAGCCGCGTCGATGGAGAAGACGGAAGCACCCGCCAGCACGAGGGGTATCCACGCCATCAGGTAGATCAGGTCATTTCCGTAGTAGTACGGGTCCGAGGCCCAGCTCACGGTCAGCCACAGGCTGAGCGAGATGAGGGCGCCGCCCAGCGCGGCGATGCGGGCCAGCAGGCCGATGAGGGTGCCGATGCCGACGGCCAGTTCACCGAACGCGATGGCGTACCCGAAACCGACGGGGCTCTTCAGGGACAGGTCCACGAGGGCCGGGATCGCGGAGGAGTCGCGGACCGTGCGCATCATGTCGCCGATCGAGCCCGAGCCGGAGGACTGCAGGAAGGCGCTGTCGGTGAGCTTGTCCAGGCCGGCGTAGATGAAGGTGACGCCGAGGAAGATACGTAGGGGGAGCAGGGCGTAGCGGCTCGCGGTGTCCCGCCAGCTTCGCCTCTCCTCGAGATACGGGTCGTGCGTGTCCGACCGCATACCGTGAGTCATCGCTCTCCGCCGCCTCTCACCCGTGTTCTGTTGACCCCTCAACAGACCATACGTACGAAGGCGCTTCTTCGCTCAATGCCGGCCCCCTTTTTCCTGCCCCGGCCTCCAGGATCTCCGGCTCCGCCCGACAAACCGCCTTTCGCCCCCTCCGCCCCGACCCTTCCCAAGCCTGGGGCTCCGCCCCGGCCCCCGCTCCCCAAAGGCGCCGGAGGGGCTGAATTCTCCCCCCGGGGCTGCATCGTTGGCGGCGAAGGACATCGGCCGGGTGTCCGCGGACGCGACCGACGGAAGTGACCTCCCGGCGGCCTACCGCCCGCACCCGGCATGCGGCGGGAGGGCCGTGCCGGAACAGCGGAAGCCCGTCACTCACGTCCGGATCGAGCAGCTCCGCGTTGACGACCCACGTCTGATTCAGCGGCGACGGGCGGATGTACCGGCACGGCCCCGCCCCCCCCACCGGGCCGGAACCGCGAACCGCGAACAACCCCCCGGCCTACTCCGTCACATCGATGCCGTACCGATTCGTCTCCACGCCCGCCGCCGTCACCACCTGGACCTCGACCCGTCCGGCCTCCACATCCACCGGTACCGGCACGGTCAGTACCGCGTCCGTCGGGTTGCTGAAGCCTCCCGGCACCGGGACCAGCGGGACGTGGACATGCACCGCCCCGATCCGCACCACCATCCGCGACAGCCGGGCAGCGCCCTGCGCCCCCGGCGGCACGAACCCGGCACCCCGGATCTCGATGTCGTCCCCGGTGCGGATCGGCGCGTCCAGGTCGCCCGCCTCGCGGGAGCGGACCACGGAGAGGATCACCGGCCGGCCGCCCTCGGCGTACTTCCCTGCGAGATAGGTGGCCGCGGACACCAGCACCAGCCCGGCAAGACCCCACGGAAGGTCCGGCAACTGCGACGGCTGCCGCGCCAACCGCACCACCGCGAAGACGAGAGCGACCCCGCTGATCACGACGTACTGGATGTCCGCGAAGCTGCCGCGCCCGGAGTCGTCGGTCAGCAGGTCGGCCGCGCGCGGCCGGTCCGCGCGCACCTTCTGCAACTGCTGCCCCACCACCCGCAGCCCCACCACCCTGCGCACGAGCACCGCGACTCCGCACGCGACGGCGACGACGGTCACGACCCCCGCGCCCCGGGCGAGTTCGAGCCCGGCGATGAGTTCGTCGCGCCGGCCGTGCGCGGAGGCGACGGCCACTTGTCCCACCAGCACGAGTACGGCGTACACGGCGAGCAGCACCCAACCGGCGGCCACCGCACGGGAGGTGGAGAGACGGTTGTCCTCACCGATGACCGGCGCGATGGCACCGCCCCGCGCCCGGTGCAGCCACGCCGCCCCCGTCAGCAGTCCCGCGAGCACGACCGCGGCGAGCAGCCCGGCGGTCCGCGCCGCCGTCCAGCCCGCGCCGATCGCGGTGAGCGCCTGCACCAGGAGGAGGGCGAGAGTGGCGCCCCAGACCGTGTACGCGGTGTACCGCCACAGTCGTCGCAGCCAGGCCACGCCGTCGAGGCGTCCGCGTTCGGCGACGAGGTCCGCGGACTGGGTGAGTTCGTCGGACACCCACTGCCGGGACGCGGAGGCGGAGTGCGCGAGGCCGGCGGGCAGCCCCCGCCCGGACGCCAACGCGTCGCGTTTGGCGAGGAATTCGGCGACGGCGCGCCGGTGCCCCGTACGCGCCCCGTGCGGGCAGTCCCCGCACGTGCAGCCACCTTCGTGCACGCCCGCTCCCCCGCCCCGTGTACCGCCCTGTGCGCCGCCCGGGCCGCCGCCCCGGCCCGCGTCGCGCCCGCCGCCCTGCCCGGTGCCCGATCCGGCACCCGACCCGGCACCGTGCCCCGCACCGTGTCTCGCCTCCTGCACCGCCACGTCCACTGCCGCCTTCCCGCGCCGGAACTCTCGTACAGCCGACCCACAACTGCCCCTTATTGCCAGCGAATTGTGCCGTACGGAGCACTGGGCGCACTCGTCAGGTCGGGTCAGCGCGGGTGAAGTGCGGGACTCCGTGTTGACCCGGCTGCGAGAATTTCCCCATGGCCGAGATCATCCAGCGTGACGGGACCTGGGCCTTCGACGGCAGCACGGTGCGGATCACGCCGGGACTGCACCGCAGCGTCCCGCTGTTCCGGCAGACGTACGGCGAGGTCTCCGTCCCTCTGGAGGCGGTTGCGGGCGTCACCCACGAACCCGAGCGCAAGCGCGGCCGGCTGAGGCTGCGGCTGCGTGAGGGCGCCGATCCGCTGCTCCAGGCGACCGGGGGCCGGCTCCCGGACGCGGCGGACCCCTACCGGCTGGCGGTCGACGTGGACCGTTCCGGGGTCGCCGCGTACGTCGCCGAGGAGATCCGCCGCGCGCTGCTCCTGGACCAGATCCCGAAGGAACCGGCGACGGCGTATCTGCTCACGGGCCCGCCCGTCCCGGTGTCGGTCCGGTCCAGCGACGGGACGGTGTCCTTCGACGGGGCGCAGGTGCGGATCGACTGGGCGGAGACCTCGGACCGGGTCAAGCGGGCGACCGGGCCGCGGATCATCGCGACGGCCGACCTGGTGCGGGTCGAGTGGCTGCCCAACTCCGGCTTCGAGGACGGTTTCCTGCGCTTCGTGACGCGGGACGCGGTGTTCTCCAAGCTGCCGCCGGAGAAGGACCCGTACGCCCTCCACCTGTGGGGCAGCACCCGCCGTGACCTGCTCGCGGCCCTGGTCGCCACGGCGGTCACGGCACGGCTGCCGCATCCATCGACGCGCACCGGAGAGGTCTCGGACGGTCCCCCGACGGCAGGGGTCGTGCCGCCGCGCGCCGACCACCACGACGTACTGCTGCGCCGCCTGCGGGAGTTGGGCGACCTGCACCGCGACGGCGTCCTGACGGACGAGGAGTTCGCGCTGACGAAGGCGGCGGTCCTGCGCGGCTTCTAACCACGCCCCGACGCCCGACCCGGGACGGCAGGCCTAGGGCCTGTCGTTTGGATCATGCGGCGGGACGCGGGGCAGGGCACGCACCCTGCCCCACTCGACCCGATCGACAAGGCACCGCATGCCGGCGCCACCTGACCCGGACGACAGGCCCTAGCTCAGCAGGTCGGGTTCGCTGCGGCTGATGTCCTGCCACAGGGGCTGGTAGTTGATCCAGGCGACCAGGTCGCCGCCGAGCTGTTCGCGGGTGGCGACGGCCTGCTTGTGGTCGATGACGAGGGGCCGGCCCGCGGCCTTCGCGGAGAGCTGGACCTGGCTGGAGCGCTCCATGGACAGGAACCACCAGGCCGCGGCGTCCACCGAGTCCCCGACGGTCAGCAGCCCGTGGTTGCGCAGCACCAGCGCCTTGCGGCTGCCCAGCGCGTTCGCGATCCTGCGGCCCTCCTCGGCATCGACGGCGACGCCGGTGTAGGCGTCGTAGAGGGCGTGGTCCTCGTAGAAGGCGCAGCTCTCCTGGGTGATCGGGTCGAGCAGGTCGCCGAGGGCGGCGAGGGCGCGGCCGTGCACGGAGTGGCAGTGGGCGACGGCGACGACGTCGGGGCGGGCCGCGTGGACCTGGGAGTGCACGGTGAACGCGGCCTGGTTGACGTGATAGCGGCCCTGGACGACCTGGCCGTCCTGGTTGGCCATGACCAGGTCGCTCACGGTGACGTGCTTGAACGGCATGCCGAACGGATTGACCCAGAAGCAGTCGCTGTACTCCGGATCGCGTGCGGTGATGTGCCCGGAGACACCGTCCTCGAAGCCGAGCCGCCCGAACAGGCGCAGCGCGCCGGCCAGCCGCTCCTTGCGGTGCTGCCGTTCGTCGTCGAGTGACTCGTGCATCGGCGGCATGGCGAACCGCAGCTGGTCGGTGGGGCGGGGCAGGGGCGGGGTGGGCCCGTGCATAGGTCCTCCAGCACTGGCGTGTTCGGTACGGAGCGGAAGTTACCCGGGGTCAGCGCAGGAGAACAGGGGTGTCCGGGGGAGAGATGGTGTTCCGGGAGAGAAAAAACGGAACGGGAACAGGACTCGTCGAAAACACGACAGAAGATGTCGGGTATGGGCGGCAGACTCGGGACATGAACTGGGCAGCCCTCCGCACGGCCGAACCCGACCTCGCCGCCACGGTCGAGGACCGTTTCGGCGCCTTCACCCACCACATCCTCGCGACCCTCCGCCGGGACGGCTCACCCCGTACCTCCGGCATCGAGGTGCGCTTCGTCGGCGGCGAGCTGTGGCTCGGCATGATGCCGGACTCGCTGAAGGCCCTCGACCTGCGCCGCGACCCGCGCTTCGCGCTCCAGGCGAACCCGGGGGCCGGCACGGGCATGGGCGGCGGCGACGTCCGCGTGAGCGGCCGGGCCGTCGAGGTCGGCGACGACGACCCGGCGAAGGCCGCGTACGTCAAAGAAGTGGAACCGCCGCAGCCGTTCCACCTCTTCCGCACCGAGCTGACGGAGGTCACGCGGACCCACGTCGAGGACGACACGTATCTGGTCGTCCAGGTCTGGAACCCCGGCGCGCCGGTGCGCACGCTCAAGCGGACCTAGGAGCTTCTACGCCCCTCGCGGGAGGACTACTCCCACTCGATGGTGCCCGGGGGCTTGCTCGTCACGTCGAGCACGACGCGGTTGACGTCCGCGACCTCGTTCGTGATGCGCGTCGAGATCTTCGCCAGGACGTCGTACGGCAGCCGGGACCAGTCGGCCGTCATGGCGTCCTCGCTGGACACCGGACGGAGCACGATCGGGTGGCCGTACGTCCGGCCGTCGCCCTGGACACCCACGCTGCGCACGTCCGCGAGCAGGACGACCGGGCACTGCCAGATGTCCCGGTCGAGACCGGCGGCGGTCAGTTCCTCGCGGGCGATGGCGTCGGCGGCGCGGAGCAGGTCCAGCCGCTCCTTGGTGACCTCGCCGACGATGCGGATGCCGAGACCGGGGCCGGGGAACGGCTGGCGCTGGACGATCTCGTCCGGCAGGCCGAGCTCCTGGCCGACCATCCGGACCTCGTCCTTGAACAGCTGGCGCAGCGGCTCGACGAGCTGGAACTCCAGGTCTTCGGGAAGGCCGCCGACGTTGTGGTGGGACTTGATGTTGGCCGTGCCGGTGCCGCCGCCGGACTCGACCACGTCCGGGTACAGCGTGCCCTGGACGAGGAACGCGACGTCCTCGCCCTCGGCGGCCTCGGCGATGATCTCCGCCTGGGCCTGCTCGAAGACGCGGATGAACTCGCGCCCGATGATCTTCCGCTTCTCCTCGGGGTCCGAGACGCCCTTGAGTGCGGTGAGGAAGCGCTCCTCCGCGTCCACGACCTTGAGCTGGACGCCGGTCGCGGCGACGAAGTCCTTCTCGACCTGCTCGGTCTCGCCCTGGCGCATCAGACCGTGGTCGACGTACACACAGGTGAGCTGGGAGCCGATGGCCTTCTGGACGAGGGCCGCGGCGACCGCGGAGTCCACACCGCCGGACAGACCGCAGATGGCGCGCTTGGTGCCGACCTGCTCGCGGATGAGGGCGACCTGCTCCTCGATGACGTTGCCGGTCGTCCAGGACGGGGTGAGACCCGCGCCGCGGTACAGGAAGTGCTCCAGGACCTGCTGGCCGTGCGTGGAGTGCATGACCTCGGGGTGGTACTGGACGCCGTAGAGCTTCTTCTCGTCGTTCTCGAAGGCGGCGACCGGGACGACGTCCGTGGAGGCCGTGACGGTGAAGCCCTCCGGGGCGGCGGAGCAGGCGTCGCCGTGCGACATCCACACGGGCTGCTCGTCCGGGGTGCCCTCGAAGAGGGTGGAGCCGGACTTCGAGACGTGCAGCGGCGTACGGCCGTACTCGCGGGCGCCGGTGTTGTCGACCGTGCCGCCGAGGGCCGTCGCCATCAGCTGGAAGCCATAGCACATGCCGAAGACGGGGACGCCCGCCTCGAAGAGCGCGGAGTCCAGGCGCGGGGCGCCCTCCGCGTACACCGACGAGGGACCGCCGGAGAGGATGATCGCGGCCGGGTTCTTGGCGAGCATCTCCTGGACCGGCATGGTGCTCGGCACGATCTCGCTGTAGACCCGGGCCTCACGGACGCGACGGGCGATGAGCTGGGCGTACTGCGCACCGAAGTCGACGACCAGGACGGTGTCGGGGGCGGCGGGGGACGCTTCTGGCACGGTCTGCCTTCCGGCGGTGAGCAAAGGGTGTGTGGGGGCGATTCTACCGGGGGCGACGGTGCGGGTGGCGCCGCCCGCCTTCCCGGCCCGGGTCTCACGATCCGAACCGGCTTGGCCGCGGCTCCCGTACGCGTGCATACTGCGGTCATGCTCACGCACACGACGTTCCTGTTTACCTATGGCAACCGGCCCACCGGCTGCCATGGTCGTGCTGCTTGAGCAACTGACAAGCGACTTCCCAGGCGCCCCGGGCCGACAAGGCCCGGGGCGTCTGCCGTTTCCGGGCCCGACGGCTCCGGGGCACCCCTTCCACCGAGGAGCCCCGCCATGACCGACGTACTCGACAAGACCGGCGCCCGCACCGACGACGCCGCCGACGTGATCACCGGCGCCCGTGAACGCATCGACGCTCTCGACGACCGGATCATCGGTCTCGTCCAGGAACGGATGGCCGTCTCGGCGGTGATCCAGGAGGCCCGGATCACCTCGGGCGGCCGCCGGGTGAACCTCTCGCGCGAGATGGAGGTCCTCGGCCACTACCGGGAGGCGCTCGGCAAGCCGGGCACCTCGCTGGCCATGACGCTCCTCGAACTGTGCCGCGGCCGGGTCTGACCCCCGCGGCGACAGGGCGTCGGACCGCCTGCGTCCAAGGCGGACGGCCCCTTACCCGGCGTACGCACGTACGCATTCCCTCTCACCCGTACGGCGCGTGACCGGGGCGCGGCGGGCTTCGTTTCTCCTGGTGTCCGTGCCAGCCAGGGGCGGGTCCGAAAGAACCACGCGTGGCTCCGCTGGAGCGATGAGACGTACGGATCGTGCCGTGCGTCGTGGGACCTCGCTCCAGGTGGTGTGACCGGACGGCAGGGGACAGCAGCCCGGTCACTCATAGACGGTCGGCTCCGGGGACGCCCGGGGCCGCCCGGCGGAATCTGTTCAGGGATGCCGGACGGTTGCGGAGGCCGTCGCGACATCCGCACGAGCGAGAACAGCGCACAACCGAGTCCGTGCCGCGGCCCCCTTGCCGCGGCCACCCCGTGACCAGCGGCGCACCCCCCCGGCGCCGCCTCGAGGCACCGGCGCTGCCCTGACGTCGGTGCTGACGGAAGAAGGGCCCCGCGGACACCGTTCCGCGGGGCCCTTCCCCGTGCCCGGGTACGAACACGGCGAGGGCGCGTGCGGGCGCGGAGACTCTCAGGTGCGGGACACCGTGCCGCAGGTCCCATCGGCGGAGCTCCGGAGGCCGCGGCTGCGGTCGTAGGGGTCGACGGTCGGGCCGGTCGGCGGCGCGCCGGAGGGACCGGTCGAGTCGAAGTGCGGGTGCAGGAAGCCGTCGTAGACGTCGCAGGCCGAGTTGCCGATGTCCTCCCTGTACTCGCGGATCTGCAACGTGCCGGGCGTGACCTGGAACTTCCGCGGATCGGAGAACGCGACGTCGAGGACGCGGCGCACGATGGTGCGGTCGACCTCGGTGGAGTTCCCGTCGGCCGGGGTGACCGGATAGACGAAGGTGTAGTCGGCGTGGATGGCGACGGACGCGTTCTTGCCGGCCGTGAACGTGGTCCGGCCGCGCGTCTTGACCACCTTCCCGACCAGGCGGACCTCGTCGGGGTCGAAGCGGCTGAAGAGAACCAGCGGATCGTGCTTCCGGTCCGGTTCGCGCAGCCACTGGTTCACGTCGTGGACCATGCCCGGTTGCCTGGGGTCGAGGACGGCGATCGCCGCGGCGGGGCGCTCCCCGCGCAGCGCCGCCGGGTCGAGGTTCGCCCCGGCGAGCAGCGTCTTCGTGTTGTCCAGCGCGGTGTCGACCTGCTCCTCGGTGAGCGAGCCGACCGGGGTGGCCTTCGGCAGGACGATGCCGGCCGCGCCGTCGGCCCAGCGCTCGGCGGGCGACCCGGCGAACGGCCGGTCCAGGGTGGGCGTTCCGGAGTCGCCGGAGGACGGCGGCGTGGTCGGTGCCGCCGTCTCGACGGGCAGCGGAAGGGTGTCGACGGCGGCGTCGGACGAACTGCCGAAGGGGTCACCCGGCAACAGGGACGGCTTCATCGCGACGACCACGACGGCGACGGCGAGCGGGACGCCGAGAATCGCCCACAGCCTGCGGCGCCGGGCGGCGCGTCCGTCCATCTCACGCCAGGCGGGACCGGTCCGCCAGCCCTCGGGCTGCGCGGGTCGCGGCGGGCTCCTGCGGAAGATCCGCCGGGGGGCGCGCTCGGCGTTCCGGGCGTCCTCCTGGCGCAGCCGCTCGGTCACCAGGCGCGCCCGCGCGGACGGCTCCTTCGGCGCGGAGCTCCGGATGTCGCGCTCGCTGTCGAGGGCGAAACGCTCCCACACATCGTCAGGAACCGCTGGTGGCCCGGTTTCCTCGGGCTGCTTGTCAGACACGAGGGTCAGTTCTAAGCGGTTCGAATACATGTGCACAAGGCGCGCATGGATGTGACTCAGCCCACATAAGAATTCTGTGAAGGGCGGGGCAACCCTTCCCGGCCTTCGCAGGTCACACCTGCAGAACCAACGGCCACACCCGCGCCCCACAGCGGAGGCCTCGTCCGCACCACCCACCCGTGCGCCTCGTCGACGCGCACCGGACTCCCGAGGTCTTCATGAAGATTCGCCGTGCCCTGGCCACCGCGGCCGCGACGGCTGTCATAGCCCCGCTCGCGCTGCTGTCGGTCGCCCCGGCCGCGTTCGCGGAGGAGAGCGCCACCCCGAGCGCGAGCGTGTCGGAGTCCCCGTCCGAGTCGGCCTCGCCGAGTGCGACGCAGACGACGCCCGAGCCCACGGACACCGCGTCCGCCTCGGCGACGGCGACCACGCCGGGCGGCTCCGGCCCCTCCGCGTCGGCACCGGCGTCCGCCTCCGCGTCCGCCTCGACGTCCGCGTCCACGTCCACGTCACCGTCCTCCTCCGCCTCGCCGAGTCCGAGTGGAAGCACTCCGGCCGACATCTGCGTCGACGAGAACGGTGAGGACGTCAGCGAGCTGAGCGCCGACCTCACCAGCAGCCTCACGGGCCTGCCCCAGCGGATCGTCGCGGGCAGCGGCTGGACCGGCTTCAAGTACAACGTCTCCAACCACGGGGACCGCGCCATCGCGGACATCACGCCGCTGATCGGCGTCGCGGCCGCGGGCTGGGACGGCAGGGACTACTCGGGCAAGATCACCGTCCAGGTCCTCGACAAGGCCTCCGGCTCCTGGAAGGAGGTCGCGGGTGCGGCGGGCGAGGGCGGCACGTTCACCCCCTTCTCGCTGAACGCGGGCACCTCCACCTCGTACCAGCTCCGGCTGAGCGTCAGCGGCAAGGTGCCGGACGCCATCGGCATCACCGCGGGCTTCGCGCAGTACGCGGACGACGCGGGCTGCTGGATCGCCGACGACCCGAACGGCTGGATCTACGAGTTCGCGATCCTGGCCGCCGGTTCCGACGCGGGCGACCCGCCGGACTCCAAGCCGCAGACCGGTGGCGCGAAGGAGATCAAGGACGTCAAGACGGTGGACGCCACCGGCTCGCTCGCCGAGACCGGCTCCAGCTCCGCCCTGCCGACCATCGCCCTCGCCGGCGGTATCGCCGTCGTCGCCGGTGCCGGTGCGCTGGTCGTCGTCCGCCGCCGCAAGTCCGGTGGCGCGACCGCGTAGCACGAACGGACAGCACGCACGCGGGCCCGGCCCCGTACACGAAGAAGGACCTGCGCTCGGAGGGGGGCGCAGGTCCTTCTTCGTGTGGTCCTTCTTCTCGGTTCCTCCGCGTCCGGGCTACGCCTTCGGCGGCACCGCCGGCATGCCGAGGAACGGGAGCCGCAGCGCGCCGAACGCGTCCGACGGGACCGCGGGCCGGAGCGGCTCGACCGCCTTGAGGCGCTCGTACGCGGCACCCGGCGCCGGACGCGCGTCGGCCTCGCCCTTGTTGGGCCAGAACGACATCGCCCGCTCGGCCTGTGCCGTGATGGTCAGGGACGGGTTGACGCCGAGGTTCGCGGAGACGGCCGAACCGTCGACCACGGAGATCCCCGGGTGGCCGTACAGCCGGTGGTAGGGGTCGATGACCCCGTCCTCCGCCCCGGCACCGATCGGACAGCCACCGAGGAAGTGCGCGGTCAGCGGCGTGCCCATCAGCTCGCCGACGTTGCTGCCCGCGAAGCCGTTGATCTCCTCGGCGAGGGTGGTGGCCGCCTGCGAAGCCGCCTTGATCTGCTTGGGGTTGGGAGCCCCGTGCCCCTGACGTGCCGTCAGCAGCCCCTTACCCGCGCCCTTCGGCTTCAGGTACGTCGTCAGGGAGTTGTCCAGCGACTGCATGACGAGCCCGATGATGGTGCGCTCGGACCAGCGCCGGTTGGACAGCGACCGGAGCACGAGGAGCGGGTGCCGGGCCGCGTTGGCGAACCAGCCCGCCACCCGCGACGAGCCCTCCGCGTAGGGGACCTGGAGGATGGACAGGCCGCCCATCGCGTTGGATCCCCTGCCGTAGCGGACGGGTTCGATGTGCGTGTTCTCGTCCGGGTGGATCGAGGACGTGATCGCGACACCCTGGGTGAAGTCGGCCTTGGGCGTCCCGTGCAGCTTGCGGTACCGGCGGTCGTCGGTCTGCGCGCCCACCAGCGCCTCGGAGTTGGTGCGGGTCAGCTCGCCCAGCCGCTTCGACAGGTACGGAAGCCGGCCGCTCGCCTTCATCCGGTGCAGCAGGGTCTGGGTGCCGTACGTGCCGGCCGCGAGGACGACCCGGCGCGCGGTGAGCGTGCGCCCCGCCCCCTTGCGCCGCTCGTCCGTCGGGAGGGTCTGCACGGCGTACCCGCCCCGCGAGTCGTCCGTGACGGACACGACCGTCGTCATGGGATGGACGACGGCACCCGCCTTCTCGGCGAGGTAGAGGTAGTTCTCGTTGAGGGTGTTCTTCGCGCCGTGGCGGCAGCCGGTCATGCACTCGCCGCACTCGGTGCACGCCTTGCGCGCGGGGCCCGCGCCGCCGAAGTACGGGTCGGCGACCTCCTGGCCCGCCGTCGCCTTCGCCGATCCGTCCGCGTCCTGCCCGTCGCCGAAGAACACGCCGACCGGAGCCAGGTGGAAGCTGTCACCGACGCCCATCCGCTCGGCGGCCGCCTTGAGATGGACGTCCGACGGGGTCATCGTCGGGTTGAGCCGCACACCCAGCATGCGCCGGGCCTGGTCGTAGTACGGCTTCAACTCCTCCTCCCAGTCGGTGATGTCCTTCCACTGCGGGTCCTCGAAGAACGGCTTCGGCGGTACGTAGAGGGTGTTGGCGTAGTTGAGGGAACCGCCGCCCACTCCGGCGCCCGCGAGGACCATCACGTTGCCCAGCAGATGGATGCGCTGGATGCCGTACATGCCGAGCCGCGGGGCCCAGAGGTAGTTCTTGATGTCCCAGGAGTTCTTGGGGAGCGCCTCGCGGGTGAAACGCCGGCCCGCTTCGAGGACACCGACGCGGTACCCCTTCTCCGTCAGCCGCAGGGCGGTGACGGAGCCACCGAAGCCGGAGCCGACGACGAGGACGTCGTAGTCGTACGTTCCCTCGCCGGTGTCCGCTCCCGCGTCCGGCTGTTCCTGGACAGAGCTCTCCTGTGACACGTGCTGCTCTCCTCGTCGAGAACGGTTGGGACGCGTGGGGAATCCGCTGCGAGAACGGGTGGGATTGGGAAGGCCGCCGGTTACCGCAGCCGGAACGCCTTCATGACCTTCAGGCTCCGGCTCATGAACGCCGCGTACTTCTCGTCGTCCATGCCGAGGGACGGGGCCATCGGCAGCAGGCGCTGCTGGGCGACGGTCTGTGCCTCGGTGTACTTGAGGATGCCCTCGGAGCCGTGCCGGCGGCCGAGGCCCGAGTCCTTCATGCCGCCCATCGGCGACTGGACACTGCCGTACGCGGGCGCGTACCCCTCGTTGACGTTCACCGTGCCGGTGCGCAGCCGGGCCGCGACCGCGCGGCCCCGCCGGCCGTCCTTCGTCCAGACGGACGAGTTGAGCCCGTACGGCGTGGAGTTGGCGAGTTCGACGACCTCGTCCTCGGTGGAGAAGCGGTACAGGGAGACGACGGGCCCGAAGGTCTCCTCGGCGCAGACGGCCATCGGCGCCTCCACGCCGTCGAGGATGGTGGGCTCGAAGAAGTACGGGCCGATGTCGGGGCGGGCGACACCGCCGGCGAGGACCGTGGCGCCCTTGGCGACGGCCTCCTCGACGTGTCGCGTCACGGTCTCCAGCTGACGCTCGCCGACCAGCGACCCCATGTCCGCCCCGTAGGCGAGGGAGGTGCCGAGGCGCATGGCGCGGGTGCGGGCGGCGAACCGCTCCGCGAACGCGTCGGCGACCGACTCGTGGACGTACAACCGCTCGATGGAGATGCAGAGTTGGCCGGCCGAGGAGAAGCAGGCGCGGACGGCGCCCGCGGCGGCCTTGTCGATGTCGGCGTCCTCCAGGACCACCATCGCGTTCTTGCCGCCGAGTTCGAGGGAGACCCCGATGAGCCGGGCGGCGGCACCCTGGGCGACCTCGCGGCCGGTGCGGGTCGAGCCGGTGAACGAGACGTAGTCGGCGTGCCGGACGACCTCGGGTCCGACGACGGGCCCGTCCCCGAGGACGACCTGGAAGACCTCGGCGGGCAGCCCGGCCTCGATGAGGAGGTCGCGCGCCCACAGGGCGGTCAGGCAGGTCTCGGTGTCGGGCTTCATGACGACCGCGTTGCCCGCGACGAAGGCGGGCAGCGCGTCGCCGACCGACAGCTCCAGCGGGTAGTTCCAGGGCGCGATCTGCCCGACGACGCCGCGCGGGTGGCGCAGTTCGGTGACCTTGGTGAGGGTGGGGACGGCGCCGGTGTGCCGCTTCGGGCGCAGATAAGCGGGCGCCTTGCGGCCGTAGTGCCGGGCGGCGACGACGACGGCCTGGACCTCTTCGTGCGCGTGCAGCCGGGCCTTGCCGGTCTCCAGCTGGATGAGGTCGAGCACCTCGGCCTGGCGGGCGAGCACGAGGTCGTGGAAGCGCAGCAGGACGGCGGCGCGCTGCCGGACCGGGGTGGCGCCCCAGGCGACCTGGGCGGCGCGGGCCCGCTCGAAGGCCTTCTCGACGTCCTCGGGGGTGGACTCGGGCAGGTCGGCCAGCTTCTCGCCGGTGAACGGCGTGTGGTTGGCGGTCCGCCCGGACCCGACGACTCCCTTGGTGAGCTGTGCGACCAGCTCGGGGGTCACGACATCCGCCGCGGTGCGCGCCCCGGAGGGGGCGGGGGCGAGGGGGTTGGTCCCGACGGGAGCGGTCTTCCCGCCCGTCTCGTCCGCGGCCGGGGTGGCGGCGACCGGGTCCGCGGCGGCGTCCGACGTCCCGGCCACCGCTGTCGGCACCGCGTCGGGTGCCTCGGTGGCGGGGGCCGGATCCGCGTCGGGCAGCGCGCCGGCTCCGGCCGCCACGTCGGCGGCGGCCGTCTCGTCGGTGCCGGTCTTTTCCGTGGCCTGCTCCGCGGCCTGCGAGTCCGTCATGAGCCGCAGGGTATGCCCGCTCGCCCCCTTTGGGTACCCGTCGGTAACGTCCTTTCACGGACCACTCACACACCGCCAGCGATCACTGGCAGCAAACACGCTGATCAGGGCGTTGTCAGTACGGCCGGCGCCGGGGCGGCACTTTTTTCGCTCACAGCTTGTCCACGTCCAGGTTCGCGATGGCCTGCCGGGCGACCTCACGGCCGCGTTCGGTGAAGTCACCCTTGCCCGGGTAGCTGACCGTGAGCTTGTACATGTCGCCGGCCGCCGACTTGTAGTAGAAGAGCCGCAGCTCGCGCGGGCGCGGACTCTGGCTGTCGGTGGTCGTGTAGGTCAACGTGTTCTCGGCGGACTTCCTGCCCCGGTAGGTCGTGTCCCCCTCGGTCTTCGTCTTCGGGCCCTCGGGCATGCTCAGGCTGTACTCGCCGCTCTCCTTGAAGTCGCCGTTGTCGGCGTACATCTCGGCCGCAGCGGAGTCCTTGATCTCCTTGTTCGCGTCCTCGGACTTCCTGGCCAGGGTCAGCCCGATCCAGATGCTGCCGCTCCAGTCGGTGTACGTGACCCAGTGCCCCTTGTCCGAGGACCGGTCCGGCTTGGACTCCTGGTACGCGGCGGGCACCGCCAGCGTCGCGGCGACATCCGTCACGTGACGCTTCTTCCACCCGTCGGGCAGTGGACCGGCGAACGGATCGGCGATCACCAGGTACGCCGCCACCGCGACGGCGACGACCGCGGCACCCAGGCCGATCAGCGTCCTGCGTCCGATCCGGAGGCCCGGACCGCCGGAGGCCCCCGGGCCCATCGGGCTCGCGACGGTGACAACCTGCGTCGGCGCGGGCGCCGGAGGCCGCGCGGCCTCCTCCAGGAGGCGCCGGACCCGGTCCGCGCCGGGGCGGTGCGAGGGTTCCTTGGCGAGCAGGCCGTTGATCACCTCGGCGAGCGGACCCGCGGCCGAGGCGGGCGCGGCCGGCGTGGCGTTGAGGACCGACTGGAGGGTGGCGGGCGTGTTGCTGCGACGGAACGGCGAGACGCCCTCGGTCGCCGTGTAGAGCACCACACCGAGCGACCAGAGGTCGGACGCGGGACCCGGCCGCTGGCCCAGCACCCGTTCCGGGGCGATGTACTCGGGCGAGCCGACGAAGCCGCCGGTGTCGGTGAGGCTGGTCTCGCCCTCGATCTGGGCGATCCCGAAGTCGGTGAGCACGACCCGGTCGTGCCGGCCGAGGAGCACGTTGTCGGGCTTGACGTCCCGGTGCAGGATGCCGGCCGCGTGCGCCGCCTCCAGCGCGCCGAGGACCTCCAGGCCGATCCGGGCGGCCTCGCGGACACCGAGGGTGCCCTCCTGGAGGGCGTCGCCGAGCGAGCGGCCCCGCACCAGTTCCATGACGATCCAGGGCTGGCCGTCCACGACCGCCACGTCGTGGACGTTCACCACGGCGGGGTGGTCGAGCCGCGCCGCCGCGCGCGCCTCGCGCCGCATCCGCTCGTACACATTGGCGCGTTCACGCTCGGGAAGATGGTCCGGGACGCGCGGCTCCTTGACGGCGACCTCGCGGTCCACGGTCTCGTCCTTGGCCCGCCACACCGTGCCCATGCCGCCGTGGCCGAGCTTGGACAGCAGCCGGTACCGGCCGGCGATGAGCCGCCCGGCTCCCGGTTCCTGCACGGGCTGTGCCGGACGCGCCTGCTGCTCCGGCTGTGTCTGCTCCGGGACGACCCGGGTGGGCGTGGCGTACGGATTGCCCGGGTACGGAACGGCGGCCTGCTCCTCCGCCTGCCGTCCCGGCACGGCGGGCCGTGGTGGTTGCAGACCGAAACTCGTCGGTTCTTCGCCCCCGTGAGGGACTCCCCCGTTGTCGCTCATGGGTCCATCTCTATCGCGGCGGGGCCGTCGGCATCCAGCCCTGTCGCCCGCCGGTCACAGACCCGTGACGCGCACCATCCCTTATCTCCCGTTTATGCACCTACGGGTGAACTGCAGCACCACGGCGGTCTGTTCAGGCGGTCATGTGCGGGCGAAGGTGTCCACGGCGACGTCGAAGTACTCCTTCGCCTCCGTCAGCCGCCCTACCGGCGCCGACACCCACACGTCGTACATCCGGCCGCCCTCCTCCCAGCACAGGTCGTAGGTGTGCCGGGCGCCCTCGGCCGCGGTGAAGCCGTTCCAGGTGAACTCCCAGAGGGCGGCGGGGTGTCCGCCGTGCGTGGTCCGGGTGACCCTGCCGTCGCGGTAACCGGGGTTGGTGGAGGACCCCGTGGCGGCGGCCCGGCGCATCACGCCGAGCGGGCCGCCCGACGCGGGTTCGGACACCTTGACGCCGAGACGCAAGACCTGACCGGGCGACATGTAGAAGACCCGCTCCCCCTCGGGGTCCCGGGTGAAGTCCTCGGGCACGGCGAGCGCGAAGCCGTACGGGTCGGATGCCAGGCGGTATCCGGAGGGGGGCGCGGGGCGGGAGCCGGTGGCGGTCGCGGGTTCGCGCCGGGTGACCGTGGGGGCGGCACTGGCGGGCGACGCCGGGTGGGTGCCGGACGCCGAGGGACCGCTGCCGGGAGTGCGTGACGTGCTGACCGGCGCGCTCGACGAGGGCGGCGGGCCGTTTCCGTCACCGCCGTCGTGCATCAGCAGGGCGGCCGCCGACACCCCCGCCCCGGCCATCGCGGCGACCAGCGCGGCGGCGACCAGCAGACCTCGCGCGGACTGCTTGGGCGGGCGCTCGTCCGTCGTGCCGGAAGGAGGCGACGGCCTGGGCGCGGGCCGGTGCAGCGGATTGTCCCGCCGGGTGGGCGTGTACGGGGCGGACCACCGCGGGGTGCGGCCGGTGTCCCGGAAGGCGCGCAGCAGCCGCTCCGCCTCGGCCGTGTCGATCCGCCGCTCGGGGTCGCGCTCCAACAGGCCCCGCACGACGGGCAGCAGGGGTGTGGCCTGGGCCGGGGGGCGGATCTCGTCGACGACGACCGCGTGCAGGATGCCGCCCAGCGAGTCACGGCGGAAGGGGGACGCGCCGCTCAGCAGCGTGCACAGCAGCGCGCCGAGCGACCACAGGTCGGACTCGGGCCCGGTCCTGGCCCCGGACATCCGCTCGGGCGCGGTGTACTCCGGTGAGCCGACGAACGCGCCGCTCTCGGTGAGCGTCGTCGCGCCCGCGACCTGGGCGATCCCGAAGTCGGTGAGGACGACACGGTCGGTGCCGGCCTCGACGAGGACGTTGGCGGGCTTGAGGTCCCGGTGCAGGACACCGGCCTCGTGCGCGCGGCGCAGGGCCCCGAGCAGGTCGATGCCGATCCGGGCGGCCTCACGGGCGTCGACCGGGCCGCGCGCCGAGATCCGCTCGGCGAGCGAGCCGCCGTCGATCAACTCCATGACGATGTACGGTCGTTCGTCGTCCACGACGACGTCGTGCACGACGATGATGTGCGGATGGTGCAGCTGGGCCACGGCGCGCGCCTCGCGCAGGGTGCGGTCACGCTGGAGGCGGGTCTCCTCGGCGGAGAGCGAGTCGTCGAGGACGAGTTCCTTCACGGCGACCTGACGGCCGAGCAGTTGGTCGGTGGCACGCCAGACGACGCCCATGCCGCCCCGGCCGATTCTCGCCTCCAGCCGGTAACGGCCCGCGATCAAACGGACGTTCTCCCCCTCGGTCCCCATGGGCCCCATGATGCACCAACGGACTGACGCCTTCCGTGGCAGCGACCGGCCAAGTGTGCCGCCGGACTCCTGGTCCACGGATTCCCGAGAGCAAGCGTCTCGGCAACGACGCCCCAGGGGCGCGCGACGGCCCCCAGGAACCGGTGAGTTCGGCCAATTCGTCGGCTGCGCGACCAGGGTAAGCCTGACACTCAAGAGGCGATCATTTTCGGCCACAATCTGTTCAGGAAGGGCTACAAGGCATCGAAAACCGCCAAGGAATATAACCCATACCGGGCAATACGGGCGACCGAAATCATGCTGTCATGTGAATCATGGAAGCCTTACCTTTCCCTTATGGGAAACATATTGAAACGCCTTTCCGTCACGAGCGTCGCAGCGGTGGCGATATTCGCCATGACCACAGTGACCAATGCCAGCGCGGCGAGTGGCGGAGCCGCGTGCTCGGTGACGGGAGCCTCCGGGAGCCTCACGTTCACCAACTGGACAGCTCACCATGTGGACATCAAGGGTTGGGTCAAGGACACCGCTGCCGACGGTCACCATGTGTCCATTCGGCTCGTTTCCATAGACGAAGGCGTCGGATACGTAACAGAGTGGGCCTGGCATTCCGAATTCGACGGAAACGGAACGACAGCCTCCTTCGCGACGTACGCGTCACCCACCGGCGATGATCTCGACTACATCGGCGCACAGGTGGCGGTCATTGAAGGGGGTACGGTGGTCCGTATTTGCACGGACTATGCCTGAGTTCCCTGCGGCCCGCACGGGCTGAGCCTCGGCCGGAGCAGGCGGATGAGCGGCCGCCTCCAGCAACGCCCGCATCTGCCCGGCGTTCGGGCGATGGGAAGGCCCTTCCGCAGAGGCCCGGCCGGCGCCCTTTGCCGAAGCCGGGCCCGCGGGCGTTGCACGACGGCTTTACCCGACACCCGCCCCGGGCCGATGAATACGACCACGGTGACAGCGGAACCTTCCGTCTCCTCCGATCACCCCTCCTGGAAGCCCCGCAGGATCGAGTCGAACTGCTTTCGGGTGGTGGCCCAGTCGTCGGCCGGCGAGGCAGCGTAGATGGCGTACTCGGTGCCGTCAGCCTCCATGTACCCGACGTCGATCGCGCGGTAGGGCCCCGGAAAGTAGTGCGGCGCGTCCTTGGCCAGCGCGTTGAACGTGTACTCCCAGCGGACACCCGGCAGGTCGCGGAAGACCTCCTGCTTGAGACTCAGCTGCTCGTAGTCCTGCAGCCGCCGTGAGATCCGCTGGTCCAGGTTACGCATGTGCTCGTACGAGGTCGGGAAGTCCGGCGCGGTGTCGACGGCGACGCGCACGAGGTGCTTGCCCTTGTCGGGCGAGTAGTCGACCTGCCGGAGGCCGTCCTGGTCGATGGAGACCGACCGCTGCCACCCTTTGGGCAGGGAGATACTGAAACCCACCGGGTCCTTGCGCCGCTCCCAACCGGCGGGAACTGCCCCCGGGCCGCCCTGGTCGGTCGGCGTGGAACTGGCACTCGGACTCGGCGATACAGAGGCGGAGTCGCCAGGGCTGCCCGTGCCGAACTGCTGCAGCGCGACCGCGACACCCCCGCCGACGATCGCCGCGAGGGCGACAACCAGAGCGAACGTACGCAGGCGGTGCCGCTTCGGCAGCGCGGGCACAGCCCCACTCGTCACCGGCGGATACGGCGTGGAGGGGGCCGTCTGCGCGCGGGTACCGGTTCCGGTCCCCGTCTCCGTGGGGTCGTACCCCCCCTGCTCCGTAGGCACATACGGCTCCGCCGCACTCGACGGTCGTCCCGCCGCCACCTCGGTAAGCATCTGCTCGGCCTGCGCCGCGCTAGGCCGCTCGGCCGGATGCTTGCGCAGTAGCGCGGCGAGGACGGGCCCCAGCGCACCCGCGTTGGCCGGTTCGGCGGGTTCTTCCTCGACGACCGCCTGCATCGTGGTCAGCGGTGAGGTGCGGCGGAACGGCGAGCGTCCCTCCACCGCCGTGTACAGCGTGGCCCCGAGGGCCCACAGGTCGGAGGACGGGCCGGGATCGTGGCCGCGTACCCGTTCGGGCGCGAGGTAGTCGACGGACCCGACGATCTCGCCGGTGCGCGTGATGGTCGTGTCCCCCTCGACCTGCGCGATCCCGAAGTCGGTGAGCAGCACACGCCGGTCGGGCGACAGCAGGACGTTGCCCGGCTTCACGTCACGGTGCAGCACGCCGGCCGCGTGCGCGGCGCGCAGCGCGCGCAGCACCCACAGCCCGATCCGCGCCGCCTCGGCCGGTTCGATCCGGCCCCGGTCCTTGACCTCGTCGGCCAGCGAGTTGCCCTCGACCAGCTCCATGACGATCCAGGGCCGGTTGTCGTGATCCAGCACGTCGTGGATGGTGACGACGGCCGAGTGGTTGATCCGGGCCGCGGCCCGCGCCTCGGCATGCGTACGGGCGAGCAGCCGGGCACGGTCGCCCTCGGCGGCGTACAGCGCGGCGGTCAGCTCTTTGACCGCGACCGTGCGGTGCAGCACCTCATCGTGCGCACGCCACACCCGGCCCATGCCACCGCTGCCGATGGCGTCCACAAGCCGGTAGCGGCCCGCAAGGAGCAGGCCCTGCATCTGATTCACGTTTCCCCGCAATGGTCTTGACAGGGTCAGACTAAAGATCGGTCACCGCACAGGGAACAAGCGGGGTCGTACGGAGACAGCACTGTGACGGTTCTCCCTTCCGTGTACGGGAGGGAACCGTTCGGTGTTCAGCCGTCCTCAGCTGCCTGAACGCGGCCTCACGCGGCACGAAACCGTGCCGGATGGTCAGAGGGCCTGCTCAGCCCGTGACTTGGTAGGTGTCGGCGGCCTGCTCGTACAGCCGTGTCACCTCGTCGCGTTCGGCCTCCGGGCCGCGCAGCTGCACCACGTGGTAGTGCCCGCCGACGATGATCGCGAGATTGCGTACGTAGAGCGACCGCCCCGCCGAGTCCTGCCAGGTGAACTGGCCCTCGGCCATCACCCGGCCGCCCACGTCGATGCGCCGCATCCCGCTGGACGTGGCCCACGTCGAGTCGCGGAAGGGCTGCAACTCCTTCTCGCTCTCGCGCTGGTACGTCATCGGGTCGCTGCCGAAGGTACTCGTGCCGTCCCGGCCGGGAACGACGATCAGCTCGAAGTCCCCGTGGGAGTAGACGACCTGGCCGCGTCCGTTCTTCGGCGTACGGTCCCAGCCACTCGCCACGGCGACCCGGAATCCCGCGGGGTCCTTGCGGAGCGTGAAGCCCTGCGCGACATCGGGATCGCCCGTACTGCCCCCGGAGGTCGAACTCGCCTTCCCTGAGGGGCTCTTGCCGGGCGTCGGCGAGGTCTGGTCGGGCCGCGGCTCGCTGCTCGCGTCGGTGCCACTGGTGTCGGGGGCGGGACTGACCTGCCCGACGGCTCCGGTGCCCTGATCGTCCGTGCCGTCCTCACCGGACTTGGGCATGTAGACCATCGCGTACGCGACCGCCGCGACCAGCAGGAGCAGTACCAGGAGGACGAGGTTGCGCCCCAGGCTCCGGGGCTTGCCGGAGCCCTCCCGCTTGGCGCGCTTGTGCCGGGCGTGCGGGCTGGTCGCGGGCAGTCCGGCGCGGCGCCTGCGGACCAGCTCGCCCCGGCGCCGGACGATCGGCAGCCGGCTCGGGTCGACCGGCGGCGCTGCCACCACATGTGCCCCGGCCTCGGGCTCCGGCGCGGAGCGGACCAGCGACCGCAGCCAGCCGCGCAGCTCCTCGAAGTCCAGCCGCTCGGTGGGGTCCTGACGCAGCAGCGACTCGACGACGGGACGCAGCGGGCCGCATTCCTCGGCGAAGGCGGGCGGCTCCGCGCACACCAGCTGGACCAGTTCGGCCGTGTTCTCCTCCGGGTAGGGCGCGTGGCCCTGTACGGCCCGGAAGAGCAGGGCGCCCAGCGCCCACAGGTCGGTCGCGGGTCCGATGGGGGCCGCCAGCTGCCAGTTCTCGTGGACGGGACCTGCCTGCTCCGGTGCCCAGCGCTCGGTGACCGACCCGACCACGGCCATCCGTGCCTGCCGTGCCCGCTCGGCGGCGAGCGCGGTGGCCGGGCCGCGGCGCGGCGGCGCACCGGCGACCAGCTCACCCCAACCACCGCTCGCACCCTGCGTGCTGTGCGAGGCGGGGACGATGAGCTGGGGGGCTCCGGGGGCGCGGGTGTGATCCGGGACCGGCGCGGCCGGGGAGGCGCCGGGCACCCGGGTGTGCGCGGAGTCGATGAAACCGCGCTGCTGACCGGGGACTTGAGCGGCGCGGAGGCCGCCGGGTCCGTGGCTGTCGTCAGGAATCCAGCCCTCGGGAACCCGGTTGCCGGGCGTCAGGCCGCTGTCGGGGGCACCCGCGGACCCGGGCATGCCGGGACGGCCGCCGTACTCCGTCGCGGAGGGCTGCTGCGCCGGCCCCAGCGTGGGGTTGCCGTACCCCGTGGCCCCCGGGTCCGGCCTGCCGGCCGTTCCACCGGGCGGCGTGGGACGTCCCTGACCGCCGTCCCCGCCGTTGCCTCCGCCGACTCGCGCGGAGCGCGGCTGCGCGCCGTGCCAGCCGGCACCGCCGACCCCGTACGGGTCGGCTATCTGGCCGGGGGGCGCGGTGGGCGGACGCTGCTGCCCGGCCTGGGCGGGCAGTTGGGGCACGCCGTACGCCTGAGTCTGCTGCGGATCGGCCGAGTGGCCGTACGCCTGGGCCTGCCGGGGGTTCACCGACGGGTCGTACCCCTGGCCCTGCTGCGACGGGGCCGCGGCGCCGAACTGCCCCTGCTGAAGGGGTTGCCCGTACTGACCCTGCTGCGGGTGCTGCCCGTGCGGCTCGGTCTCTCCGGTCCGCTCGCCGTCGGCCTCGGGCCGGGGTGCCGGAAGGGCGAGCGGGTCGCCCCGCTGTTCCTCCTGCACGCGGGCGGCGGCACGCGCTCCGGCGCGGTACGCGGCGATGGCTCCGGCGCGCGCCGCACGGACGTCGCCTCCGGGACCGTCCGCTCGACCGCCCTCCTCCGACGGCTCGGCCGGTCCGCCGGGCCCTGTCCGCCGGGCTCCCGGACGGGCGGGGCCGCCCGCTTCGAGAGCGCGCGGGCCCCCGGCCGGGGCTCCTGGCGCGGGCCGGCCCGGTACGGGCGTGCCCTGCTCGGCGCGGGCCTCGATGGCCGCGCGGCGTGCTTCTTCCGCGTCGGCGCCGGAGGTGGCCGCGACGGCGACCCCGTGCGCGGTGCCGCCTCCGAATCCGATGCCGCCCGCGGGACCGTGCCCGCGCGGACCGCTCCGGTCACCGGCGCCCCGCTGCGCCCCCGGGCCCGCCTGGCCGCCGGGCCCCGGCTGTCCCGCGGTCCCCGCGAAGCCACGTCGTGCGACGCTCTCGGTGCCCGTCGCGGCTCCGGGACCGGAGCCGGGCGAGCCGGGCTCGGCGCCGAGGTCGTCCTCGCGGACCGGCACCGGGTCGTACCCGCACAGCGCCTCCTCGGCGGCGCCCGCCGCGAGTCCGGTCAGCAACACCCGGCCGTCGTCGCAGACGAGGACGGTGCGCGCGGTGATGTTCCGGTGCACCCAGCCGTGCGCGTGCAGGACGCGCAGCGCGGTCAGGACGTCGGAGGCCACCTCGGCGGCGCGGTACGGGCTGAGCGGCTTCTCGGCGAGCAGGGCCGCCAACGACCTCGCGGGCACCAACTCGCTGACTATCCATAGCGACCCGCCCTCGGCGAAGACGTCGAAGACCTGGTCGAGCCGGGGGTGGTCGGGGATCTGCGCGGCGGCCTGGGCGGCCTCGATCGCACGCCGCACGGCCGGTTCGGCGGGCCGGCGCGTGGTGCGCGCGGACGCCCGCCGGGCTCCGCCGTCCCGCGCGACGAAGCCCTCGGGCAGGCCGTCCGCGTCGAGCATCTCGGCCTCGACGACCTCCGGCAACGGCACCTGCCGCACCAGGACTTCCTGCCCGCTGTACGTGTCGAAGGCCCGGCTCTCGGCGAGTTCGTACTCGTCGGACGGCGGCAGTGGCAGGCGGTAACGGTCCGCGAGTACTCGTCCCGCGTATTCGTCCACGATGCCTCCCCCAGCCGACCGGTCGGTCAATTCCGTTCGCCCTGCGTCCCGTTACGGCTTCGTACGGTCCGCAACCACTCACGATACGTGCCCGAGGCAACCCGCAGAGCGGTGATGCGAGATCTCAGGCCGTCCATCCGTGGCGGAACGTCACCTCGGCGAGCGGTACGTCACGACTTCGGCTGGAACGTCTGGCTCAGCGTCTTCCACGTCTCCTTGCGCAGAGTGCTGTCCCAGGCGGAGGCCTTCGCCGTGTACATCAACGCGTACCCCTGATGCGCGTTCACAACGAACCCTCGGTCTATCGACCGGTACTTGGTGCCGCCGTCCACGTAGGTGAACTCCCAGTCGGCCGCGTTCCAGCCGCGGTAGTCCACCTTCTCTATGCGCAGGCGGGTGTACTGGGAGCGCGTCATGTAGCGCTCCTGGTTGCGCCAGTCCGCGACCGGGTCGTCCTTGGGCGTCGTCGTCCAGCCGACGAGGAGCTTCTGTCCGTCGGGCCCGGAGAACCGCGCCCCGGCAGAGTCCGCCGACTGGTACTTCCAGCCCTTCGGCAGCCCTATCGAGAACCCTTGGCTGCTCCTGTACGTCGACTCCGCGGTGGATCCCGACGCCTTGCCGTCGCCGCCCGAACCGTCCGACGCGCCGGCGCTCGGATCCGACGTGGTGCCCGAGGACTCCTTCGAGCCCGAGCCGGAGTCCGAGCCGGAGCCCGAGGTGTCACCGCTGCCGGAGTGCTCGGCGCCCTTGTCGTCCTTGTCGTCGCTCTTCGTGTCGTCGCCCTTGTCGCTGCCGGCGCTCGCTCCGCTGGACGCGGCCGGCTTGGCGCCGCCATTGTTGTCCTTCGTGCCGCTGCCGTCCCCGCCGCCGAGAGTGAGGGCCAGCACGGTGCCGAGCACCGCCAGCGCCACGACCACGGCGATGATCACCAGCGTGCGCCGCGGCACGACGTCCGTCAGCGGCGCCCTCGGCACCGGACGCGGCGGCCGCTCGGGGGCAACCGGCCAACCGGATCCGGCGGTGGCGCGCGTACCGGCGGCACCCGCCGCCCCGGCGTCCCCGGCCGAACTGGAGTTCACCGACGAACCGTCACGACCGGTGTCCTCGGCCTTGTCCGACGCCGCGGGCCCGGACAGTCCCGCGGACGGGGACGCCACGGAGGTGTCAGCGGCCGCAGCCGTACCGGACGCGGCGCCCGTGCTCTTACCCTTGCCCTTGCTCTTGTCGGGGTCGGCCGTCGCGGACGCGTCGCGCGCGCCGGGGGTCTCCGCGGACCCGCCCGTGGACTTCGCACGCGTCGTCGCCGCGGCTGTGGCCGCCCCGGCTGCCGACGCGGCCTTGCGCACCGAACGCAGCGCTCCGCGCAACCGCTCGGACGGCTCCTCGCCCTTCCGTGCTCCGGAATCCGTACCGCTGCCCGAACTCCGCCGGCCCGAGCCCTGCTCGGGAAGCGGCGGCAGGGTCACGACCTTCGTCGCGTCCATCGGCTCCGGCTCGGCGGCCTTCGGCTCGGGCTCGCGCAGCACCTCGTTCAGCAGGGCGCGGGCGCCCGCGTCGTCGAGCCGCTGCTCGGGGTCCTTGGCGAGCAGACCGTAGATCACGCTCTCCAGCGGGCCCGCGTTCTTCGGCTGCTCCACCGGCTCCGTCATCACGGCGGTGAGCGTCGCGATCGCGGAACCCTTGTCGTACGGCGGCACGCCTTCCACCGACGCGTACAACAGTCCGCCCAGCGACCACAGGTCGGCCGCGGGGCCCGGCTTGTGACCGCGCGCTCGCTCGGGCGAGATGTAGGAGGGCGCTCCGACGAGCATGCCGGTCGAGGTGATGGACGGGTCGCCCTCCACCTGCGCGATACCGAAGTCGGTGAGCACGACCCGGCCGTCGTCGGACATCAGCACGTTCGACGGCTTCACGTCCCGGTGCAGGATGCCCTGCCGGTGCGCCGCGCGCAGCACGTCGAGGATGGCGAGGGCCACCTCGGCGGCGCGCTTCGGCGTGAGCACGCCGTCCTCACGGATGGCCTCGGCGAGGGACTTGCCCTCGATGAGCTCCATGACGATCCAGGGCCGGTTGTCCTCGTCGACCACGTCGAAGACGGTGACCGCGCCGGTGTTCCGGATCCGCGCGATCGCCTTGGCCTCCCGCAGCGTGCGCGTGATGAGCCGGCGCTTCTCCTCGTCGTCGATGCTCGACGGGAACCGCAGCTCCTTCACGGCGACCGTGCGGCCCAGGGTCTCGTCCTGCGCGCGCCACACCGTGCCCATGCCGCCGCGGCCGAGAACATCCCCCAGCCGGTACCGCCCGGCGAGGAGACGTTCGCTCTTGTCCTGACGGGATGCTCCCGCCCGCTCCGCCTCCGACATGCGTCCCCTCATGCAACCCGCCCTGACAGAGCCTTCATTGTCCCTCACCCGACAAGTGCCCGACGCCCTGGGGGCCCCTGGAACCGCAACAGGTCAGCCAGTGAGACGTCCGGCCCCCGCCGACGCCCTCACAGCGGTCGCACCCCGCCCAGGGCGACCGTCCGGCCCCCGGAGTCCCGCACACGCGCCCCACCTGGCCTCCCGCACAGAAACGTCCCCCATGATGGGCCGCGACAAGGAGGTCCCCGCCGATGCCGCAACCCCGGACACCTCGGACACTCCTGGCGATACCCGTTTCCCTGGCCCTCCTCGGCATGGCCCAAACCGGCCTGCTGGAACCGGTCCTCGCCTCCTCGCAGGGCCCCGTCACCCCGGCCTCGGACACCGCGCTCGCCCGCCTGGTGACCCGCGGCGGCGCTCCGGCCGCCGCGCTGCTCGCCGACGAGGGACCGGGTTCACGCTTCGCGAGCGCGGGTGACGGCATCGCCCGCGCCGACCACTTCCGCGCGGGAAGCATCACGAAGACGTTCGTCGCGACGGTGGTCCTGCAACTCGCCGCCGAACACCGCTTGTCCCTGTCCGACTCCGTGGACGACCATCTGCCGGGTCTGGTGCGCGGCGCGGGCAACGACGGCCGCCGCATCACCCTGCGCTCCCTGCTCCGCCACACCAGCGGCCTCCACGACTTCACCTCGGACACCGGGGGCACGGTCCCCCTGACAGCGCTTCAGGCCGTACGCGTCGCACTCACCCATCCCTCCACCGGCCGTGGCCGCTTCGTCTACTCGAACACCGACTACGTCGTGCTCGGCATGGTCGTCGAGCAGGTCACCGGCCGCTCGTACGCCGCCGAGGCCGAGCACCGCATCATCACTCCCCTCCGTCTGACCGGCACCTCCTTCCCGGGTGCCCGCGTCTCCCTTCCCCTGCCGCACGGCCGCGCGTACACCGCGGACGGCTCCGACGTCACCGAGCTCGACCCGCGCGTGGCCGGCGCGGCGGGTGAGCTGGTGACCACGCTCGCCGACCTCGACCGCTTCTACGCGGCACTGCTCGGAGGCGGGCTGCTGCCCTCGCACTGGCTGCGCGAGATGCTCGACACCCGTGCCGCACACGGCGCGTACGGCATGGGGCTGTTCCCGGTGAAACTGCCGTGCGGGACCACGGTGTGGGGACACAACGGCCGCATCTCCGGCAGCTACGTGCGCAGCGCGGCCACCGTCGGCGGTCGTCGTGTCCTCACCTTCCGGGTGAACACGGGCGGGGTCACGGACCCGGCACTCGAACCGGCCGTGCTCGCCGCCGAGTTCTGTCCCCGCACCCCGTAGAACGGCCGGCCCGCGGGCAAAGATCCCAGCTCACGGCACACTTTCGAGTGACAGCTGCGGGAACCGGCGGGCAGCGACCGTGCGAACACGGGTGAGGGGCGGCTCCGTCGGCGGCCACCCCTCACCCGTGTCCAACTCCGGTCAGAACGACACGATCTCCGGCGCTCCCAGCCGCGCCGCGTCCGCCGTCAGGTCGTCCGGCTGGCGCTGGGACTCCCGCTCGGCCTCGACGCGCTTCTGGTAGTGCTCGACCTCGCGCTCGATCTGGTCCTTGTCCCAGCCGAGGACCGGCGCCATCAGCTCGGCGGCCTCGCGGGCGCTGCGGGTACCGCGGTCGAACGTCTCGATGGAGATGCGGGTGCGCCGGGTCAGCACGTCGTCGAGGTGACGGGCGCCCTCGTGCGAGGCGGCGTAGACGATCTCGGCCCGGAGGTAGTCCTCGGCGGCCGGCAGCGGTTCGCCGAGCGTCGGGTCCTCCACGATGAGGTCGAGGAGTTCCTCGGCGAGCGATCCGTACCGGTTCAACAGGTGTTCGACGCGCACCACATGGAGGCCGGTGCGGGCCGCGATCCGCGCTCGCGCGTTCCACAGCGCGTGGTAGCCCTCGGCGCCCACCAACGGCGTCTCCTCGGTGACGCATTCGGCGACACGCTGGTCGAGCCCGTGCACCGCCTCGTCCACGGCGTCCTTGGCCATCACGCGGTACGTCGTGTACTTGCCGCCCGCCACGACGACGAGTCCCGGCACCGGGTGGGCCACGGTGTGCTCGCGCGACAGCTTGCTGGTGGCGTCGGACTCCCCGGCCAGCAGCGGCCGGAGGCCCGCGTACACCCCTTCGACGTCGTCGCGGGTGAGGGGGACCGAGAGCACCGAGTTCACGTGTTCCAGCAGGTAGTCGATGTCCGCGCTGGAGGCCGCCGGGTGCGCCTTGTCGAGGTCCCAGTCGGTGTCGGTGGTGCCGATGATCCAGTGGCGGCCCCACGGGATCACGAAGAGCACGGACTTCTCGGTGCGCAGGATCAGTCCCGTCGAGGAGTTGATCCGGTCCTTCGGCACGACCAGGTGGATGCCCTTGGACGCGCGGACGTGGAACTGGCCGCGCTCCCCCACCATCGCCTGGGTGTCGTCGGTCCACACGCCCGTGGCGTTGACGATCTGCTTGGCGCGGATCTCGTACTCGCCGCCGCCCTCGACGTCGCGCACCCGGGCGCCGACGACCCGCTCGCCCTCGCGGAGGAATCCGGTGACCCGGGCGCGGTTGGCGACCTTCGCGCCGTACGCCGCGGCCGTGCGCACCAGGGTCGCCACATAGCGGGCGTCGTCCATCTGGGCGTCGTAGTACTGGAGGGCGCCGACCAGGGCGTCCTTCTTCAGGGCCGGGGCGACGCGCAGGGCGCGGCCGCGGGAGAGGTGGCGGTGGGTGGGCAGTCCGCGTCCGTGGCCGCGGGCCATCGACATCGCGTCGTAGAGCGCGACGCCGGAGCCCGCGTACAGGCGCTCCCAGCCCTTGTGCTGCAGGGGGTACAGGAACGCGACGGGCTTCACGAGGTGCGGCGCCAGCCGTTCGAGCAGCAGGCCGCGCTCCTTCAGCGCCTCACGCACCAGCGCGAAGTCGAGCATCTCCAGATAGCGCAGCCCTCCGTGGATCAGCTTGCTGGACCTGCTCGACGTCCCGGAGGCCCAGTCACGCGCCTCGACCAGGCCGGTGGACAGGCCGCGTGTCACGGCGTCCAGAGCGGTGCCCGCGCCGACCACACCCGCGCCCACCACCAGCACGTCCAGCTCCCGCTCGGCCATTCCCGCCAGTGACTCGGCTCGCTCCGCCGGCCCCAGTGTCGCTGTCCTCACCGCTGCCTCCCGCTGTTGTCGCGCTGGCCGCACCTGCCGGGCGACGCCCGGCTCACATCCCCCTGCCCAAGTCTGACCGTCTTGCCCCTCATCGGCCACCGTCCATCCTCAGCCTGTGGACAACACTCGGCGACTCGTAGGGAATCTTGGGCAGACAATCCCGCAAATCGGTCATATTTACTCCTAGTCTGACATTGCTCTCGCCCATCCTGTCCACAGGGCTTGCGCACCTGTCCCGCTTCGGTTACTGGGAAGGACGGCCCACTCCATGCCCGCAGACCTCGCCGTCATCGGACTCGGTCATCTCGGCCTGCCCCTGGCCCAGGCCGCGGTCGCCGCCGGCATCTCCACGGTCGGCTACAAAACGGGGCCGGAAGGCGGCTCCCTCACCCCCGCCGAACTGCGCCGGATGCTCTCGGGAGGCTTCCGGACGACCGCGAACCCGGCCGAGCTGGGCCGCGTCCGCACCGCCGTCATCTGCGCGCCGACCCCCCGGGGCGCCGACGGCAGCCTCGACCTCACCCAGGTGGAGACCGCGGCCCGCACCCTCGCCGCCCAACTGCGGCCGCACACCACGGTGATCATGGAATCGGCCGTGCACCCCGGGACCACGGAGGACTTCCTCCGCCCGCTCCTCGAATCCGGATCCGGCCTGCGCGCGGGGCGCGATTTCCACCTCGCGTACTCGCCCAGCCGGGTCGATCCCGGCAACCGCGACGTCACCCCGGCCGGCACACCGAAGGTCATCGGCGGCCTCACGCCCGCGTGCACCGAGTCGGCGGCCGCTTTCTACGGGCGCCTCACCGACAAGGTCGTACGCGCGCGTGGCCCGCGCGAGGCGGAGACCGTGCAGGTCCTGGAGACCAACTTCCGGCACGTGAACATCGCCCTCGTCAACGAGATGGCGGTGCTCTGCAACGACCTCGGCGTCGACCTGTGGGACGTCATCCGGTGCGCGGAGACCAAGCCGTTCGGCTTCCAGGCGTTCCGGCCCGGCCCCGGCGTCGGCGGCCACGGGATCCCCCAGGACCTCGCAGGACACTCGGGCCGCCCCCTGCGGATGGTCGAGCTGGCCCAGCAGGTCAACAGCCACATGCCCCAGTACGTCATCCAGCGCGCCGCGACCCTGCTCAACGAGCACGGCAAGTCCGCCCGCGCCGCGCGCGTGCTCCTCCTCGGCGTCACCTACAAGGCCGACGTCGCCGACCAACAGGGCGCCCCCGCCCACGAGATCGCCGTACGCCTGATGGAACTCGGCGCGTCCGTCAGCTACCACGACCCGCACGTCCCGGCCTGGAGCGTGCTCGGCCGGCCCGTACCCCGCGCGGACTCCCTCTACGAAGCCGCGGCCGACGCCGACCTGACGATCCTGCTGCAGCAACACCGCACGTACGACCTGCAAGGACTGTCCGTGAAGGCCCAACTCCTCCTGGACACAAGGGGAGCGACCCCGACCGGCGCGGCACACCGGCTCTGACCCCGGAAATTCCCCTCACGGACTGTCACTCCCGCCTGCTAATCTGCGGCAGCTCTCGCACACAAGTGCGCCCGCGTCCCGGGCGTCCCGCACGTGTGCGCGAACGCTTCTCGCGCGCCACACAGGTGTGCCCACATCCCTGGGGGGATCCCACATGAGCCAGACCACGCCGCCGCCCGGTCCGCCGGTCGACAATCCGTACACCGGTCAGCCCGCCGCACCGGTCGAGAACAACCCGTACGCGGGTCAGCCCGCCCAGCCGACCGCGCCGCAGCAGGGCTTCCCGCAGCAGGCCGGCCCGCAGGGCGCGCCCCAGCCGGGCTTCCCGGTCGCACCCGTCGCCCCGGCCGCGCCGGTGCGCAACAACCTGGTGCTCGGCGTCGTCGCCGCCCTCGGCGCCGGCGTGATCTCCGCGATCCTGTACGGCCTCATCATCGGCGCCACCAAGCACGAGATCGGCTACGCCGCGGTCGGCGTCGGCTTCCTGGTCGGCATCGCCGCGGGCCGCCTCGGAGGCCGCAACCAGACCCTGCCGGTCCTCAGCGTCATCGTCTCGGTCGCCGCGATCTACCTCGGCCAGTTGATCGGCGAGGCCATGATGGGCGCGAAGCAGCTCGGTGTCGGCTTCAACGAGGTCTTCTTCGACCACTTCGACGTGGTCCAGCAGGCCTGGAAGGCCGAGGCCGACCCGCTGACCTTCGTCTTCTTCGCGATCGCCGCCTACGTTGCGTTCCGGAGCACGCGCAAGGCCGGGCTCTGAGGCTGCCCAGCTACGTGTTCCTGATGGCGTTCGGCCTGCCGGCGGCGGTGGCCGGGTGCTGGGTCGCCTTCAACGTGCGGGGTTCCGCTACAGCGATGGAAGCCTCCCAGCAGCGCGGCCACGACCTGCGTGCCGCGTCGACCGGCGACCTCTCGGAGCCGGTCGGATGGGTCACCGCATCCGGCTTCCGGACGTTCGGGGCGGCCGTCGGCCTCGGCGGCATCGTCCTGATCCTGGCGAGCGTCGCCGAACTGCTGACCAGCGGCTGACGGACTCCGCGGACACGAGAAGGGCCCCCCCCCCCGCCCGGGGGGGGGGCCGTATCACAAACCGCGGGGAGTCGTCACAACTAACGCGGGTGCGGCGCGGCCGCCACCCGCACCACGCCGCCCGGGGACACCTTTGGCTCGCGGGAAC